>NZ_JCAIUC010000002.1:0-889042 GCF_059445325.1 Mycetocola sp. Y791 | reverse complement strand
AGGTCGAGTCAACGGGTATTTGGCATTTGACATTGTGCACGCTGTTGAGTTCTCAAGGATCGGATGCTCCCGCTTTTCACCCTTCCGGGCTGCTCCGCAGGGCAACTTCTCTACCCTAGCACCCTTTCTCCGCAGTTCTGACAGCATCCGAAGTGATTCGGAAGGCCAAAAGCTCGAGAGAGGAGCCAGGAATCCCACTATCAAAATAGCATCCGAAATTCGGAGAATTCTGAGAGTGGGAGGTGGTCCCGCATGAGGCCGGCGAGCTAAGCTCAGCCGCACCTTTGGGGTGACGAGTAGTTACTCTACGTTGGCTTTCGTCACTCCGGCAAATTGCACGTGCACGCCGGGCGTGTCGCCTCCTGACGCGTTCGCGCATCGAGGGCAAAGCGCCGCAATCTAGGCAATCTTCGCGTCGTCGTCCTCGTCGCCCCGGAGCATCCCGACCCAGCGACCGAGATACACCGCGCCCGCCTCATCGTGAATGAGCGTCGGGTGGTGCCGGACCGGGTACGGAGTGTCCGGAACCCCATCCGCCGGCCGGACGTCAACGTGTGCGACGTCGAATCCGTGCGCATGCAACCAGTCGGCCATGGCGTAATCGGTTCGAGAATCGCCGAGTGTCCGCCACGCCCGCGGCACCGCGCCCCCATCCTCGGTGAGCAGATCCAGGAACTTCTGCGCCCCAAGGTCCTTGCCGAGGCGCACTGACTCGATATCGGTCGAGATGATCGTCGGGTCGATGCGATAGGGAACCGCACCATCTGCGTCAGGGTGCCGTTCCGTGTTCCACTCGTATCCCAGGTCGAGGCGCTCGAAGACGTGAGCGGCATCCGCGTCAAAACTCTCGCGAACCGCGGCATATTCTTCCGCCGATATGGACGTCAGCTGCTCGACGGACACCATGGCGCGTTTGGTCTCGTCGAAGTACACCACCTCCGAGTACCGTGACTCGACGAGGTCCCGGATAGCAGCGCTGTACGAATCGGGCATCGCGAGCGTGGTGTCGACGGTGATCTCGCCCATTCCCTCCGGGGAGATGCGCGTTGTCACCGCGCCCTTCTCGCACACCGCCCACACCCTGGCTGTTGCATCGAGGCCGCGGGCGAGGAGTTGAGGTACGACCTGCTCTCTGATGAACGCATCCGAGCGGCCGGTGTTGAACGCGATGGGGACACCGGCATTGGCCAACTCCACCAGATCACCAGCGATGCTCGGAATGGCGATGCTGCGGCTCACCGGGCTCGCAATCGGTCCGTCAACATCAAGCAGGAGGCCAAGGATGGGCGCGGTATCAGTCACCCGACCATTTTACGGACGGATACTGCAGCGGGGCTGTTGTCTCCGTGAGTTCCAGCCGACTGGTCTTCGCTGTGTGGTTTGCCAGACGTCGCCGCAGGCGCCAGCGTGAGCACCAGCTAGGGAGCGGGCTGCAAAACCACGTTGGGCGAGATACGAACCCAGTCATCCTGAAGTGCCGAATCGGGCATGGGCGTGCGGTCGTAGCGGGCCAGCCCCAATGGGTAGTCAATGATGACCTCGTTTTCTCCGCAACTGAATCCCTCGACGTCGGGTGCCTGAACGAGCACGCAGACCCCGTCGCGGAATAATGTCGGAGTCGACTCGGCGAGGAAGTAAGACCGCCCCTCATACTCACCGACGAAACGTACCGACTCTGGGATAACGCTGCCGTCACCAACGCCGGGGAGCAGGTCCGCATCCGTTTGCGGTTCCGCGAGCTCCGCGTAGGCCGGCTGGGCGGCCGCGCACCCTGCCATGAGCAGCACAACGGTCGTGACCGCCCCGATACGCCACAGCGCTAGACGGGTCATGGGGCTCCTTCGCGTTGAGCCGACAGTAGCGGACCCGATGGCGACGGTCCATGACTAACCCCTCGAGGAAATGACAAAGGCCCCGACACCCTCTGATTTCAGGGGATTCGGGGCCTTTGTGGTGGCGGTGACGGTGGGATTTGAACCCACGGTGCGCTTTAGACGCACACAACTTTTCGAGAGTTGCACCTTCGGCCGCTCGGACACGTCACCGCCGTCGAGTGTAGTAGATCCTGGATGCCTGCGCGAATCGGGGCCGCTGCTCCTGCCTGCCGCGATGCGGTTCTGTCCCGCGCGGGCGGGGGCACCGGTGATGTCCGATGTCGAGGTTAAGCTCTGACCATGGCTAAACCGACGTCGACATTCAAATGCACCGAGTGCGGCTGGCAATCAGCGAAGTGGGCGGGACGATGCGGCGAGTGCCAGCAGTGGGGCACCGTCGTCGACGCAACAGCCGACGCAGGACAACGCCTCACGGCCACAACCGTCTCTGCCGACCGATCTGCTCGCCCAATCACCGAGGTGACCGAGGCTGACGTCTCGCACTGGCCGACCGGGATCGATGAGTTCGACCGGGTGCTCGGCGGCGGTATCGTGCCCGGAGCCGCAATACTTCTCTCCGGCGAGCCCGGCGTCGGAAAATCCACACTCCTGCTCGAGGTCGCCGCCCGCGCTGCAAAGGCCAAGTCACGTGTGCTCTACGTCAGCGCCGAAGAGTCGGTCAACCAGGTGAAGCTGCGGGCTCGCCGCACCGGCGCATTGAGCGACAACCTCTTCCTCGCCGCCGAGACCGACCTCGGCGTTGTACTCGGCCAGATCGACGCGGTGAAGCCCGAGCTCCTCATCGTCGACTCGGTCCAGACGGTGTCGAGTTCGCTGTCCGACGGCATCGCCGGGCAGCCGAGCCAGGTGCGCGAAGTTGCCCAGACCCTGATCCGGGTTGCCAAAGAACGCGGGCTTCCCGTGCTGCTCGTCGGCCACGTCACGAAAGACGGCAGCATCGCTGGCCCCCGCCTGCTCGAACACCTCGTAGACGTCGTGTGCCAGTTCGAGGGCGACCGCCACACGTCACTTCGGTTCGTGCGCGCGCTCAAGAACCGGTTCGGCCCCACCGACGAGGTGGGCTGCTTCGAGATGACCGGCGACGGCATCGCCGAAGTACCCGATCCGAGCACGCTCTTCCTCAGCAGGGGCATCACGGTATCCGGCACCTGCGTCACCGTGTCGATGGAGGGAAAACGCGCCCTTCCGGTCGAGATTCAGGCCCTCGTCCTTGAGACCAGCGCCCCAAACCCGCGCCGAGTGACCAATGGCGTCGATTCTTCCCGCGTCGCCATGCTGCTCGCCGTGCTCGACCAGCGGGCAGGAATCCGCCTCCACGACAAAGACATCTACGTCTCGACGGTGGGCGGAGTCCGGCTCAACGAGCCCGGCGCGGATCTCGCAATCGCCATCGCGCTCGCGTCCGCTGCACTCGGCTATGCAGTCCCCCATAGCTTCGCCGCGTTCGGTGAGATTTCCCTCGCGGGTGAGGTGCGGCCGGTCAGCGCTGCGCGGCAGCGCACATCCGAGGCGACTCGCCTGGGATACCGGACGATAGTGGATGCCCGCAGCGGCAGCATCCGTGAGGCGCTTGACGTTGCAAAGAAGTCGGCGGGAACCCCGTTCGACCGTGAACTCGACGCGGTGTTTTAGGCCGCAACGGACGCTGGCGTGATTGACCGATAAAACCGCTCGCTAAAGGGCGAGGACGCGAAGAATCTCGTCGGGCGTCGCCTGCATCGGATGCGGCCCGGCAATGTCAAAGAAGACGGTTTCGATGTCCTGTCCGTGCGTCCGGAGGAAGGTGTGCAGCCAGGCGCCGTCCTGGAGGCCGACGAACGGGGGCAGCGCGGCCGGCTTGTTGGCCGCATCGCTGAAGATCAGCAGGGCGAGGCGCCCGGTTTCCGGTTGCTTGTAGGTCCACACCTCACCGGCGTCGGTCGGCTTATCGCGCTGGCCAGGCTTCACAAGGGGGACGACCATCCTGTCGTTCCTGAGTGCGAAGGCGACGGCGGCCATGTCCTGCTGTTCGAGGGCTTCCGCGAGAACCTGTGACCGGAACTCCGGCTTCTTTTTCGGCATGCCTCTATCTTCGCAGGCGCAGGTCAGCCGGTAATCATGAACTGCTTGGTCTCGGCACTCTCGAAGCCGGCGACGGAGGTTGAGAGGTGGTACGACACACCGTCAGACGGAACCGGGGGGCGCTCCCCGTCGCAGGTCGTCGTACTCGATCGGGTCCTGTCCCAGGCGATCGGGGTGCTCGACGCGACAGACTGGGCCGGCTCCAGCTGAACGACAGCATCCGCTGGCTCGACCTGACAATCAGTCGAAGTCCAGTAGACGTCGGTGCCGCTGGTGATGGTGAAGACCTGCTGGCTCGTGCCCACGTTGATCGAGCAGGCGTTCTTTCCCGTGTTGGTAATCTGCAACGACAACTGGGGAAGTTCGTTCGCGCCGTAACTCCCCTTATCGGT
Source organism: Mycetocola sp. Y791 (assembly GCF_059445325.1). Taxonomy (NCBI): domain Bacteria; kingdom Bacillati; phylum Actinomycetota; class Actinomycetes; order Micrococcales; family Microbacteriaceae; genus Mycetocola; species Mycetocola sp. Y791. The sequence goes on along the minus strand of NZ_JCAIUC010000002.1, from coordinate 884,694 downwards.
GATGGCCTCGACGAGCACGTTCTTTTCCGAGCAGTCCGTCACTTCGCCGCTCGCCTCTTCTGTGGGAGACGGCGTGGCACTCGGTTTCGCTGATGCGGTGGCCTTCGGCGTGGTTTCGAACCCGGACGTCGACCCCGGCTTCCAGATCACAAGCACGATGATCGCAATGACGGCGAGCAAACCGGCCAGAACAAGCAGCCGTCGGCGAACGTAGACGCTTCGCTTCTCTCGTGACTCCCGGGTGGCCATGGAATCAGGATAACCAGAGGCATCCGGAGCGCACGCAAGGACGCGCGGGGGGTCGCGATTGCGGCCCCCCGCGCGTCGAAGCGGTCAAGCGCTTTTTCTACCAGCCGAGCAACCGCCCGAGCCAGCTGATGATCTTCTTGATCGCGGCGATGACCTTCTCGACTGGACTGGGTTGCGCAGGCACTTCAGTCGGGGCAACAGTGAGAGGAATGGTGACGGTTGTTCCCGACTCCGCCGCCGTGATCACCACCGATGTCGGACCCGTCCCGGCTGGCGCCGTGAAGGTCACGGTTGCCGCCCCGTCCGTCACCGGAGCTGTGGCTACCGTCGTGCCGTTGATCACGGCGGTCACGCTGGTGTTGACCGGGCTGCCAAGCGAGGTCAGGTCGAGCTTCGACAGGTTCAGGGTGACCGAGGACCCGGCGGAAACCGGTCCGGCAGGGATGCCGGTGACCTGCACTGAACGACGGTCGAAGCTCGGGGAAACCGGGCTGTTCGCCGTGAGGTACGAGATCCAGGCGTCCCGGTCCACGAGACCGGAGTCCCTCGTGTCTGTCGCGCTGGTGAAGACGTGGAAGTTGTCCCCGCCCTGGAGCAGGAAGCTGAACGAACCGATGCGGTAACTGCGGCTCTGATCGATCGGTTCGCCGTTCACCGTGATACTCGTGATGCGGTCACCCTCAGCGCGCGCGGGATCGAACGTGTACGTCACGTTGTTCGACAGCCCAAGCTGGAGATACGGCCGTGTCGGCACAGCGCCGTCGGCGGTCCGCTGCCACTGCTGTTCCAGCATGACCTTGAACTGCGCGCCGGTCAGCGACGTCGTGCCCAGGTTGTTCAGGAACGGGAGCACAGCGTTTGCTTCGGCGTACGTGATGTCGCCAGCGTCGAGGTCTGCCCGCAGGCCACCGGGATTGACGACGCCGATTTCAGCCCCGCCTCGCTCCGGCGCCGCGAGCGAATCGACGAGGGCGTCGGCCACGAAGTTGCCGAGCGTCGACTCGGATGAGCGGTCATCGCGGAGCCCGTTGCTGAACGCCGTCGTAATCGGAGCCGTCGCGGTGCCGACGACCTGCCGGCCGATGACATCCGACTCGGCAATTGCGGATCGGACGATCCTGTCGACGACGGCCACCGCGGGGTACTGCGCGATCAGCGTTGCATCGTCTGTCGTGACGCGGGCGACGTTCTGCGCTGTGTAGCTCGCCACCTCACCCGTGAGCGTGTCGACCTGGAGCGTGATCTGGCCGACGAACTCACCATAACTGCCGGTTTGCAGGATCGGCCTGGTTCCCTCGCCACCGGGAATGGGAGCGTCCCACGCGTATCGCTTGTGGGTGTGACCGGTGAAAATCGCGTCGACCTCTGCGCTCGTTTCAGTCACGATATCGGCGAACGCTCCACCAGCGGCGATCTCCTCCTCGAGGGTCGCACCGTCAGGCGTGCCTGCCCCCGCGCCCTCGTGGTACTCCGCGACGATAACATCGGCCTCTCCGTTGGCTTCGTCTCCATCGGAAAGCTGAGCGGTGACCCGGTTCACGGCGTCGACGGGGTCACCGAACTCGAGGCCGGCGATGCCGGCGGGCAAGACGAGCGACGCGGTTTCCTCGGTGACGGCACCGATGACCCCGACGGTGACGCCGTCCACCTCGAACAGCGCGTATTCCTGGAGCGCCGGTGTCGAGGTCCCCGCGTTATAAACGTTCGCCCCCAAGTACGGGAATTTCGCGTTCTGGCCGCCGTTCATCACGCGGTCGACGAGATCGTCATAACCCTGGTCGAACTCGTGGTTACCAACGGCGGCCGCCGCGAGCCCGAGCGCGTTGAGCACATCGATCGTCGGCTGGTCCTGCAGCGCGCTCGACGCGAACAACGAGGCGCCGATGTTGTCGCCGGCCGACAGGAAGAGCGTTGACTCCGGGTCGAATTGGGCCTTGAGTTGCTCCACCGTTCCAGCGAATTTCACGGTGTTGGCGTCGATCCTGCCGTGGAAGTCGTTGATGTTCAGCAGGTTCACCACGCTCGTCGGGCTGAAGTCGATGCCGACGAGCATGGGGTCATGGTCGCTCGAACGGTAGGGATCTGGCGAGTAGAAGTTGGTCGCGTTGTAGTTGTACCGCGAGTACTCGAGCGCGATCGACTCCACTGAATTGATGTTCCAGATATCGGCATCCGTCACCAGCGAGTTAGCGGCGGGTGACGCGAAGACATAGTCCAGGGAACCGATCGCCTGGCCGAAGGTGTAGGTCTCCTCACCGGTCTTCGCTCCCTGGTTGATGTAACCGGCGGCTTCGATAACGGCGATCGGGTCTTCCCCGGCGTATGAGTTGAAATCACCGACGAGGAAAACGTTGCTCGTGTCGAGCTCGCCCGATACCTCGTCAGCGAAGTCGACAAGGGCCGTGGCCTGGCGGGTGCGGTCGCCGTTGTACGCGCCCTGGCCTGTGTCGATGTTGTCACCGGTGGCCCCTGAGTCGCTCTTCGACTTGAAGTGGTTGGCAATCACCAGGAAGGTTTCGGCATCGTCCCCGCCGGCGGGCTTGAACGCCTGCGCATCGGGTTCGCGGGCGTTGGTAAACGCGGGCGAGTCGAGGAGGATACGAGTCTCACCGACCGTCTCGACGGATGCCGTCTGGTAGATGAATGCGGTTCGGATCACGTCTTCGTCTGCGGGCACATTGGCGGGCGACGGCACGAAGTTCCAGACGTCACTCCCGGCTGCCTCGTTGAGAGCGTCGACGAGGACGCTCAACGCGTAGTCACGGTCCTTGCCGATGGACGCGGAGTTCTCGATCTCTTCGAGCGAAACCACGTCAGCGTCGAGCGCGTTGATCGCCGACACGATCTTGGCCTGCTGGCGTTCGAGGTTCTCAGCGTCGGCCGCTCCGCGAACGCCACAGCCAGCGGCATCCGAGTTATTCACGGTGACCGGGTTTCCGGCTCGGTCGGTGTAGAACGTGCACCCGGAGCGGTCGGCGCCCGTGGTCGCAAAGTAGTTGAGCACGTTGAACGTTCCGAGGGTGATGTCGCCGCCGACATCTTCGGGCGCGTCGGTGCGGGTGTTCTCGAAGGTCACCGGCTGGACGGTCGCAGCGTTCTCCCCGGTGAGGTGCGCGGTCGGCTGGAACGACCAGCTGTCGAACCGGTAATCGAGCACGACGGGCGACGTGAAGGTGACCGCGGCACCGACGCGTACCGGGGATTCGGTGGAGAGGTACGGCAGCGGGATGTTCCGGTTCGCCCCGTTATTCGCGGAGGACAGGAAGTTGGTCGTTGCACCGTCGTCGAGAAGAACGAGCTCGGTGGCGAACCGCGCCTGGGCCGCCGCATGCTCTGCACTCCCGGGCAGACCGAGGACCGTCGGGTTGACCAGCGGCGTCGACGAAGCGGTGAGCCCGATGGTTCCGAATCCGTTCGTGTCGTAAACGTCGGTCACCGTGTAGTCCCCGGCCGGCGCGAGCAGCATCCCCTCGAATGCTTCGCGCTCGGCGGCGGTTCCCGGGTATGCCACGGCTGCGGGCACCGGTGCCGTAGCCGGATCGAGCTGTGTGAGCCCGCCGGCCTCAACGGAGAGCTGGCTGAGCCCGTTGTATTCGCCGACAACGCCGGTCACTTCCACGTGCTGTCCTGCGGAAACGTCGGCGACGGTCGACGGCGAGTAGATGAAGATTCCATCGGATGCCACGTGGCCGGCGAGGTCGCCGCCTGACCCGGGCGTCTGGATGTAATAGCCGTTGAATCCACCGGTCGCGTATGCGGCGGTCACGACTCCGGTCGTCGTGACCGTTGCGCCGACCCACGGGCTCGCGTCCCCGGTGCCTTGAACCTCAGCGATGCTGAGCAGTTCCGGTTCAGTCGGATCGGTCGGATCGGTGGGATCGGTGGGATCGGTGGGATCGGTGGGATCGGTGGGATCGGTGGGATCGGTCGGATCTGTGCCGTCCGCAGTACTCTGCGGTGTGATCGTCGCCGACAGCGTGAAATCGCTGGCGTTACTGTCGGTATCAGCGAATGCCGTGCGTCCGAGCGACTTGACGTCGGTGTTCCCGGCGGGCGCGGTTGCCGCCGCCGTCTCGAACGTGTTCGAGGTGCCGTACCCGAGCAGGTCGACGACCGCGGTGTTGCCGGCGACGTTCCCGACGGGCAGCGTCACCGCCGTCGGGGTGTTTGCGAGGATGATCGTCCCGCCAGCGCCGCCCGTGTTGATGCTGCCGCTCGACGCATCAGGGGTGGGAAGCGCGGCACCATTGGCGCCGTTGCTCCCGCCCGCGACGAGGTAATACCCGCCAGCGGCGATGGTGCCACTCAGCGGAAGCACACCGCTCGGCGCCGCTGCACCGGTCGCGGATCGGTACTGCACGGACCAGCCGGTGAGATCGACGGCCGTGTCTGTCGGGTTGTGGAGCTCGATGAACTTCGTCGAATACGCTGCTCCCGCGCTGCCGCCCGAAAGGTACGCCTCGTTGATCACGACTCCGGAACCGTCGGGGGCGGCGGCTGCCGGGAGAGCCGAAAGCGGAGCTACAGCGAGCCCCAACAGCGATGCGAGAGCGGCGGCGCGCCAGCCGCGTTTGGACAGCAACATTGATCTCCCTGGGGTGTTTTCACGGTGCCGACGCGTCTCTGCGAAGCGCCTCGTTGCGCCGTTGTCAGAGCAATGCGGCCAACTCCAACTCACGTTAGAGCGGCCCAATTAACGCGTGATCACCGGGAAAGTAAACAGTGGGTAAAAGCTAGCGGCCCAGCGGAACCCCCCGCAAGAGTTACAACGGATGAGCAGGAGCGGCCGCATCGCGGTCAGAGCAGTTTCAGCATCCGACTGTTGCCGAGGGTGTTGGGCTTCACGCGGGCGAGGTCGAGAAACTCGGCAACGCCCTCGTCAGTGGAACGCACCATTTCGGAGTAAATCACCGGATCGATGATCTCTTCACCGATCTCACGGAATCCGTTCTTCGTAAAGAAGGGCACCTCAAAGGTGAGGCAGAAGAGCCGCCGAAGCCCCAGCTCGCGGGCGTCGTTCTCGAGCGTCTCAAGGATCGCCCTGCCGACACCGTGGCCGAGCCACTCCCTGGCGACGGCAAGAGTGCGTATCTCACCGAGGTCCTCCCACATGACGTGCAATGCACCGCAACCGATCAGCGTGCCGTCCGGGAGCGTCGCAACGCGGAACTCCTGCACCGCCTCGTAGAACACCACTCGTTCCTTACCGAGAAGGATCCGCTCGGCAACGAGGGGCTCGATGAGCTTCTGAATCGCGGGGACGTCGGAGGTGCGTGCACGGCGAACCAGGTACTCGGATGCTCCTGGTTCGGTCATGTCTGAAAGTTTAGTGACCTGTACTGTTTTCGATATGCGCCTCGGAGTACTCGACATCGGTTCAAACACCGTCCACCTGCTCATTGTCGACGCTCACCCGGGTGCGCGGCCGGTCGCGGAGGCATCACACAAATCAGTTCTCCGCCTCATGCGCTACCTCGACACCGACGGTTCGATCACCGAGGAGGGCATCGTCGCGCTCGTCGCCGCAATCGGTGAAGCTGCGCGGATCGCCAAGGGGAGCAACCTGGACGAGGTGCTGCCGATGGCGACCTCCGCTATTCGCGAGGCGACGAATGGCCCTGAAGTCATCGAACTGATCGAACGGGAAACCGGACTGACGCTGCAGATCCTCAGCGGTGAAGAAGAGGCGAAGCTCACCTTCCTCGCCGTTCGCCGCTGGTACGGCTGGTCGGCCGGGAATATTCTGCTCTTCGACATCGGCGGTGGCTCGCTCGAGATCGCGCTCGGTGAAGACGAGGAAGCTGACGTGGCGCTCTCGCTCCCCCTGGGCGCCGGACGAACGACCGTCGGTTTTCTCCACGACGACCCGTCGACCGAGGCCCAGCAGGACGCACTCAGGCGACACGCGCGCTCGGTGCTCTCCGAGGCTCGGACCGCGTTCAAGGGTTTGGCAAAACCGACACACGTCGTCGGTTCGTCGAAGACCATCCGTTCATTGGCGCGGCTCGCCGGCAGCGTCGTCGATGGTATCGGTGGCGATGACCGAGCGCGACTGCGGCGGAGCCAGCTCGACGACTGGGTGCCGCGCCTCGCCCGTATCCCCGCGGCGGCACGGCCCGAGCTTCCCGGCATCACCACCGATCGGACGTTCCAGATCGTGGCCGGCGGCATCGTGCTCAGCGAAGCCATGGCCACGTTCGGAGTGCGCGAGCTCGACGTGTCGCCCTGGGCAACCCGCGAGGGCGTGCTGCTGCGCTACCTCGACCACCTGAACTGAACATCCGGGACCAGGACCAGGAACTGAGCCGGGACCAGCTCCCGGCGGGCACGACGAAGGCCCGGAGGATTTCTCCTCCGGGCCTTTGTCGTACTACTCGTGCTTAGGCGTTACCGATCGCGAGATCGGGGGTCGCAGACCCTGTGCCGATCGAGCGACCCGAGTTGACCCCTGCGCCGACGGTTTCACCGCGCGGCTTGGTGTCGAAGACGAACTCGCCGTCCGCGAAGTCCACGTGCACGTGGTCTCCGGCGTTGAGCTGTCCGTTGAGGATGCGCTCGCTCAGGCGGTCTTCCACCTCGTTCTGCATCGCGCGGCGCAGTGGCCGTGCTCCGAGAGCGGGGTCGAAGCCAACCTCGATGAGGCGTTCCTTCGCTGCGAGGGTCAGGTCGATCGTCATGTCGCGGTCGAGCAGTCGCTCGCTCAGTCGCTTCGCGAACAGGTCGACGATCTGCAGGAGCTCCGGCTTCGACAGCTGCGGGAACACGATGGTGTCGTCCACGCGGTTGAGGAACTCGGGCTTGAAGTGCTTCTTGAGCTCCTCGGTGACCTTGGCCTTCATGATCTGGTAGGTGGCGACGGTGTCGCCCTCGACCTGGAATCCGACCGGTCCGCCAGCGATGCCCTTCGAACCGAGGTTCGTGGTCATGATGATGACGGTGTTCTTGAAGTCGACAACGCGGCCCTGGCCATCCGTCATCCGTCCCTCTTCGAGGATCTGGAGGAGGGAGTTGAAGATGTCGGGGTGTGCCTTCTCGATCTCATCGAAGAGCACGACGCTGAACGGCTTGCGACGAACGCGCTCGGTCAGCTGACCGCCCTCTTCGAATCCGACGAATCCGGGAGGAGCACCGAACAGTCGTGAGACCGTGTGCTTCTCGCCGTACTCGCTCATGTCGAGCGAGATGATGGCGTCTTCGTCGTCGAACAGGAACTCAGCGAGTGCCTTGGCGAGCTCGGTCTTTCCGACACCGGTCGGGCCGGCGAAGATGAACGAACCGGAGGGACGCTTGGGGTCCTTCAGGCCGGCGCGGGTGCGTCGGATCGTCTTCGACAGTGCCGAGATGGCTTCTTCCTGGCCGATGACGCGCTGGTGCAGCGCCTTCTCCATGAAGACCAGTCGGCTCGACTCTTCTTCGGTGAGCTTGAAGACCGGGATGCCGGTGGCCTGCGCGAGAACTTCGGCGATGAGACCCTCGTCAACGGTCGCCGTCGTCTTCACGTCACCCGAACGCCACTGCTTCTCGAGGCGGAGTCGCTCGCCGAGGAGGTTCTTCTCCTCGTCACGCAGCGATGCCGCCTTTTCGAAGTCCTGGTCTTCGATGGCCGTTTCCTTGGCTCCGCGGACAACCGAGATCTTCTCGTCGAACTCGCGCAGTTCGGGCGGGCTCGAGAGGATCGAGAGACGCAGGCGTGCGCCGGCCTCGTCGATCAGGTCGATCGCCTTGTCGGGCAGGAACCGGTCCGACACATAGCGGTCGGCGAGGTTCGCGGCGGCAACGAGGGCACCATCGGTGATGGACACCTTGTGGTGCGCTTCGTACCTGTCGCGCAGTCCCTTGAGAATGTTGATCGTGTGCGGGAGAGACGGTTCGTTGACCTGGATCGGCTGGAACCGGCGCTCAAGCGCGGCATCCTTCTCGAAGTGCTTGCGGTACTCGTCGAGCGTTGTCGCACCGACGGTCTGCAGCTCACCACGAGCGAGGAGAGGCTTCAGGATGCTTGCGGCATCGATTGCGCCCTCAGCAGCACCCGCGCCGACGAGGGTGTGGATCTCGTCGATGAAGATGATGATGTCACCGCGGCTGCGGATCTCCTTCGTGACCTTCTTGAGGCGCTCTTCGAAGTCACCGCGGTAGCGGCTTCCGGCGATGAGCGAACCGAGGTCGAGCGAGTAGAGCTGCTTGTCTTTCAGCGTCTCGGGTACATCGCCCTTGACGATCGCCTGGGCGAGGCCCTCGACGACAGCGGTCTTTCCGACGCCGGGCTCTCCGATGAGAACCGGGTTGTTCTTCGAACGACGCGAGAGGATCTGCATGACCCGCTCGATTTCCTTCTCACGGCCGATGACCGGGTCGAGCTTGTTGTCGCGGGCAGCCTGAGTCAGGTTGCGGCCGAACTGGTCGAGGATCTGCGAGCCACCCTGCGCCGTGGTCTCCGTGGTGTTCCCACCGACGGGAGCAGCTTCCTTGCCCTGGTATCCCGAGAGCAACTGAATGACCTGCTGGCGAACACGGTTGAGGTCGGCGCCGAGCTTGACGAGGACCTGCGCGGCAACGCCCTCACCCTCACGGATGAGGCCGAGCAGGATGTGCTCGGTTCCGATGTAGTTGTGGCCGAGCTGGAGTGCTTCGCGGAGCGAGAGCTCGAGCACCTTCTTGGCACGCGGGGTGAAGGGAATGTGGCCGGTGGGCTGCTGCTGGCCCTGACCGATGATGTCCTGGACCTGTTCACGAACGGCATCCAGCGAGATGCCGAGCGACTCGAGCGCCTTTGCTGCAACGCCCTCGCCCTCGTGGATGAGACCGAGCAGGATGTGCTCGGTTCCGATGTAGTTGTGGTTGAGCATCTTGGCCTCTTCCTGGGCCAAGACAACGACGCGACGAGCGCGGTCGGTAAATCTCTCAAACATGTTCGCTCCTTGGGCACCCGGGCAGGGTTGGGGTGCCGTACAAAAAGAGTAACTTCCGGGGCTGAGGAAAACTCCTGTGTTCGCTCTGCGCGCACCGCAGGTGCGCGAAAGGCGGCAGCCCTCGCTCAGGCATCCTCAAAACCGTGACTTTCGCCCGCGAACCAGAGAAACTCCAGCAGCGGGCAGCCAGAATCCAAGGCATCCTCAACAACGCAACCCCGCGCCGCGAACCAGAGAAACCCAGCGCCGTGAAAGGCGGTAGCCCAATCCCAAGGCAACCTTCAGAACGTAACTTCGCCCGCGAACCAGAGAAACTCCGGTAGCTGGCAGCCCAATTCCAAGGCATCCTCACCAACGCAACGCGCCCCGCGAACCAGAGAAGCCCGGCGCCGTGAACGCTCGCACCCCGCCCCCCTCACTCAGCAACCTCAACCCGCACCCATCTCTCACCCTGACGCAACCGGCATCCGCCCCGGCCCTGTGGATAACGCAGGCGGCGCCCTTGCCGTTCGTGCCACTATCCCGAGATGAGAAGGCCCAGCCCCCTCCCGCCTCAGTTGGGAGCGGTGTTCAGCCTCGCCGAGGCGCGAGCGCTTGGCGTCGACCGCGGGCGACTCGAGGGCGACGATCTCGCGACTCCATTCACCGGCGTCAGAACCAGAATCGACACGATTTCGGCGACGGATGCCATAGCGAGCGACGAATTTGACGCTCACGCTGACGAGGTGCGCACCCTGGCACGCGCGTACGGGACTCGCATGCGGCCCGTCGAGTTCTTCAGCCACCACACTGCCGCGGTGCTCTGGGGCGCTCCGATCACCATTTCGATCCCGGCCCTGATCGACGTCGGTGTCTTCCGAGGTTCCAGCGTCCCCCGCGGCCGGGGAGTTCGTGGGCACCTCGCGGACCGGCGGACCACAACGACGAGGGTGCACGACGGGTTACGCGTGGCCACCCCGGCCTCGGTCTGGGCATCGCTCGGCACTCTGCCGGTCGACGAACTCGTCGTGATCGGAGACTATTTCTGTCGCACGTGGCGGCAGGGATTTCTTCGCCCGAATGTCGGGCGCCCTCCGCTGACCACCCGCGCGAAACTTGAGACCGCGCTCGGTGCGGGTCGCCGAGTCGGGGCCGCGCACCTTCGCGACGCCCTCGGGCTGATCCGCGAGGACTCCTGGTCGCCACGAGAATCGCTGTGTCGCGTCATTCTCGTCCGCGCTGGCTTGCCGGAACCGCTCCTCAACATCGACGTGGATGGACCGCTCGGGTTTTTGGCGTGCGTCGACATGGCCTACCCGCAGTATCGCGTCGCGATCGAGTACCAGGGGCAGGTACACGGTGCCAGGTACGCGAAGGACGTCGAGCGCATCGAAGCGCTCCGCGCGGCCGGCTGGATCATCATCCAGGTCACATCAGCACTGCTTCGCCGGCCTGAGGAGCTGGTGGCTCGCGTTCGAGCCGCCCTGATGTCTCGCGGCTGGAGGGCCTGACCCCTTCCAGTTGCGCGATTACGTCGAATACGTCGCCATTCGACGTAATCGCGCAACCGGAACGCGCTCCCGTCGATTCGGACCGGTTGACAGGCATCCGCCCGGTCGCTAGCTTAACGATAATCGTTGTTATCGATAATCGATGGAGTGCACCATGGGAACCGAAACCACCGCTCGTCCGACCCGGTCCGATCGCGTCGATCTCTGGACGGTGATCGTGGTCGGCGTGATGGTCGCCGTGTTCGCGCTGGGGAACGCCGTCGTGCGGATCGCGTCAATCGTGCCGAACACCAATGTGGAGGTTCTCGCCCCGTTCTTCGACACCGTCACCGCTCTCCCGCTCGGGCCAGACGGCGCGATGGTGGACGTTCGCGTCGACTCAGCGTGGCTGACGGTGTCTGACCTCCCGGTCATTGTGGTCGTGTCGCTCGTCGCCGCTGTCCTCGTCGACCTGGCAACGACCCTCGTCATCGTGGCCAGCGCTATGCTGCTGTGCCGAAATCTCATGAGCGGAAAGGCGTTCTCCCGCATCAACACCCGCCTCGTCACAACGGTGTCAGTCACGCTCATCGTCGGCACCACACTCGGTAACCTCTTCACGACCATGGGGACGAACGGCGCTTTCGCAACCCTTAGCCAGGGCAGCTATGACGGCGCGGTTGCGACCGGCAACGTCATTCCCTACTTTGCTGCGATCGCCCTCGCGGCTGTCGCCCTCGCGTTCAAGGCCGGCGAACGGCTGCAGCGCGAAACCGAAGGTCTCGTCTAGTGGGCGGCGCGGATGACGAGCCGACAGGCATCCATTGTCGCCTCGACGAGCTGCTCGCCGAACGGCAGATGACGCTCACAGAACTCAGCGAGAGGGTCGGCGTCAGCATCGTCAACCTCTCGGTGCTGAAAAACGATCGGGCGAGGGCGATCCGGTTCTCCACGCTGGTCGCGATTTGCGACGTCCTCGGCTGCGAGGTCGGCGACGTGCTCGTGCGCGCCTGACCGCTACTGCAGCGCTGACGTCAACCGGGCGAGGTTGTCGAGCACGGTCGAACGGAGCGGCTGCTTCATCCATTCGTCGAGCGTGAGCTCCCGGCTCTTCACCCGGTACTCGTCTTCGACCGCGCGCATGTCCCTCACGAACGTGTCGCCCCTGACCATCAGCGAGACCTCGAGGTTGAGCCCGAACGAGCGCATGTCCATATTGCTCGATCCGATGACGGCGACATCGTCATCGATGGTGAAGTGCTTGGCGTGAAGGATGTATGGGGCCGGGTACAGATAGATTCGCACCCCTGCACGAAGCAGCGCTTCGTAGTACGAACGCTGTGCGTGGTAGACGAGCGCCTGATCGCCGACCTCCGACACGAACAGGTCGACAGGAACCCCGCGCTGCACCGCGGTGGTGATGGCGTAGAGCATCGCCTCGTCCGGCACAAAATAGGGGCTGGTGATCACAATGCGTTTCTGGGCTGAATAGAGCAGGCCGAGGAAGAGCCGCAGGTTGTTCTCACCGTCGAACCCCGGACCGCTCGGCACCACCTGGCAGTCGAGGTGGCCGTCCTCGTTGTCAGGGTCCACGAGGTCGATCTCGCTCGAGAGCAGCTCGCCGGTTTCGCTGTACCAGTCGCTGAGGAAGATCGCCTGGATGCCGCCGACGACAGGCCCTTCGACGTAAGCAACAAGTTCCTGCCATTGCAGCCCACGACGGATGTTCCCCCGCTTGTTGTACGAGCGGTCGATGACGTTCTGCGACCCGAGAAAGGCGACGAGGCCGTCGACGACGAGGATCTTGCGGTGATTGCGCAGGTCAGGGCGCTGGAATTTCCAGCGCCAGGGCTGGAGCGGGAGCATCAGGTGCCAGTCGGCGCCGATCTCATCGAGGCGCTTCTTCGTCTTGAGGTAGCCCTTGGTGCGGAGGTTGGCGACGTGGTCGAGCAGCACCCGCACGGTGACGCCCCGCGCCACCGCTCGCTCGAGCGCCTCGAAGAACGGCTCGGTGGTCTTGTCGCAACTGAGGATGTAAAACTCCACGTTGACCGAGACCGCGGCAGCGTCGACCGCGGCTGTCATCGCATCGAGCGTGTGGTTGTAGTCGGCGAGAAGCCTGGCTTCGTTACCACCGAGCAGCGGCAGCGCACCGAGGTTGCGGTTCAGCTGCACGAGCGAGGAGAACCAGGCGGGCGGGTTCGGTCGCAACTCCTGCTTGGGGAGATTCTCGGCGGCGATCCTGATGAACTCGTTGATCTCGTCCTGAATGTTGCGGCGGTATCGCGGGAGTTTCGGGTTTCCGATCAGGATGAACGCGATGACCCCGACGTACGGAATCAGGAAGATGGCGAGAAGCCAGGCCATCGCGGCCGACGGCCGCCGGTTGCGGGGAACAACGATGACGGCGATCACCCGGATGATGAAGTCGACGGCCCAGAATAAAATGAGCGTCCAGTTACCGGTGAAGGCTGTGGCAACCCAGGCCCAGAAGCCGGCCCAGAATGACGCAACGTCCACGAACCGCTCCTGTCATTGGGGTAGTGACAGCCAGCCTATCCGTCAGCGGCGACGGATCAGTTCGCCGCCTCGCGCGACCCACCCGTGGAGTGGGGGTCCTGGGCCGGAAGGCCCAGACGGGCGCGTTCCGTTGCTTCGACCTTCGCGTATGCGGCCCGCTCGTCACGGTCCGACCGAATGATCGCGCGCATGATGACCCAGAAAATCAGCCCGACCAGGACGGTCGGAGCGAGCGACCACAACGCGTTTAACCAGAAATTGTCCATGACAGCCTAAGAATACCCCGGTTACGGTGAACGGATGCTGTGGGCAGGCTAGGTAAGGATGCCCCAAATGCCGCTGAGCAGCAGATACAGTCCGACTCCGCCGACGATCACCCAGATCGCGATCCGGTTTCCCGACGGCTTCTTCGGGTCTCTGGGGTCCGTCACGTCTTTCGGCAGGAATTCGTTCATCACTTCACCAGGGGGAAGAGGATGGTCTCCCGGATGCCGAGTCCGGTGAGCGCCATCAGCAGGCGGTCGATTCCCATGCCCATTCCGCCGGTCGGGGGCATGCCGTGCTCGAGGGCGCGGAGGAACTCCTCATCAAGACGCATGGCCTCGACGTCGCCACCCGCCGCGAGGCGGGCCTGCTCGACGAAACGCTCGCGCTGGACGACCGGGTCGACGAGCTCGGAGTATCCGGTTGCCAGTTCGAAGCCGCGGATGTACAGGTCCCACTTCTCGACGACACCGGCCTTCGAGCGGTGTGCGCGAACGAGCGGGGAGGTGTCCACCGGGAAGTCCATGACGAAGGTCGGCGCAACGAGGTCGCCCTTGACGAAGTGCTCCCAGAGTTCCTCGACGTACTTGCCGTGGATCGGGTGGGGAACGACGATTCCCTCACGGTCGGCGAGGGCCTTGAGTTCCTCGAGCGGCGTCTCGGGCGTAATCTCTACTCCGGCGGCCTCGCTGAGGCTCTCGAACATCGAGATCCGGGCCCAGTCGCCACCGAGGTCGTACTCGGTACCGTCGGCCCACGTCACGGTGTGCGATCCGGACACCGCGAGAGCGGCATCCTGAATCAGCGTCTGGGTCAGGTCGGCGATGGAGTTGTAGTCGCCGTATGCCTCATACGCCTCGAGCATCGCGAATTCGGGGCTGTGGGTCGAGTCGGCCCCTTCGTTGCGGAAGTTGCGGTTGATCTCGTAGACCCGGTCGATGCCGCCGACGACGGCGCGCTTGAGGTAGAGCTCCGGTGCGATCCGGAGGTAGAGATCGGTGTCGAAGGCGTTCGAGTGGGTGGTGAACGGTCGCGCCGATGCGCCGCCGTGCATGACCTGGAGCATGGGCGTCTCGATCTCGAGGAAGCCGCGCTCGGTGAAGGTGTGGCGCAGGCTCGAGACGGTCTTTGACCGCATGATGACGTTCTGGCGGGCCTGGTCGCGGGCGATGAGATCGAGGTAGCGGCTGCGTACCCGGCTCTCCTCGCTGAGTTCGTTGTGCAGGTTCGGCAGCGGAAGGATCGCCTTCGACGCGATGGTCCACTCGCGCACCATGACGGAGAGCTCGCCGCGGCGGCTGGAGATGACCTCACCCGAGACGAAGAGGTGGTCGCCGAGGTCGACGAGTTCCTTCCATTCGGCGAGCGACTCAGCGCCGACTTCAGCGAGCGACACCATGGCCTGGATCCGGCTTCCGTCGCCGGACTGGAGCGTTGCGAAACAGAGCTTGCCCGTGTTGCGAAGGAAGACGATGCGCCCGGCAATGCCGACCGTCTCCCCCGTCGTCTCGTCGGCTTCGAGGTGCCCGAACTTTGCGCGGACCTCGGGGATGGTCGTCGTGACGGGAACGCTTACCGGGTAAGCCCCGCCAGCGGCATCCGTCGCGCTCTCGATGAGGCGTTCGCGCTTCGCCAGCCGCACGGCCTTCTGCTCGAAGATCTCCTCGGCGGTCGGTTCGGTGGCCTCGGCGGCGGTTGGGGCTTGAGTCATTCGGGACGTCTCCTTGTGGGGTCGGTTAAGTTTACGGGACCGGCTTGCAGCAGGAATCAGGAAACGACGATGGTCCTGTTGTCGATCAGCCTGGTGGTTCCGACCCGCGCAGCGATGAGCGCGAGAACCGGGCCGGTGTAGCCCTCGTCGACGGGCGAGAACGTGGCCGGGTCGACGACGGCGAAATAGTCGAGTTCGACAAGCGGCTCACCGTCGATCACCCCGTGCGCGGCAGCAAGCACCGCACCGACTCCCTGCTGGCCAGCGGATGCCGCCGCCTCGAGCGCGCGCGACAGCGCGAGGGCCGCCTGCCGCTCGCTGTCGGAGAGGAAAGCGTTCCTGCTCGAGAGGGCCAGGCCGTCTTGGGCGCGCACCGTGCTGACGCCGTGCACCTCGAGCGGGAAATTGAGGTCCCGCACCATGCGCTTGACGAGGAACAGCTGCTGGCCGTCCTTCTCGCCGAACACCGCGACATCCGGTGACACGATGTGGAACAGCTTGGAGACCACGGTCAGTACACCGTCGAAGTGGCCCGGTCGGGTGCGTCCCTCGAGAAGGGTGCCGACATCGCCGGCGGTCACGCGCGTGCCGATCTCGCCATCCGGGTACATCTCGGCGGCAGTCGGAGCGAAGACCAGGTGAACACCGACCTCGGCGAGCTTCGCCGTGTCGTGCTCGAGAGTGCGGGGGTAGGTCGAGAGGTCCTCGTTCGGCCCGAACTGCAGCGGGTTCACGAAGATCGACACGACCACGATGTCGCCGAGCGACTGCGCCTGACGGACCAGCGACAGGTGTCCGTCGTGCAGCGCGCCCATGGTGGGAACGAGAACGACTCTGGGTTTCCGGATGCCCCGGGCAACGGCCTCGCTGCGGGCCTCATCGATGCGGGTGCGGATGCTGGTAATACTGTCGGTCACTCCCCGATGGTACCCGCTGAGCCGCTACAGGCCGTCGCCGTCGAAGTACGGCGGCTCGAGGGATTCCGGCCTCGACGTCTCCCGAAGGGCGTTGTCGACCGCCGACCGCACGAGGGAAGACAGGAAGCCGCCGGGGTGATCGATGCCGATTTCCGAGAGGATGCCGGTGGCCTGCGAGACGATGGATCTGGAGAATGCCGTCGCGATCTCAATCGCCTCGGCGTATGCGGCCCTGTCCGCCTCAGCGACGATCACCGGTTCGCCACCCATCTCGACGACGAGGGCCTGACCGATCGGCTGCACCGGCGCCGGGGCCGTCACGGCGAACCAGGTTTCGCTGAGCCGGCCGATATCGATGCTCGTCCCGGTGAAGTCCATGGCGGGGTGAATGGCGATGGGGATCGCGCCGAGCGCCTGCGCTGGCGCCAGGACGGCGGTGCCCGATCCGGGAGAGGTGTGCACGACGAGCTGGCCTGGCCGCCAGGTCGAGCTCGCGGCGAGACCCTCGACGAGCGCGGGCAGTTCGGCATCCGGCACGGCGAGAATGACCAGTTCGCTGCGCTCGACGATGTCGGGGATCTCGAGGATCGGAACCGACGGCAGGATGGCCTCGGCCCTGTCCCTGCTCTCGTTGGAGATGGCGCTGATTCCGATGATCGCGTGCCCGGCGCCGGCGAGGGCTGCGCCCAGGATCGGGCCAACATGCCCGGCCCCGATAATGCCGATGCCGAGGCGGCCTGCTCTCGCGCTCACGCGATCACCCGGTTCTCTGCCCAGCGGTGCGTGCGGTCTCGAGCGGATGCCTGGACCGCGCTGCTCGAGACGTGCTCGAACAGCCGGATCGCCTCATCGGAACCGATGGCGGGCAGCGTCGGGGTGATCGGGCCGGCGACGGTGTGCACGCGAGCCGATGCGAGCCGGAATGCCCGCTCGAGCGGGCCCTGCGACACGGCGATGCTCTGCATCCTGGCGAGCGGGAGGATGTCGAGCCTGCGCCAGATCACTCCCCGCCGGAACAGGAGCAGTCCGTCGTGCACGGCGTACCCGGTACGCCGCCACGCAAACGGATTGAGCCACCTGGCGCGACGGGGCGCGAGGGTGAAGCCCGATGTGTGCGGTGCGCGGAACGCCGCGGTCATCTCTGCGAGAGCCGCGTCCGCATGCACGTCATCGAGGATCAGCTCGAGAACCCGGGCGACGTCGGTGAGGTTTCCAACGGGCAGGATCGTCGTGTTGCCTTTTCCGCTCATCGCGGCCTCCGCCGACAGCCCGGCCTTGTTGATCTTCACCTGCCACCAGTCGAACGGTCTCCAGAGCACCGATTGTGAGATCTCGACGGCGTGGATCCGGCCCGGTGGAAGCGTGTCGTTGCTCGTCGAGAGCAATCCGAACCCGACCCTGACGCCCGATGGTGTTTTCGCGATGCTGTACCTGAGGGATTTCATCACCGTCGACCAGTAGTAGCTGAGGAAACCGATGACGCTGGGCACGAACCAGAAGAGCGCCCAGATCTGTCCGTTGACGAGGGAGACGATCAGAACGACGGCGAGCACGACGAGGAAGACCGTGCTTGCGCTCACGACCGTCGATCCGATCAGCCTGCCGAGGGAAATTCGAACGACGGATTCCGGCGGTGCGGCATTGGGGTCCAGCTCCGGCGCGAGGAACTCGTTGACACGTTCCGTCACGAGCCGGGTGAGCGCCGGGTCGGTGGAGGCTTCGACTCCGTCCGGTCCGACTGTCGGCCTCGGGGCTACGCCTGCCTCGGCGAGCTTCACACCGCTCGCGAGGGTGAGAACGTCGCGGCGCAAGTCGTCCGCGTCACGGGAGTACAGGTACTCGAGCTTGACGCTCGCATCCTGCCCGGCAACGCTGACGTCCATCTTTGCCGCCCCGAAGATCCGGGGGAAGAACGGCCTGTTGATTCCAACGCCCTGGATCCTGTCGAGCTTCGCCTTCCGGTGGGTGCGGAACAGGATGCCGCTCCTCACCTCGACCGCCTCGTCGGTGACGCGGAACGTGTGCATCCGCCACGACAGGAAGAACCCGCCGATGATCACCAGCAGAACGACGAAGAGCCCGGCCAGAGCTATGGGCACGTACCCGTGTTCCCAGACGTAGGTGAGCGGGTCATATTCGTAAGTGCGCGAGCCGTCACCCTCGGGGCCGTCGCCCTGGCCGGGAAGGAAGATGTCGACAAGACGTTCCCGGAGGTTGGCGATGACAAAACCCGCGATCGCGACCAGCGCGATGCCGCCCTTGAGCAGCGGCGTTGCCGGGTGGAGCCTGTGCCACTCTCCGTCGGTCAGTGTGCGCGAAGAATTCTCGCGGACAGCCTGGCTCACCGCCGCCCGCTCGCCGACGGCATCCGACTGCGCAGCATCCGACAGCTCCACCGGACCGGACTGCTGAGCCGGGCCCGCGTGCGACACAGCTGCCGACTGCTGCGCCAGAACAGGCTCCTGCACCGGCTCCGGCTGCCCGCCCGGCGCAATTGACGGGTCGGGGATGCCGCTGGCACCGCGTTCGTCGCTCACAGCCCTGTCCGTCTGCTCTCCGCTACCGCCACCAGGTGGTCGCGCAGGCTTTCGGCTTCCTCGATGGGGAGCCCGGGAATCAGAATCGCCGTTGCGGCCGATGCGGTGACGAACTTCAGTTCGGCGAGTCCGAACGCCCGTGCGATCGGACCGCGGTTGATGTCGATGAGCTGCATCCGTCCGTACGGAACAGCGACAAGCCGCTGCCACATGATGCCACGGCGGAAGAGAAGATCGTCGTCACGGAGCTGGTAGCCGATCGAGCGGATGCGACGCGGGGCGAGTGCGCCCGAGATGAGGTCGATGGCGAGGAGGGGCCCGGCCACCCACCAGACCCAGTGCTGATCGAGAACGACGTGCATCACGACGGCAGCGGCGAGAACCACCAGGGCGGTGATGGCATACCCGAGCAGGTCGACCACGATGTACTTGGGCGAGACGCGGTGCCACTCGACGTTCGCAAGATCGAGCCGTCGGGGAGCGTCTGCGGCGGGTCCGCCACGGTACTCGGGCACCTCGACCGGCTGCTCTTCGGGTGGGTGCACGGGCGAGAACGGCTGAGCGGCGGCCGGTGCGTCATCGACCCCGTCGATGCCCGCGTGCCGGGCGTTCCTCGCCTCGTCAGCGAGCGGGAGGTGCTCCGGGTGCGTCATCGTCATCGTCCTTCGGCAGTGTGCACAGGTGTTCCGCAATCAGGCCAGCTACCGCGAGTAGCACGGCCCCAATGCATGAGCCTATCGTCAGCCACAACGAGCCTACTCCGGGCATCACGGGTCTGGTCGTGAAATAGATCAGCGCCCCCAGCGCCACCCCGGTGAGCAGCGCGCCCACCCTCGACGAGGCGCGTGCGAGCGCGACGACCCGAAGGGACTGGAACGGATCGACCGGTGTTTTCGACCTGCCGGTGACAGCGCGGCGGATCGGCAGTGAGAAGCCGACGATAATCGCACCAACAACGACGAGGGTCAGGGGAAGGCTGATCGGCGGGATCAGAAGAGACCCGCCTGTCGACTCCGAGCCGAGCTCAAGGAGGAAACCAAGCGCGAGTCCCAGCGCCGCGAGTCCGATCAGTGGCGTTGCCTTCGTGCGCGTCATGCCGGTTCCCCTGTGCTCCGAAGCGATGAAAGCAGGGCGTCGACCCTGCCGTAGCCCGGCAGCTCTGCGTCAGGGTTGACCTCGAGCCACGGTGCAAGTACAAAGTCTCGTTCCGCCGCACGCGGGTGTGGGATCACGAGATCGGGTTCGTTGACGATGCGGGAACCGTACGTGACGATGTCGATGTCGAGCGTCCGATCTCCCCAGTGCTCTGTCCTGACCCGCCCAAGGTCATGCTCGATCGTGTGGATCGCCGTGAGGAGCTCCCGCGGGCTCAGGTCGGTGTCCACGAGGGCAACGGCGTTGAGATAACCGGGTGCTGATCGGTCTGGGCCCCCTGGCTTCACGGCGACGGACTCCACGAACGTCGACACCGCGCGAAGCCGGATGCCAGCGGCCTCGAGTTGCTTGAGCGCGACTCGAAGTGTCGCATCGCGGTCGCCGAGATTACTGCCGAGCGCGAGAACCACCGGGGTATCGCGCCCGCCGAGCTGGGAGTGGCGCCGCACAGGCGGGTGGATCGGCGGCTTCGGGATTGGACTCATGAGCGGCCCTCCGCGGTCGGGGCCTGGTGCGGGGCCGCTGACCTCACGATGGTCACGGCGACGTCGCCGAACGGAACAGAGATCGGAGCATCCGGCTTGTGAACCGTGACTCGCACGTCGGTTGCTGCGGGGTACGAGAGCGCGATCCCCGCGACCCGCTCTGCGACGGTCTCAATGAGGTCGACGGGGTCGGATGACACGGCGGCAGCGACCCGCTCGGCGAGCTCGCCGTAGTGGATGGTCGCCGAGACATCGTCACTCTGTGCGGCACGACGAAGATCGATCCCCACGGTGAGGTCGATGACGAAGTCCTGGCCGTCCTCCCGCTCGAAGTCATAGACGCCGTGATGGGCGCGCACACGAATGCCCGTGAGGGTGATGGAGTCGCCGGTAGTCACCCGACAACTCTACGGGCACTCATCGGCCTCCGCGCCGGAGCCCGGAGTGCACGAAAAAGGCCCCGTCCAGGAGGACGGGGCCAGGTGCACGGGCGGTTAGCTGGACTCGCCGCGGCGGTCGACCCGCTGCACGAGCTTCCACGCGAGGGGCAGCACAGAGGCCGCGATGAGCCACTTCACGACGCCGCCGACGACGAACGGGAAGAAGCCGAGGGCGAGAAGCGTGCCGATGTCCGTCGGCAGTCCCATCGAACCGAGGATCATTCCCATGTACGGGATGCCGAACAGGAACGGAATGAGGCTCGCGCCGAGGAACGCGAAGAGGCTGAGCACGGGACGCTTGTCCCAGTTGCGCTCGGCGAGCCAGCCGACGAAGGCGGCAGCGGCGATGAACCCAATGATGAAGCCGAACGACGGCTTGGCGAGAGCGGTGATGCCGCCGGTTGCTCCGGCGAAGATCGGCAGCCCGGCGAGGCCGAACACCATGTACATCGCCATCGAGACGGCTCCACGCCACGCTCCGAGTGAGGCGCCGACGACGAGGACGCCGAGGGTCTGGCCCGACACAGGAACCGGCCACATCGGGATTTCGACCATTGCCGTAGCGCTCACGATGGCAACGCCAGCCACCATCAGGGCGATGTTGTTGACGACGCTCCGCGGCACGACGCGATCGGCCAGGGTGAGTCGAGAGTGGGAAATCGTTGCCGTCGTCATTCAAACTCCAGTTCACAGCGTTCGCGCCGCGTTCGCGGCACAGTTCAACACACTATCCGCTAATCGGCCTCGCGCGGGTTGTCGTTTCGACCCAACGGGGACCCGGAATCTGTGAAGGGTTCCTCTAACCGGCCGAACCGGAAGACATGCGCGCCCGCGCAGCCAGTGCGATCGCCGTCGCGGTCACGCTGTGCACGCGCACTCCCCAGATCCCCGCGTCGGCGAGCAGTGCGCTCACCACCGCCGTTGGCAGGTCGCGGTCGCCCATCGGGGCGCCTTCCGGAAGCAAATCGCCCAGGAACCGCTTTCGGGACGCACCGACGAGCACCGGCAGCCCAAGCGACTGCAGCTCGGAGATTCGCAACAGGATCTCCCAGTTCTGGTCGGCCGTCTTCGCGAAACCGAGACCAGGGTCGAGAATGATGCTCTCCCGCGCTACTCCCCCGGCCTCAAGGGCAGCGATCCGGGTCTCGAGCTCCGCGCGAACGTCAGCGACCACGTCGTCGTAGTGAGCGCGGGAGTTCATGTCGGCACTGTGCCCGCGCCAGTGGCTGAGAATGTACGGCGCACCGGTGTCGGCTGCGACAGCCACCATGTGGGGATCAGCGAGGCCACCGGAGACGTCGTTGATGAACTCGGCCCCCGCTTGGACCGCGGCACTGGCCGTTTCGGCATTCATGGTGTCGACAGAAACGCGGATGCCGTCGGCCGCGAGAGAGCGGACCACCGGAAGGATGCGGCGCAACTCTTCGGTCACACCGATCCGCTCCGCGCCGGGGCGGGTGGACTCCCCGCCGACGTCGACGATGTCGGCACCGTCGGCGACGAGCCGCTTGGCGTGGGTGACCGCACGCTCGTGGTCGAGGAACTGACCGCCGTCGCTGAACGAATCAGGGGTGACGTTGACGATCCCCATGACCAGCATCCGCTTGGGCGTTATGCCTCGATCAGGCATGCGGGTCCGACGTGCCGTGGCCGATCAGGGCAAACAGTTCAGCACGGCGTGCCGGCTCGGCAAGTGCACCGCGGCTTGCGACGGTCACCGTGGACGAATTCGCCTGCCGAACCCCGCGCGCAGCAACGCAACCGTGGACCGCATCGAGCACGACGAGAACGCCACGTGCCTCAAGACCGCGCTCGAGAGCATCCGCGATCTGCTCGGTCAGGCGCTCCTGCAACTGGGGCCTCGACGCGAGGGTGTCGACCACGAGCGGCAGCCGACCAAGACCCACAACGCGATCCCCGGGCAGGTATGCGACGTGCGCCTTGCCGAGGAACGGGAGCAGGTGGTGCTCGCAGATCGAGCGGAAGGCGATGTCGCGCAGGAGCACAACCTCGCCGGTGCCGTCATCGCCGACCGGGACCGACTCGCGCAGGTGGTCGAGCGGATCCGCGCCGACCCCTGCGAAGAACTCGGAGTAGGCGTCGGCGACGCGCGCCGGCGTCCGCTCGAGCCCTGGCCGCTCCGCGTCTTCGCCGATAGCTGCGAGCAACTCGATGACAGCCGCCTCGATGCGCGGCTTATCGACCCCCGCCATCTGAGCTACGCCGTTGCTGGGCGCGGGTCGGACTGCGGGAGAGGCGTGTTGCTCGAGTCGCTCTGGACGCCGCCGTCTGTCGCGCCGGGATCGATGGGAGCCTTCGTGATCGGCACAGCGATCGGAGGACGCTCAGAGATCGGGCGCTTGGACGATGACAGCCACTGCGGGCGGGGCGGGAGCTTCTTGATGTCCTTGAAGATCTCGGCGAGCTGGTTGTGGTCCAGCGTCTCCTTCTCGAGGAGTTCAGCGGCCAGCCGGTCGAGGATGTCGCGGTTGTCGTTCAGTACCTGCCACGCTTCGTCATGGGCCTGCTCGATGAGCGCGCGGACCTCAGAGTCGACCTCTTCAGCGATCTGCTCCGAGTAGTCGCGCTGGTGGCCCATGTCGCGACCGAGGAAGACCTCACCGCTCGACTGTCCGAGCTTGATGGCTCCGACGTTGGCGCTCATGCCGTATTCCGTGACCATCTTGCGGGCAATTCCCGTGGCCTTCTCGATGTCGTTCGACGCACCGGTTGTCGGGTCGTGGAACACCATCTCCTCGGCGACACGGCCGCCCATGGCGTAGGTGAGCTGGTCGAGCAGTTCGTTTCGGGTCACCGAGTACTTGTCTTCGAGCGGGAGGACCATCGTGTAACCGAGGGCGCGGCCGCGGGGAAGGATGGTGACCTTCGTGACGGGGTCGGTGTTGCGCATCGATGCCGCAGCGAGGGCGTGTCCACCCTCGTGGTACGCGGTGATGAGCTTCTCCTGGTCGCGCATCACACGGCTGCGGCGCTGAGGCCCGGCCATGACCCGGTCGACGGCCTCATCGAGGGCGCGGTTGTCGATGATCTGGGCGTTCGAGCGAGCGGTCAGCAGCGCGGCCTCGTTGAGGACGTTCGCGAGGTCGGCTCCGGTGAACCCGGGAGTCTTGCGGGCGAGGACTTCGAGGTCGACGTTCTCCGACATCGGCTTGCCCTTGGCGTGCACCTCGAGGATCTTCATGCGGCCCTTGAGGTCAGGAGCGTCGACGCCGATCTGGCGGTCGAACCGGCCAGGTCGAAGCAGCGCGGGGTCGAGGATGTCGGGTCGGTTCGTCGCGGCGATCATGATGACGTTCGCCTTGGGGTCGAAGCCGTCCATCTCGACGAGCAACTGGTTGAGCGTCTGTTCGCGCTCGTCGTGCCCGCCACCCATTCCGGCGCCACGGTGGCGACCGACGGCGTCGATCTCGTCGACGAAGATGATCGCTGGTGCGTTTTCCTTGGCCTGCTGGAACAGGTCGCGGACACGGCTTGCACCGACACCCACGAACATCTCGACGAAGTCAGAGCCGGAGATCGAGTAGAACGGAACACCGGCCTCGCCAGCGACGGCGCGGGCCAGCAGGGTCTTACCGGTACCGGGAGGGCCGTAGAGCAGCACACCCTTGGGGATCCGGGCACCAACCGCCTGGAAGCGCGCGGGCTCCTTGAGGAAGTCCTTGATCTCCTCGAGCTCTTCGATCGCCTCGTCGCTGCCTGCGACATCGTCGAAGGTGACCTTCGGCGACTCTTTCGAGACGAGCTTCGCCTTCGACTTGCCGAACTGCATGACCTTCGATCCGCCGCCCTGCATGCTCGAGAGCATGATCCAGAAGAACACACCGATCAACAGGAGCGGGAGGAGCAGCCCGAGCGCCGACAGCCAGAAGCTGGGCTGCGGTACCTCGTCGTTGTAACCATCAGAGGGCGCCGCCTCGTCAACGGCAGCGACGACATCCGCCGCTCGCGCGTTGATGTAGTAGAACTGGACCATTGTGCCGTTGTCGCCGTCGGCCTTCTCGAGGGTCAGGTCCGCGCGGTTGTCACCCTCGGTCAGCGTCGCCTCGGC
Source organism: Mycetocola sp. Y791 (assembly GCF_059445325.1). Classification (NCBI taxonomy): domain Bacteria; kingdom Bacillati; phylum Actinomycetota; class Actinomycetes; order Micrococcales; family Microbacteriaceae; genus Mycetocola; species Mycetocola sp. Y791. The sequence continues at coordinate 859,969 of NZ_JCAIUC010000002.1, read as the reverse complement.
GACTTTTCCGTCGGCGAGCAGCTCAAGCCCGTGCTCGGTGGTCACCTCTTTGTAGCCATTCATGTTGAGCAGGCTGGAACCGACGAAGAAGACAATGACCGCGATCAGGATGTACGGCAGCGGGCCTTTGAAGATGCGCTTGAAATTCATAGTGCGGATGAGCGGATGCCCAACACCTTTCTGAAGGTACGGCGAGACAACACGCGCCTCGTGGCCTCAAGGCTAGCGCCAGAAAGCTGGGCTACGCCTCTGTGTTCGCCGCAAGGGGAAACGCCGGGGGAAACATGCGGGTCAGGAGTAGACGTGGGGCGCGAGAATCGCCACGTCGCGCAGGTTGCGGTAGCGCTCATCGAAGTCGAGACCGTAGCCGACGACGAAGTCGTTGGGGATGTCGAATCCGACGTACTTGCAGTCGATCTCCACCTTCGCAGCCTTCGGCTTGCGGAGCAGTGCGCAGACCTCGATCGAGGCGGCGCCGCGTGAGGCGAAGTTCTCGAGCAGCCACGACAGGGTCAGTCCCGAGTCGATGATGTCTTCAACGATCAGTACATGGCGGCCGGTGAGGTCTGCATCGAGGTCCTTACGGATCTGCACCACACCACTGGACTTCGTGCCAGCGCCGTACGACGAAACGGCCATCCAGTCGATCGACACGTGCTTCTTCATGGCGCGGGAGAGGTCTGCCATCACCATGACGGCACCTTTCAGCACGCCGACGAGGAGAAGATCCTTGCCTTCGTAATCGGAGTCGATCTGAGCCGCAAGCTCATCCAGCTTGTCGTGAATCTCTTGTTCGGTGACGAGGATGGTCGTGAGGTCGCCTGCAATATCGCTCGATTCCATGGATTTATCCTACCGCTGGCTGTCGCGCCGAAAATTCGAGCCGGCCGCCGTTCCTCGTCACTGTGAAGCCGGGAACATCGATCGGACCCTGGCCTTTCCAGTCGGTGACGAGTGCCGCGATCGCGAGCGTGTGGCTTCGCGACAGGGACTGACCGAACTCGCTCGATGCGACCATCCGGATGATCCGGTGCCGGAGTGCGGGAGGGTTCGCTGCCAGCGCGGAGACGGAAACCGCGATGCCGGCCTCAGCGGGTTCGCAGATCTCCTCGATGAACTCGTCGATCATCGCGTCGAACGCCTCGGTGTCCTCCCGAAGCTGCTCGGCTGTGCGAGCAAGCGCTTCAGCGATGCCGGGGCCAAGCTCCTTCTCGAGCACGGGCAGCACGGCCTGGCGGACCCGCACTCGCGCGTACGACGGGTCGCTGTTGTGCGGATCCGCCCACGGTTCGAGTCCTTCGGCGGCACACGCGTCGTGCGTTGCCACGCGCCGAACGCCGAGAAGCGGGCGGAGGTAGTGCCCGCTGACGGGCGCCATCCCCATGAGACTTCCCGCGCCGGAGCCGCGCGCCAGCCCGAGCAGAACGGTTTCGGCCTGGTCGTCGAGGGTGTGACCGAGAAGAAGAGCGGATGCTCCGGTGTCGGTGAGAGCAGATTCGAAGGCCGCGTAGCGGGCGGTGCGGGCCGCTGCCTCTGGCCCGCCGTGACCGTCGACGCCCACCCGGATCACCATCACCGGCTCAAGGCCGAGCGCCCGCGCCTGGTCCGCCGCGCACGCCCCAACATCCGCCGATCCATCCTGCAGACCGTGGTCGATGATCACGGCGCCCGCGCGAATGCCCTGTTTTGGCGCTTCGAAAGCCGTCGCTGCGGCAAGGGCGAGTGAGTCAGGCCCGCCGCTCAGGGCGACGAGCACCGCCTCGCCCTCACGGACGTTTCCGGCGAGCGACTGGCGCACGGCGAGGCGCACCTCGGCAACCGCTTTATCGAGCGGTTCGCGGCGGATATTGCTGTTTGTGGGCATCAAGTAACGTTATTCCAGACTTTGACACAAGGGAGAACACACTTATGGCCGATTACGACGTCGTCGTAGAAATCCCCAAGGGCAGCCGCAACAAGTACGAGGTCGACCACGAAACTGGTCGCGTCTACCTGGACCGCGTTCTGTTCACCGCATTCACCTACCCGGTCGACTACGGCTACTTCGAGAACACGCTCGGCCTCGACGGTGACCCCGTTGACGCTCTCGTGCTGCTCGAGTACCCGGTCTTCCCGGGCGTCGGCATCAAGGTCCGCCCCGTCGGCGTGCTCAACATGAGCGACGAAGCGGGCTCGGACGCCAAGGTCGTCTGCGTCCAGTACAAGGACCCGCGCTGGGCCCACATCCAGGACATCACCGATGTTCCGGAGCAGACCCGCAAGGAACTCGAGCACTTCTTCGCTCGCTACAAGGACCTCGAGCCCAACAAGTGGGTCAAGATCGAGGGCTGGGGCGACGCTGCAGAAGCTGAAGCGATCGTCGAGGCTGGCTTCGTGAAGCTCCGCGAAGAAGGCGGCCACTAGGCATCCGTTTGAACGACACAACCCCGCATCCAGATCTGGATGCGGGGTTTTGTCGTTCGAAGGCCCGGAATTCCGCGGTTTTTGCCGACGGCACTCGCTCGTTTTGCAAAAACGTGTGTGAGCACCGTATGCTTACTTCTCGGTAGTTACAGAGCCCCTCAAAGGCTCGCGGCCCCATCGTTTAGTGGCCTAGGACGCCGCCCTTTCACGGCGGTAGCACGGGTTCGAATCCCGTTGGGGTCACAATAACTACTACACTGAATACAAGTAAAAAAGTAAGGCCCTGTAGCGCAGTTGGTTAGCGTGCCGCCCTGTCACGGCGGAGGTCGCGGGTTCAAGTCCCGTCAGGGTCGCTGAAGTGAAGAGCCCTTCCGAAAGGAAGGGTTTTTCACCTTCCAGCGGCAGAAACGCCGTTGGGCTCTGTAGCTCAGTTGGTAGAGCGCACGACTGAAAATCGTGAGGTCACGGGATCGACGCCCGTCGGAGCCACTGAAATCCTCGTAAGGCTTCTACTTGCGGGGATTTCTTCATTTAACCGCGCAGGCCGCCCAGCCCGGCGCAGCCCCGGCCCCGGCCCCGGCCCTGGCGCAGCCCTCCCGCGCCGAACGCATCACTTCCGGTCGAACACACCGGTTGCGCCGGATGCTTTCGACCGCAACTGATGCTTTCGCTGAAGAGCGAGGTTGCGCTGGCCTCGTCCGCGGATCTACGCCTCTCCGCGACCTGAGATGTCGACGAGGTTCGCCTCGACGCCGGCCAGGAACTGCGCCCCCAGCGCGGTCAGCGACAGTTCCTTGAGTTTGGCGCCGGTTCGAGGTGCCGCAACCTCCGAACTGTGCAGCAGGCCGGAGTCCTGAAGCCGCTTGAGGGTCCGGTACAGGCTGCGTTCGGTAATCGACCAGCCGGTACGCGAAGCAACCTGGTCCGCTATCGCGGCAATCGTCACCGGCTGAAGGTCATCCACCACGCGAAGGATCACCGGCGTCAGCATCGACTTCTTGTAGGTCTCCACCCACGATTCGACCCGGCCATCCGCCCATTCCTGTTCCTCGGTGGGGTGCGTCACGGTCAGTCTTCCCAGCCGCGGCCGAGCACAGCCCCGGTGAGATGAAGAAACAGCCCGATTCCCCAGGCAGCGCTCATCACAAGCGTCGCGCCAAACCAGGGGGTCGCCAGAAGCTCAGTGGCCGGGGAATCGACGGAGATCACCCGAATCACCGCGTGCACGCTGAACGACGTCGTCACAGCGAGAAAAGCGATGGTGTGAGCGATCGCGATGCCGAAGCGAATCTTCGCGAGGGTGCGGTAGTTGCGCCACATCCACGTGCCGATACCGAGGGCGACGACAGCGGTGAGGACCCCGGCGAGGGTGCCGACCTCTCCCCCGGTCAGTGCGATGAGTACCTGGATGAGCACCACTGCAACAACCAGGACGAGCAGGTATGGCAGAAGTACAGAACGGGCGTTGACGGCGGCCGGAGCGATCGTTTGTGTGGTCATGAAGGCACTGTACCATTGGAACACTACCAGCGGTAGTGTTCGCCAGAAAGTCTTCACTGCGCCCGCCGAGCGCATCGCTTCCGGCCCAGAGCACCAGTTTCGCGGGATGCTCTCGACCGGAAATGATGCTCTCGACGTCGTCGGCAGACAGCGTGGCCAGCACGGCATCCGTATCTGAGGATTCCTCACCCCTCTATCTGGGGGGACCCGGCGCGGCTCGCGGCCGCTACTGTCAATAGTGCACCAAACATGAGGCAAGCTCGCTTTTCGGGAAGGCGAGCTTCCTCGCTGGACTTCGCGACGCCCCGGCGTCGTCAGCGTTATCCGGCGCGCCCGAACATCGGGAGTGACACCACTTCACGTGGCTCGCTCCTCTGACCCAGCCACCTCAGCGCCCCCTCAGACGGCATCCCTTTTCAGCGACCAGACGTGGCACACCATGACCGAAATCAAATCACGAATCTTCTTCCCCGGGTTCAGCCGGATCTCGACCCGACCCGCTCCGGACGCGCGCGACCACACCCTCCGCCAGGAGTCCGAGCGAGTATGGGCCCGCAATTATCGCGTCCGGTTACGCATCACGGACTTTGCCACCATCGTCTTCGCCGTCACGGTAGCCTTCCTGCTCCGTTTCGGAATCGAGGCCATCCCGGCGAGCGCGCGAATCGAGGACGCCCAGTACATCCTGATCTCCGCCACGATCGTTGTCGCCTGGCTTGTGGCGCTCGTCGCGTTCGGTGTGCATGACTCGCGGGTCATCGGTGTCGGGGCAACCGAATACAAGCGCATCGTCAACGCCAGCGCCACCGCGTTCGGCCTCCTTGCCATCGTCTTCCTGGTCTTCAAGGTCGACATCGCCCGCGGATATTTCATGCTCGCCCTCCCCCTCGGTACGGTCAGCCTCCTCGGCGCCCACTGGCTGTGGCGGCGCTGGCTGGTTTCGCAGCGTACGCTCGACCACTACCTGTGCCGGGCCCTCGTCGTCGGGGAGCTCGACGACGTCGGCTACGTCATCCGCCAGATCCAGCAGAAATCGGGTGCCGGGTACAACGTCGTCGGCGCTGTCGTTTCGGACACGGATGCTCACACCGTGACGACGGGTCAGAAGCCTGTTCCCGTGCTCGGTACAACGGATGTTGCGCAGGTCGCCCGCAATGTCGGTGCGGACACCGTCATCATCGCCGGTCAGCCCAAAGGCGGAGCGAACTTCATCCGGAGCCTCGGCTGGCAACTTGAGGGCACGGCCACCGACCTCGTCCTGGCGTCGCAATTGACGGATGTCGCCGGGCCGCGGATTCACTTCCGCCCGGTTGAGGGGCTGCCCCTCATCCACGTTGAAATCCCACAATTCGAGGGCGGAAAGCACGTCCTCAAGCGAGCATTCGACGTCGCGGCCACTGCGGCGGGAATCGTCGCCCTCACCCCGGTCTTCGTTGCCATCGCCCTGCTCATCAAACTCGACGACGGCGGACCTGTCTTCTTCACCCAGGAACGGGTTGGCCGCGGCCAGCGCACCTTCCGGATGGTGAAGTTCCGGTCGATGGTGACCACCGCGGAGAGCGACCTCGCACAACTCGTCGACCAGAACGAGGGAAATGGCGTGCTGTTCAAGCTCAAGGACGACCCGCGCGTCACCACAATCGGCCGAGTGCTCCGGAAGTTCTCGCTCGACGAGCTGCCACAACTCTGGAATGTCCTCCTCGGCCACATGAGCCTCGTCGGACCGCGTCCGCCGCTCCCCCGGGAGGTCGAGGCCTATGAGAGCCATGTGCACCGCCGCCTTTACATCAAGCCGGGACTCACCGGCATGTGGCAGGTGAACGGACGAAGCGACCTCAGCTGGGACGAGAGCGTCCGCCTCGATCTCTACTACGTGGAGAACTGGTCACTCACCGGCGACCTCATGATCGTCTGGCGCACCCTCAAAGTACTGCTGAAGCCGATTGGGGCGTACTGACATGACCGTTCCATTCGCCACTCACGAGGCGTCGGATCGCCCGGGGAGGCCACCGCACATCGCGGATACCGCCGACGTCGACGGCCTGGCGCGCATTGGAGACGGCACGCTCGTCTGGCACCTTGCCCAGGTACGTGAGCGCGCCAGGATCGGCGCGGGCTGCATCCTCGGCCGCGGCTCCTACATCGGTCCAGGCGTGGTTCTCGGCGACAACTGCAAGATCCAGAACTACGCCCTCGTCTATGAGCCCGCTGTTCTCGAAGACGGCGTCTTCGTCGGTCCGGCAGCCGTCTTCACCAACGACGTCTTCCCCCGCGCCATCACCGTCGACGGCAAACGCAAGGATGCAGAGGACTGGGATGCCGTCGGCGTCACGGTGCGCACCGGCGCGTCCATTGGGGCGCGTGCCGTCTGCATCGCCCCCGTGACCATCGGGGCATGGGCGCTCGTCGCCGCCGGAGCGGTGGTGACCCAGGACGTTCCGGACCACGCCCTGGTGGTTGGAGTGCCCGCTCGCCGGATCGGCTGGGTTGGCCGCGCCGGGGTGCCCCTCGAATCCATCGGAGACGGCCTGTTCCAGTGCCCATCGACGGGAGATGAATACCGCGAGCACAATGGCGTGCTCACGGCGGTCCTCCCGCAGACAGGCGGAGCGGGTCGTCTCCGATCGGCTGACGTCCCTTCCCGGGCGAAGGCCGGCGGATGACAGACCGGGCGTCTCGCCTCGCACTGACCGCGATCGTTACAGTGCTGGCCCTCGCCGCTTCGATCGTTGTCTTCTCCGCCATTCTCGACACGGCCCCCGCCGCCAACGTTCCAGGAACCTCGTCACCATTATCGACAGGTGAGGCGGATGCCGTAGCAGGAGGCACCGGTATCGTCCCGCCGTCCGCTGCCACCGATAGCCCGTCCGCCCCGTCCGGCGGGAACGGTGCCGCTCAGCCGGGTGGGGACGGCGAAACCGGACCGGTAAACGACCGGACATCATCCGAAGTCCTGCCCGCTCCGGAGAAAACGAGCCCGCTCGGGCGCCCTGTCTCTCCCCCGCTGCCGGGACTCGTCACGACTCCGCTGCCCGCAACGGCGAGCGCCACCGGCTCCCTCGTTGCCGGGTTCCCCTCGGCGATCATTCCACTCGAGGAGGACACGGCCGTGCGGTCGAGCTCCGTCGCGTCCGCCGAAAACCGGCTCCAGGTGACACTCGTCGGCACAACGCCGTCGACCACGGCCGACGTCCTCGAGTTCTACCGCGTTAGTTTCGCTGCGCACCATCTTGTCGACTCCATAGCTCCCGCAGCGGACGGCTCGAGCGCTCTGCTGTTCTCCCGGGGCACGGACACGATCCTTCTCACCGTCACCCCTTCCGCATCCGGCGACACCGCGTACAGCGTCTTTGGCGCATTCACTGCGGCCTAGGGACAGAGCACAACAATGTACATTTCACTCTCCGACGCCGGACCGGCAGAACAGGCCGAGTCGTCTCCCGCGCGGCGACCCACCCGATCCGCTTCAACGCGGGTGTCGTCCGTGGTGATCGCACTCGGCATAGTGAGCATGTTCACCGACATCTCGACCGAATCGGTGTCAGCGATACTTCCCCTGTACATCACGGGCGTCATCGGACTGTCGACGGTCGCCTACGGCGTCATCGACGGCCTCTACCAGGGCATCAGCGCCGTGGTCAGGATCGCCGGCGGGTATGCAGCGGACAGGGGCGACCAGCCCAAATGGGTTGCCTTCTTCGGCTACGGCATCTCCGCCGTCGCCCGGGTGGGCCTGCTGTTCGCGAGTGGCTTCGCGGCACTCAGCGCTGTTATCGCTCTCGACCGGCTGGGCAAGGGAGTACGAACCGCCCCGCGCGATGCCCTCATCACGGCATCCTCAGACCCCGGCACCCTCGCTCGGTCGTTCGGCGTACATCGCGCGCTCGACACGGTCGGCGCTGCTCTCGGCCCGCTTCTGGCCTTCGCGATCCTGTTTTTCATTCCGGATGGCTACAGCACAATTTTCGTTGTTTCCCTCGCCTTCGCGATCATCGGCGTCGTCATCCTCGGCATCCTCGTGCCGAACAAGCACCCGCGGGCGGAGCGCGCCACAACCGGGGCTGTACCCGCGGCGCGGTTCCGCTGGCGTGACCTCAACGACTCACGGCTTCGTCGCCTGCTGCTCACGGCTGGCCTGCTCGGCCTCGTCACCGTCGGCGACGGGTTCATCTACCTGGTCCTGCAGAGCAAGAGCGGGTTCGCCACCGAGTACTTTCCGCTGCTCTACGTCGGCACGAACGTCGCGTTCCTTGCCCTCGCCATCCCACTGGGCCGATTCGCTGACCGATTCGGCCGGGCACGCGTCTTTATCCTCGGCCACGTCGCCTTGCTCGCTGCTTACGTGTGCGCCGCAGTTCCTGCCACCGGCTGGCAGCTCACCATCACCTGCCTGGTCCTGCTCGGGGCGTTCTACGCGGCGAGCGACGGCATCCTCGCGGCGCTGGCCTCCCAGACCACACCGGTCGACACCCTCGCCAGCGGCATCGCCGCGGCGCAGACCGCAGTCGCGCTGTCCCGGCTCCTCGCTTCCGTCGGCTTCGGATTGCTCTGGTATTCGCTCGGACGGGACGGTGCCATGCTCGTCGCCGCCACCGCCCTCGCCGTCGTCATCCCGGTGACCATCGTCCTCCTCCGCGATGCGCTCAGGACGGTGAGGCCGGCATGACCATCTCACGGACCAAATGGCTCTCGCTCCTGCTCATTTCCGCCCTCGTCCTCGGCGCAGCGATTGCCTACGGCACTTCGGCGTACTCCAGGTACCAGGCGCGGGCAGCGGGGCCAAGTGAAGTACGTACGACGTCGCTCAGAACGGATGCCGCTCTGCCACGGATCGTGTTCAGGAACACCGCAGAGGGCCATGGCTACGGGAAGGTGGCCACAGTCCCGCTTCAGACTCCGTCCGCGGACCGGGCGCTCAGCGACACCGCCTGCGACCGGGTCTATGCTGCTGCCGGTGTGCTGTCCTGCCTGCGCATTCAGCGGGGCATCCCAACGACCTTCTCAGCCACCGTCTTCGACCTCGCCGGCACGGAGGTGGCATCGTGGCCGCTTCCCGGCATCCCGAGTCGCACACGACTGTCTCGTGACGGCTCCCTCGTCTCCACGACCTCTTTTGTGACGGGACATTCCTACGCGACCGTGGGCTTCTCCACGGAGACGGTCGTCTCGCGAGTCGGCGGCGAGAGCTACGGCAACCTCGAAGACTTCGCCCTGTTCATCGACGGTGAGCGCCTCACGGCGGCAGACCGGAACATCTGGGGCGTCACCTTCGCCGCAGACGACACGACCTTCTACGCGACGGCGTCGTCGGGCGGCCAGACCTGGCTGGTGCACGGAGACCTGCTCGAGCGCACACTCACGGCGGTCGCGAGCAATGCCGAGTGCCCGTCACTCTCGCCCGACGGGAGTCGCGTCGCTTACAAGAAGAATTCCGGAACTCCGGAAGCCCCGCACTGGGGAATCGCAGTACTGACCCTGACAACCGAGGAGGAAGTTGTGCTTCCAGAATCAAAAAATGTCGACGACCAGGTGGAGTGGCTCGACGACTCGACGCTCCTGTACGGCCTGGCTCGCGAGGACGCGATCGGCGACAGCGACGTATGGGCAATCGACAGTGAGGGAGCGACGGCGCCGTCGCTGTTCATCGAGCACGCCTGGTCACCATCGGTGGTGACGAAATGACGCTCGTCCCTGAACGCCGGATCACCCTCGGTGGAGTTCCTGTCGATGTGAGGGGGTTCGACGAAGCTGTCGACCTCATCGCGTCCCGTCCACTGGCCCACGAAACGACGCCGCTCGCCGTGGCATCCATCAATCTCGACCACATCCACCACTTCGGCACCGGGTCCAAATGGGGAACCAGGCTCATCGCGCCCACACGACCGCCCACCCACCCCCCGGTGGAATGGCTCAATCTCATCGACGGCGCACCGGTCGCCGTGCGGGCCCGCCAGCTCGTCGGCGAGGATTGCCCACGGCTCGCTGGGAGCGATCTCATAACTCCGCTCCTTGACCGCGCCGAGCAAACCGGTGCGTCCGTGGGCTTTCTCGGCGGCTCGCCCGAAACGCAGGAGCTGCTGAGCAGCTACCTCCGATTGACCCGACCGTCACTGCAGATCTCCGGATTCTGGTCGCCAGCGCGTGAAGAGCTGTCAGATCCGGATGCCTGTGGCCGCATCAGTCAGGAAATCAGCGATGCAAAGACCGACATTCTCATTGTCGGGCTCGGCAAACCGCGACAGGAATTGTGGATCGCGGAGTACGGCCCCGCGACGCATGCAACGGTGCTCCTCGCCTTTGGCGCCGTTGTGGACTTCCTCGCCGGACGGGTACGGCGAGCGCCGAAGTGGGTGTCATCGGCGGGACTCGAATGGGCATGGCGCCTCGTACTCGAACCACGCCGTCTCGGGCGACGTTATCTCGTCGAGGGGCCGACCGCGCTGCTCAGGATCATGGCATCCGGGGCCGCACCGGGTCTTCCGGTGAGAGCGGATACCGCCGTACCGCCGCCGGGCGGTGAGACATGACGCTCACCAACGGCGTGACTCCGCTCGGTTCGACGGCAGACGCAACGTTCGCGGGCCCCGGCACGCGGGCCGACGTCGCCGTCGTCATCGTGACCTACAACAGTGCCGCTGACATCGACCGCCTGATTTCGAGCCTGCGCCACGAAGCAGAGCACTCGCGTCTCAGGGTCATCGTTGCCGACAATCATTCCGTCGACGGCACGCTCGAGATGGTGGCGCGTCATCCGGACGTGATCGCGTTTCGAACGGCGGGCAACGTCGGATACGCGGCGGGCATCAACGCCGCCCGCGAGCACGTGGGAGACGCGGAAGCGATTCTGGTGCTCAACCCCGACCTCGAGGTTGAGCCCGGTGCCATCCGGACACTGCTCGCCCGCGTCGAATACTCGGCCGCCGGTGTCGTCGTGCCGCGCATTCTCGAGGACTCCCGCGTGACCTACGAATCACTGCGCCGGGAACCGACACTGTCCCGGGCGATCGGTGACGCCCTCTTCGGCAGCCGCTGGGCCACTCGACCCGGCTGGCTCTCGGAGATGGTCTATGGCCCTGCGCCGTATCGCCGGGCTCACACGGTGGAGTGGGCAACCGGCGCAGCGCTTCTCATCCGGGGCGACGTCGCCAACCTCGTCGGTGGCTGGGATGAACGGTTCTTCCTTTACTCGGAAGAGGTCGACTACTTCCGGCGAGTCCGCGACGCGGGTGAAGTGGTCTGGTTCGAACCGGACGCCGTCGTCCGGCACAGCCAGGGAGGGTCAGGGACCTCGTCAGACCTCGTGGCACTCATGACCGTCAACCGCGTCCGGTACGTCGAGAAAGGGCACGGACCCGGATATGCGGGCGCGTACCGCCTCGCAGTCGTCCTGCACGAACTGCTGCGCTTCTCACAGCCGGACCACCGTCGATCGCTGCGCTTTGTGATTCGCAGGAAATCGTGGCAGTCCCTTCCCCGCGCGACAGGAGCATCCGAGTAATGGTTCTCACCGAATTCCCGTCTGGCGCGATCCTTATCCCCGCTCACAACGAGGCCTCGGTGATCGACCGCACACTTCGGCACCTCGCGCCCATTGCCGAGTTCGACAACGTCGAAATCTGTGTGATCTGCAACGGGTGCACCGACGATACGGCCGAGCGTGCTCGCAAGCACACGGGGGTACACGTTCTCGAAATTTCCGAAGCATCGAAGACGGCGGCGCTCAACGCCGGCGACGCCTGGGTCACCCGATGGCCACGGCTGTACCTTGACGCCGACATCGAAATCGAGCCGGATGCCGTCGCGCGGGTATTCCGCACGCTCACCGGTTCGGTACCCGCTGCCCGACCGATCTACCGTTACGACACCAGCGGAGCATCCGCGCTCGTCCGCGCCTACTATCGAGCGCGCAGACGGATGCCGTCGACGCGGTTCGCGTTGTGGGGCGCCGGGGTCTACGCGCTCAGCGAGTCCGGGCATGAACGTTTCGAGTCATTTCCCGCTGTGACCGCGGACGACCTCTACGTCGATCGCCTGTTCGCGCCGGAAGAGAAACACATAGTGACGACCGTCCCCGTGCGCGTTCGAACCCCGCGGACGACAGCGGCACTGCTCTCGATCCTGCGCCGCAACCAGCGGGGGGTCTCGGAGTTCAGCGGCACGTCTCCGTCAACGAGCCTCAAGGAACTCGTCCTCAGCATCCGCGGGATCGCGAGCGCCCTCGACGCGCTTGCCTATACCTTTCTCGCCATGGTTTCGCGTTTTCCGCCGCCATGGTCAGGTCGCGGCGGCGCGCCCGGCGCCTGGGAACGGGACAGCACGAGTCGACAGTCGCCATGAGGTACACGCCTTCTCAACCTGAGAATATGTCGACAAAGCCCCCCGTATGGGGGACTATCGAGTGGAGGGAACCCGAATATCTCTTTCGCACGCACCAATTCAGAAGGTCGGATCATGTCTTTATTTCATCGCGCCCGCCAGCCCGAAAAGCGCCGCGCCACCAGCCGATTCCGAGTGACAATCTCATCGGTGGTCGCCGTGCTTCTGGCTCTGGGCTCCTTCCAGGCGGCATACGCGGCGAGCCAGACGGCCCTGGATCCGGCCGTGTCCCCACGCACCATGACTGACCCCGATACCGCCCCTGTCGAGCTTGGAATGAAATTCAGCAGCACAACAGACGGCTCGGTGGACAGCATCCGATTCTACAAATCACCGCTGAACACGGGCTTGCACACCGGCTCGCTGTGGACAGGGGAAGGCGTGCTGCTGGCGCAAACGACATTTGCGAGCGAGTCGACATCGGGGTGGCAAACCGCGACCCTGGCGTCACCGGTGAAGATCCGAGCCAATGAACCATACGTGGTCTCGTACCACGCGCCCGGCGGACACTATTCGGTCACGATCGGCGATTTCGACTCTCCGACGACCCGGGGAGATCTCGCGCTTCCCGCCGGTGCCGGCGTCTACAGTTACGGCGAGTCAGCATTTCCCACGGACAGCTGGGAAAACTCCAACTACTTCGTCGACGTCAGCTTCACACCGTCGCTCGCTTCACAGCCCCAACCGAGCGAACCAGCGACGCCACCGATCGTGACGCCACCGGCAGAGCCGGGCGACCCGACAACGTCCGTCGGCACACTGCGCCAGGTCGACGGCGGCCCGGACTACTTCGACCAGTTCTCCAACTCCCTGCCGACCGACGCGAGCTTCTTCCCGGTCGGCGTGTGGTACGAGAGCATCCTGACTCGTCGCGATGTCCAGCGTGATCGAGACGCCGGGCTCAACCTGTATGTCGAGCTGACGTCAAATTCAGACACGTCCTTGCTGGGTCCGACCGGCCCATACGCCATTACCGGCAATGACATGCCAGGCACGGCCGGGCGGCTCACGACCGATGAAGCGGATATGTGGGGCGGTCCGGGAAGCGCCGCGTGGACCGGAAACGACCCGGGGCAGGGACCGATCTGCGCTCCGGCTGGCGCACAGTGCGGTTACACCATCATGGACACTCTCCGCAGGCAGATCGGTCCGGGCATCCTGGCCTACACGAACTACGGAAAGGGTGTGACTTTTTGGCAGACAGACGACGAAGCAGCTCGATTTGTGAACGACTATCAGGATGTGGTTTCGGTCGACAACTACTGGTTCACTGACCCGAATATCTGCGGCCCGTCCGAGGGCGGCCAAATGGTCGGCGGCCGGTCATTGACCCAGGCCGAATGCCGCCTGGCGAGCAATTACGGGTGGACTGTCGACCGCGTGCGTTCGCTGGTCGAGCCGACGGGGAGCAAGCCCGTGTGGGCTTTTGTTGAAGTCGGCCACCCGTTTAGTGAAAGTTACGCGCCAACGATCACAGGGCCCCAAATCCGCGCGGCCGTCTGGAGCAGCATCATCCATGGCGCTCGTGGCGTTGTGTACTTCAATCACAATTTCGGGGGAAGCTGCCTGTCACAACATGTACTCCGTGACGATTGTGGCTCAGCGGTACGACCGACGGTCACCGCGGTAAACGCCCAGATCGCGAGCCTGGCACCGGTGCTGAATGCACCCTTCCTTGACGGCGTCACCACCTCCGCCGGGGGCGTAGACCACATGACCAAGGTGCACGACGGTCGCGTGTATGTCTTCGCCGGATCGACGCAGCAGGAGGCACAAACGGTGACCATCACGAATGCCTGCGTGGGTACTGGCCCCCTGACGGTGATTGGCGAAGACCGCATTGTGTCCGCAATCAACGGCGCATTCAGCGACGGCTTTGAAGACGGAAACGCGGTCCACATTTACAGTGCCCCGGCAGATCCACGGTGCCTCGAGTGAGTCTGCCTCAGCCGCGCGCAGGAGAAGCGCGTCGGCGTACGTCGCCGCCGCTCTTGCTCCGCTTCGCGGCATTCAGCATCTTCTTCTTCCCCGCGAGCATGATCCTCGAGCCGTTGGGGGCGGCGGGTACAGTTCCGCTGCTTCTCGCCCTGACCCTGTTCGCGCTGTGGTTGGCGTCATGGCTGTTCGGCCTTCATGACCCAGTCGTCTTTCGCCACCCCGGGCGCATCGGGCTCGCACTGCTGATCCTGGGCACCTGCGCGTCGTATGTCGCGCTTTATGCGGGCTGGGTGGGCGAGAGCACCATCGCCGGTCGGGCGTCGGCCGACCGGTGGCTCCTGTTGCTCTTCGCGAGCGCCGGCCTGATCCTGGTCATCACAGAAACCGTTCGCACGATCGACGACGCACTCGTTGTGGTCAGAGCTCTTCTCGCCGGCGGAACGTTCTGCTGCCTCGTGGCGGTGACCCAGTTTTATCTGCACATCAATCCTGTGGAGTGGATTCAGCAAGCCATGCCAGGGTTCGTGTACAACGGCGGTGACACGACCTTCCAAGTGCGTGGTGCCCTGATCAGGGTCGCGGGCACGACCTTTACGCCGATCGAACTGGGCGTCGTCTGCTCGATGCTTCTCCCGATCTCCATTTGGAGGGGGCTACACGATCCGAAGGGCAAGAAGATCGTCCATTGGGCAGGAACCCTCCTGCTTGTTTTCGCCGTTGCGACGACAATCTCCCGCTCAGGTGTCCTCGGAGCGGTTGTGGGCATCCTGACCTTTCTCCCCTTTCTGCCCCGGGCCGCACGGCAGTGGGCACTGGTGCTCTCGCCAGCGGCCATCGTCGGCCTTTTTCTCGGAGTACCTGGGCTCGTCAGCACGCTCACCGGCGCCCTCACCGCAGACGCAAGCGACCCCTCAATCAGCACCAGGACCAACAACTACCCCCGAGTAGCGGAGATGGTGGAGGCCCATCCACTCGTCGGCACCGGCCCTGGGACTTACCTGCCGACAAACGCTCTGCAGATTCTCGACAACCAGTATCTGACCACCCTGGTATCGATGGGGCTTGTCGGACTGGCATGCCTGATCGCCTATCTGACCATCCCAGCCTTCGCCACCCTGGCCGCGGCCAGACGGGCGCAGAGTTCCGAGCTTCGCACCCTCGCCGGGGCCGTTGCCGCGGGCGGGATGGTCGCCGCCGCGTGCTCCGCGACCTTCGATTCCCTGTCATTTCCCGTCTTCGCGCTCCTCTACCCCGTGTTTGTGGGTCTAGGCGGTGCCATTTGGATCATGGTAAAAAAGGAGTATTCCTCAGATTTGGTAACGGCGAGGCCGACCGTCGCTGGAACGTCCACGCGATCCGGAGAACATGATGGAGGCACCCTGTGGACCCGATGAGTGTCTTGAAGACGGTGTGGCGACACAAAGCGTATGTCCTCCCGGTATTGCTCCTCACCCTCCTTGCAGCAGGCTACGTATTCCAGTTCGGCCCGCGGTCCTACGAAGCCAACATGAGCTTCGCAATGGTCAATCCCCGGGTACCAACGGAAACGGAACTCCTCGAGCACCCTGAGCTCGCCGAGCTGAACTCCGACAATCCATACCTGCGCTCGTCCGACCCTGCGCTCATCTCGGACGTCCTGATCACTCGGTTAGGCGACAGGTCGATGATGGAGTCTCTGGAGGACGCGGGCCTCAGCCCTGACTACACGGTGGCCCGCAGCGCAAATGGAAACGGGTTCGTCATCGATATAGTGGGGGTTTCAACGGCGCCCGAAGACGCCGTCGCGACCACGCGGGCGTTGGGCGATGTGCTGGTCAGCGAGTTACGCGCGATACAGACCGTCAATGGGGCGGATGAAACCTACCTCTTCACGGCTCTGGCAATATCGTCGCCAGACCGGGCGGAGGAGCAGTTCTCCAGCCGCCTCCGGTCGGTCATCCTGGTAGCACTCGGCGGCGGCGTGCTCCTGTTCGGAGCCATTTCTCTCGCCCGTTCGCTCGAAATGAGCGGCAGCCGGCCCGCGCCGGGCTCACCGGCCCCTGGCCCAGGCACAGGCGGGCCAGGCGGCAGTGGCGGCACAGGCGGCACTGTTTCCCCGAACCAAATTCCCTACAGGGCGAGGAAAGTGACGAGCGTCCGTCAACCCTCAGAGCCAGACCGCGCCCGCCCGGGTGTTTCCCACCCTGTCGCTTCCACGAAAAGCCACTGACCCCTTCTGGTTGTCAACCGGCCGCCGGCGCCTCAAAGTCTCTGAACGCAGCGCGCCGAACCTCCAACGCGGTACCCGACTTTGCCGAAATCATGACCGCTATATCCGACGGTCGGGTATGTGCAAGCAAATCACCCAACTCTTCTTGGGTCAGCGGTGTCTCTTCGTAATGGTTGACACACCTCATGTCGCCCGTCGACGGACGCAGGCGGTCGCGATCGAAAATCTCATCCACGTACACCCCGTAGAGGATCATTTCGGAGAAGTGGAGTTCCCGCGCAACGGCCGTTTGCCACTGACGGCCAGTAGTAGCCTCGATCCGCCGGAGCATGGACCGCACGATCGTGGGACTCCATGCACAAGGACAGCAGATGTAATCGGGGAGCGGGCCAGGTGGAGTCGCTGAGAGCCCGAGCAGCCGACGAGCGGCGTCATGCCACAGACGATGGCGTGGCAGGGTCCCGTCGATACCCTGTGGCACGCGAAACAAGGCAACAGTACCGTCGGCGCCAAAGGTCTCACCGGTGATCGGACGGATGAGCACCAGGTCGGAGTCGATCAGCAGAACGACGTCGGTCGTCATCGAGGCTGCGACCGCCAGTTTGAGAATCTGCTGGGTGATCCACCCTCTCACAGGCGGATAGGGTCGGCGGAAATTGATCCAGATATTCGCCCGAGGCACCTTGAGGAAGTTTCTCGGCAGATACGCATCTGCTGGCTCGATGACGGTCCGGCGGCTCGCGAGGCCCCGAAACGTCCCGAGGTCCTTCTGCGGAACAATCACGTGATGAACGACCGTGTCGCCGGTATTCCGTAACACACTGGCGACGAGATCAACACAGAGCTCCTTGTCCGGGCGGTAGCTCGGTGTGACAACACTGAGTGACAGGCCCTGGCTCTCACCAGCGGGAAGCGGCCCGGTCACGACAGGTTCCTCTCTCGGGCAAGGTTCCCGCCGTCCCCGCTTGGAGACGGGGAAACCTGTTGGTCCACGAGTTGGAGGAATTGTTTGGCGCGCGCATCCCAGCTGTGCAGTCTGGCAAAGTCCTGGCGCGCCAGGGCCGCGGCGGTATCCTCCGGCTGCTGGAGCGCGGTCTCTACCGCACGCGCGAAGTCGGAAGGCTCGGAACAGAGGGTGATATGAGGGGTGTTCAGCCAACGGGAAGACGGCAGATCGGTTGAAACCACCGGAATTCCCGCTGCGAGATACTCAAGAGTTTTCAGCGGGAAGCTTGCGCGGTTGAAGGCCGAATTCACATAGGGCGTCAGCCCGAGGGCGAGCCGCGACAGGTGCTCCTGCACCTCGCCGCCCGGTACAGCACCGGCCCACTCGACATTGGGTGAGGCCAGGAAGCGGTCCAGCCGCCGCTCAAAGCCGGCGCTTCCGTGCGATCGCGGCCCGATCACGCGGATTGCTACCCCGGTATCCCGCACAGCTTCGAGGACCCCGAGGTCAAGCCGCTCATTGAGCTGTCCAACGAGCCCCACAACGCGATCTCGCACGGCTGGCCGGTAATCGCTGACAGGGAGCGGACTCCCGTTGGGGAGAACAACCGATTCACCCCGATGGTCGACAAGAAGCGATAACTGCTCAAGAAGTTGCGGCGAGACGGCCGCAACAAAGTCCGCTCTCTGGAGATTTTTCGTGAGGATTCTCTTCACCGACGCTCGGGATAGGCCCATGAGCCGAGCCCCTGCTAACCAGTCGTCCGTAACATAGAGCACTCTGATCCCGCCGATGCCCTCGGGAAAGCGAGCCAGAGGGAACGCCACAACCGTTGCAACGACGTGAGCGCTCCTCGCGGCCACAAGCTTCCGGATCTGGTCGCTGAGAAGCCACGACGTTGCGCTTCGGATTACAGGCCTGGTCACGCCCGGCAGGGTCGTGATCGTCAGGCGGGTCACGCCGGGCAGCACGTCTCGCGCCATGAGCCTGGGCTGAGCTCCGCCTAACGGATTCCATCCGACCGGAGGGTCCACCCAGATCACGTGAACAGAGTCAGCGATGGCAAGTACCATTCGCTGGTCTGTTCCGGGAACGTCGTCCCAGTTCGTACCGGAAATCCAGACCACCGTTGCTTCCGCGCTCATCGCACCGCTCCTGTCCATCGCGCGCTATCCAGGGGTGAGGCCCCCGCCACCGGCGCTGAGTTGAAATCGTCACTTTTGAGGGTGCCTTTTACGCGGTCGGCCACCCTGCCCAGTTCGTATCCCGCGAACGCCCGGATGGCACGGACATCGTCACCGACCCGACGGATCCGCCGCGCCGTCGACACCTCGTCATAGATCTCCAGTTGACGGCGCGCCGCCCCCTCGAGTGAGAACCTCTCTCCCACGGTCTGGAGGCCGAATAGTCCGAGCTCGCGTCGCAATACTTCGTCGCTGAGCAGGTCTCGAAGGATTGATGCCAGCACTTCGGGCCCCCGGAGGGCGTCCTGTCCGATCCCATACCAACCGCGCCAGAGGAACTGCGAAAGCGACGACGGCGTCAACAATTCCCAGTATCCCCGCTCCCCTTGAACCACCAACGGCTTTCCGAAAGCGAGGGATCGAAGCGCGGAACCTCCCATACCGAGCGCGATGTCGGCCACCGCATACGCGGCGCGCGGGTCGTCAAGCTGCCCGGTAACGACGACCGTTCCACTGCCCCTCGCGCCATTCACCTGTGCTGCCTCGCGCTCCACACGGGCTCTCGCTGGTCCGTCGCCGACGATAAGGAGGCAGACCGGAAGGTTCACCGATAACTCCCCAATGGCGGCGATGGCGGCAAGCACCCCTTCCAGCTTCAACTCGTCGGCCAGGCGCGTAACGAGCGAAACAACCAACCTGCCGGGGGCAAGCCCCCATGTCGTCCTGAACTGTTCCTGGCCGAAGTCGCCGTCCGGTCGATTCTGTTCCAGATCCACCGGGGGCTCGATGAGCGCAACGGATTCCCGCCCGAAGCCTCGTTCAGCGTGGGCAATTTGATCGGTGCCGACGATCAACGGCATGTATTTCGGAATGAACGGCGCAACCGACATGGACATCACCGTCGCTACCGCCGACCCTCTCCCAGCGGACCGAATCGCTGCGAGGCCCTCGAGCGCTGGCGGCCATTCGTACCCGTGGACGATGTCCACAGCGCGGCCCCTCACCAATTTGGAGAGTGCGAGCACGACGTTGGGAGAAGGCCTTCGGTGAGGCCTCGGTGACTCGATGAATTCGAGACCGTTGCGGTCAATTTGCTGCACGAGAGGCCCGGGACGGCCGAACACAACCACGTCATGCCCCAGGCGCTGGACCGCCCCGGCTATCTCGATCGCATTGATCTGGCTTCCGCCGATCCCCAGGTCATGGGGGTAAACGAGAACTCTCACTTCGCCATCTCCTCGTCCGACGTCGGACTACCTGCCCCGCTGCGCCCTGCGCTACCCGCACGACCGATAGCTCGCAATATCTGAAGGTCTGCGCGGCGCCGATACACCATCGCCAATGAAACCGCTCCGGCCAGCGTCAGTCCCGACATAAGAGCAACGAGTGGGCTCTCGATTCGGGAGGAGAGAAACCAGACAGCGACGCCGACCAGGGCCGCGAGGCTGATCGGCATCCAGACGGCACCCAGCAACCGACGAACCGCGATACCACTGCGCGAGAGGCGCCACGCGTAAAGCGGCAGAATCAGGATGAGTGATGTGATTGCCTGCGCTGCCGCCAACCCCGCCAAACCGTTCGTGAGTGCACCAGCGGTCAAAGCCGGAATCAAAACCACCAGACTGCCGACCTGCACGGAGAAGACCGTGCCCGACTTCCCCTTAACCACGAGGTAGTCGTATGCCAGCTCGCAAAACACCCTGCAGGTAGCACCAAGGACGAGCCAGGAGAGCGCGCTCGCTGCCGGGATCCACTCGCTCCCGTAGACAAAGCTGACCAAAGGTACGGCCGCCCCGGCGATGAACGCGATGAGAGGAAGGATCGCAGCGGCAACGATGCCAACGAGTGACACCAACGCTCCCTGCATTTCTGTCTCCCGGTGTTGCAGCGAAGAGAATGCCGCAGGGGCGACCCGCCGCAGCGGCTGCGACACGATACTGACCGGCCAGTTCGACAGGTTGAAGGCCAGGACGTAGAACCCCAGGTAGACGCCCCCGAGGACGCTCCCAACGATCAACTGATCGGCGTAGCCGACCACGAAAACGATGATGCTCGTGCCGGCGAGCGGCAACCCGAAACGCAGCAAAGGCCCGACGACTGCCCGGTCGAGTCCGAAGCGGTACGGCATCGGCGAAACGACCAAAAATAGCACTGCCGCGATGACGCTGCCCACAAGTCGCCCTATTGCCAGCGACATGGCGCCCATACCCGCGAGCGCGAGAACGACCGAAAGCACCGACCCTCCCCAGACGTTGATCTGATCGATGATCATGCGGGGCTTTTCCCTGAACTCACGCTGGAGAAGCGCGGCAGGTGACGCCACTATGCCGTTGACGAGAACACTGATTATCAGGACGCGTACCACGTCCGTGGCCTCAGGATCTCCCATAGCAGCGGTGAAAACGGGAGCGGCCGCAAAGGCTGCGGCGCAGAAGACCGCACTGCCCAACACAGAGATCGTGTTAACGGTTGGCACGATCCTCTTCGGATCGTCTGGCCATCGCACGATCGCCAGGCTGACCCCCAGCTCATTGAAGCTGAGGACCGCCATCAGCGCGATGAGAGCGACGGCAAAGGTGCCGAAGGATTCGGGGCCAAGCACGCGAGCGAGAACAATACCGATCCCCAGGGTTGCAACCCTGGACACCAGCGTATTTGCCAGGCTCCAGGCGAATGCACTCGAAGCGCCCTGCTGGGCGCGACGGCCGGCGGGATCGCTCCGGGAAGACCTGGTCACTGCTGCAACGCATTCACCAGATGGCGCACCACGTAGCGCTGCTGCTCACGAGTGATGTGCGGGTAGATAGGAAGGGAGAGCATCGTTTCGGCTGCGGCTTCCGTCACGGGAAAGGCGCCGGCACTGTAGCCGAGGTGTTTGAAAGCGCGAGTCCTGTGCACAGGCACCGGGTAGTGGACTCCCACCCCGACGCCGGCTTCTCCGAGCACTCGCATGATCCGATCGCGCTCCGCTACCCGAATGACGTAAAGATGCCACGCGTCGACGTTCCCGGCAGAAGTCTGGGGCAATGTAACCGGGTCGACATCGGCAAGCAATTCGGCGTAGTAAGCAGCCGCCGTTCGACGAGCCTCGTTCCACCCTTCGAGACGGCGTAGCTTGGCGTTCAGGACGACGGCCTGGACCGTGTCGAGGCGCGAGTTCATTCCGATAACGTCGTGTTGGTATTTGACGGCGCTTCCATGGGCGCCGAGGAGTCGGACATGCGCCGCAACCTGGTCACTGCTCGTCGTCACAGCGCCGGCGTCGCCTGCGGCTCCCAGGTTCTTGCCCGGGTAGAAGCTGGTACCTGCCGCCACACCCAGCGAGCCGGCCGCCTTGCCGTGCCTGGTTGCGCCCTGCGACTGCGCCGCATCTTCCACGATCACAGCGCCGCTCGCGAGCGCGATCGGCGTCAGGAGTTCGACCGGGGCGACCTGCCCGAAAAGATGCACGGGAACGATCGCCTGCGTCAGGTCGGTCACGGCCTCCGCGACACGACTCGGGTCGATGAGCAGATGCGTCTGGTCGACATCGACAAGAACCGGTCGCGCACCGATCCGTGAGACGGCTTCGGCTGTCGCGATGAATGTATTCGCCGGCAGAATCACCTCTCCGCCCGGCGTGACCCCGGAAGCCCGGAGCGCAAGCTCGAGAGCGTCTGTGCCGTTGGCAACCCCGACGCAATGGACGGTGCCAACCAGCCGGGCATACGCCTTCTCGAATTCGCCTACTTGCGGACCACCGATGAACGCGGTGTTGTCAAACACATCCCTCAAACCCGCGTTGATCTCTTCACTCACTTCCGCCTGCTGCGCGCCCAGGTCCACGAGCGGGATCCTCTGGAGAACGTTCATGATGACCTTTCGGTTGTTGGTGCCGCACCAGCCGCTGGCGGGATTGGAGTGATGATCTCAGGCGGTGCACCAAGAGCCCTGGCCGGTATTCCGGCCCACGTTTCTCCGTCAGGAAGGTGTTGGAGCAGAACTGCTCCCATCCCGAGCACGGCGTATTGACCGACGTTCAGGCGCTGTCTCACCGAGGCGTTCATCCCGATATAGGCGCCTCGTCCGATTCGTACGTCGCCACCAAACGTCGCTCCCGCCGCTATGGTTCCGAAGTCCTCCACCGTGTCGCCGTGGGTCAGGGTGACGTTCGGCATAACGACGACGTGACTGCCGATCGAGACATCGGCGGTGAGAACGGCGTGTGCCAGCACTATTGATCCGGGCCCCACGGTGGCGCCGCCGTTGTTGCTCACGCTCGGATCCACGAGCGTTGTGTACGCATCCCGCTCAACCCCGAGCAGTGCAAGTCGGTCGACAATCGCTTCCCTGACAGCTCCAGCGCCAACGCAAACGAGGAGCTTGGTGTCGATGTAGTCAACGGCTCGTTCAATGGCACCGAGAACGGGCAGTCCGGCGAAGGACTCGCCCATATCCGCCCAGCCGTCGTCGAGTATCCCGAACACCGTGTGGGATGAGCCAGCCCGTGCCAACGCGAGCGCTTCGCGAGCTAGCCCGCTGGCCCCGATCAACAGAGTTTTCTCCATCCGTCACCTCCTCGCGTCAACGTGACCTCGATCGGCCATCCGGTGACCTGCCGGTTCCTTGATCGCGTCGACCACCCGCCCGATTTCGTCCGGGGTGATCTGATGGAACACCGGCAGAATCAGGGTCGTGTCCGTGAGCAGTTCCGTCACAGAAAGGTCAGCTGAGCCGGTATCCCGACCTCGGTAGGCGGGCTGGCGGTGAGACGCCATAATGCCGCGGCGGGCAGAGATGTCAGCAGCGGCGAGGTGCTCCAGGAGCCCGTCCCTGGTCAGGGGATAGCCGGAACCAACTTCCAGCCACAGGGATTGGAAGTTGCTCGTTCCCCACGGAGGGTCGGTTACGACCCGGATTCCGTCGACATCGGCGAGGGTCTCAGCATAAGTTGCCGCCACCTCCCGTCGTCGCACGACGATCTCGGCCAGTCGACCGAGCTGAACGATACCGACAGCTGCCTGAAGATCGGTCATGCGGTAGTTGAAGCCGATCTCGCTGTACTCCTCGGGCGGAGCAAGCACGCTCGAGTGACGCGCGGTGGCAGACACACTCATCGAGTGCTCCCGAAGTCGCCGCGCTCGATCGGCCCAGGCCTCCCTGTTTGTCGTGAGCATCCCGCCCTCACCCGTCGTGAGAAGTTTGCGGGGATGGAACGACCAGGCCGCGATATCAGCCCCCGCCCCGACCGGGGCACCCCGATAGGTCGATCCCGCGCCGCAAGCGGCGTCCTCGATAACACGAATGCCGCGCTCATCGCAGAGAGCACGGATGGGATCGAGGTCAGCGGGGACGCCGCCCTGATCGACGACGATAACCGCGGTTGTCCGTTCGGTGAGGGCTTCGGCAATCGTGGTTGCTGTCACGTTTCCGGTGTCTCTGTCGACATCGGCGAAGACCGGTCGCGCGCCGACGTATGTCGGCGCATTCGCCGTCGCGATGAACGAGAACGACGGCACGACAACGTCGTCACCGGCACGGACGCCTGCAACCACCAGGGCAAGGTGCAGCGCAGTCGTGCAATTGGACGTTGCGACCGCGAACGACGCGTCCATGGCATCCGCGAAAAGCGTTTCGAAACGCGCGACCTGCGGCCCCTGAGCGACCCAGCCGGACTCGAGAACCGCGGTGACCGCCGCGATCTCTTCCGCGCCGAGCCAGGGCTTCATCACGTTGATGCGGGTCATGCCGGTACCGCCGACTGCGTCGTTGAGATCTCGTCGCGCAGCGGCTGCCACCACGCGACGAGCTGACGGAGACCGTCCTCGAGCGGAACTGTGGCGTCGAACCCCAGGTCCCGGCTGGCGGCCGACGTGTCTGCGAGGCGGCGGGCCACGCCATTAACGGCGCGTTCAGGGCCATGTTCGACCTCGAGGTCAGAGTCCATCGCCCGCAACAGCGTTTCGGCGAGATCGAGAAGACTCGTCTCGGTTCCACTCGCAATGTTGTAGACGCCATCGGTGGTCCCCGACGCTGCGGCGAGCAGGTTTGCCCTGGCGATGTCGGTAGTGAAGACGAAGTCCATGGTCTGCCGACCATCGCCGAAGATCAGCGGCGGCTTGCCGTCGGCGATCCGCTCCATCCAGCGCACAAGCACTTCGGTGTACACACCGTGCACATCCATGCGAGGTCCGTAAACGTTGAAGTAACGCAGGAGGGTGAAGTCGAGTCCGTACATCGCACGGAAACTCCGCAGCATCCCTTCGTTGAACGACTTGGCCGCTCCATAGAACGTGTCGTTGTTGTGGTGGTGGTGGCGTTCCGTGGTGGGGAACTGCTCGGCCATGCCATAGACGGAAGCGCTCGACGCCGCGATGACCTTATCGACGGATGCCTCCACCGCTGCTTCGAGAACGTTGAAGGTACCGTCGACGAGCACCTCGAGCGCCAGTCGCGGGTCTTCGGCGCACTGTGTGATGCGGATCGCCGCCTGGTGAAAGACCAGATCTTTGCCACGCGTGACGTCGTGGACCAGGTCACGGTCGCGAATGTCACCCTCGACGAGGGTGACCCGTCCGGACTGAATGGCACCGTCGAGATTCGCCCTGCGCCCTCGAACCAGGTTGTCGAGCACATCGACATGATCCACCCCGGCCTCGAGAAGCTGATCTACGATGGTCGACCCAATCGTGCCTGCTCCGCCGGTGACCAGAACCTGTGCTCCGTGCAAATCACTCATCGCGCCGTCTCCATCTGTTCGCCTCGTATAGGGATTACCGCGGCTCCGGATTGGGCCAGGCTTCGAGTTGCCGCTTCGAGCACCGAGAGAACCCGAAGCCCGGCTTCTCCGTCAGTGCGGGAGGGCCGGCCGGACCGGATGCTGGAAGCGAACTCCGCCGCCATGGTCGAGAGCGCTTCTCGCTCGGGAAGGGCGGGAGACCAGGTGTCACCGAGTCGGTAAGAAATGTTCGCGTCCCTCTCGTCGGAGCGCCCGGCAGATTGCTTACCGAGATCGACGCCACGGTCGTACACGCTGAGCCGCTGTTGCGGATTGAGGTCGTCCCAGACGAGCGTGCGCTTGCTTCCGCCGATCACCATCTGACGGATCTTGGTTGGACTCAGCCAGTTCACGTGCACGTGGGCGATCGCGCCGCTTTCCAGCGGGAGCGTGAGGTAACCGATGCAGGATCTCCCTGCCCCGAGCGGGTCTGCTCCCTGCGCAGCCACCGCCGTTGGCCTGAGGCCGCCAGGAAGGACAAAATCGAGGATGGAAAGGTCATGCGGGGCGAGGTCCCAGAACACGTCGACATCGGGTTGGATCAGGCCAAGGTTGATGCGTACCGAGTCGATGAAGAGGATTTCGCCAAGTTCTCCATCGGCAATCAGGTCTCGGATTTTGAGGACCGCCGGTGTATAGCAATAGGTGTGATCGGCCATGAGGATGAGGCCGCGGGTGGCCGCTTCGAGGACCATCGCCTGGCCATTACCGCCGGAATCTGCGAGCGGCTTTTCCACGACAACGTGTTTGCCAGCGGCGAGCGCCTGCATGGCAATCGGATAATGCGTTCGCGCCGGAGTGGCGATCGCGATCGCGTCGATAATGTCGGATTCCAGCAGTTCGGTCAGGGACGTGACCACTGACACCTGGCCAGACTGCTCGGCTAGTCGACTGGCCCTCTCCCGGTCCAGGTCGCAGATCGCGACGAGCTCCCACTCGGGGCTTGCCGAGAAATTGCGCGCGAGATTCGGACCCCAGTAGCCAGCGCCGACAACGGCGATCCGGAGTTTCTCCTGTGACATGTGTTCCCCTTCGGGGTGGTGTGGTTTGTGGGTCAAGCCGTGGGCGGAGAGTGCGGTCATGGTGAGGCCCTGAACATCGCGTCGACCCAGAAGTTGTGCTTGATCGGCGCGGTCGGCGCTTCCGTGGAGTAGGAGTATCTGCCGCCGTTCCACACGCTTGTCAGTGGGCCGTTGACCACTTCGCTCTGGAGCCCGTTCGGTGTCACGGAGTATCGACCGTGAGGGGCGAGATAACTGACGGTGTACACGGTTCCCGCCTGCACTGGGACAGGAACGTCGAACACGGCGAATTGCCAACCGCTCGCACTCTCCTGAGTAAAAGTGGTACTCGCGAGCTTGTTCCCGGTGGGACCCCACAGGGCGCCTGTGTGTTCGCCGGTATCGAGAGTGCCCTTATAGAAGCGCACTCCCAGGATTTCGCCGTCGACCGCCGAGGTGAACGACATTCCGACCTGGACCGGGTCAAAATCCTCCCAGTTGGTCGCTGCGGGTTCGCTGTCGGGATGGAAGAGGGAGGTGACTCCCGGCTGGGTAAGCGGGTCGACCGCGGGCTCAGCCGGTGGTGTGGGTGTGGGCGTCGGTGTGGGCGTCGGCGTAGGTGTCGGCGTCGGTGTCGGTGTCGGTGTCGGTGTCGGTGTCGGTGTGGGAGTGGGAGTGGGAGTGGGAGTGGGAGTGGGAGTGGGAGTGGGAGTCGGAGTCGCGGCCAGGGCCGTGAACTCCAGATCCACGAAATAGTTCGTGGCGTTGAAAGAATGGATCGGGAACCCTCCGGCGCTGCCATAGAGGAATCGGCCGGCGACCCCGGTCAGCGGTCCGGATGTGCGCGGAGTCTGGAAATAGGCGCCCGTGTACGAGTAGTGCCCCGTGGGTGCGAGGTACGAGACGACGTATTCCTGCCCGGCGGTCAACGGGACGGGCGCCGGCAAGGACGCGGTCTGCCAGCCTGTGCTTGACTCGGCCTGGAATGTCACTGTTGCGAGTCGTTCACCGGCCGAGTTCCATAGTGATCCAGTGTGAGTGCCGCCGTTTCCCTGGCCTTTGAAGAAACGGATCGCGGTCACCGAGCCCGCTTCACTGGCAGTGAACACCATGCCAAGCTCGACGGGCGATGAATCGTCGGTGGCCGACACAACGACCGGTGTCTCATTCCCGAGGAGCGTGTATCTGGCACTGGTTGCGCCGTCTTCCGCCGTGTGGAAAGTCCACAGGTGATTCGCCAGGGCGATCCCTCCGGTCGAGCGGATCCCTGAGACCTCGACATCGAGATCCTGGTCAGCGGGCAGATCATCGTCCGGAGTGAAGACGATGGTCTTGCGGTTGACACTGACCGAAGCCACTCCACTGATCTCATGCTCGCCAGCCGACACCGTCATGTCGAATCCGTCGCTGATCGCCGTGGAGAAAGTGATGGAGATGCTGGTGTCTCTGGCGACATCGACAGCTCGATCTGCGGGGAGTGTGCTCTGGACAACCAGCGGATCCGGTGTTGTCTCGAAAACCACGTCCACTGAATACGAGGTTGACGTTGCCCGATCGGGAAATGCACTGGTATAGCTGTACAACCCTGAGCTGGCCGAGGTTCGAAGCGGCCCGTTGGCAAACCCTGCTCCGTACGCTCCCGCGGTGGCGGAATAGCGCCCCGAGGGTGCCAGGTAGGACGCCACGTATTCGGTTCCAGGGGTAATCGATACCGGCTGGGCGAAATATGCCGTCTGCCAGCCCGATGAGCTCTCTTCGCTAAAGATCGCTGTCGCGAGCGAGTCGCCCCCCGCGGACCACAGGGAACCAACATGCATCCCGGTATTCCCCGTCGCCTTGTAGAAACGAATTCCCCGGATAATTCCCGGCGCGGTCGCGGAGAAGCGCACGCCGAGGGTCACCGAATCCGGGTCGCCCACCTCGATGATCCCTGGCAGCTCGCTGTCGTTGTACAGGCTGCACGGGCATATCCCCGGCTCCGCGTTTGGTTTCGCTGTGCTGAACGACCAATCGCCACCTGAGACTGGCTCTGCGCCCGCTACACCCCAGACCTTCAGGGAAACGGAATACGTAGCGGAATTGGCGAGGGGAATGGCCGGGGTGAACGTTGCGGTGCGCGTGTCCGGGTTGTACGCGGTGCCGCCGCTCAGCTGGGCGCCCAGGCTGTCCGTCACGGATATGTCGACGGACTCCGCGGCCACGTCCTTCGACAGCACCGCGCGGATGGGCGTTGTCGTTGACACGCTTGACGATCCGGGGTGGGGCGATTGCTGCATCGCTACGAGTGGCGATGTGTCAACCGTGTCGAAGACCACATCAACGAAGTAATTTCCTCGACCAAAGCTTCTCGTTGGATACGTTCCCTCGGTGCTGTGCACTCCCGCAGCGGATGATCCATATCCCCCGTTGACCTTCAGCGGATGGCGGTCGATCGTGGCGTAGTCGCCAAAGTTTGACTCCGCGGCATAGTGCCCGTTCGGTGCAAAATACGACACCACGTATGTTCGGCCCGCCGTTACCGGAACGGCGCTGGCGAAAGTAGCCAGTTGCCAGCCGGACGGACTCTCGTCCGAGAACGTTGTTGACGCGAGCCGAACGCCGTCGTCCCGCCAGAGCGATCCCGTGTGAGTACCGGTATTTGCGCTGCTCTTGTAGAAACGAACGCCGGTTACGAACCCGCCAACTGCCGGCGTGAAGCGCAGCCCGAGTTCTACCGCGGATGAATCGCCCGAGTCGGCCGTGGCAGGGGTTGTGTCGCCGAAGAACGAATATGGGCCGGTGACCTGAATAGTGTGCGACGCTGGTGAACTCGGGTAATTGGCACTGTCGTCGATCGCCCGCACCAGGGTCGGCGTCGCAGCCATGCCCTTCTGCACGTAGCGATATGACCACTCGCTGGTACCTGTCGCGGGATGCCAGGTGGCCCCCTGGTCGGTCGACACTTCGACCCCGGC
Source organism: Mycetocola sp. Y791 (assembly GCF_059445325.1). Taxonomy (NCBI): domain Bacteria; kingdom Bacillati; phylum Actinomycetota; class Actinomycetes; order Micrococcales; family Microbacteriaceae; genus Mycetocola; species Mycetocola sp. Y791. The sequence continues at coordinate 830,701 of NZ_JCAIUC010000002.1, read as the reverse complement.
GACCTCGCCGCCCACGTCTGCAGCTGTGCCTGTCACTTCGACAATCGATCCGCTGTAGACGGTCGCGCCGGGCGAAGGGCTGGTGATAACCACCGTAGGAGCCGTCGTGTCCGCGCTCGCTGTCGCTCGTACAAGCGCCGGATCAAGGGAGGCCGGCTGCGCTCCCATGTCTGCGAGTAGATTCACCTGCGCCTGCTGCATCCGGGGATCGGCAGATGCGCCGTCTCCGTCGTGCTCATCGTCCAGGCCCCACGCCCACTGCACGCTGCCAGCCGAGAATACGAGTGCACCGCTCGGCGCGCGGTACAGGGTGAGGTGATGCTTCGTCGTGCCGGCCTTCACCGTGTTGCCGTAATCCTGAAGATATTCGGGAACGTCGCCTGTCGTCGTTGACAGGCGCACGAGACCGGCTGGGCGGAAGCCGTTGTCCACGTCTTCGTTCGACTCGTAGCCGACAGTGTGCGGGGCCAGTGACGCCGTCGAGCCCGGGGGCAGATTCGCCAGACTTGTGTTCCGCCAGAGACGCAACTTACCTTCGCGTGAGGAAACTGAGACCGGCAGGTCGGAATAGTTCACCTGATAGAGGGTGCCGATCAGTTTGTTCTCGGGCTGGCCTGCACCCGAAGACGCCGGCGCATATCGAGGGTCGCGCCAGGTCCCGGTCCACTCGTCTTTGGGGTCGATCTTCTGGTAGCTCCACGTCTCCTTGTAACTCACGAGCGTGCGGTATGCGGTGGCACCAGCGTCTGCGGACGGTTCGTAGCGTGTGCGCCAGTATCCTTCGTTGCCCGCGAGGAACTGAAGGTTCACACCGGCGTCGCGGGCGGCCTCGATGTTCGCTTTCTGCGCGCCCGACCAGTATTCGTCGTGGCCGACCGAGAGGAAGACGCGGTGGTTGGTGAGGAGGGAGCCGTAACGGTCCGTGTCGATACCACTGAAGTAGCTGACGTCGTACCCGTTCTTCTCCATGAATCGAACCTGTGCGTATTCGCTTGAGAAATAGAAGTCACGGCCTGCCATGTCCGCGCGGGTGTTGAACGGCCGGTTATAACTGACCTTGAACGCCCGCCCGTTGTTGGCGCCCTGATAAAAGTCACTGCCGCCATAGGTGTTGTACGCGTGCCACGTAGGGTCAGACGTTTGGAAAAGCACGTCGGAGGAGCTGTCCTCGTCTCTGACGATGAAGATGATGTGGCTTGAGCCGCCGGTATCGACTCGGGTCAGGAGTGCAATGTAAACGCCGGATACTGCGTCGGGAGGCACGTCCCACGATGCGGACACGTCCCACGTACCGCAGTCGTAAAGCTCCGTCGCTTCGTCAGTGATGCACTCGTCCTGGTGCTCTGCACGGTTAGGGGCAAGAATTGCGCGCTCAATGAAGCGAGCGCCGAGACCCTGGTAATAACCCGTGCGGTAGACGTCGACCGTGTAATCGAGAACCTCGGAATCAATCTTGAAGTCGACGCGAGTGCCCACATTGACGCTGATATCCGTGGCGAATCCCTGGATGCTCGCGTCTCCCGCACGATCGATGTCCCAGATTTCCGGGGCCGTACCCGGCTTTGAGTTCTCGCACACAATGGGATTCGAACCGGGAGCGCACGGCTCTGCGGCGTGTGTGGCCCCGGCACTGAGCGGAACGGCCAGAGTGGCGAGAATGGTAAAGACCGCTGCGAGCGCGACCGACCTGTTCGAGTCGAAAACGCTTGGCCGGGAAGCCGGCTTGCTCGGACGGGGCACTTCAGCACTCTTCTCACCGAAAACGGACCGCGAAAGTCACCACCGCCTGTCCGTGGGCAAGGGAGGAGGAAGGACGGCTCAGCGTGGCCGTAGAACACCGAACGTGATGGAACTTCACGTTCTGTCCTGAAAGAGTAACCCGGAGCAGGTGGCGAGCGATCCCCCCTCTTCGGGTGAGAATTACTCACTTTTGGCTCGCCACGGTGCTGTGATCGACTATCCGCCCTCCGCGGCGCCTACGACTATCCGCCCGCCGCAGTGGGACGCGGCTCACTACCCTGATCCATCACCACAACCCTTCGCGGCGAGAGCACTCGCGCCAGCCACCGATCGCCCACGATGGAGACCGCAATCAGGAGCACGAGGGCAAGGATGAACCCGAGTGGCGACCGCGCAAGCGCCGACTGCATCAGCAAGGGAAAATGAAACACATACAGGCCATACGAGATCGATGCGACGTAAGCGGCGACCGGGGCAGTCGGAGCAAAGAGTCGAGCGAACGCCCGAGCCAGCCCCGATCCGGCGACCACAACGCTTCCGAGGGCGAAAACGAAGAGCGTGAGCGTCAGCGCGAGGATCTGTGACATTGCCGCTCGCTGGTTGAGTAGCACGGCAAGCCCGGTGGCCGCGCAGAGGGCGCAGAACCATCCGAGTAACGGAAACAGGGATCTGACGCAAAGTTCGTCCCGCGCATAGAGGTCGGCAATGACAGCTCCCGCCCACCAGGTGAGCAAATAGGCGAGCACGAGCGAGAAGTGGTTGGGAATGAGGAGGTACGTCAGCAGACCTGCGATACTCGACGCACCCACCGATGCAAGCGCGAGCCAGCGCCCTTTTCGGTAGACCACCATAAGCAGCGGGAAGACCAGATAGAACGCAACTTCGTAGGAGAGCGACCACAGCGGCCCATTCCCGAGAAACGGCAAGACAAGATTTCCCGGTTTAAAGTCGAGATCTTGAAGCGACGCGAGATTGAGAATGAGCGACCACGGGTCGAAGCGGGCAACAAGAGACCCATCGAGAAGAGCCAGTACCGCAGACAGGGCGAATGCGACAAGGAGTGTCGGATAGATTCGCCGTAGACGCCGGGTGTAATAGCCAGCGAGGTCGTTCTGGACCCGGTGCTTCTCGTTGTGAAAAATCACGAACCCGCTCAGGACGAAGAACACCATTACCGCCTCAGGTCCCCACTTGAAAACGAGGTAGACCGGGCCGGCTATCTGGTTGTGAACGACTACGTGGTGCACAACCACGTACACGGCGGCAGATGCGCGGATGACATCCAACGCCGAGCGCATTCGCGGGCTGAGCCGACGACCCTGCGGTGCGTCCGCCGCCGCCACGGGGAGTTCGAGATGGCCCGCCATAGAGCATGATTATGGCCCAGAACCTGAGGAATCCTCACCCCTCGTTCGGGGTGCATTTTGCATTTTGACCGCACCCCCGAAGAGCGCCCGAGCCGAAGCAGTCAGACGAATCCCTCACGGTGCACGAGAATCACCACGTGCACCGGCCCCGCACCTCGAACCTCGGTGCTGATCTAGAGCTGGGAGCCGTCCACCGCGAAGGTATCGCAAGCGCCGGGTCCACCCTCGCGACCGGCGTTGAACCAGCGCTGGCGCTGTTCGCTCGACCCGTGGGTCCACGCTTCGGAGTTCACGCCCTGGCCTGAGCCCGCCTGGATGCGGTCGTCACCGACCGCGGCGGCGGCATCGAGTGCGTCCGCGATCTGCGCCGCTGTCGGCCGCTCGAGGAATGTCACGCCGTTCTTGTCTTTCGTCTCGCTCGCCCCGGTTACCCAGGCGCCCGCAAAGCAATCGGCCTGGAGCTCGATGCGCACGGAATCGGAGTCGGGACCGGTTCCCGTGCGGTCGGCGGACTCCATGATTCCCGAGATCGCCTGGATGTGGTGCCCCCACTCGTGTGCCGCAATGTACAACTGGGCGAGCGGACCGCCCGTCGTGTCGAACGGCGGCTGGCGCAACTGCGCGAAGAATGAGGTGTCGACGAAAATCGTCTCGTCGCCGGGGCAGTAGAACGGCCCGGTCGAACTGGATGCCGCTCCGCACGCGGTGGTCGTCGATGACTCGAAGAGGTCGAAGCCTGGCGTCCGGTACGCGCCGCTTGCGACGGTGCTGTAGTTGTCAATCCAGAAGTCATCGATCGACGACCCCGCCCCTGCCATGAGGCACTCGATGTTCTCATTGGCGTCCTCGCCCGTCTTGCACTGCTCGCTGAGGGACGTGGCCGATGGCGCCGAACCGCCGGCTTCTCCGCCTCCCCCGATGAACCCGCTCAGGTCGATCCCGGCGAACTGGGCGATGAGGAAGACCGCCACGACAGCGAGTCCACCACCGCCCACGCCGATCGCTGTTCCACGACCGCGCTTGCGTACATTGCTGCCGGAGATGTCAGAGTCTGGATTGAAGGTCACCGGGATAACTTACCCGCACCCGATCGCACCCGCAGAACCGCTTGCGCGGCACGAGCGTCATCGCTAGGAGGCGAACCGATCGGTCGCTTCGATGAGGGCATCCAGGATTCCTGGCTCGTCGAAGGCGTGACCGGCATCCGGAATCATCTTCAGCTCGGCGTGCGGCATCCCTTCGGCGAGCGCCCACGCCGTCATCGGCGGCGTGCACATGTCGTACCGACCCTGCACGATGACGGTGGGGATGCCGGCGAGCTTCGGAGCATCCCGAATCAACTGGCCTTCCTCCCACCAGCCGCCGTTCATGAAGTAGTGGTTCTCGATGCGGGCGAACGCAACGGCGTAGGCGGGTTCGGTGAAGCGCGCAACGGTCGCCTCGTTGGGGAGAAGGGTGATGGTCGACGACTCCCAGCGCGACCAGGCAACCGCCGCCGGCTCGTGCACGGCCGGGTCCGGGTCGTTGAGGAGCGTTGAATACGCACGGATGAGATTGCGGCGCTGGTCGACCGGCACCGGTTCGAGAAAACCCTGCCACAGGTCAGGAAAGACTGCGGATGCGCCGCCCTCGTAGAACCAGTCGAGTTCGACCTGGCGCAGGGTGAAGATGCCGCGGAGGACGAGCTCGGACACCCGATCGGTGTGGGTCTGGGCGTACGCGAGGGCGAGCGAACTGCCCCACGACCCGCCGAAGACCTGCCAGGTGTCCACACCGAGGTGTTCACGCAGCTTCTCGATGTCGCCGACCAGGTGCCAGGTGGTGTTGGACTCGAGGTCCGCCTCCGGCGCGCTCGCGTGCGGCGTGCTCTTGCCGCAGCCGCGCTGGTCGAAGAGAACTATGCGGTACCTTTCCGGGTCGAAGAGGCGCCGCTGGCTCGGGGTCGTTCCACCGCCGGGCCCGCCGTGCAGGAAGACGACGGGTTTACCGTCCGGGTTTCCGCTCGTCTCCCAGTAGATCAGCTGGCCGTCACCCACGTCGAGGTGCCCTGTGTCATACGGTTCAATCTCCGGATACATCTCGCGCATACCTCGACAGTATCCCTGTCTGCGCGGTGCGACAGGGGGTCCAGCACCTTCTCTCGAAGCCGCATCGCGGCATCCGCCAGAGAACCTGTGGCACAGAACGCGAGCTGGTGCAAGGTCTCGAACTTCTGTGGCCTCGAACCGCCGGCTGGGCGTAGCGTGGCCGCATGGACAATCGCTATCTCGGCAATTCAGGCCTGAAAATCTCCGAAATTATCTACGGCAACTGGCTGACCCACGGGTCACAGGTTGAGAACGACACAGCGAAACAGTGCGTCGCCGCGGCTCTCGAGAGCGGCATCACGACGTTCGACACGGCCGACGCCTACGCGAACACCGCGGCGGAAACCGTGCTCGGCGAGGCGCTCGCCTCCGAACGGCGCGAGTCGCTCGAAATCTTCACGAAGGTGTACTGGCCGACCGGACCTAAGGGACCCAACGACTCCGGCCTCAGCCGCAAGCACATTATGGAGTCGATCAACGGGTCGCTGACCCGGCTCGGCACCGACTACGTCGACCTCTACCAGGCGCACAGGTACGACCACCACACCCCCCTCGAAGAGACGATGCAGGCCTTCGCCGACATCGTCCGCCAGGGAAAGGCGCTGTACATCGGCGTCTCGGAGTGGAACGCAGACCAGCTGCGCCGTGGCTCTGCGCTCGCGAAGGAGCTCGGCTTCCAGCTCATCTCGAACCAGCCCCAGTACTCGATGCTGTGGCGGGTCATCGAGGAAGAGGTCGTGCCGGCCTCCCGCGAGCTCGGCATCTCGCAGATCGTCTGGTCCCCCGTTGCCCAGGGCATTCTCTCGGGCAAGTACCTGCCGGGCCAGCCGCTGCCGGAGGGCTCCCGCGCCACAGACGCGAAGGGCGGCGCCGACTCGGTGAAGGTGTTCCTCCGCGACGAGGTGCTCACCGCCGTGCAGAACCTCAAGCCCATTGCCGAGGAGCACGGCCTGAGCCTGGCGCAGCTTGCCGTCGCGTGGGTGCTCGCCAACGACAACGTGGCCGGCGCCATCATCGGCGCTTCCCGCCCCGAGCAGGTGCGCGAGAACGTGAAGGCGTCCGGCGTCAGCCTCTCGAAGGAGACCCTCGCGAGCATCGACGAGGTCCTCGGGTCTCTGCCCGAGACCGACCCCGCGAAGACGAAGTCGCCTGAGGAGCGTCCGTCCTGACCGACGGCGCCACCGCTACGACTTCTACGACCGTCACGACTTTTACGACCAGGGAGAAAACAATGAGCCGAATCGTCATCATCGGAGGACACGGCAAGATCAGCCGCATCCTCACCTCACAGCTCGTCGAGAACGGCGACGAGGTCGTCAGCGTCTTCCGCAACGCTGACCACTCGTCGGAAATCAGTGCTCTCGGTGCAGAGCCGGTCGTCTGCGACATCGAGACGGCGAGCGTCGACGACCTCGTCCCGATCCTTGACGGGGCGGATGCTGTCGTGTTCGCCGCGGGCGCCGGCCCCAATTCCGGCGCAAAACGCAAGCACACCGTCGACTATGAGGGCTCGGTGAAGTCGGCGCAGGCTGCCGAGCGCGCCGGGGTCGCGCGGTTCGTTCAGGTGTCCGCGATGGGAATCGACGGCGAGGTCGACACCAGCGACGACGTTTGGGCCGCTTACGTAGCCGCCAAGCGCAACGCGGACATCGAGCTGAAGAAGACGTCGCTCAACTGGACGATCCTCCGGCCAGGTGCGCTCACTGACGATGAGCCGACCGGCCTCGTCACCCTCGCGACCGAGACCGAGCGGGGCTCGATCCCCCGCGCGGATGTCGCGTCGCTGATCACCGCAGCGCTGACCTTCCCCGAAACGGCCGGCTTCACCTGGGAAGCAATCTCGGGTGAGACCCCAATCCCAGCGGCGATTGCTGCCGCGGTCGCCGCGGGCTAGTTCGTCACCTCGACCGCGCCACATCCATGCGGGCGCTGCAGATACTTCTGCAGCGCCCGCATGTTTGTGTAGCGCCCAAGATGATGGCGGGGCGGATGCCGTCCCGTCGCCGGGCGCGGAGGTTCAGTTCGCCCGCTACCGATCTGACGCGACGTAGGCCATGATCCCGTCCAGCACGCGGGCAAGCCCGAACTCGAACGCCAGCTGCGGGTCGCTCGCCGCCTGGTACACCTCTCCGACGGCCTGCCCGACGCGGCCGGCGAGCGGGTACCTCGACCCGTCCATGACCTTCTCGAGCACCGGCGCGTTGGCCGCCCACCACTCGGCGTCGCTCACACCCGACCGCTGCTGGGTCTGATCCATGTCGCGGGCCATCCGGGCAGCGCTCAGCACGAACCCGGCTATCAGAGTGACCACCTGGTCCATGTCGATGTCACTGAGACCGATTCCCTCCACGGCGGAGAGCTCCCACTCGTAGCGGTCGGAGATGTGCGGCCCGAGCGCTGGCCGCGACGTATCGACCGACAGCAGCCACGGGTGCCTCCGACACTCAGCCCACAGGTGCCGCGCAACGGTATCCAGCCGGGAGCGCAGGTCGCCCTCCAGCGGCGGGTGTGGAACTTCGCCGGTGACCTGGTCGACCATGAGCCCGATCAGGTCCTCCCGCCCTGGCACATAGGTGTACAGGCTCATCACGCCCATGCCCATGCGCTCGGCGACCTTGCGCATCGAGAACGCCTCGAGCCCCTCCTCGTCAGCGAGGGCGATGCCGTTCGCGACGACGGCGTCCACCGTCGTCTTCTGCTTCGGCCCGCGAGCGCCGGATTGTTCGCCGAGGGTGTGGCGCCAGAGCAGCGCCAGCGTGCGATCCGGGTCTGTGTGCCCTGGGTCATCGTTCGCGGTCATGCCCCTAGTGTACTTACCCCGTATGGTGTACGCTCAGTTTCCTCATTAACTCCGTACGGCATACGACAAGGAGTATTGTGAACCTTCCAGCCTCCTCCCGGCCCGGCTCCCCTCCCGCCCGATCCCCGCAGGCACCTTCGCTCAGCGCCACCCGGCTGCGCAAACGCTATGGCGCCGTTCACGCGCTCGACGACTTCGACCTCACCATCCCGGCTGGCAGCATCCACGGCCTGCTCGGGCCGAACGGTGCGGGCAAGAGCACGGCCGTTCGCGCACTCGCAACCCTCATTGACCTGGACTCGGGCGAGGCGACCGTCGCCGGGTACGACCTGCGCTCCCAGCCGGCCGGTGTCCGGGCGAGCATCGGCCTCGTCGGGCAGAGCCCCGCTGTCGACGAGATCCTCGGCGGCAGGCAGAACCTCGTCATGTTCGGCCGGCTCTTCGGCCTGGGCAAGCGCAACGCGGGGGTCCGCGCCGACGAACTGCTCGCGGCCTTCGACCTCACCGAGGCAGCCACCCGGCCGGTGTCCGGGTACTCGGGCGGCATGCGGCGACGCCTCGACATCGCCGCGAGCCTCATCCTCTCCCCCGCGGTCCTCTTCCTCGACGAACCGACGACGGGGCTCGACCCGCGAGGACGCAACGAGGTCTGGCGCACCATCCGCCGAATCGCCCGCGCGGGCACAACAGTCCTCCTCACCACCCAGTACCTCGACGAGGCCGACCAGCTCGCAGACACGATCTCCGTCATGAACGCGGGTCACGTCATCCGCTCAGGAACCCCGGACGAACTCAAGAAGCAACTGGGCGCCGACCGCATCGTCGTCACGGTTGCGGATGCCGCTGATCTCGCGGCAGCGGCGGAGGCCATCCGGAGCGGGGGCGAGCCCACCCTCGACGAGGCGGCGCGCACCCTGACGGCAGAGGCGCCGTCGGGCACTGCGGCGCTCATGGCAACGGTCCGCGCTCTCGACGCCGCCGGCATCCAGCCGGTCGACCTCGTGCTCCGCCGACCCACCCTCGACGAGGTGTTCCTCGCACTCACCGCACAGGAGAACCCATCATGACCACGCTCACGGCCTCCCCCGCGCCGCACGCGCCGGCATCCCGCTCGTCGGTTCCCCGCTCGTCGGCCCTGCGCAATGGCTGGATCCTCACCCAGCGCGAGCTGATGCACTGGGTGAGGCAGCCCGCCCTGCCGATCTTCGGGCTGTTGTTCTCGATCATGCTGCTCCTCATGTTCGGGTTCCTCTTCGGCGGCGCGATCGAGGTCCCCGGCGGCGGCGACTACATCAACTTCCTGCTCCCCGGCATGTTCACGCTGACCATGCTGTTCGGACTCGAAGGCACGATGCTGGCGATGTCGACGGATGCCGCCAAGGGCATCACCGATCGCTTCCGGTCGATGCCGATCCACAGTTCGGCGGTGGCGCTCGGGCGCAGCGGAGCGGACATGGCGTCGTCCATCCTGAACCTCGCCGTGCTTCTTGGTGGAGGGCTGCTGATCGGGTGGCGCATCACCACAGACCTCGGTTCAGCGTTACTCGCCGTCCTGCTCCTGTTGTGGCTCAGGTTCGCCCTGCTCTGGATCGGCATTTTTCTCGGGCTGGTCTTTCGCGGGCCCGGTGCGACAGTGGCGGTTCAGGTCCTGATCTGGCCGATCGGTTTTCTGTCCAATGTCTTCGTTGCACCCGAGACGATGCCGGGCTGGCTCGGCGCCGTCGCCGAGTGGAACCCGATCTCAGCCACGGCCACAGCCACGCGCCAGCTGTTCGGCAATCCGACCGGCATCACGTCGGGCTGGCTGCCGGATGCCGCGCTCGGCATGGCGCTCGGCTGGCCGCTCCTGATCACGCTTGTGTTTTTGCCGCTGTCGGCGAGGGCGTACCGCCGTTTGCGCCGGTAGCGCCCGCGCCCGGCGACAGCGCCCCCACACAACGAAACCGCCCTCCCGGTCGGGAAGGGCGGCTTCGTGTGAACCTACTTCTTCTTGGCCTTGAGCGACTTCTCCTGCACCGGTGCGGTGCCCGACGCGCGAAGATCAGCGAAGTACGCCGCGGCTTCGTCCTGACGCTCGGCTTCGATGCCGGATGCGACCGGCGCCCGGAGGTGCTCCTGGGTGTACCCGAACGCCTCGACCAGGTCGAGTGCGTGCGGACGGAGCCGCGCGAGCAGCCTGTCGATGTACGCCGTGACGGCACCGGCGCGCTGGCCGGACAGCCTGCCGTTGATCAGGTACCAGGAGAGGTTCTTCTCGATCAGCCCGAGTCCGAACAGGTCCCTGAGCCAGGTCAGCACCTTCTTCGTTCCCGGGTCGGTGACATCGGCGAGCGCCTCGGTGAACGCCTCCCACTGGAGCAGCTCGGTGTGCGCGCGAGCCGCTTCAATGAGCTGGTTCTGGTTGGCATTGAAGAGTGCAGCGGCATCCGTTGCGCTCAGCTTGCTGGCTGCCCGCAACCGACCGGCGATCCCGGCAACCATTCCCTCGACACGGGCCGTGAGCAGCTCGCGCTGTGTTGCCTCGTTCTGCAGGTGCCCGACGGACCGTGCCGTCGAGCCGAAGTCGGCAACGGTCTGCGCGAGAGAACGAAGTCCGGTGCCGTGCACGACCTTTCCGCGAGCCTGTTCCGCCGCGAATCGGGCGAGCGTCGCCGCGTCAGCGCCCTTGAACCGCTTGGCGTAGTCGCCGAGGAGCCGCTTGCCGACGAGCTGAAGCAGCACGTTGTTGTCGCCCTCGAAGGTGACATAGACGTCGAGGTCGGCGCGCAGGCTCGTCAACCGGTTCCCGACCATGAAGCCGGCGCCACCGCACGCTTCGCGCGCTTCCTGGAGGGTGTCGAGTGCGTGCCAGGTCGACAGCGACTTGAGGCCGGCCGCGAGCGTCTCGAGGTCCTGCCGATCGTCTTCGGTGTCGGACTTGCCACTGAAGACACCGTCGAACTTCACGAGCAGCGTGTCGTGGGCGAAGATCTCCGCGTAGGTTGTGGCGAGCTTCGGCAGCAGCCGTCGCTGGTGACGCTGGTAGTCGAGGATGACCTCTTCCTGCGTGTCGCTGGCCGCGTTGAACTGACGCCGCTGACTTCCGTAGGTGATCGCGATCTGCAGGGCGACAGCGGATGCCGCGACAGCGGCTCCGTCAAGCGACACACGCCCCTGCACGAGGGTGCCGAGCATCGTGAAGAACCGGCGACCCGGGCTCGAGATGGGCGACGAGTACGTGCCGTCCTCGGCGACGTCGCCGTATCGGTTGAGCAGGTTCGTGCGAGGGATCCGGACGTGCGTGAAGTGGAGCTTGCCGTTGTCGATGCCGTTGAGCCCGCCCTTGATTCCGTCGTCTTCACCGCCGATTCCGGGGAGGAAGTTGCCCTCGTCGTCACGGAGAGGAACCCAGAAGCAGTGAACGCCGTGGTTGACACCGTTGGTGATGAGCTGGGCGAAGAGCGTTGCAGCCTTCCCGTGCACCGCCGCGTTGCCGAGGTAGTCCTTCCAGGCCGCACGGAACGGCGTGTGGATGTCGAACTCCTGCGTCTCTGGGTCATAGGTGGCCGTCGTCGCGATTGAGGCGACGTCGGAGCCATGGCCGACCTCTGTCATCGCAAACGCCCCGGGGATGTCGAGGCTCATGATGCCTGGCAACCACTTCGCGTGGTGCTCGGGAGATCCGAGGTGCATGACGGCCGATCCGAAGAGGCCCCACTGCACACCGGACTTGATCTGCAGCGACGGGTCGGCGGTGACGAGTTCCTCGAACCCGGCGATGTTTCCACCGTGGTCGTCTTTGCCCCCGAGCGCGACGGGGAAGGCGCGGTGCACCTGGCCGTTCTCGACGAGGAGCTTGAGCTGGCCGAAGACACGCTCGCGGTGCTCGTCGACGCTCTGGCCCTCGATGCGGTGGAACTCCTCGCGCGCGGCGAGTGCCCTGGCATTCAGCCGCTGCTCCGGCCAGGTACCGAGCAACCGGTGTGCGAGGTCAGGCACGTTCACCCTGGATCCGTCCGGGCCACCCGCAGGAAGGTCAGCGAGCACGTCGTCGCGGGTAATCTCATCGGGGCGGATGGTGGTGTCAGCCATGGGAAGGTCCTTGTCTTTCGGCACTGAAGTACGTCTGAATAAAACCTACGAGCGGCACATGCCGATACGAAAAATGCCGTTCCACCGCTACAACTGGAGAGAACAGGCCCCACACTGGCGCTGTGGAAACCTACAGTCAGGGGGGTGATTCCTCATTCAGACCCCACAAGGTGCAGCGCGAGATTCCGTCGAGCGATCGCAGACGTGCCCTTCGCGCGGATACAGCGTATGGTCAAGAGACACAGCCGACGCGGCTGGCAGGTCGAAGGAGCACTCATGCCAAGCAAATCACCCCAGAAAAACTCCGCTAAGAAAGAACCAGCGAAGTCACTGAAGGAGAAGCGCGCCGACAAGTCGGCGAAGCGCGAAGACAAGGCTCGCAAGGGCTAAGCAGCCGAATACTCTTTCTCACTCAAGCGCTGTGCCCCCGGGCACGGCGCTTGAGTGCGTTAACGGCCGTGAGCCGAGGAGTGGCGAGCTACGGAGCAGACAGCTCGTGCGGCTCGGCGGGTTCACGGCCCGCAACGACGTCGAGCAACGGCTGCCCGTATGTCGCCCGCTTCTTCTCGCCGATACCGGTGATCGTCGCAAGCGCATCGAAGGAATCGGGCCGCGCGGCGGCGATGGCGCGCAGCGTTGCATCGCCGAAGACGATGTACGCGGGCACACCCTGCTGCTTCGCCGTCGCCGCGCGCCACGCGCGGAGCGCCTCGAAGAGCTCGACATCCTGGGGGGCGAGGTCGGATGCCGCCTGTCGGCGCGCCTTACTGGCGGACGCTCGCCGCTCCGGCTCGGTGCGCATGGGCACCTGCTGGGTGCCGGAGAGCACCGATGCGCTGTCGTCGGTGAGACCGAGGGTGCCGTATTCACCGCGCGTTGCGAGCAGGCGCTTGGCCAGGAGCTGCCGGATGACGCCACGCCACTGCTGCTCGCTGAGGTCCTGCCCGATTCCCCACGTCGCTATCGACTCGTGTTTCCACTGAGTGGTGCGCGGTGTGGTCTTTCCGCGGAGGATGTCGATGAGGTGGCCGGCACCGAACTCCTGGTTCCGCTCGCGCTTGAGCCGGACGATCGTGGAGAGCAGCTTCTGTGCCGGGATCGTTCCGTCCCAGACCTGGGGCGGATCCAGGCAGGTGTCGCAGTTGCCGCATGGCTCTGACGGCTGGCCGAAATAGCTCAGCAGGTTGGTTCGGCGGCACTCGACCGTTTCGCACAGTGCGAGCATCGCGTCGAGGTGTGCGGACATGCGCCTGCGGTGGGCGAGGTCGCCGGGTGACTCGTCGATCATGCGGCGTTGCTGCACCACGTCCTGCAGCCCGTAAGCGAGCCATGCGATCGAGGGTTCTCCGTCACGGCCGGCGCGACCGGTCTCCTGGTAGTACCCCTCGACGCTCTTCGGCAGGTCGATGTGGGCGACGAACCTCACGTCGGGCTTGTCGATGCCCATTCCGAAAGCGATGGTCGCGACGATGACGATGCCGTCCTCGCGGAGGAACCTGGCCTGCGTTTTCTGGCGAACCGATGCATCGAGGCCTGCGTGGTACGGCAGGGCGTGAATGCCGTGTGCCTGCAGGTGGGCCGCGGTCTTCTCCACAGTGTTGCGGCTGAGCGCGTAAACGATGCCGGCCTCGCCCGCTCCTTCTTTGGAGATGAAATCGACGAGCTGCTTGCGCGGCTCGTTCTTCGGCACGATGCGGTACTGGATGTTGGGCCGGTCGAAGCTCGCGACGAAGTGCGCGGCGTTCTGCAGGTGCAGGCGTTCGGTGATTTCGCGGTGCGTGGCATCCGTCGCCGTTGCGGTGAGTGCGATCCGCGGCACGTCGGGCCAGCGCTCGGCCAGCTCGCCGAGGGCGAGATAGTCGGGGCGGAAGTCGTGCCCCCACTGCGATACGCAGTGGGCTTCGTCGATGGCGAAGAGCGCGATCTTTCCGTTCGCGAGGAACCGCTTGGTGGCCTCGGAGCTCAGTCGCTCGGGGGCGACGTAGAGCAGATCGAGTTGCCCGGCGAGGTACGCCTGCTCGACACGATCACGCTCGACCGAGTCCTGGGTGGAATTGAGAAAGGCTGCCCGGACGCCGACGGCCAGAAGTGCGTCGACCTGGTCCTGCATGAGGGCGATGAGCGGCGACACGACGATGCCAGTGCCGTCGCGCACGAGTGAGGGCACCTGGTAGCAGAGGCTCTTGCCGCCGCCGGTGGGCATGAGCACGACGGCGTCACCGCCGGCGATGACCTGGTCGACGATCGCCTGCTGCTCACCGCGGAAAGAGTCGAAGCCGAAGACCGAGTGCAGCACATCGGCTGCGGTGGGGGCCCTTGACGCTTCTGGCAGCACGTTTGTCACCTCGCAAACGATAGCCGCTGCCGCTGACAACGGTTAATCGCGGGAGCTGTCCCACGGCTGGCGCACCCCCACCGCTGCAGTCCCATGCGGACGCTACAGATACTTCTGCAGCGCCCGCATGCATGTGCAGCGCTCGGTAATCGCGGGGGGGGTGCCTCGCGGCTGGCGAACCGCCACCGCTGCAGTCCCATGCCGGCGCTACAGATACTTCTGCAGCGCCCGCGTGCATGTGCAGCGCTCGGTAANCAGCGCTCGGTAATCGCGGGGGGGGTGCCTCGCGGCTGGCGAACCGCCACCGCTGCAGTCCCATGCCGGCGCTACAGATACTTCTGCAGCGCCCGCGTGCATGTGCAGCGCTCGGTAATCGCGGGGGGGGTGCCTCGCGGCTGGCGAACCGCCACCGCTGCAGTCCCATGCCGGCGCTACAGATACTTCTGCAGCGCCCGCGTGCATGTGCAGCGCTCGGCGCGGGCGCGTTGAGCGCTGCGCCCTCGCTAGCCCGGGTCCCGTGGCGAAGAAGCGTCAGCCGCGTCAGCTTCGCCAGCCTCGTCGGCACCGGGGACGGCGGGCGGACCCTTCTTTCGCCGCACCAGGACGACGGCAACAACTGCCGCGATCACGAGAACGGCGAGCGCCCCGCCGATCCAGAGGAAGTCGTTCGGCGCGGCGGTCGTGTCTTCAGACTCGATCGGACCCGACGGAGAGGCGGTGTCTGTTGCCTGGGTGGTGAACCTCGGCTCCGGCGAGGCCGATTCAACCGGCGCCTGGGCCTGCCCGCACACCGGCACGGCTGGCACTCCCGCCGCGAGTTCCTGCCCGGATGCCGGCTGCCAGGTGAACGTGAATTCGCCCGAGATCGGATGCCCGTCAGCGGACACCACCTGCCAGAGGACCGTGTAGTCGCCCGGCTGGCCGAGCTGCACCGGGGTATTGAGCGTGCTGCCCGAAACGGTCATGCAACCGTCACCGTAGTAGAGCGCCTCGGCACCTGGACCGCGAACCTGGATGGCATTCGACGTGCCGCCCGCCTCGAGGATGGCGTCGTTGGTAGTGACCGAGAATGTACCCGGCTGCTCCGTCACGACGGAATCGGCAGCGGGTGTCGATGAGACCAGCGCGTTGTGCGCCTGCGCGGGCGCCCCGGCGAGGCCGAGGCCGGCAACCGCGAGCAGCCCGGCGAGTGTCGAGAGTCCAAGAAGGCGGCGAATACGCATCTGCCCAACCTTCCATGCTCTGGGCGCGGGTTGCCCCTGCGCGTGGGCCAGCTGTGTGCCTGGGTGGACTGTGTGAGTTCGATTCATGAGTTCCGAAATTCGTTGGGGTGCGACCGGCGCGCAAAGCGGCGGTCGGCGAAAGAAAATGGTCTGCGGGTGTGCCGAACGGATGCTCCCCGTCGGGGAGGGCAAGCCCCCTCCGTTGTCAGGCGAACGAGCGGGTCCGGCGAACGGGTGCGGGAGGCCCGCGATGGCGCATGGCTGAGAGCAGCACGCGCTGACGGGCAATCAGCACGGGCAGCCAGTCGACCGCGGTGCGAACCCCGCCGCCGCCAATAGGGACGACACGGGCGATGATGAGCGCGCGAACGCCCATCCGGAGGGTCTCGGACAGAGCGACGAGCACTCGCTCGCCGCGAACCAGGGCCACAATCGTGACACCGGCGGCGAGCGCGTGACCGAGCCACATGGCCGCGGCGGGCGTCGCGTGGGCGTGGGTCACGGCATCCGTCGACAGCAGAACCATTCCGGGGTGGTGCCCCGCGCTGGACGCTGTGCCCGTTGTCGCTGTGCCCGTCGTGGCTGTGCCCGTCGTCGCTGGCGCGAGCGCGAAGAGGAGGTGGTAACCCAGCTGGCTGAGCACGACCGAAACCGCGAGACGCCAGGGCGAAAGCGCTCGACCGGCGAGGGTGATGCACACGAATACGGCGAGGACGGATGCCACGGCGAGCGCGAAGATGCCGGGAGCAGCGTCGCCGGAAATCGTGTGGGAGAGCGCGGCGGCGAAGGTGGCCAGTGCGGCCGCGAGAAGGCCACGGAGCACGCGGGTCCGCCGAGCGCGCATGATCGTCCTTCCCGCGGGAGTGTGGGCTGACTGGCCCTCCCTCCACTGTACGTTGCCCGCCGGGCAGGGGGGTCCCGGGACCGCGGCGAGCGCCTGTGGCGGGTCAACTACGCTTTCGTCATGCTCACCGCGGTCATCGGCCTGTTCGGCGCTCTCGTCTATGGCGCGGCCGACTTCCTCGGCGGCCTCGCGTCGAAGCGAATCAGCCCGCTCAGGGTCACAGCGCTCGCGGCGGTGTCCGGTCTTGTCGTTCTCCTCGCCGTCCTGCCTCTCGGCTTCGGGCGCTGGTCGGCGGAAGCCGTGCTGTGGGGAGGGCTGTCCGGCGTGACCGGCGCCATCGCCATCTCGCTGCTCTACGCCTGCCTCGCGATCGGACCGATGTCGATCCTGTCACCGCTCACCGCCGTCGTGTCGGCGATAGTACCGATGACCTGGGGGCTGGCCACGGGCGACGAGTTCGGCGTCCTCGGATTCTTCGCTCTCGGACTCGCGCTCGTCGCCGTCATCCTGGTCGGTTTTGTTCCCGAAAAGGGCGCGGTGCGACCGAGCATCCGTGGTGTGCTGATGGCGATCGGCTCCGGCGCGATGATCGGCGCGTTCATCATCCTCATCGACCAGACGCCCGAGGATTCCGGGGTCGTTCCACTCGTGATGAACCGGGCCGTGAACGCCGCGTTGATGTTCACCGCCGTGTTCCTGGTCTGGCTGCGTACCAGGAACCCCGGTCGCGGTCGGCGCCCCTCCGCACCAGCGCGGACCGGGTGGCGCCAGGGCCTGGGCCTCGCCGTCGCGTGTGGCATCGTCGACGCGCTCGCCAATACGCTGCTGCTCATCGGCATCCGGATCGGTGATCTCTCGGTGATGAGCGTGCTCACGGCGATGTATCCCGCAGGCACCATCCTTCTCGCCGCCGTGGTGCTCAGGGAACGGATCGCCCCCGTGCAGTGGCTCGGACTCGTGCTCGCGCTCGTCGCAGCAGGAATGCTCGCTCTCGCCTGACCGGGGCCGTGGCCGTTCGGCTCGGCCGTGCCGTGACCGGGCGCGCCGTGACCGGACCCGACAGGACCGGATGAGGCAATCCACTCGCGCCCCGACGACGACAGGAATAGGTTGGAGTGAACCCCTTCCGTCGTTCGTGAGAAAGCAGGAACCTGTGGCTGATGATGCCGACCAGACCACCAGCGTCACGAGGAACGACGACGAGTCGAGGTATGAGATCCGGGTCGATGGCTCGCTGGCCGGATTCGTCGCATTCCGCCAGAACCCCGGCCGACTGGCCTTCACTCACACGCTCATACAGCCGGAGTTCGAGGGGATGGGCCTTGGCTCCACCCTCGTGCGGAGCGCCCTTGAGGACGCCTCCACTCGCGGCGAGACGATCGTCCCCTTCTGCCCGTTCGTTCAGTCCTGGCTGAAGCGTCATCCCGAGTTCGAGGGCACCGTCGACTGGGAACCAGTCCAGCAATGACGCGACTCGACCAGCCGGTGAGCGAGTCGCTCAGCTCGCGCCCCGGTGCGACGGGGCAGACGACGCGCCGGCTCGAGTCTCGCGAGGTCCCGCTCGGAGGCATCCGTGGGATCGTCGTGCACCGGTCGCTCCCCCAGCGCGCGCTGCCCATGGTCGGCGCGTGGTGCTTCCTCGACAGGTTCGACGACGAAGAGGTCGGGATGAAGGTGCTGCCGCACCCGCACACCGGACTGCAGACGGTGACCTGGCCCGTCGAAGGCAGCATCCGTCACCGTGACAGCGTCGGCAGCGACGTCGCCGTCGAGCCGGGCGAACTCAACATCATGACGAGCGGGTACGGCATCTCCCACTCCGAGTTCTCGCTCGGCCCCGTCGGCAGCCCGCTTCGTGGTCTCCAGTTGTGGGTGGCGCTCCCCCGCGACGTCGCCGACATCGATCCGTTCTTCGAGCGCCATACCGAGCTTCCGGTTTACCGCGCGGAGGGCCTCACCGCGAGCGTCCTCGTCGGCAGGCTCGGCGACGTCGTCTCGGAGGCAACCGTGTTCACGCCACTGGTCGGGGCGGATGCCGTGATCGACGCTGGTGCGCGCGTCACGCTCCCGCTCGAAGGGCACTACGAGTACGCGGTCATGGTGCTCTCGGGCACGCTCGAAGTGGCCGGAGAATCGCTCACGCGCGGGCCGCTCCTCTACCTCGGGACCGAGCGTGAATCGCTCGACATCGCGAGCCCGGACGGATGCCGGTTCGTCCTGCTCGGAGGCCCGCCGTTCGCGGAGGAACTCATCATGTGGTGGAACTTCGTGGCACGGAGCCACGAGGAGATCGTGAGCGCACGGGACGCGTGGGAATCGCGCAGCATCCGTTTTGGTTCGGTCGAGGGCCACGGTGGTGAGCGGATCCCGGCACCGCCGTTGCCCGGAGTGCGATTGACGCCGCGTCGCCGACAATCCTGAGCGCGACTCCCAGACGACACGCACTAAACTTAGGGTTACCTCACCCCTGAACCAGCTCACCCGAAACCGAGATCGACATGCGAAACGCGAGCACCCGCCTCCTGCTCACCTGCGCAGCCATCGGCGTCGCCGGTGGCCTGGTTTTCGTGGTCAGCGGGTATCTCAACGGGCTCATGTCTGCGACTATCCCGGTTCTCTACGGTTCGCTTGTCGGCGTGTACTTCCTCCCCGGCGTTGTCGCACAGTCGCTCCTTCGACGCGGCGGAGTCGCGCTGCTCACCGGTCTCTTCGCCGGGCTCATCGCCGCGGCCTTCAGCCCCCAGTGGTTCCTTCGCTACCTCGGCGCCGGCCTTGCGATCGGGCTGCTGCAGGAACTGCCATTCCTCGTCAGCCGCTACCGGTACTGGCGGGCCTGGGTCTTCTACCTCGCTGCGGCGATCGCCGGGATCATCTTCGGCGCCGGGGTCTATCTGGCCATCGGCGCCGAACAGTTCAGCGCGGTCCTCAGTGTCGTGTACTTCGGCCTGTTCGCCGTGAGCCCGATTATCTTCACCTGGCTCGGGCGGGTCATCGCCAGCCGAATCGACAAGACCGGGGTGGCGCGGGGGCTGCAGCGTGAGGTCGACCGCAGGCCACACGCCCCGGATTCGGCCAACGCACCAGTGACCTCCGCGTGACCAGCTGAATGCCGGATCACACCGCCGCGCTGCGGCTCGACGATGTGCGGATCCGCTATGACGGGAGCGCAGACCACACCCCCAACGGTGTGAGCTTCGACGTTCGCACGGGAGAAGTCGTCCTGCTCCTCGGCCCGTCGGGTTGCGGCAAGTCGACACTCGCCCTGTCACTCAACGGCCTCGTCCCGCACGCGGTCGCCGCGACGCTCTCAGGGTCCGTCACGGTGCACGGCATCCGAACAGCGGATGCCACGGTGTCGCGGTTGTCGCAGGACGTCGCGATGGTCTTCCAGGACCCCGATTCGCAGCTCGTCACCGGCACGGTGTTCGACGAGGTCTGCTTTGGCCCGGAAAACCTCCTTCTCCCCGTCGCCGAGGTGCTCGAGCGAGCCGAACGCGCACTGAATGCCGTCGGGCTCTGGGAGAGACGTCTCGACAACCCCGACCTGTTGTCGGGCGGTGGCAAGCAACGACTCGCCATCGCCTGCGCCCTCGCGATGGGCACCGGGGTACTCGTACTCGACGAGCCGACCGCGAACCTCGACCCGACCGGTATTGCCGATGTCTACGCGGTCCTTCGCAATACCGCAGCGGCGGGGATGCACGCGATTGTCCTGATCGAGCACAACCTTGACGCGGCCATCGACCTCGTCGACCGGGTCATCGTCCTCGATGGCACCGGGAAAATTGCCTTCCAGGGCGACCCGAGAACAGTGCTCGCCGGGGCCGCGGACCAGGTCGCGAAACTCGGAGTCTGGCTGCCCGTCGCCACCCTCGCCGCGCTGCGGTTGAGGAGCGCCGGAGTGGTACTCGATCCGCTCCCGCTCACCCCGGACGAACTGACGACCGCGCTCAATGGCATCCGTTCTCTTCCCCCGCTCGCGGAACGCAGCCCCGAGCCAACCTTCGTTCCGAGGGACGCGGCCGTGAGCGTTCGCGGTCTCACCCTGACCCGCGGCCGCACACCGATCATCCGTGACGTGTCGCTCGAGATCGGCCGGGGTGATTTCGTCACGGTGATCGGCGCCAACGGAGCGGGCAAGACCACGCTCGTGCAGGCTGTTGCCGGAGTCGTTCCGCCGCCGAAGGGCCGGGTCCGCGTCGGCGATCTTGATCCGGCGACGAGTGATGCGCGGATGCTGGCGGACCACGTCGGGTTCGTCTTCCAGAACCCCGAGCACCAGTTCATCGAGAACACGGTGTTCGACGAACTCGCCCACGGGCTGCGGGTGCGCCGCGGACGTTCGGGCGGCGGGCTTCGCGAGGATGAGATCGAGGCGCGAGTCACAGCGATGCTCGAGCGGTTCGGTCTGGAAAAGCACCGCGACGCTCACCCCTTCCTTCTCTCCGGCGGGCAGAAGCGCAGGCTCTCGGTCGGCACGGCGCTCATCACCGGCGCCCCGGTCCTCGTCCTCGACGAACCGACCTTTGGCCAGGATCGCCAGCGAGCGAACGAGTTGCTCACCCTGCTTCGGGACCTGCACCGCTCGGGGACGACGGTGATCACCGTGACCCACGACCTCCAGCTGGTTGCGGAGTATGCGAGCCACGTCGCTGTGATGCACGACGGGCGGCTGCTGGCGTTCGGGCCGGCCGCTGAGATCCTGGGCGACGGCGAACTGCTCTCGATGGCCGGGCTCACTCTTCCCCCACTCGCGCGGGCGATGCGGGGCGTGACGCGGCATCCGTCGTGGATGTCACTCTCCCGGGTCGCTGACCTCCCGGGCAGCCTCCCGTGACGGCGGCGCTCGACCCGTACGGCGAGGGGTGACGGGTCGTCACTTTCTGCACAGGCTCAACCCGCTGGCGAAGATCGCGGGGCCATTGCCGTTCATGGTCTACCTGCTGTTCGTGCGCGACATTGCGACTCCGCTCGTCTTTATCCTGCTTGCGCTTCTGCTCATCACCGTCGGGGCAAAACTCAGTGCCCGGCTCGCGGTTGCGCTCTGGCTCGGCCTGCCGGCGATTGTCGCGGTGCTGTCGCTCAGTTTTGGGCTGTGGACGGATGCCGCACGCGTCGACGACACGCCGCTCCTGTTCCAGCTCGGCGAGTACCGCTTCTATCTCGGGGCCTGGCTGATCGGGCTGGCCACGGCACTCCGACTCGGGGCGCTGCTGTCACTCGCGCTGATCGCCGGGCTCACGATGACCGGTCCCGACCTGGTTCGGGCGCTGGTCCAGCAGCTGCACGTGCCCTATCGCATCGGCTACACGGCACTCGCCGCCTATCGGTTCGTGCCCCGGTTCCGGCTGGAACTCGAGCAGATCAGACGGGCGCACCGCGTTCGGGGAGTGTCAGGCGGCAGGGGGCCGCTCGCCGGCATCCGTCGTGGTCTCGGCTACATCGTGCCGCTGCTCGTCGGGGCCATCCGTCACGCTGAACGGGTTGCCCTCGCCATGGACGCGCGGGCGTTCGGGGCGCACTCGTCCCGGACGGAGCGCTACCTCGTGCCGTTCCGGGCCCGCGACTGGGTGTTCATCGTGCTGTTCTGGGCGGTTGGCGCGGGCCTCCTTGTCGTGGCCGCGACTCTGCTTTAGCGCGCCTCTTCACCGAGCGCTGCACGTCCATGCTCACGCTGCAGAAGCTTCTGTAGCGCGGGCATGGATCTGCAGCGGTCGGCGCACATAGAACGCGCTCGCGCACTTTCGCTCCACAGATAGCCCGCTATTCTCGAATCCATGTTCTAATGGAGTGCATGAGGTGGGATGGTCAGCAACTCGGCACCGAGGAGCCCTCGGCGCTCCCGGGCCTCGCCAAGCTCAACAACCTCGTGCGCAGCGTGCAGACGCCGGAGTTCGCCGGAGTGACGTTCCACGAGGTGCTCGCGAAGTCAGCACTGAACAAGATCCCGCGACAGTCGCAGATGCCGTTCGGCTGGACCATCAACCCCTACCGTGGCTGCAGTCATGCGTGCGTCTATTGCCTCGACCCCGACACCCTCATTCTGATGGGTGACGGCCGGCAGAAGCCGTTGCGGCTCGTGCAGGTCGGGGACGAGGTTATGGGAACCGAGACTCGCGGTTCCTACCGCCACTACGTGAAGACTCCGGTTCTCGCGGCCTGGGGCACTGTGAAGCGACCGTTCCGCATCACCCTCGCCGACGGAACCGAACTCATCGCCAGCGGCGACCACCGTTTCCTCACGGAGCGCGGCTGGAAGTACGTGCAGCGGGCGACCGACGGAACCCAGCGCCCGTACCTCACCACCAATAACAAGCTCGTCGGGTTCGGACTCAACGGCCTGCCACAGGCCACGTCGGTGCCGATCGAAACCGAGGCTTATCGGCGAGGGTACCTGGCGGGCATGATCCGCGGCGATGGGATGATGCTCCGGCGCACGTACACCCGCCCCAATGGGCGACCGAACAACGTCAGCATGTTCCGCCTCGCGCTCGCGGATACTGATGCATTGACTCGAACGCGCACGTTCCTGGAGCTGGAAGGCGTACCAACACGCCTTCGTCCTTTCGTCGCAGCCGGGGGTACGCGACGAGCCATGACGGCCATCCATACCGCACAAGCCGGACACTTCGACCGAATCAACCAGCTGATCGATTGGCCGGATTCCAACGACGCCGTGTGGTCCGCTGGATTCCTGGCTGGCGTGTTCGACGCGGAAGGCAGTTGCTCCCGAGGAGTGCTCCGCATTTCGAACAGCGACCGAGCAATACACGGCCAGATCAAAAGGTCAATGACACTTCTCGGGATCAGGTATGTCCATGAATCCGAACGACCAAACGGAGTTTCTTCGATTCGTGTCACTGGCGGCCTGCCCATGCGATCGCGTTTCTTCGCACTTACCAACCCTGCAATTACGCGAAAGCTCGATATCTCTGGTGCCGCAGTCAAGTCGGACGCGAGCCTTCAGATCGTCTCCATCGAGGATCTCGGCTCTGAGATCAACATGATCGACATCACAACGGGAACCGGTGACTTCGTCGCGAACGGGGTCATCAGCCACAACTGCTTCGCCCGCCCCACCCACAGCTACCTCGACTTCAACGCCGGCGACGACTTCGACAACCAGGTCGTCGTGAAGATCAACGTCGCCGACGTGCTCGCGAAGGAGGTCGCCAAGCCGAGCTGGGGCAAGTACCCCGTCGCGCTCGGCACCAACACCGACCCGTACCAGCGCGCAGAGGGCAAGTACTCCCTCATGCCGGGCATCATCACCGCGCTGGCGAACTCCGGCACACCGCTGTCGATCCTCACCAAGGGCACGCTGCTCCGCCGCGATATCCCGTTGCTGGCGGATGTCGCCCAGACCGTGCCCGTCGACCTCGCCATATCGATCGCTATCTACGATGACGAGCTGCAGAAGTCGATCGAGCCGGGCACGCCGTCGGCGAAGGCGCGACTCGCCACCGTCACCGCGGTGCGCAACGCAGGGCTCGACTGCAGCGTGTTCCTGATGCCGATCCTGCCGTACCTCACCGACACGAAGGCCCACCTCGACGAGGCACTGCGGCAGGTTAAGGCGGCGGGAGGAACGAGCGTGCTCTTCACCTCGCTGTACCTCAAACCGGGAGTGAAGCCGTGGTTCATGCACTGGCTCGAGCGGCAGCATCCCGAACTCGTCCCGAAGTACACAGCACTTTACGCCCGCGGGCAGTACGCGCCGAAGGAGTACCGCACCTGGCTCGCCGCACGCATTTCGCCGTTGATCCGCGCCCACGGGCTCGAACGCGGCCGCGAAGATCCGGCGACGGGCGGCATCCGATCGAAAGCGCTCGGGATGCTGCGAAACGACGCCGGAGAGCGGCCCGCGTTCGCGAGCGATGACGGATCGACAGGCGCGCGCATCCTGCCGTCGACCGAACAGCCGATGCTGTTCTGAGAGGTCACGATGACGAGCGGATGCCTGTCGTCACGCCCCTGAAACGGAGGTGGGCAAGGCTCGAAGAGGGACTGGTTGTACGCGGATCCGCAACGGGTCTCTGCGGCCGGTCTCAGTCTGCAATGAGTCGCTTACCGAGCACGGTCACGTCGTCGGCGGCATAGCCGAGCGTGTCGTAGAAGGCGAGCACGTCGGTGTTGGTCGACCGCACCATGAGCATGATCTTGGGGCAGCCGCGATCGGCGAGAAGCCGTTCCGCCTCGGCCATGAGCGCGCGACCGGAACCGCGACCGCGCTGCGACGGATCGACGGCCAGGTAGGAGACCCACCCCCGGTGACCATCGAAGCCCACCATCGCAGTCGCCGTCACCGTGGCATCCGTCTCGCCCACGAGAAACAGCTCGGGCTGCGTCGTGAGCTTGCGCTCAATGTCGCGGTGGGGATCGTTCCACGGGCGGGTCAGCCCGGAGGCACGCCAGAGCGCAACGACCGCCTCGGTGTCGTCGACCTCGGTATCGGCACGGAAGGGGCGAATGTGCATCCACTCATTCTGCCGGGTACACGAAAACACCCGTTCCGGTCGAGAACACACGTGCGAACGGGTGGTCTCGACCGGAACGGGTGTTCTGGCCACTCAGCTGTTAGGCGGTGAGCTTCTTGTTGGTCATGCGACCGGCGAGTTCCTCGATGATCTCGTCACCGGGGCGAGCCTGAACGTAGTCAGCCTCGATCTCGGCGCGACCGAGCAGGTCGGTCATGCGACGCTGGCGCGCCTTCGGGATGATCGTGACGACGGTACCGACCTTGCCGGCGCGGCCCGTACGGCCCGAACGGTGGAGGTACGTCTTGTACTCGTCGGGCGCGTCGGCCTGGATGACGAGGGTGATGTCGTCAACGTGGATGCCACGCGCGGCGACGTCGGTCGCAACGAGCACGTTCACTCGCCCGGAGGTGAGCTGCGCGAGGTTGCGGGTACGACGGGCCTGGTTCAGGTCGCCGTGGAGGGACACTGCACGGATGCCTGCATCCTCCAGCTGGTCAGCGAGGCGCTCGGCGTATGCCCGGGTGCGCGAGAAGATGAGCGTCTTCTCGTTGCGGTTCGCGAGTTCCTCGATGATGCGGTCCTTGTCGCGGTGCTCGACCACGAGAACGCGGTGGTCGATCGTCGCTGAGGCCTGGTCTTCACCGGCGACCTCGTGCACGGCGGGGGACGACAGGAACTCCTTGACGAGTGAAGCAACACCCTTGTCGAGGGTTGCCGAGAAGAGCAGCTTCTGGCCACCGTTTGCCGTGCGGCGCAGGATGCGCTGCACAGGCTCGAGGAAACCGAGGTCGCACATGTGGTCGGCCTCGTCGAGGACCGTGATGGTCACTTCGGAGAGGTCGAGGCGTCCCTGCTCGATGAGGTCTTCGATCCGGCCCGGGGTGCCGACGATGATGTCGACGCCGCGCTGGAGAGCGCCAACCTGGCGGCCCTGCGGCACTCCGCCGTAGATCTGCGTGGTGAAGAGGCCGACGCTGCGGGCGATCGGCTGCACTGTGCGGTCGATCTGCAGCGCGAGTTCACGGGTCGGTGCGAGGATCAGCGCGCGGGGCTTGCGACCCATGGCACGCTTCTTGCCCCCACCGTTTTCCATGAGCTTCTCGACGAGCGGTGCGCCGAAGGCGATGGTCTTTCCTGATCCGGTGCGACCGCGGCCGAGGACATCCTTGCCGGCGATGACGTCGGGGATGGTTGCTGCCTGGATCGGGAACGGGCTCGGCGCGCCGAGTTCAGCGAGAGCGGCGACGATGTTGCCACCGAGGCCAAGGTCGGTGAACGAAATACCCTCGACGTCAACGGCCAGCGTGGCCTGTGCCTCGAGGCGCTCGAGCACGACGTCATCTTCTGGAGTGAAGTTTCCCTTGGCGTCGCGGTTCGGGTAGAAGTTCTTGTCTGCTTCGGCGTCGCGGGGACGGTCGAAGTTGTTGTCGCGGCGCGGTGCGCGGTCGTCGCGGCCCGCAGAGATGCGACGCGTCGACGGACGCTCGATGCGCTCGCCACGCGTGAACGGGCGGTCGTTGTTGTACGCGGGGCGCTCAGAGCGGTCGCTACGGGGAGCGCGGTCTTCGCGGTTGTATGACGGACGCTCCGTGCGGTTCTCGCCACGGTTGTACGCGGGGCGCTCGGTGCGGTTCTCACCACGGTTGTACGCGGGACGCTCACCATTGCTGCGCGGGGCGCGGTCGTTGTACGACGGACGCTCGGCGCGGTCACCGCGAGGTGCACGGTCATCACGGTTGTACGCGGGACGCTCGGTCCGGTTCTCACCACGGTTGTAAGCGGGACGCTCCGTGCGGTTCTCGCCACGGTTGTACGCGGGACGCTCACCATTGCTGCGGGGCGCGCGGTCGTCGCGGCCGTAGGAGGGACGCTCGGTCCGGTTCTCGCCACGGTTGTACGCGGGGCGCTCGGTGCGGTTCTCACCACGGTTGTACGCGGGACGCTCACCGTTGCCGCGCGGGGCGCGGTCGTCACGGCCGTACGAGGGACGCTCGCTGCGGTCACCGCGGGGTGCACGGTCATCGCGGGGAGCACGGTCGTCGCGGCCGTAGGCCGGGCGCTCGGTGCGGTTCTCACCGCGGTTGTAGGCGGGACGCTCGCCGCGCTGCGGCTGGGCGCCACCGTCGTAACGGTCGTCGCGGGGAGCGCGCTGTTCGCGCGGCTCGTCGGAGTGACGACGCTGGGCGCGCTCGTCGGCGTTCCAGCGAGCCTTCTTCGGTGCGTCGGATTCTGCGGCGCGGTATCCGCGGTGTCCCGGGCTCCTGCTGCCAGCTGTGGTTCCTGCCGGGCCGCCGCTCTTACGGGCGTAGCTCGGGTCGAAGTTGCGGGCGGGGCGGCCGCCAGCGGGTTTATTGTTCTTGGGCATAGTACTTTCCGGGTTTTAGTTCATGCATGAATCGAGAAGCGCACAGCAGAGCTGCGGCATTCATATACCCGGGCAGTCGATGGCCGGGACCGTTTCACATCAAAGTGAATACAAGTCGCGTTTTCGCGATGTATAACCGGCCCACCAGACTTACAAACCCTTCCGCGGTACATCCACGGTGTCCAGAGCCGACTTGGCTACATTACGGCACAAAGGCGGAATTGTCACGTACTTTTCTCTATTTCGCAATGACTTTGCGGCAATTCCCCAGATAAACACCGAACGCGGTACTCTCGAGTTACACCAGCCTAACCGGGCGGGTTCAACGGGACTCCGGCAACGGAGATCCATCGGACAAATGGAGGTGGAGCCTTGAGCTTCCTGGCATTTCTTCTTCTCGGTCTGATTGCTGGCGCAATCGCAAAGGCCATTCTTCCTGGCAGACAGGGCGGCGGCTGGCTCATCACACTGCTTCTCGGTGTCGTGGGCGCACTTCTGGGCGGCTGGCTCGGTGGCCTGCTGTTCGGCATCGACATGAACGAGTTCTGGAGCATCTCGACCTGGCTCACCGCCATCGTCGGCTCCATCGTCGTGCTCCTGATCTACGGCCTCGTCACGCGCAACTCGCGCAGCGGCAGCCGGGCCTAACGGTCCACGAACCAAACGAATGCCTCCTCGCCTCGCGGCGGGGAGGCATTCGTCGTTTCCGACCTCCGTCTTTCGTGTGAATGCCGGGCTCCAGCTTGAGGTCGGCCGACAGGTTCGGAAGGGTGGGACACTCCTCACCGCCGATCGCAAAGGACGCTCATGCTCACCCTCACCGATAACGCAAGCACCATCGTTAAGACCATCACGCTCCAGAGCGCGGGGACCGAGGATGCCGGCCTTCGGATCACCAGCCCGGAACCGTCGTCGACCGACCTTTCCGTCGCGGTCGCCACGGCACCTGAACCGACGGATGCCGTCGTCGAGTCGAGCGGCGCCCGCATCTTTGTCGACGAGAACGCTGCGGTCATGCTCGACGACAAGATTCTTGACGCTGAGGTCGACGAGGCCGGTGCCGTGCGCTTCGCCATCGGCACCCAGGCCTGACCTCCGCGCACCACGGTTTGTCGAGATAACGCCCTCCCGGATCTCCTCCGCTGGGGTGACGTCACCCAATACCTGAGGAGGATGCCGCGACCGTCAGGCCTTCGTAGCCTCGAAAACGGTGCCGCACTTCTGCGACGCCGTGATCGAAACGGACCGTCATGGACTTCCTCTCCGACGCCCTTCTCTCGACGGCCACCTCACCGTGGGTCTATGCGGTCGTCTTCGCCGTCGTCGTCATCGACGGGTTCTTCCCACCGGTTCCGAGTGAAACCGTGGTTGTAGCCGCCGCCGCGATCGGCGTCTCAGCCGGAGCACCGAACCCGATCCTGATCATCCTCGTGGCCGCAGTCGGGGCGTCACTCGGCGACAACATCGCCTACCTGCTGGGACGCATCGCCGGAACCACCCGATTCGCGTGGATGCGGCATCCGCGAACCGTCCGCGCCTTCGACTGGGCCGCTCACGGCATCCGTTCCCGACCGGCAGCGCTGATCCTGACCGCACGGTACATCCCCATCGGCAGGATCGCGGTGAACATGACAGCGGGAGCCACCGGGTTCCCCCACCGGCGGTTCTGGCCGCTCACGGTTCTCGCCGGCGTGTCATGGGCGACGTACTCGGTTCTCATCGGCCTGCTCGCGGGGCACTGGGTGAAGGACCAGCCACTCCTCGGCGCGGTGGCGGGAATCGTGATCGCCATCGCGCTCGGGTTCATCATCGACCGGGTATCGAGCGCGGTGGCGCGGCGGAGGGCCGCAGCGCACGCGAGCGCTGCGACCGTCGACGTCGTGCCTCGGTGACGTTGCCGTTCAGCGTCTAGCTGACGGATGCCGCCCTCGCCGGTTCCGACTGCTCAGTCGTCGCTTCCGCACGCTCGGCGTTCCGCTCGGGCTCCGCCCGCCGATCGAGACGCCGCTCACGCGCACCCTCGACCAGGTTGTAGAGCGTCGGCAGCACAATGAGCGTCAGGAGCGTCGACGAGACGAGACCACCGATCACGACGATTGCGAGCGGCTGCGAGATGAAGCCGCCCTCGCCGGTGAGTCCGAGCGCCATGGGCACCAGGGCAAAGATCGTCGCGAGCGCCGTCATGAGGATCGGGCGGAGCCTCCGCGAAGAACCATGACGCACCGCATCGGTCACCGCCATGCCGCGCGATCTGTACTGGTTGACGAGGTCGACGAGCACGATCGCGTTGGTCACGACGATACCGATGAGCATCAGCACACCGATGAGCGAGGCGACACCGAGCGGAACACCGGTGATGACCTGCAGGCCGATGGCACCCGTCGCCGCGAACGGCACAGACACGAGCAGAAGCAGCGGCTGGCGAAGCGACCGGAAGGTGGCCACCATGACGATGTACACGATGAGGATCGCGGCGAGCATGGCAAGCCCCAGCTGCTGGAAGGCGTTGCCCTGGTCAGCGGTCACGCCGCCGAGCGTCGCAGTCGTACCCGCGGGCAGGTCGATCTCATCGAGAGCGGTTGACACCTCGGTACTCGCCGTACCGATGTTGTCACTTGCCGGAGTAATGGCGACCGTGGCTGAACGCTGCCCCCGCACCGAGGTGATCGTCGACGGGCCGTCGACCTCCTCGACAGTCGCGAGGGTGTCGAGCGGCACCGGTCCGAGCAGGGTGGGAACCTCGAGCGCTGACAGCTCATCGATGGTCGCAGGCGGGCTGTCGGTCGCGATGTAGATGCTGACGCTGGTCTCGTCGAGCACGATCGAACCAGCGGATGTCGGTTGCATCGCCTGCGAGATGTAGCCGCCGAGCGCAACCTCGCTGTAGCCAGCCGCAGCGGCGTCGAGCCTGTTGACCCTCACCTCGATGTACGGCCTGGATTCGCTGAGGTTGTTGGTGACCTGGCGCATTCCCTCGAGGTCCTTGGCGGCGTCGGTGACGGCATCCGTCGCCTCCCGCAGCGTCTCCTGGTCAGGCGCCGTGATGTCGACTTCGATGTCACTCGACGCGCCGAAACCTCCGGCGGAGCTGAGCTCGATCTCGCCGGCGTCAGCGATGTCCTGGAGCTCTGAGCGCACGGTGGACTGGAGCGCTTCCTGGTCCGCGTCTTCATCCGTCGTCACCGAGTAGGTGATGCTGCCTTCACCGCCGCCGCCGAACGCGGAGAGAAGCCCACCGGACGAACCGATCGAGACCTGAACCGTGTCGATTCCTTCGATGTCGCGCAGGGCATCTTCAACCTTCGACGCCGCAGCATCCTGCGCGTCGAGGCTTGAGCCAACGGGGAGCTTCTGCGAAACGCTCAGCGTGTTCTGCCCGGAGTCACCCAGGAAGTTGGTCTTCATGAACGGCACCAGGGCCAGGGTGCCACCGAGCACGAGCACCGAAAGCAGCAGTGTGACGACCGAGTGCTTGAGCGTCCAGTTGATGATCGGCAGGTATCCCTTTTGCAGAAGGGTCGGGTGCTCGAGTTCGTCTTCGTCTTCCACGCCGGTCTTGCGACCACGGCGGGTGGCCACCGCGACGGCGGCAGCGGAGGCATAGACGGCGGGCTCGGCCTCGCGGTGCCCCTGCTGCTGTGCCTGCTGCTCGCCCGAGGCATCGCTCGGAACCGCGCTCTGAGTGTGTGCGGTCTCGCGAGCGGTGACGACCTCGGATGCCGTCGCGTCTGACCCGGCAGCGTGCGGGGTGACGGCGCCATCGGTGACGGCATCGGCGGTGACGACGTGCGCCGCCCCCGGCTCAACGGCCTTCTGGTCATTTGTCGCCGTGGCTGCCGTGACTGACGTGGTCGCCGACTTGGCGGCCTTCGCCGGTTTCCGCTCCTTCGCGCGGAGGAACCAGTACGCGAGCACCGGCACGATGGTCAGCGAGACGAAGAGCGACGCGACGAGGGCGATCGTGACGGTGAGCGCGAACGGGCGGAAGAGCTCACCCGTCATGTCGCCGACGAACGCGAGCGGCAGGAACACCGCGACAGTGGTGATCGTCGACGCGGTGATGGCTCCGGCAACCTCGCGCACCGCGGTGACGATCGACAGGGCACGACCGTCAGCCGTTCGGTCGCGCGCGGCGGCCATGTGCCGCTTGATGTTCTCGATGACGACGATCGAGTCATCGACGACGCGCCCGATCGCGATCGTGAGCGCACCGAGGGTGAGGATATTGAGGGTGTAACCCGTCGCCTGCAGGCCGATGAAGGTGATGAGCACCGACGTCGGGATGGAGATGGCCGTGACCAGGGTCGCACGCACATCGAGCAGGAAGACCAGGATGATCAGAACGGCGAAGACCAGTCCGAGCAGGCCCTCTGTCGCGAGCGACTCAATGGACTGCTCGATGTACGGCGCCTGGTCGAAGACGATGTCGAGCTGAACGTCGGAACCGAGCGCTTCCTCGAGGTCGGGAATCAGTGCGCGAACGCCCTTGGACACATCAACGGTGTTGGCGGCGGGAAGCTTGGTCACGGCGATGGTGAGCGCCGGCTTGCCGTCGACACGGGAGATGCTCGTCACCGGGTTGTCGGTGAGTGATACCGACGCGACGTCACCGATGGTGAGCACGGCCGAACCCGGTGCCCCGGGCGCATCCCTGACCAGCGGCAGTCCGGCAAGCTCCTCGACGGAGCCGAGTTTTGAGCCGGTCTGGACGGAGAACGTACTTCCGTCTTCGGTGATGTCACCGGCCGGGATGAGCACACCGTACTGTTCGAGGGTGTCGCTGATCGCGGTCCGCTGCACGCCCTCCTGTGCCAGCCGGACGGCATCCGTCACGATGGTGACCCGCTTGCCGACCTCACCGATGAGAGCCGCTTCGCGCACACCCTCGATATCTTCGATGTCGGGCACGGCCGTTGCGTTCAGGCTGTCCGCGAGCGCGTCGGTGTTCTCGCCGGTTGCACTGGCAGCGATCTGAATCACCGGAAGGTCGTCGAGTCCGCCGGAGAGGACCTCGGGTTCAACGTCTTCGGGGAGTGTCGACTTGATCCGGTTGATCGCCTGGTTGATCTTCTGCTCGGCGGTGGCGAGGTCGGTGCCGTAGGTGAAAGTCGCGGAGATGAGACCGAGGTTGGTCGATGAGGTTGTGCTCGTCGACTCGATACCGGCAACGCCCTGGATGGCGGTTTCAATCGGGGTGGAGACGTCGTCGTTGACCACCTCGGGCGATGCGCCGGGGTAGCTGGCAACGATGGCGAGCTGTGGGAAGCTCACGCTCGGAGCGAGTTCCTGCTTGAGGCTCGACAGGGCAATCCCGCCGAAGACCGCGGCGACGATGGTGACGAGTGCGATGAGCGCACGGTTCTTCATGCTTAGAACGGCAAGGACGTGCACGGGTCTCCTGAGGGCGATGCGGTGACTGCCGCGAGCGCGGCGGGAGAAACGACGCGTGGCCGCTCTACACAGCAAATTCTGTCACAGCGCCCGTGCAGGAACTGCACGTACGACAAATGCTCAGCGTTCCGTTATCGCCCGGGTCATGGCGTAATTCCGCGGGCGAGATCCACTCGGTCGATCACACCACCTCGGCGAGGAGCGCCGACTCGGGAACAGGCGCGCGGAGGATCGACTGCCACGCCGTTGCGAGGGCGTCGATTGCCCGCTCGGTGTCGTCCACCCCGTAGGTGATCGGGATGCGGATGAACCGCTCGAAGGCGCCGTCGATGCCGAACCGTGGCCCTGACGCGATCAGCAGACCCTGGTTGCGTGCGGCGAGCGCGAGTTGTGAACTGACGGGCACTCCGAGGTTGACCCAGGCCGACAGCCCGCCGTTGACGTGCGGCACGTCCCAGTACGGGTAGCGATCGCCGAGCAGGTCCTCGAGGCGATCACGCGTTGCCCGAAGCTGTGAGCGTCGCGTCTCGAGGATGGAGGTCATGTCTGGCAGCAGTTCGAGCACGGTGAGCTGCTCGAGAATCGGAGTGCCGAGGTCGCCGATCGACCGGGCGGCCACAAGTTTGCGAATGACGCCCCGGTCGGCGCGGATCCAGCCAAGACGGATGCCGCCCCACACGGTCTTTCCCACCGAACCGACCGTGATGATTTTGGCTCCGGCGTCATCGGACGCCGCGAACGGAGGGAAAGAACCCGGCCTGTCGATATCGAGTTCGCGCGTCGTTTCATCGATGAGCAGCACTGTCCCCTGCCGGGCGGCAGCACGACACACGCGGCGGCGGGTCTCCAGCGGCATGCTCGCGCCGGTCGGATTGTGAAAGTCAGGCATGAGGTAGGCAAGGGTCGGCGACGAGTTGTCGAGCGCGTCCTCGAGGTCGTCGGCGTCCCAGCCGTCCTCGGCGGTTACCGGGATCGGCACCAGGCGTGCCCCGGCTGAGCGGAGCGCGTCGTGGGCGTGCGGATAGGTGGGGTGTTCGATGAGCGCCCGATCCCCGCGCGACAGGTGGGTCCTCGCGATCAGTCCAATCGCGTGCTGCGCGCCGAGGGTGACCATGATCTCGTCCGGCGAGGTGGGCAACCCCGCTTCGATGTACCGGTCCGCGATCGCCGCGCGTAACTCGGGCAGGCCGATCGTGTCGTAGTCGAAATCGTCGAGGTAGCGCGGCAGCCGGGCGGCCGCGCGCACGGCAGCTCCTGTCATCGCTCCGATGGCGGGCAGCGCCGCCTTGCTGAAGTCGAGGTAGCCCGATCGGCGGGCCGTCACGGGTCCCGGCCGAACCCCGGGAAGCTGGGCGACGCTCCCCGACCCGCGGACGCTCTCGAGGAATCCGTTGTCCCTGAGCTCACGGTAGGCGGCGGTCACCGTCGTCCGGCTGACGTCGAGGCGCTCGGCCAGGTCCCGCTCCGCCGGCAATCGGGTGTCGGCGGGAATGCGGCCATCGAGGATCAGCAGGCGGACCCGGTCGGCGAGGCTCCGGTAGGCCGCGTCCCCGCTGCGCCAGGGGCCAAGCAGGGAGGAGAGCGCGCGGGCCGTGATGTGGACATCAACCATGGGGCCACTATAGAGAGATTGGCCTCTTGCCAGAAGGCCAATCGTGAAATTGGATTGAAACCATGACCCGCCGCATCCTCCAGCTCCTCATTGGCCTCTTCCTCTACGGGATTGCAATCGCGCTCATTGTGCGTGCGGGGATCGGTGTTTCGCCGTGGGATGTCCTGACCCAGGGCGTCTCGCTCAAGACCGGCTGGGGTTTCGGACTGATCACGATCCTGATCGGTGCACTCCTCCTTCTGCTCTGGATACCGCTGCGGCAAAAGCCGGGGATCGGCACCGTCCTCAACGTGCTCCTCGTCGGACTCGCCGCGGATCTCGGCCTCTGGCTGATCCCCGAGGACCTGGTGCTCTGGGCCCGGATCCTGCTCTTCTCCGCCGGACTTTTCACGCTCGCTCTCGCCACGGGACTCTACCTCGGCGCCCGGTTCGGCGCCGGCCCGCGCGACGGCCTGATGACCGGTGTGCACGAACTCACCGGGTGGCCGATCTGGGTCGGCCGCAGCGGCATCGAACTCACCGTGCTCGGCATCGGCTGGCTCCTCGGCGGTAACGTCGGCATCGGCACCCTGCTCTTCGCCGTGCTCATCGGCCCGCTCTGCGGCATCACGATCCCGTGGTTCCGGATCGAACTGCCGCGCGACCAGGCATCGGACAACCGCCTGTCGGGCTCGGCCGAACCGAGCGCACCCCTGATCGACTCCCCCGCGAGCTGACCAGCCGCCCCCCTGACGCTGCCGTGCGCGCGGCATCCGCTCGCCTCAATCACGACGAGCGGATGCCGCTGGCACAGGTTCACCACGCCGTTACAGGTTGTGGTCCGCGAAGAGCGCGAGGGCGTCGCGCACGAATTCAGCGCCCCTGATGCCGCCGTAATTGGCGGCGAAGCGCTCGTCGACGACATACATCTCGCCGAGCCCCGTCACGTACTCCTTGATCGCCCCCGGGGTACCCGGGATCGATGTGAGCCACTCGACATGGCGCCGGGCCAGCTCCTGCGCTTCGCGGCTGTCGGGAGCGACCCCCGATTCGGCCGCCGCGGTCCAGTCCGAGCCGAGCGCTGCTGAGCGCGCCTGCCACTCGGTCTTCTCCGCATCGCTCAGCGACCTCCACCAGGAGTCGCCTGCCGCATAGGACTCCGTGCCCCAGCATTCCTCGACCTCTTCCTTGTATTGCGTGTGGTCGAACCCGTCAAACATGTTCTCTGCCATCAGGTGTTCACCCCTTTCCAGTTTCCGTATGGTGTCTTCGACCGACGCGACCTGCAGCTCGAGTCGGTCCTGTTCTTTTCGCAGCCACGCGAGGTGACCGCGGAGGGCGCCAGTGGCATCCGTCGCCTGTGCAAGCACCTCGCCGATGGCGGGCAGTCCGAGCCCGAGATCGCGAAGAAGCAGGATGCGCTGCAGGCGCACGAGTGCCGCTTCGTCGTAGTACCGGTATCCGTTGTCGCCGATCCTGGTCGGGGTCAGCAGCCCGATATCGTCGTAGTGACGAAGCGCCCGCGAGGTCGTGCCCGCGTGGCGTGAGATCTCCTGAATCGACCACTCCATGACCGCTGCTCCTTCTCTGTCCTGTTCGAGGCCACGCTAGAGGTTGACGCTGCGTCAAGGTCAAGCGGGATCCCGGATCGGTTTTGCGGATGCCGCGCGGCAAGCGGAGAATCGCAGGATACGTTCTGATCGATTGGACCCCACATGGACACCATCACCGTCTCCGAACTCGCCGCGCTCG
Organism: Mycetocola sp. Y791; assembly: GCF_059445325.1. NCBI lineage: Bacteria > Bacillati > Actinomycetota > Actinomycetes > Micrococcales > Microbacteriaceae > Mycetocola > Mycetocola sp. Y791. The sequence goes on along the minus strand of NZ_JCAIUC010000002.1, from coordinate 794,655 downwards.
ATGGCGCCACAGTCATCGATGTGCGCGAGCCAGACGAATTCCAGCAGGTGCGCGCGGCTGGCGCCATCAACATCCCGATGAGCCAGATCATCGACAGGATCGACGAACTCCCCGAAGACGACACTCTCTACCTCATCTGCGCCCTCGGCGGGCGGAGCGCGAAGGTCGCCGAATACCTGGAAAGTCGCGACTACGCCGTCGTCAACGTCGAGGGCGGGACCCACGCCTGGACCGACGCCGGCCTGCCGGTCGAACAGGGTTGATCCGGCTCCTCAGCTGAATCCTGAGTATTGCTCGAGGCCTCTTGCCCTCCGCGAAAACGCGATATATCGTGTTCGGAACGAGATATATCTCGTCTTCCACAGACGGCGACCCCTGATGGTCGGCAGGAGAAGGATCAACAATGTCACTCGAAAAATGGATAGTGCTCCCCGGGGAATCCCGGGTCATCGACGTGGAGCTTGTGCGCAAGCTCAAGGTCGGCATGATCGGCGGCCAGATCGACATTCTCGGCCACGATGAGCCCGGCGCCCGCGTCGAGGTGCACAGCGTTTCCGGCAAAGAGCTCAAGGTCTCAATCGACGGCGACGTGCTCGAAATCGACCACCCTCAACTCGGCTGGGACAACTTCCTCGAGGTCTTCAAATCGTTCGGCTCGAACTCCGCGAAGGCGCAGATCAGCGTGCTCGTGCCTCGGAAGATCGCGCTGACGTTCGGCATGGTGTCGGCGGGAGCGTTGATCTCCGGCCTGACGACCAGTGCGCGCCTCTCCACGGTCAGCGGGGAACTTCAGATCGAGTCGGTCACGGGCGACCTCGACCTCAACAGTGTGTCCGGTGAGATCAGCGTGCAGTCCCACGTCGGCGCGATCAACGCGCACAGCATCTCGGGCGACATCACTGTGGCGGGCGAGATCAGCCGGTTCACGAGCGACACCGTGTCGGGAAACGTCTTCATCGACGCCTTCGGCCGGTGCGACCGGATCTCGACGAACGCCGTCTCCGGCAGCCTCACCGCACGGCTCCCCGCGCACACAGGCACGAAATATGTCGTCAATACGGTCTCTGGCACCCTCCAGCTCGACAACTCAGTGATTCGGGGCACGCGCGGTCGCGGGTTCTCAAGCACGACAGAGGGAGACGGCAACTTCTACACCGACGTGCTCGCCAATTCCGTTTCCGGCAGCGTCTCCGTTGTACGCAGGAGCGACGCGGAAGACGGTCAGACACCCCAGTCGGGCGCCTCGACAGGTGCCTCGACGGGTGCCTCGACTGAACCGGAAAGCGATGACGATGCCTTCATAAGTGGTGGCCACGCATGAGCCCGGTGTTCGGCCACGGCAGCTTGCGCCTCTACCTGCTGAGCCTCCTGGCCGAGGGCCCCAAGCACGGCTATGAGCTGATCCAGGCACTCTCGGAACGGTTCGGTGGCACCTACTCACCGAGCGCCGGCACGATTTATCCCCGGCTCGCGAAGCTCGAAGAAGAAGGGCTCGTCACCAAGTCGAGCGACGGCCGCAAGACCGTTTACTCGATCACGGACGCAGGCCGCCACGAACTCGAGAACCGTCGCGTCGACCTCGACGCAATCGAACTCGAGCTGACGGATTCGGTCCGCCGCCTGGCCGACGAGGTTCGTACCGGTGTGACGCACGCGATGCGCACCCTCAAAGCGGATCTGGCATCCGCCGCCCAACAGGCCAAGCAGTCGGCAACGAGTGCGCCGTCCGTCTCCACCGACGACGCGGCACCGCGCACGGCGAGTCGCATCGCTCTTCACGACGCCGACACCGTGCTCGCCGACTTCCGTCAGGCCATCCGGTCGGAGTTGCGCGGGCATGTCAGCGCCGGGGGCGACGTGACCGACGACGTCGTGCGGCAGTTGAAAGACGAGCTGGACCGCGTGCGCGCCACGGTGAGGGAATCACTCGGCGGACTTAAGAGCTGATGCCCCGCCGCCAGGGAGCCGGTGACCCACTCATCGAGATGCGTCACCGGTTCCTGATCGTGCGCTGAACGCTTCAGCGCCGTCACCTTCCCGCTCTTGACTCTGGGTGGCGAAGGAGTATGTTCGCGCTCGTGACTATTCCGGGTAAGAAACCTGGGTCTGACAGCCGACAGGTCAAACGCATCCTCATCGGCGAGCCTCTCCCCACAGCACACCTGGACGGACAGTTGCTGCCCAAGCGACTTGCCCTGCCCATTTTTGCCAGCGACGCGCTGTCGTCGGTGGCATACGCCCCTCAGGAACTCCTGATGATCCTGACACTCGGCGGACTCGCGTTCCTGAGCTTCGCGCCCTGGGTGGCGGCGTGCGTCATCGTGTTGCTGCTCGTCGTCGTCGCCAGCTATCGGCAGCTCATCAAGGCCTATCCGTCCGGCGGCGGTGACTACGAAGTCGCGCACAAGAATCTCGGTGAGAAAGCCGGACTCGTTGTCGCCGCGGCTCTTCTTGTTGACTATGTGCTCACCGTGGCGGTGTCCGTGGCATCCGGCGTCGACAACATCATCTCCGCCCTCCCCGTGTTCAATCCATGGCGGGTCGAGCTGGCCGTCGGATTTGTGGTGCTCCTGATGGCGGCGAACCTTCGCGGCGTCAGGGAGTCGTCCAAGGCGTTTGCCGCACCCACCTACCTGTTCATCGCCAGCGTGTTCGTCATGATCGTTGTTGGCCTCATGCGAACGGCCGTCGGCGATGCGCCGGTGGCGGAGAGCGCTGCTTTTACGGTCGAAGGCGAGAGCCTCACCCAGGCAGCCTTCGTTCTGCTCCTCCTCCGAGCCTTCTCAAGCGGGTGCAGTGCACTCACCGGCGTCGAAGCGGTGTCGAACGGCGTGCCGGCGTTCCGCCGCCCGAAGGTGAAGAACGCCCAGGCGACTCTCGTACTGATGGGCGGAACAGCCATTGTTCTGTTCGCCGGGCTGACCGCCGTCGCACTCATCGCGCAGGTGCACTACGCCGAGGATCCTTGTCACCTCATCGGGTTCGCGAACTGCGAAACGGCACCGCAACCGAGCCTGATGGCCCAGGTGGCCGCGGCGGTCTTTGGGGCGAACAGCATCCTGTTCTACCTGATCCAGGCGGCAACCGCGTGCGTTCTGCTCCTCGCCGCCAATACCGCGTTCAACGGATTCCCCCTCCTCGGAGCCGTGCTCGCCCGCGACTCCTATGCCCCGAAGTCACTCAACACCCGCGGGGACCGGCTCGTCTTCTCCAACGGAATGATCGTGCTCGGGCTCGCGGCCTGCGCGATTCTGGTCGTCTACCAGGCCAACCTCACTCTGCTGATCCAGCTGTACATCATCGGGGTCTTTGTGTCATTCACGCTTGGCCAAACCGGAATGGTGCGGCATTGGGTGCGGCTGCTTCGGACAGGCGCGACGAATCGGGGCGAGATCATGCGCGCGCTGGCGATCAATGCCGGCGGCGCGTTGCTCACTGCGGTCGTGCTGATCGTCGTGACCATTACCAAATTCACCCACGGTGCCTGGCTCGTCTTTCTGCTGATCCCCGTGCTGTACACGCTCATGCTCGGGGTGAACCGCTACTATCGCGACGTCGAGCAGGAGATAACCGTCGACGACACCACGACATTTGGGGCTGCCGGCGACCTCGCCGTGGTGCTGATCAACAAGATGCAAAAACCGGCACTCAAGGCCCTCGACTACGCGATCGCGGCGCGTCACCAATCCATCGTCGCCGTGCACATCGCCGTCGACGACGAAACCACGCAGGAGCTCGAGCGACAGTGGGCAGAGCACGACATCCGCGTTCTGCTCGTGGTGCTCGAATCGCCGTATCGCGAGGTTGCCACTCCCCTCATCGATTACATTGCAAGGTACAGGGAGAAATGCGGGCCAACGGTCGTCACCGTGTATATGCCGCAGTACATCGTCGGTCATTGGTGGGAGAGCCTGCTTCACAACCGACGCGCCAACCGAATGCGACAGCAACTCATGCTCGTCCACGGCGTCACCATCGCCCTGGTGCCATGGCTGCTCGATTCTTCCGAGCTCATCTACGGGCGTCGGTCGCGGCCGCTCCCCGGACAGGCGCGCCGCGGCGAGCCCGTTCGACCGGTGACCCGAGTAGCGCTGCGCCCGCCGCGCCGGTAGGCCCGCTCCTGGCGAAGAATCCGCGCCGCCAACGTCGCGGCTGACGACGATCGACTGCCCGCAGCTTTGTGCCAGACAACGGCGGGTAGCCAAGGTCCGCCATGCTAAGATCGAATTTAGTCTTTATCGTTCCCTGGTTGGCTAAATCACAGGGCGGATCTCCACCGCCTCGCTACTAATTCGTAAGGGGGTCTCGCATGGGGCGTGGCCGTCAAAAGGCAAAGCACACGAAGATCGCACGTGAGCTGAAGTCGTTTAGTCCCGACGTGAACTACGACGCTCTTGAGCGCGAGCTCACGGGGCACTCCGACGACGAGTCGTACGCAGGCGAGGCAGCGAAGTGGGCGGAATACGCCGACGACTACAAGGCAGCGGACGAACCCAAGCGCGCGTAACCGCCGCAGAGTTCGGTGTCGCATTAATTCTGCGCCGCATTAGTTCTGCGCCGCATAGATCAGTGTCGCCGAGATCGTCATTGACCAGGCGTCTGCACGCAGCCCGTTGCGCGAACTGATTTGCGCGCGTTCCACCATGCCCAGAAGCGCGACAACTGGCGCTTGACGAATGCCGCGAGCCGCCTGGCCCACGCGAACTCGGTTCCGAGTATGGCGAGCCCGAGAAAGACAACGAGCCAGCCAGGCCCCGGCAGGGGAACGAGCATGAGGCCGACGACGGCAATCAGTCCGCCGAGAATACCCACGCACGTGCGGTAAGCGTGTCGGAGCCTCGGTCGATCGTCGATCCACGCTCGCGCGCGGCCGAGCATCCGCCGAACAGGCCGGTCTGGGCTTTCGCCGGCGGCGATGTCACGGGCGAACTCGTCCTCTGAAACCATCCCCACACGCTATATCGCGAGTCTGTGATTCCGCCACGAACCGGGGCGCACCGGGATCGATGGCCAGTCCTGGCCCACGGTTGGCTACTGGTTGTCAGCAGACTCGAGTCGCTGGGTGACCTCGGAGAGCACCCGCTCAACCACCTCAGCGTCGGAGGGCGAGAGCGCCTCCATCGACTCGACCACCGAGAGGTGGAAGTTGCCGTATGACCCTTCGATGTTCTTCGCCCCTGCGGCGGTCGGCTGCAGGATCCAGGCGCGTCGATCGGTCTTGTGGGCGAGACGGTCGAGGTGCCCGAGTTCCACGAGGTGGTCCACGATCTTCGTCACTGCGGCACTCGAGAGACCGAGCATGACTATGAGGTCCTTTGGACCCATCTCACGACCCTCGCGTTGCGCCTGAAGCAGGTATCGCATCGCGTGGAATTCGTTCTTGCTGAGCCCGGAGGCCTTGCGCACACGCTCGATGCTTATTTCTTCAGCGCGGTGGAGACGGAGTACCGCCTGGACCGCACCGAGAGCGGTTGCGCGGTGCGGTTCGCGGGCGTAGAGGTGCTCGGCTTCGTGTCGAACGACGTTGAGGGGCATGCCACTCGCGTCCTTTCTGGGGGGTCAGAACCGGAAAGAACCGGCCATCATCGCCCGAGCCAGTCAATTCAAGGCCGGTCGCGTTGCTCCACGAGGAGAGACGCGAGGTGAGCCTCCAGTTTACGCTGCGCAGTCGGCAGGTCGGAGAAGTCCCCGATATAACGGGCGAAGGTGTCGCGAACGAAGTAGTGCTCGCCCTGCTTGTCGATCGTCCCACCGAAGTAGCCGAGGTAGGACGCTGCCCAGAAATCGGTGTCGGCGAGGCGCCACTCGGCGGTGGCGTGCGCTTCGGGTTCCTCCGTCGCCGCCCACGTCATTGGGGCGGAAGGGGAACTCTCCAGGAGTGTCATGCGTTTGTGTGCTTTCGTCGTGCGTGTGTTGTGAGTGGCGCGGATGCTGCAGCCTAGTTCCAGCCGGAACCGAGGACCATCATGATGGTCACGCTGACCACCGAGAGAAGACCCGTTGCGCTTGCCAGCGTCATCAGAACCTGGTCGCGAGCGGCCTCGCGGACCTCGGTAAAAGGGCTGTGCAGCCGACCGGTGTTTCGGTGTGTAATGCTCATGTGCTCTCTCCCGTCGTTAGAAAAACTCTCTCACGAAGTAAGAGTTTTACGGAAGAACATTGTCGGCTCTTGACATTGTTTACGCCATGTGCGAGTTAATCACAGACCGCCGAACGGCAGTCACCCAGCGACGCAGCCCGTCAGATCGGGCTAGGAGAGCTGGTTGCGCTCGACCCACTCGAGGTACTCGGGGGTGACGGTACCCGTGACGTACTCCCCCGTGAAGCAGCTCATCTCAAGCTCGGTGACATTCGAGCCCTGGATGATGGCATCCTTCATGTCAGCCACCTCCTGGTAGATCAGGTGGTCGGCACCCAGCTCTCGGGCGATCTCCGGGATCTTGCGGTTGTGGGCGATGAGCTCGGAGCGGGACGGCATGTTGATGCCGTAGACGTGCGGGTATCGAACCGGCGGGGCCGCTGAGGTGAAGGTGACCTTGTTGGCGCCGGCTGCCCGTGCCATGTCGACGATTTCCTTCGACGTTGTTCCCCGCACGATCGAGTCGTCGACGATGAGGATGTTCTTCCCCTTGAACTCCATCGACATCGCGTTGAGCTTCTGGCGGACACTCTTCTTGCGCTGTGCCTGACCCGGCATGATGAACGTGCGGCCGACGTACCGGTTCTTGTAGAAGCCCTCGCGGTACTCGATGCCGAGTTTCTGGGCAACCTGCATCGCAGCGGGGCGCGACGAGTCGGGGATGGGCATCACGACGTCGATGTCTCCCATCGGCGCGTACTCGGCGATGGTCGTCGCCAGGCGGTCACCGAGCCGCAGCCGGGCCTCGTAGACGGAGATTCCGTTCATGACGGAGTCCGGACGAGCCAGGTAGACATACTCGAAACTGCATGGGACGAGTCGCGGGTTCTTCGCGCACTGCCGCGAGTACATCTCCCCGGACGTCGTGATGAAGATCGCCTCGCCCGGCGCGACCTCGCGCACGACCTCATAACCGGCGCTCTCGAGCACGAGCGACTCGCTCGTGACGATCCACTCGTCCCCAACGAGCCCGGCGGAGCGCCGGCCGAGAATGAGCGGGCGGATGCCATACGGGTCACGGAATGCAAGAAGGCCGTGTCCCGCAATCATGGCGATTGCTGCATACGACCCCTCTACCCGCTCGTGTACCTGCGACACCGCGGTGAAAACCTGGTCAGGGTCGAGTTCAAGACCGGTGATCTGCGACTGAAGTTCGGTGGCGAGGACGTTGAGCAGCATCTCGGTGTCGCTCGTCGAGTTCACATGGCGGCGATCGATGTGGAACAGGTCATCGGCGAGTTCGCGGGTGTTCGTGAGGTTGCCGTTGTGCACGAGGATGATGCCGTACGGCGCGTTGACGTAGAACGGCTGGGCCTCCTGCTCGTTGTCCGCGATGCCCTTCGTGGCGTATCGAACGTGGCCGAGGCCCATCTTGCCGAGGAGGGACCTCATGTCGCGAGTGCGGAACGCTTCGCGCACCTGCCCCTTGGCCTTGTGCATGTGGAAGGTCGGGCCGTCGGCCGTTGCGATGCCGGTCGAGTCCTGCCCGCGATGCTGCAGCAGCAGCAGAGCGTCGTAAACCTGCTGATTGACCGGCTCAGGGGAAACGATGCCGACGATGCCGCACATACCTAGCGGGCTCCTTGCGTTGCGGTGGTCTTGGGGGTGTTAGTGCGAGTAGGTTCCGACGAGTCGGACGGCACCGCCGTCGACGCCCTTGGCGCCCTGTTCAAACCCGCTGAAGTCCCGTGCTCCCGTGTGCACGGTTCCGGCCTGCCAGGCCGGGATGCCGCCAGCGGCGAGATCCGCGATGACCGCGTTGACGGCATCCGCCTTGACGATCGCGAAGAATCCAATGCCCAGATTCCATGTTCCCTCTGCGCTCTCGAGGGACGAACCGGCCATGTCGCTGAGCGTCCGGAAAACGGGGGCGGGCGACCACGTGCTTCGGTCGACCTCGGCCCAGCTGCAGGCGGGGAGCACGCGCGCGAGGTTGGCGGCGATGCCACCGCCCGTGACGTGCGAGAGGGAGTGGATGGCGCCCGGGTGGCGGGCGATCAGGTCGAGGAGCGGCGTGGTGTACAGGCGGGTCGGCTCGAGGAGCACTTCGCCGACGAGACCGCCGAGTTCGGATGATGTGTCGGTGAACGCGACGCCGCGCTGGGCGAGAATGTGCCGCACGAGCGAGAATCCGTTGGAGTGGAGCCCCGACGACTCGAGGGCGATCACAGCGTCGCCGTCTTCGACGCGGTGTGCGCCGAGCAGGGCGTCGGCCTCGATCACGCCGGTGGCAGCTCCCGCGACGTCATAGTCGTCTGGGCCGAGCAGGCCGGGGTGTTCTGCCGTCTCTCCGCCGACGAGTGCGGTTCCGGTTGCGGAGCAGGCGCGGGCGATGCCAGCAACGATGTCGGCGATGCGCTCGGGCACGACCTTGCCGCACGCGATGTAGTCGGTCATGAAGAGCGGCTTCGCTCCGACGACGACGATGTCATCGACCACCATGCCGACGAGGTCCTGGCCGATGGTGTCGTGCTTGTCGATCGCCTGGGCGATCGCGACCTTGGTACCGACGCCGTCGGTGGACGTCGCCAGCAGCGGCCGGGTGTATGACGTGAGGAACGACACGTCGTAGAGTCCGGCGAACCCGCCGAACCCGCCGAGAACTTCGGGGCCGTGCGTGGCGGAGACCGCCTGCTTCATCAGCGAGACGGCGAGATCTCCCGCCGCGGTATCGACGCCGGCTGCACGATAGCTCGTTGAGCCGTCGTGGATCGTGGAGTTCATGCTCACGCGTTGCCCTAGCTGGTGGGGGGAAGTTGCGGGGGATGGTGCTCGGTTGACGCGTCGGAAACCGGCTTTTCGGCATCCGTCCGAGCATCGATTTCCTCAGCTCGGGCCACGTGCACCTCTACCCTATCGGCTCGTACGCTGTGCACCTTCCGCCCGACGAGCCGCTCGAGCAGGATCGCGAGCAGACCGAAGAGACCGACGCCGACGGCCACCCCGATGAGGAGGAGGAAGCCGAAGACCTGGAGGCGACCGAAGTCGGGGTTCTCGGGGAAGGCGAGCGTGAGCACGAACGCGGCAATGGCTCCGAGGAGCGCGCCGAGCAACATGAAGTTGGCGTACCGCGGTGAACGTCGGACCTGCACTGTCGCAGGCTCTTCGGAGAAGCGTTCGGGGGCAGCGGGCCGCTCTGGCTCAGAATTCATGCTCCTATTCTCGCCCATCAAGCTGTGCCACCGCCCGGCAAACCGGATTGAACGCCGCCGCGCCGGGTGCGGGCCGGACCGCTAGCCTGATGGCATGACTGATCAGAAGACGAAGACCGGGTTCGTGTCGGGATTCGCCATGGGCATCCGTCTGCTTGGGCGAGGGTTTCGCCTGTGGGCCACCTCACCGCGGCTGATGCTGATCGGGGCGATTCCCGGGCTGATCACGCTCGTCCTGATCGTCGCCGCCGCGGTGGCGCTCGCGCTCAACCTCGAGAACATCGCAACCTTCGTCACGCCGTTCGCCGAGAACTGGGACGAGGTGTACCGCACGGGGATTCGCATCCTCGTGATGGCTGCGCTCGTCGGTGCCGGACTGATGATCTTCGTCTACAGCTATGCCGCCATTACCCTGCTGATCGGCCAGCCCTTCTTCGAGAGAATCTCCGAGCGCGTTGAACAGTCACTCGGGGGCGTTCCGCACGAGGTCGAGGCTCCGATTCTCGCGTCGATTGCGCGGGGCATCGGCGAATCGATCCGGGTTCTTGCGGTCACCATTGGGATCGGTATCGGATTGTTCCTGCTCGGCTTCGTTCCCGTGATCGGCACGCTGCTCGCGTGGCTGCTCGGTGCGGTTACCGGTGGCTGGTTTCTCGCGCTCGAATTGTCGACCGTGGCGTTCGAGCGGCGTGGACTCGCGCTCGCCCAGCGCCGGGCGGCCCTCCGCGCGCAGCGTTCGACGACGCTCGGCTTCGGTGTCGCCGTCTTCCTGCTCTTCCTCGTGCCGTTCGGTGCGCTCGTCACCATGCCGGCTGCGGCGGCGGGGGCGACGCTCCTGGCGCGCCGGTCGCTCGGCGAGCCCGACGCCCTCCCCGGGCGCTGACCCCGGCTCGCTTTCGTCGCGCGGACGCGCGCTAACGGAGAGCCCGAGCCCGGCGCGCTTCGTCGAGCGCGCCATATCCATGCTCGCGCTGCAGAAGTATGTGCAGCGCGGGCATGCATCTGTAGCGCTCGGCGAGCCGGGCGCGCGCGAGCGAGCGCCGGGCGCGAGCGGGCACGAGCGGGCGGGCACGCGGGCGTGAGCGGGCACGAGCGGGCGGGCACGCGGGCGTGAGCGGGCGGGCACGCGCTCACCGGGCGCCCGGACCCCCCGCACTTCGCCGAGCGCCACATCCATGCTTGCGCTGCAGAAGTAAGTGCAGCGCGGGCATGCACCTGCAGCGCTCGGCGAGCGAGCGAGCGAGGGCGCGAGGGCGCTACCTCGGCAGGCGCAGCACCGGTATGTGGCCCGTGAGGTCGGCACGCTGCCCAGAGGCGAGCACCGCTCCGGATGCCGCCGCTTCAGCCCACGACAATCGTCCCGTCGCGAGGTCCAGCCAGGTGTCCGCACCCATCTCGATGACGTTCGGCGGGGTACCACGGGTGTGCCGCGGTCCCTCGATGCACTGAACGGCCCCGAACGGCGGCACACGGACCTCGAGGGTATTGCCCTCCGAGTGTTCCGCGAGCAACTGAAGCGTGTAGCGCACCGCGGTGGCAATGTCATCGCGGAGGGCTGCCTCGCGGACCGCCCTGTCGACGGCCTCACGCCCGATATCGTCAGCAATCCGTGCACGTGCCATGCGCTCTAGGCTAGTACGCGTGAAGATACTTGTCCTCGGTTCCGGCGCCCGCGAGCACGCCATCATCTTGTCCCTCGTCGGAGAGGATGCCGCACACAGCATCATCGCCGCCCCCGGAAACGCGGGCATCGCCGGCACTGTGCCCACCGTCGACCTCGATCCGAACGACCCGGTCGCCGTCACGAACTTCGCGATCGCCGAGGCCATCGAGCTCGTCATCATCGGTCCGGAAGCACCGCTCGTCGCCGGCGTCGCCGATGAGCTTCGCGAACAGGGCATCCCCGTCTTCGGGCCGGGCAGGGCCGCCGCCCAGCTCGAGGGCTCCAAGACCTTCGCCAAGCGCATCATGGACATCGCCGGCGTTCCGACCGGCCGCGCCAGCCGTGCAGCGACGATCGCCGAAGCCGAAGCCGCCATCGACACGTTCGGCGCACCGTACGTCGTGAAGGCCGACGGCCTCGCCGCCGGCAAGGGAGTGCTCGTCACCACCGACCGGGATGCCGCGCTGGCGCACGCCCGCACCTACCTCGAGCTTGGCAGCGTGCTCGTCGAGGAGTTCCTCGACGGCCAGGAGGTGTCGCTCTTCTTCGTGAGCGACGGGCACACGGTCGTGCCGCTTTCCCCCGCCCAGGACTACAAGCGACTCGGCAACAACGACGAAGGCCCGAACACCGGCGGAATGGGCGCATACTCGCCGCTCCCCTGGCTCGACGAGTCGTTCGGCAGCGAGAGCGCGTTCGTCGCTGAAGTACTCGAGACGATCGCCGTCCCCGTGGTGAGGCAGCTCGCCGAGGAGCAGACCCCGTTCATCGGGCTGTTGTACGCGGGCCTCATCCTCACCTCGAAACGCGACAGCGACTCCGACCGGGGCATCCGGGTGATCGAGTTCAACGCCAGGTTCGGCGACCCCGAAACCCAGGTGGTGCTGCCCCGCCTCGAGTTCCCGCTGTCTGAGCTGCTGTACGCAGCCGCAACCGGAACCCTCAGCACCATCGATCCACCGACGTTCGCGCCAGCATCCGCCGTCACCGTCGTCCTCGCGAGCGAGAACTATCCGGCATCGCCCGTCACCGGCCTGCCGATTTCAGGACTTGAGCAAGCGGATGCCGTTCCCGGCGTTCACATCGCACACGCCGCAACCGCGAAACAGGGCGCCGACCTCGTGTCGACGGGCGGTCGGGTGCTCAGCGTTGTTGCGCTCGGAGACGACTTCACCGAGGCGCGCGCTCGCGCATACGACGCGCTCGGCCTCATCCGGCTTGAGGGCGCACAGTTCCGGACGGATATCGCCGCCCGCGTCGCCGAGTAACCCGAGCCTGATCCCACGAGCCGGCTGACCGGGCTACTCGAGCCAGGTGATCTCGTCGCCGACCTCGTTGGCGTAACCGATCGCGGGAGTGAACACTTCCGGGCTCTCGAAGACCAGCTCGCCCGTTGTGCACTCGTCGCGATCGAGGGTGACCTTCGTGAGCTGGTCATCACTGTCGATGAGCCGGCCCTCCTGCCCATCCTTATTCACCATCACGAAGTCATCGGGCGAAACGGTGCGCTGGGTCTCCGGAGGCAGATCATCCGCATCGGTGTCGCCACCCGCGCAGAATTCGATGGTCGCACTGACGAGGTACTCCGTCTGATCGGCGCCAGGAAAGACCACGTCGAAGTCGCGCGCGGTGATCTCGGTCTCATTCGCGAGACGCACCGTGTCGCCGAACGTCGCCTCCTTCGTGACGGCGGGGCCATCGAAAACACCACGGAGGACAATAAACGCGGTGACGAGCGCAGCAGCGGTCAGCAGTCCAAGGACTCGTGGGAGCCAGTGTCTCGGAGGTTTACTCGATGCAGGTCTGGGACGTCGACCCGATCGTGCACCTGCCGCCGCTGCCGTGGCTGGCGCGGATAGGCCGCCCGGAACGGATGGAACGGCTGAACCGGATGGACCGGCGGAAACGGATGGACCGCCGGACCAGGATGACCCACCTGAGGCCGCTCTGCCGCCGAGGGCAGAAAGCCCTCCTGGCGCCCATCCGCCACCCGGCGCGGACGATCCGCCCGGAGCCGATCCCCCGCCCGGCGCTGGCGGCGGATCGTCCGGCAACCGAACCGCGCTGAGGAACGAGAGCTGCACGACCCCGGCCAGGTGGTAGCCAACGATCTGCATGAGCTGGTCAGGGTCAGGGAACTGGGCAGGTGCAAACGAGACCGTCGCCATCGACTCATCGATGACGGTGAGTGTGCCTGCCCCGTCATTTACGACAGCGAGGAGTCGAGCCGCGTCGACGCCCTCCCACTGAGTCGCCGGGCCCGGCATGTTCTCGGGTCGCCGCGCTGGGAGAAGGATGCTGTTCGGCGTGACCGCGACGGTGGTGACCGGCGTGCCGTTCGCACCGCTGCTGCGGAACTCGTGCGCGCCGTCCAGCTGAGGCTCCCAGAAGCCGACGAGCGGCTCGAGGTCTCCGGGGATCGAACCGAGGTTGAGCCGCGAACCCGTGTCGAGTTCGGCGGGACTGAGGCCGAGCGCAAGGTGGATGGTCTCGGCGGCACAGGCGATGGCATGCCGGATGTCGGCGCTCGTTGCCTGGAGCACCGGATCGAGGCCGAAGACCCGGCGTTCCCGTTCGAGGCGGGGCGACGGCTGACGGCTCACCTCGGCGGCTGCGACGTCCAGCCAGGGATCAGGCACCATGCCGAGGTTTCGGCTGAACTCGCCGAGAAGCATCCGCCGAGTCGCCTCGTCCGGAACCCGGTCTGCCCGGAGGAAGACGCAGTAGTTCGCGCCGAGGCCGACAACAATCCCGCGGATCGTCAGGCCTGCCCTGCTGTTCGCCGGCATGGCCTGCAGCTGTGCCCTGAGCACATCTGCAGCCGCAGCGCCAGCGGGAGTGCGAGGGACCAGGGCGGAGCACAGGACATCCTCATCTGGACGCGGCAGAAGTCCTGCCCGGTTGTTCGCGAGAACGGTCGGGTCAATGCCCGGGGTCAGGTCCGGCTGCGCCGTACCATCGGCCCACGTCACCGGCGCGAAGACTGGCAGGTCCTCCCGAACGGGGAACCCCATGCCCACGAGGGATTCATCGGTCGTAAAGAACACCGCGGGTACGTTCCCCGCTGACGGATCGAGTCGAGCCAGAAGTGCGCTCGCGCGCTCGTGGACGTCGGGAGCGGTGAGTTGCCAGCGCGAGAGCACTGCGGCGTTGCGGCCGGTTCGAACCAGCAGGTCAGCGGGCCAGACAGGCTGCTCGGGACGCACAGGGAAAACATCGTCGGGAATCGCGTCGGCGGAGAGCGTCGGCAACCTCCGCCAGGCGGCTGTGACACCCTCGAGACTTCCGCGGATGGCGATGGTAGCGGTGTCCGAGCGGAGATCGACGAGCCCCTCGGGCACATAGGTCCTGCCGTCGCCCAGCTCGACCGGACGGGTCAGTTCCGCCTTGAGGGCGGCGAGGGCGATCGACAGTGACCCGGCCGCGTCGAGCGGCTCGTTGAGCGTTCCGATTCCGAAAGTGGCACCGACCATGGTCAGCGAGTCCTCCGGGTCGATCAGCTGCCAGTTGTGCCCCGTCCACGCCGTCGACATTCCGCTCCCACATCTCGCTCGCTGGCTCGCCACCTCACGAGCAATTCGACGCCAATAGTATCGCCAGCCCAGCAAGCCTCCCGCCACGAGACCGATCTGCCAAAAATGGCTCCGTAGAACGGCGGATGCCACCCGTCCCGCGCCCTTTGTGGCAAACGGAGGTCGAGCTCGGGATCGAACCCCGCGATAATGGGTCCGTGAGCGAATCGACTGACCTGGCCGGCTGGAAACACGTCTACTCCGGCAAGGTCCGTGACCTCTACGAACGCGCCGACGGCACGGCATCCGACTCTCTCCTCGTGGTCGCGAGCGATCGGGTCAGCGCCTTCGACCACGTGCTCTCCCCCGGCATCCCCGGCAAGGGTGAACTCCTCACCACACTGAGCCTGTGGTGGTTCGACCAGCTGAGCGTGCCCAACCACCTCCTGCCCGACCACGAACTGACCCACGACGGCGGTGTCGCCGAGATCATCCCCCGTGAGGTCGCCGGTCGCGCAATGCTCGTGAAGAAACTCGACATGTTCCCCGTCGAATGCGTCGTCCGCGGCTACCTCACCGGCTCCGGCTGGAAGGAGTACGTCGCGTCACAGAGCGTGTGCGGCATCCCGTTGCCCGCCGGCCTGTCCAACGGCGACCGCCTGTCCGAGCCCCTCTATACCCCCGCGTACAAGGCGCCGATGGGCGAGCACGACGAGAACATCTCGTTCGAGCAGAGCGTCGAGCTCATCGGTGAGGCGGATGCCATCGCGCTGCGCGATCTGTCCCTCGCGATTTACGCCGAGGCGTCCGCCCTCGCTGAGAAACGCGGTGTGATCCTCGCTGACACCAAGTTCGAGTTCGGTCGCGACCGCGCGACGGGCCTCATCACCCTCGGCGACGAGGTTCTCACCTCGGATTCGTCGAGGTACTGGGATGCCGCGGTGTACGAGAGCGCTGCGACGGACGAAGCCCGCATGGCCAGCTTCGACAAGCAGATCGTGCGCGACTGGCTCGCCGCCAACTGGGACCAGACCGGAACGCCACCCGAGCTGCCGCAGGCCATAGTCGAGAAAACGGCAGACCGCTACCGGGAATTGCTCCTTCGCCTCACCGCGTAGAGTGCGAAGGGTGGCTGATACCTCCAAAACCGATGCACACAGCGAACGCGTTAAATGGCAGAGTTTCTGGGTCTGCGCTGGGGTTGCCTGCCTGACGATCCTCGACCTGTCGAAGGTCAACGTCGGCCTGCCGTCGATTGAAGAATCGCTCGGCGGCGGCGCAACAGAACTGCAGCTCATCGTTGCCGGCTACGCACTCGCCTTTGGACTCGCGCTCGTGCCGTCCGGTCGGCTAGGTGACCTCAAGTCGCGCCGCAACATGTTCCTGATCGGACTCACCTCGTTCATGCTCGCGAGCCTGCTGTGCGCGCTGGCGCCGAGCATCGAGATCCTCGTCCTCGGTCGCATCCTGCAGGGAGTCGCGGCGGGCATTCAGATGCCGCAGGTGCTCGGACTGATCCAGCAACTGTTCCAGGGCGCCGAACGGGGACGGGCTTTCGGCCTGTTCGGCGCGACGATCGGCTTGTCGACGGCGTTCGGACCGACGGTCGGTGGCCTGCTCATCGCGGTCGGCGGACTGGAGAACGGCTGGCGGCTCCTGTTCTGGATGAACATCCCGCTGAGCCTCCTCGCAATCTGGTTCGCCTGGCGGCTCCTGCCCAAACGACAGATCCACGAGGGTGGGGCATCGAGCCTCGACGTCACCGGCATCCTGTTGCTCGGATTCGCCACCTTCAGCCTGATGCTGCCGTTCGTCCTGACAACGGGCGGCCCGGATGACGACCCCCGCCGCTGGCTCTGGCTCATCGGGTTTGTGGTGGCCGGTGCCGCGTTCGTCTGGTGGGAACGCCGCTACCTCCGCATCGGCAAATCACCAGTGGTGCACTTCGGGTTGCTTCGCCTCGCGTCGTACCGCAACGGCATCCTGATCGCGACCGCATATTTCGCCGCGATCCCCGCCATGTTCCTCATCGTCACTCTGTTTCTGCAGCAGGGCCTTGGACTCGAGGCCGTTTTCGCGGGAATGGTCTCGATCCCGTTTGCTCTCGCCTCGGCGGTGACGTCGTGGCTCGGCGGCCGCCTTGTCAACACACAGGGCAGGAAGATCGTCGTGCTGGGCGTCGCGCTCGCGGCAACCGGCATCGGCTCCACCCTGCCGATCGTCGCGTTCACACCGGAAGAGTTGACGCCGTGGCTGCTCGCCGCTGTGCTCACCATCGCCGGAGCTGGTGGTGGCTTCGTCATCTCACCGAACCAGACGCTCACGCTCCAGGAGGTTCCGGTCACCCAGGGCGGCGTCGCAGGCTCGGTGGCGCAGGTGGGCCAGCGCGTCGGCACGGCGATCGGCGTCGCCGTCGCTTCGAGCACATTCTTCGCGACGCTGTACGCCGAGCAGGGAGTCGAGACGACAGAGGCGATCTATCGGGATGCTTACGGCCGCGGAACGCTCATCATTGTCGGGTTGCTCGTGGTTGCGCTCGTGCTCAGCCTGCTCGACCTCCGCAAGCGCACCGTCGCGGCCGCCTGAGTACGTCGGAGACGATCCATGCAGCATGACGAGCCCGTTCTCGCCATTGAGCGGCGCGAATACTCGCACCCCGACGTTGGCCGACTCATCGGCCAGCTTCAGGATCTGTACGTCAGCATCTATGGCGGATCCGACGAGACCCCCATCGACGATGCCGACTTCCAGCCTCCGCGCGGAGTCTTCGCCGTAGGCTACGTCGGTGATGAACCGGTCGCAATGGGCGCCTGGCGCAGCGTCGAAAGTGCCAGCGCCAGCGGCATCGGAGAGCTCAAACGGATGTTCGTCGACGAACGTCACAGGGGCCGCGGCTACTCCCGCGCAGTCCTGTCCTGGCTCGAAAACTCGGCTCGCGCGCACGGGGTGACATTCATGATCCTCGAAACCAATCTCAACCATCCGACGGCAATCGCGCTGTACCGCTCGGCCGGGTATCGCGACATCCCGAACTACGGCCACTACGCCAACAACTCAAGGACCGTGTCGCTCGGCCGGGAGATTGTGCCGGCATCCTGAAGTTTGCGGAATGTTGTCGCTACAACTACCGTTACACCCACCATGACCACGCACCCCTCCCCAGACAAGCTCGCCGCCGACACCGCGATGGGCCCCGTCACCCTGCTGGTTGCCGACCTCGATGCGATGACCACGTACTACACGGATGCCGTCACCCTGCGGATCCTGTCGGCCACCGACCGCACGGTGACGCTCGGTCGCGGCGGCGTGCCAACGGTCATCCTCGAGCACGCTCCCGAACTCCGCCACGCCGCTGCCGGCTCGGCGGGACTGTTCCACACAGCGATCCTCTTCGAGTCCAAAGCGGCTCTCGCGGCCGCACTGTATTCGGTCGCGCGAAAGGCACCGGGAACCTTCACCGGAAGCGCCGACCACCTCGTGAGCATCGCGTTCTATTTCACGGACCCGGAGGGCAACGGCGTCGAACTGTACTGGGACCGCGACCGCACCGAGTGGAGCTGGGTGCACGGTTCCGTTGAGATGGCGACGCTCTACGTCGACCCGAACCAGTTCCTCTCGGAACACCTCACGATCGAGGGACAGTCGACGCCGGGCGATGAGGCAATCTTCGGCCGCACCCAGGTCGGCCACGTCCACCTCTCCGTCGGCGACGTCGCCACGGCACGGCAGTTCTACGTCGACACCCTCGGCTTCGATGCAACCACCTCGCTCGGAAACCAGGCCCTCTTCGTCTCCGCCGGCGGGTACCACCACCACATGGCCATGAACGTCTGGAATTCCCGCGGCGCCGGCCCGCGGATGCCGGCACTCGGCCTTGGCCGCATCGACATCCGGGTACCGGAGGCGGACTCGCTCGGCGAACTCACCGAGCGGCTCACGCACCACAAGGTTCAGGTGCGCGACGATGGCAGGACCGTGAGCTTTGACGACCCGTGGGCGAACCTCATCCGGGTCGAGATCTCCGCTTCCTGAACGGGCCTGTCAGAACCCTTTCCGGGTCGCAAGGCCCGGGTGTCCAGCTATGGAAGTTGATAGCCTCGTGCGACTGAGCAAGGGGAATTTGATGCCACTCGATCCGTACTTCCAGAAGCTGTACCTGGAGCGACGCCGCGACATGGTCGCCGAAACGCGCGGCATCGTCACCGGTTTCCTCACGAGCGCCCTGTCGAAGGTGGTCCCCTGGCGACGGTTCGCCGCGTTCAGGGCCCTTCGTGAATCGCCGGCGGGCACCGTCGGCACGAAAGCCGCTGGGACCGCGGTCGCCGGCCGGGAGGCATCACACGACAAGACGGCCGCGGCGGCGAAATCGGTCTCCCGCGCCCCCAAGCCCGTTCTCACTCCCGCGGAGGTCGCGAAACGCAAGACACCGGCATGGAAGCGCCGGAATGCCCAGAAGTGGGACACCAAACTCTTCGGACGGGTCGGGATCGAACCCCCGGACGTCGACATCACCGACTATCTGGTCGATGTCACCGGTTTCCCGACGGTTCGCGTCCGGGTCTACCGCCCCCTCGGGACGTCACCGACGGATGGAACTGCGCTCCCCGCCGTGCTCGCGTTTTTCGGCGGATCGTTCCAGCTCGGCAGCGTTGAGGACACGAGCGTCGACGCGGCGTTCCGCTCAAGGACCGCTGATGCCGGCGTCATCCACGTCGCCGTCGACTACGCGCTCGCGCCGGAACATCGCTACCCGACGCAGGTCGAACAGGGCTACGCGGCCCTTCGCTGGCTGATCGACAAGGCCGACGAACTGGGCATCGACCCGGACCGGCTCGCCCTCAACGGCACCTCGTCCGGCGGAAACATCGCGGCGAGCGTCGCCCTGCTCAACCGCGACAGGCTCGGACATCCCCTCCGGCTTCAGGTACTCGAGGTGCCGGTGACCGACCTCACCGGCAAGAGCATCGACATGGCTCCGATCCGCGAGATGCGCATCCCGAGCTTCCTGGCCAGGCGCGAGCTCGTCCAGGTCGCTGAGGCCTACCTCGGCGACCGGTCGCGAGCGAGCGAGCCATATGCCTCACCGGCACGAGCGCTCACCCACCGCGGCCTTCCGCCGGCGGTCATCCTCACGGCCGAGTACGATGCGCTGCGCCTCGACGGCGAGGGATACGCGACGATCCTGCGCGCATCGGGCGTCGCCGCGAGCGCCGTTCGCTATCAGGGCGCCACCCACGAGGCAGCGATGTACCGGAAGGTCGTTCCCCTCGCCCGTCGGTGGCACACCGATGTCGTCGCAGCACTTCGCACGCTCCACGAGCCGGCCGAGTCGATCACGGTCTGACGTCCGCACGCTCCACGCGACCGCGCGCTCCTGACGCCTGAGCCGCGGCTCAGGCCGAACGGATCGCTCCGCGTTCCCGGGCGGATGCCACGGCGGCGGTTCGCGAGGAGACCTGCAGCTTGGTGAAGATGTGCACGAGGTGGCTCTTCACCGTCGCCTCGGAGAGGAAGAGCCGCCTGGCAATGTCGCGATTGGACATGCCGTCGGCGACGAGGGTGAGCACCTCGGTTTCGCGCGCGCTCAGCGCATCATCCGGAGCATTCTGGCGGGCCTCAAGCCGACCGGCGACGGTGGGAGCGAGTGCGCTCTCGCCCCGCGCTGCAGCACGCACCGCCGCAATCAGTTCCTCGGGCGGCGCGTCCTTGAGCAGGTAGCCGGCGGCTCCCGCTTCGACAGCACCGAGGATGTCGGCATCCGTGTCGTAATTGGTGAGAACGAGCACGTGCGGAGCACCGGGACGTTCGCGGATGCGCCTCGTCGCGTCTGCCCCCTGCATGCCGCCGCCGAACTGCAGGTCCATGAGCACGATGTCGACGCCGGCGTAACTCCGCGCGACAGCTTCCTCCCCGGATGCCGCCTCGCCGACAACAATCAAGTCGGGCTCGGTCGCGAAGAGCGCACCGAGACCGGCGCGCACAACGGGATGATCGTCGGCAATGAGGAGGCGGATCATGTGCTGACCTTCGGCTGCGTCTCGGATCGGATGGCGGAACTCGACTGCAGGATGGGCAGGGTCACGGCGAGCGCTGTCCCCTCCCCCGGCCTCGATTCGATGCTGAGCACTCCGCCGAGGGCGTCGACGCGCTGGCGGATGGCGGTGAGCCCAAAGGTGCCATCGGCTCGAGCGGCTGACGCTGCGAGTTCGGGGTCGAATCCCCTGCCGTCATCGACGACGTCGAGGGAGACGCCGTCTGACTGATAGGTGAGGGTGAGGTCGGCGCGCGTTGCCCGAGCGTGCCTCGCCACGTTGGCGATGGCCCCCTGGGCGATCCGCAGCAGGGTGGCGTCGACGGTCATGGGAAGAGGAACGGGATCGCCCTCGACGGAGAAGTTCACGGTCGTGCCTGCTCCGCCGGCACGGAGGGTCTGCTCGGTGGACGCTGCCAGGCGTTTGAGCGCGGCGGGAAGGGTCCGGTCATCGAGCGCCGGCGGTGTCAGTTCGCGGATGATGCGCCGGGTGTCGACGAGTGAATCGGCCGCGGTTTCCCGGGCCAATTGCAGTTGCTTGAGGCCAGGCCGTTCGGTGTCGAGTCGTTCCGCAGCGTGCAGGAGCAGCTGAATGCTCGACAGCGACTGCGCCACTGTGTCGTGGATCTCGCGGGCCAGTCGTTCGCGCTCGGCCAGCATCCCCGCCGACCGCTCGGCGATGGCGAGCTCGCCGCGGGTCTCGAGCAGTTCGGTGATGAGCTGCTGGCGTTCCTCTGCCTCGCGATACAGCGCCCGATAGCCGAATCCGATGGCGAGGGCGACACCGGCACCGATGAGCGGCCCGATCACGCCGCCAACCGAAACCCCCGAATCAAGGCCGATGGCCAGGATGGTGACCCCCGTCGTCGCCGCCACGACGGGTACCGCAACCTTCGGTGGAAGCACCTGCAGGTAGAGGAAGAACAGCGGGAAGACGATGAACGCGGCATCCGGTGTGATGGAGAGAAGCGCGGCCCACACTCCCGTGAGCAGGGCGATCCACAGCACCGGAACCCAGCGGGACGATGCGACGAACTCGGGCTTGAGGTGGGCGACGAGCGCACCGCCGAGGTAGATCGCGAGCATGAGGACCGCGAGGCCGTGGATGAGCCCGGCGATGGGCGAGTCGGTGATCACCGACCGAACGATGACGACGACGATGAGTGCGATCAGCAGCGAATGCAGCGACCATCGCAATACGGCGAACACCGGGGTGAGGGCGGAGTGATTCATCGTCTCTCTTTCGTTTCGAAATCCTACTTCGACCACCTGTTAAGGGCATCATTCGAAAGTTCGAGGTGCCGATAGGATGAAAGCTCGCCCACCTCTGACAGCCGGGAGACATCCGTGCCCACAATCGTCGTTGAAGTTATGCCGAAGGCCGAACTGCTTGACCCGCAGGGTAAGGCCGTCGCGGGAGCGCTCGCCCGTCTCGGCAAGACCGAGTTCAGCGGGGTTCGCATCGGCAAGCGATTCGAGCTCACCGTCGATGGTCCGGTGACGGATGCCGTCCGCGCGGACGTCGAGAAGATCGCCGACGAGATCCTGTCAAACGCGGTCATCGAAGACGTCGTCGCCATCACCTACCCCGAGGCGGAGTAGCCATGCGCATCGGCGTCATCACCTTTCCTGGGTCGCTCGACGAGCGTGACGCTCAGCGCGCGATCCGCATCGCCGGTGCTGAGCCGGTAGCGCTCTGGCACGGCGAACACGACCTCCACGGCGTCGATGCCCTCGTTCTTCCCGGCGGATTCAGCTACGGGGACTACCTGCGCGCCGGTGCGATCGCATCCGTCTCTCCGATCATGGCCGAGGTCATCGACGCGGCGAACTCCGGAATGCCCGTGCTGGGAATCTGCAACGGATTCCAGATGCTCACCGAAGCACACCTGCTTCCCGGCGGACTCATCCGCAACGATCACGGCCTGTTCATCCGCCGCGACCAGGCTCTGCGCGTGGAAAACACCGACACCGCGTGGTCGACGGGCTTCGAGCCGAACGACGAGATCGTCATCCCGCTGAAGAACGGCGAGGGCGGATTCATCGCCTCCGAAGACGAACTCGATCGGCTCGAGGGTGAAGGACGCGTCGTCTTCCGCTACCTCGGCGTCAACCCGAACGGTTCACTGCGCGACATCGCCGGCATCACCAACGAGCGCGGCAACGTCGTCGGTCTCATGCCGCACCCCGAGCACGCCGTTGAACCCGGCTTCGGTCCCGACATGACGGATGCCATGCGTTCGGGCGTCGACGGACTCACCCTCTTCACGAGCGCGATCCAGGCGCTGCAGGCGGTCTAGCCCCTCCGGTCCAGCAGCTCGATTTGCCAAGAAAGGCTCCCTGCCCGCGGATTTTCCCGCGGCAGGGAGCCTTTTCTGGCAAACGGTCCGTTACGCGCGCACGACCGGTTGCTGCAACTCGGTCACCCACTCCTCCTGCGGCAGCGGCTGTGACACCAGGTACACCTCGCGGCACATCCCCACCGGCGTGTAGCCGTTCGCCTCGATCCAGCCGAACAGTGCTTCCCAGACGTCACCGATGGTTGCCATCACCCCGCGATGAACCCAGGTGACGGCGAGGTCGGTACCCGGAACTTCGGTGACCGTATACCCCGACGCGGATACCGTGGCGGCGGGAACCGGGAACGCCGCGTACGCACGCGCGCCGGCCCCGTCGGTGTCAGGGTCGAGCTCCTCGTACATCGCGAGGGCTTCTTCGCCTGGCGTGACCCCCGCGGACGTGAGGTCGTCGAACAGCCTGTCGAACAACGGCCCGATCACCGGGCTCATGTCCTCAGGTCCGAGACCGGGCGCCGTCGCACTGACCTGAGCGACGACCTGGGGGGACAGCGGCTTGAGTTCCGGAGACAGGACGGTCATGAACGGCTCTCTTTCGATAGCGAACGTTTGCCTGATCATCCGCTTCGCCCCTCTGACGGTCAAGGGGCGACCGCCGAGTTCTGCCCGGCGCCTACGTGACGTCCCGCTTCCACGACACGAAGTGCCCCACGACGGTCAGCACGAGCGCAAGCGCTGCGAGCAGGAGGCCGCCCTGCCACCATTCGAGGGCATCCGTTGTCATCCCCATGGTGAAGAAGCTCGGGGCACCGACGAGCGCATCGCTCGCCGCGCCCGGCAGGAACTTGCCGACGACGGCGGCCCAGTCGGCGAACATGACGATGGTACGGAGCGTCGGTTCGACGAACTGGGTGAACGCGAGGATGACGACGATCGCGGCCACCTGGTTGGGAATGAGCGCTCCGAGGCCGACGCCGATGACGGCCCACAGTCCAAGCGCGAGCACACCGCGGGCCATGAGAGCCCAGGTGTCGCTGTCGCCGAGCTGAGTTTCCATGCCGAAGAGCGCGAGCACTCCCGCGCCAGCACCGACAGACGCGATCACGCCAATCACGCCGTAGACCATGCCGAAGATCAGCAGGGCGACACTTTTCGCTCCGAGCACGACTCCGCGCTTCGGGATCGCGAGGAAGGTGGGCGTGAGCATCTGGTGCCGGTATTCGCTCGTCACGGCGAGCGCACCGAGCAGAACCGGGAAGACGTAGCCGAACGTCGATACCGACCCGTAAAGCATCGGCGCGAGCACGTCGGTCGGCGGTGCCTGGGACGCTTCGACGCCCGTCGTCTGGGTGAGGAAACCGAACACTGCGCCGAGCCCGCCAGACACGGTGCCGACGTAGAGGAACAGGATGATGGCGAGGATCCACCAGATTTTGGTGGTGAGAAGCTTGGTGATCTCCGAGCGGAGCGCGGGAACGAACATGTTCACAGCGATCCCCCCTCTCCGACGAGCGCGAGGAATGAGTCCTCGAGACCCGACTTTTGTCGATGCAGCGAACTCACCTCCACTCCGGCCAGGAAGGCGATGTGGCCGACCTCCCCGGGTTCGAGGCCGGAAACGAGCACACCGGCCCGTGCGATGTCGAACGTGGCGGATGCCGCGGCGAGCGCAGCCGTCAACGCCTCCCGGTTCGGAGAATCAACGATCACCTTCGTCGCGGCCCCTTCGATCTCGAGGCTGGACAGCGGGCCACGGTGCACGAGGGCGCCCTTGGCGATGATGACGACCTCGTCGACCGATTGCTGCACCTCGCTGAGCAGGTGGGACGAGACGAGAACGGTGCGCCCCTCGGCGGCGAGGGTGCGGAGGAAGCCGCGAATCCACTTGATGCCCTCGGGGTCGAGGCCGTTGATCGGCTCGTCGAGGACAAGAACGCCGGGGTCGCCGAGAAGCGCGAAGGCCAAACCGAGCCGCTGCCGCATTCCGAGCGAGTACCCGCCGACCCTGCGTGTCGCGTACTCCGCGAGACCGACGGTCTCGAGAGCCATGTCGACACGTTTCGGGTCGATCCGGCCAGCCTGGGCGTAGACCCGCAGGTGATCACGCGCTGACCGTCCCGGGTGGAAACTCGCGGCTTCCAGTGCCGCACCAACGGTGGTCAGCGGTGAGAGCAGGTCGGGGTACCTGACCCCGCCGATCGTCGCGGTCCCGGATGTCGGGGCAACGAGACCGAGCAGCATCCGGAGCGACGTGGTCTTGCCTGCGCCGTTTGGCCCGAGGAATCCGGTGACCCGGCCGGGTTCAACGGTGAAGGTCAGGTCGGAAACAGCGGCGACAGGTCCGAACCTCTTGGTGAGGCCGGCGAATTCGATGGGTACTCCCGTGGGCATTCTGCTCCTGAAGTAGAGGGGCGGGGTTCCCCCTACTCTGGCAGTTGCGCTCGAGCGGGCATATCCCCCGTGCGGTGGAGATGTCGACGGATGCTCTCGCGCACGTTATTCGGACGGCGTGCGGCGGCGTGCATTCAGGTTTGCCCTGACAGGATGGGGGCGTCCCTCATCACCCGGCCACCGGCATCCGTTTTGTGACGCTGCCTGCGCCGTCAACTCCTGGAGTGTTTTCTGTGTCTCCCCGCCTGTTCTACCGCACCCTCGCGTTCGCCGAAGCGGTGACCTGGACCCTGCTCATTCTCGGCCTGCTCATGAAGTACGTCTGGGTGCCCGGTGAGCTCGGCGACCTCGGCGTTCGGGTCGGGGGCACGATCCACGGGTTCGTATTCCTCGCGTACGCGATGACCGCCGTTCTCGTCGGGTTGAACCAGCGCTGGAGCATGGGGCTCATCGCTCTCGGCGTGATCACCGCCGTCGTTCCGTACGCGACGATCCCGTTCGACCTGTGGGCCGACCGCACAGGAAAGCTCAACGGCTCATGGCGCCGCACCGAGACCGACCATCCCGGCGACAAGACCTGGGTCGACCGCCTGCTGCGCTGGTTCCTCAACCACCCGGTCATCCTCATCGTGTTGTTCGTCGTTGCGCTCGTCGTGATCTTTGCCACCCTGCTCGTGGTCGGCCCTCCCGGCGGAGATCGCTAGCCGCGAAACGACCGGGCTGGAGGCATCCGGTCGCCCGATAGAATGGCCCCATCCGGCATCCCTCGATCTAGGAGCCTCCCCTCGTGAGCATCCCCGCAACGTCTGTCGCCGACACTGTCTCGAACGCAATAGCCACTCCCGAGAAAGAGCAGCCGTACGCGGCTCTCGGGCTCAAGCCTGATGAGTACGAGAAGATCAAGGAAATCCTCGGCCGTCGTCCGACGTCGGGTGAGCTCGCGATGTACTCGGTGATGTGGAGCGAGCACTGCTCCTACAAGTCGAGCAAGATCTACCTGAAGCAGTTCGGCCAGAAGGTCACCCCCGCCATGAAGAAGAACCTCATGGTCGGCATGGGCGAGAATGCCGGCGTCGTTGACGTCGGCGAGGGCTGGGCCGTCACCTTCAAGGTGGAGAGCCACAACCACCCGAGCTACATCGAGCCGTTCCAGGGTGCTGCGACCGGTGTCGGCGGTATCGTCCGCGACATCATTTCGATGGGCGCACGTCCCGTCGCCATCATGGACCAGCTGCGGTTCGGTGCGATCGACGACCCGGACACCGCGCGTGTCGTGCACGGTGTCACGAGTGGCATCTCGTTTTACGGCAACTGCCTCGGCCTGCCGAACATCGGTGGCGAGACCTACTTCGACAAGGTCTACCAGGGCAACCCGCTCGTCAACGCGCTCTCGGTCGGCGTGCTCCGCCACGAAGACCTGCACCTCGCCAACGCCTCGGGTGTCGGCAACAAGATCGTCCTGTTCGGCGCCCGCACCGGTGGCGACGGCATCGGCGGTGCGTCGATCCTCGCGTCTGACTCGTTCGACGCCGCTGGCCCGACCAAGCGGCCGGCCGTACAGGTCGGCGACCCCTTCGCCGAGAAGGTGCTCATCGAGTGCTGCCTCGAGCTCTATAAGGAGAAGCTCGTCGAGGGCATCCAGGACCTCGGTGCCGCCGGCATCTCCTGTGCAACGAGCGAGCTCGCCGCGAACGGTGACGGTGGCATGTTCATCGAGCTGTCGCACACGCTCCTCCGCGACCCGTCGCTCACGCCGGAGGAAATCCTCATGTCGGAGTCGCAGGAACGCATGATGGCCGTCGTCGAGCCCGACAAGCTCGAGGGCTTTCTCGCGGTCACCGCGAAGTGGGATGTCGAAACGTCCGTCATGGGCGAGGTCACCGACACCGGACGGCTCATCATCAACTGGCACGGTGAGGAGATCGTCAACGTCGACCCGTCGACGGTTGCCGTCGACGGGCCCGTGTACGAGCGCCCCGTTGCGTACCCGGCCTGGCTCGACGCGCTGCAGGCGGATACGGCATCCGCTCTGGAACGACCGACGGATGCCGCGACGCTGCGTTCGCAGTTCTTCGCGCTGCTCGGGTCGGCGAACCTTGCCGACAAGAGCTGGATCACCAACCAGTACGACTACTACGTGATGGGGAACACCGCGCTCGCGTTCCCGGACGATGCCGGGATGATTCGTGTCGATGAGGAGTCCGGGCTCGGGTTTGCGATCGCGACGGATGCCAATGGCCGCTATTGCCAGCTCGACCCGTCGCTCGGCGCGAAGCTTGCCCTCGCCGAGGCGTACCGGAACGTCGCCTGCACCGGTGCTGTGCCGGCAGCAGTCACCGACTGCCTCAACTTCGGATCTCCCGAGAACCCCGAGGTGATGTGGCAGTTCTCACAGGCCGTCGAAGGCTTGTCTGACGGTTGCCTCGAACTCGAGGTTCCCGTCACCGGCGGAAACGTGTCGTTCTACAACCAGACCGGCGACACCCCGATCTTCCCGACGCCCGTCGTCGGTGTGCTCGGCGTGATCGACGACGTCGCACGGCGCGTGCCGAGCGGCTGGCAGGACGAAGGCGACAACATCTACCTGCTCGGCATCACCCGTGAGGAGCTTTCGGGCTCGGCGTGGGCCGGCACGATCCACGACCACCTCGGTGGCCTTCCGCCCGAGGTCGACTTCGACCGCGAGAAGGACCTCGCCGCCCTGCTGCACGCCGGAGCCCAGTCGTCGATCATCGCGTCCGCGCACGACCTCTCCGACGGAGGCCTCGCTCAGGCACTCGCCGAGAGCGTGCTGCGCTTCGGCGTCGGCGCGCGCGTCTGGCTCAGCGAGATCGTCGAGCGCGATGGTGTCGACGTGGCGACCGCGCTGTTCTCCGAGTCCACCGGGCGTGTGCTCGTGTCGGTTCCGCGCGAGGACGACGTCAAGTTCCGCGGACTCTGCGAGGGGCGCGACTACCCGGTGCTGCGCATCGGTGTCACCGACAAGGCGTCACCGGCACTCGAGATCCAGGACCTCTTCACGGCGACGGTCGATGAGCTGCGTTCGGTGCACACGGCCACACTTCCGGCGGCGTTCGGCCCGACGGTCGGCTAGCGCCCATTCGCTTTGCCGAAAATGGCTCCCTGAGGCCCGGTATTCCGGGCAGGGGGCCATTTTCGTGCACCGGGCGTGCGGTCGCGTCCACTGGTCGGTCACAAATGCTCGCTGTCGGTGTGCATTCCTCCGCTCTCGGACAGAAACGGTCGCGATTCCCGAGAAACTCGAGCCGTTTCTGGCCGAGCACGAACCGTCCAGCCGTTCCTGGCCGAGCAACCGCGCGTGCACCCGCCTGGGCGAATACCACCAGGCGTCGGATGCGGCTGGTACGGACGCTGCGCTACAGCGCTCGCGTCAGCGACTGGATCAGCGGCGGGAGCGTGCCGAGCACGATCGGCGACCTCGCCATGTTGAGGTCGCTGCTTCCCTCGAGGATCGACTCCTGCATCGCTGCTTCGTAGACGTTGAGGATGAGCCGCGTCACATCCACGGGATCGATGATGAACTCGAGTCCGACCGATCGAACGGCGTCGTCGAGCCTCGCGGCGAGCTGCGACTGGAAGTTGCGCTGGAACTCGAGGTACGACGCGGCAACGCTCGAGTCCCGCATGGCGAGCAGCCGGAACTCCGACTGAACGAGGCACCACCGACGGTCATCGCCCTGCAGCTCGAGGAACTGCATCACGATCTGGCTGAGCGTACCCTCGGTCACCGCAGCCGCGACATCGACGCCAGGCAGAATCGAGTCGACGCCCTCCTGCAGGCGCTCGAACCGCAGCCGATTCTCCCGCTCGGCGAGCGCGAAGAAGAGTTCTTCCTTCGACTCGAAGTTCGAGTAGAAGGCACCCCGCGTGAAATTCGCGCGCTCGGTGATCATTTCCACTGATGCCGCGTGAATCCCGGTCTCGGCGAACACCTCGTATGCGGCGTCGATCAAACGATCCCGGGTTTTGCGACGGCGCGTGGATTCGCCCTGCGCTTCCGATTGTTCGACTGAAAGAGACACCCTGACACCTTACTGAGAGAGTTTTGCGATACACCAGTGTATCGGATACATTCGTGTATTGAATACGCCGGTGTATCTCACGCGTAACCCCACACACACCCCGCCCTCCTAGGAGACTCGTGTCCTCACTGCTCTACTCACTTGGTCGCTGGGCGTTTCGCGCGCGCGGCATCGTCGTCGGCGCCTGGATCCTCATCCTTGCCCTCGTCGGCGGTGGCGCTCTCCTGTTCAACCAGGGACTCGACAACTCGATCTCCATCCCCGGCACCGAGTCGCAGCGTGCGCTCGACTCACTGTCGACGACGTTCCCGCAGGTGAGTGGCGCGTCAGCACAGCTCGCGATTGTGGCGCCGGAAGGCGAGAAGGTCACCGACGAGGCCGTCGCGACGGCCATCACCGACGGCGTCGACGCGCTCAACGACATCGAGGGCGTCGAGAGCGCCGTCTCGCCGTTCGACGAGAACATCGACGGCGCGGTCAGCGACGACGAGCGCGCGGCACTCATCAGCATCCAGCTCGACGGCCCGCAGTACGAGGTCACCGAGGCAACCAAAGACGCCCTGATTGCAGAAGCGGATGCCATCGCTGACGCACTTCCGGACGGTTCGGAATCCGCGCTCGGCGGCCAGCTGTTCAGCGCGAGCTTTCCCGTCCTGACCGCCACCGAGCTCATCGGTGTCGGCGTTGCCCTCGTTGTGCTCCTCCTCACGCTCGGCTCGTTCCTCGCGGCGGGCATGCCACTGCTGACCGCCCTGCTCGGCGTCGGCATCTCGGTTGCGCTCATCTTTGTGGCAACGGCGTTCGGTTCGATCACGTCGACGACGCCCATGCTCTCGCTCATGCTCGGCCTCGCGGTCGGCATCGACTACGCGCTCTTCATCATCTCGAGATACCAGGAGCAACTCCGTGACGGGCTCGAGACCGAGGAGTCTGCCGCCCGAAGCGTCGCGACGGCGGGAAGCGCCGTCATCTTCGCTGGGCTCACGGTCATCATCGCGCTCGTCGGCCTCGGCGTTGCCGGCATCCCGTTCCTCACGATCATGGGTGTCTCGGCTGCGGCCGGTGTCGCCGTCGCCGTGCTCATCTCCCTCACCCTGATCCCCGCGCTCCTCGGCTTCGCCGGTGACCGGCTGCGCCCGAAGCCGGCCAAGCCGACGCGGAAGGCGCGCCGCGCCCACGCTGCAGCGCACGCAGAGGCTGCTGCCGCCCACGCTGAGGGACGTTCCGGCGCACACGTCGATGTCGCAGACGCTGGCGAGCTCCCGGCATCCGCCCACCGCCCCAACCGTTTCTTCTCGGGCTGGGTGAAGACGGCGACGCGATTCCCGATCGTCACGATCCTCGCCGTCGTCGCCGTGCTCGGCCTCGCCTCCGCGCCAGCTCTCGGCCTGCGCCTCGCGCTGCCGGATGCCGGTGGCCTGCCCGAGGGTGACCCGGCTCGCGTCACCTACGACATCGTCTCCGACCACTTCGGTGAGGGCTTCAACGGCCCGCTCATCGTTACGGGCAGCATCGTCACATCAAACGACCCGCTTGGCCTCATGGACGACCTCAAGAGCGAGATCGAAAAGCTCGACGGCGTGGAAGCTGTTCCCCTGGCGACGCCGAACGAGACGGCTGACACCGGCATCGTGCAGGTCATTCCGACCGGCGGTCCCGACTCTCCGGAGACCAAGGCGCTCGTCGCCGAGATCCGTGACATGCACGACTACTTCCTCGAGGAGTATGACGTCGACCTCTCGGTCACGGGCTTCACTGCCGTCGGCATCGACGTGTCGGACAAGCTCGGTGCTGCGCTGCTGCCGTTCGGTGTCGTCGTTGTCGGCCTGTCACTCATCCTGCTCACGATGGTGTTCCGCTCGATCTGGGTGCCGATCAAGGCGACGCTTGGCTACCTGCTCAGCGTCTGCGCGTCATTCGGTGTCGTCGCCCTGGTGTTCGAGTACGGATGGTTCGCCGAGGCGCTCCACATCCAGCCGGGCAGCCCCGTGATCAGCTTCATGCCGATCATCCTGATGGGCGTACTGTTCGGTCTGGCCATGGACTACGAGGTATTCCTCGTCGCCCGCATGCGGGAGGACTACGTCCACTCGGGCAAGGCGCGTGAATCGGTCACGACAGGGTTCATCGGCTCAGCGAAGGTCGTCACGGCGGCCGCGATCATCATGTTTGCCGTGTTCGCTGCCTTCGTGCCGGAGGGTGACACCAACATCAAGCCCATCGCGCTTGGCCTCGCCGTCGGCGTCTTCGTCGACGCGTTCATCGTGCGGATGACGCTCGTCCCCGCCGTGCTCGCCCTGCTCGGCGAGAAGGCGTGGTGGATCCCGAAGTGGCTCGACCGCGTGCTGCCGTCGTTCGACGTCGAGGGTGAGGGTGTCGCGAAGGAGATCGAGTTGCGCACCTGGCCGAGCCCCGAGTCGACGGATGTCGCAACCGCTGAGGGCCTGTCCCTCGACGCCGGCACGACCACCCTGTTCGAGAACGTCTCGTTCTCGGTGCCGGAGGACGGCACACTCGTGGTCTCCTCCACTCGCGATGCCAGCGTCACCGCGCTGCTCCTCACCCTGTCGGGACGCATGGCGGCAGACTCGGGCGTCCTCAAGGTCGCCGGGTACGTTGCCGGCGTGCGGGCGGCGTCCATTCGATCGCGCGTCGCATTCGTCTCGCTCGGCGATGCAACCGATCCGGTCCGCGACCTCACCGATGCGCTCGGCGAGAACCCGCGCCTGGTCGTGATCGACGGCATTGACCAGGTGACGGATGCCGTTGCGCGCCGAAACATCTACGACGCTCTCGTCTCCGCCCAGGGCGCGGCGGCGAAGAACGAGACCACTCTCGCGGTTGCCGTCGGCACCGCATTCCCCGAGGCGCTGGCAGATGCCGTTCCCGGTGTCGGGACAGCCGTCCGGGTCGACTTGACACACTCAGAACTCACGCACGAAGCAGAGGTATCCGCATGAGCACCCCACTCGCACGTTTCACGGCCTCACGGGCCACAGGTCGCATCACCTGGCGCTCGGTCCTCGGCATCCTCCTCGTCCCGCTCGTGGTTGCGGGAGTGCTCGTCTGGGCGTTCTGGAACCCCCAGGAGCGACTCGACACGGTGACCGCTGCCATCGTCAACCTCGACGAGCCAGTCGAACTCGACGGCCAGACCGTGCCGCTCGGCCGGCAGCTCGCCGCCGGACTCGTCGGCGGAGGCTCGAGCGACTCATCTGCAAGCGCCGCGGGTGCCGACCTTGAAGACACCAACTACAACTGGGTTCTCACCGACGAGAAGGACGCCGAGGACGGGCTGAAGTCGGGCCGGTTCACGGCTGTCGTCACGATTCCCGAGGACTTCTCCGCGGCGGCTACCTCGTTCTCCGGCGATGCTGCTGAGGCCGAGAAGGCCACCATCGACGTTGAGACGAGCGACAAGAGCCGCCTCGTGGATGACGCCATCAGCTCTGTCATCACCACGACGGCCGCGAGCGTCGTGGGCAACGAACTGACGACCAGCTACCTCGAGAACATCTACATCGGGTTCAACACGCTCGGCGACCAGCTGGGAACCGCTGCCGATGGCGCCAAGGAGCTGGCCACCGGCGCAACTTCGCTCGCCGATGGTGCGGCCCAGCTCGCGGGGGGAACCACCGAGTTCTCCGGGGGAGTGTCGAGCCTGTCCACGGGAATCAACGAGTACACCGATGGGGTGTCGCAGCTGTCGAGCGGACTCGCGACGCTGCAGCAGCAGACCAGCGCGCTTCCGGGCGCGACGAGCCAGCTCGCCACCGGCGCGAACGGTGTCGCTGACGGCATCGACGCGCTCATCGCCGGCATGGGTCAGCAGGGGCAGGCGCTCGCTGCGCTTTCCAGCCAGTGCGCGTCGGCGGCCCTTCCGATGCCCGACGGTTCAGAGAATCCTTTCTGCACTAACCTCGCCGCCCTCGCGGCTGGCTCCACGGACCCGGCCGCCGCTGCACAGACGGCGCAGCTCCAGACCGGCGCTCGCGAACTGGCGAATGGCGCCACTCAGCTCTCCAGCAACATGCCAGCCCTCGTCTCGGGAATCGGCACGATCGCATCCGGTGCCAGCGAACTCGCCGCGGGTGGAACCACCCTCAACGCCGGCGCACTCGAACTCGCTACCGGTGCAGCAGACCTCGCGACCGGTGCCACCGGGGTATCCGACGGCGCTGCCGGCCTGGCCGGCG
Organism: Mycetocola sp. Y791; assembly: GCF_059445325.1. Classification (NCBI taxonomy): domain Bacteria; kingdom Bacillati; phylum Actinomycetota; class Actinomycetes; order Micrococcales; family Microbacteriaceae; genus Mycetocola; species Mycetocola sp. Y791. The sequence continues at coordinate 761,231 of NZ_JCAIUC010000002.1, read as the reverse complement.
GTGTCGACTCCCTGGCGTCGGGGCTTGCCGAGGCGACGGATGCCATCCCGAGCTACACCGAGACCGAGCGCGAGACGCTCGCCGATGTCGTCGCGACTCCGATCGTCGCTGAAGGCGAGGGCGACGGTCTCTCCTTCGGCACGAGCGGTGTTCCGTTCTTCGCGGCTCTTGCCCTGTGGCTCGGAGCGTTCGCGAGCTTCCTGGTGCTGCGCGCTGTTCCGCAGCGCGTACTCGGATCGACCCGCCCGTCGGCACTCCTCGCGTTCAAGGCGTGGCTGCCCGGAGCGATCGTCGGTGCTGTGCAGGGCCTGCTCGTTGCTGCGATCCTCCAGCCGTTGATGGAGCTGGATGCCGCCGGCTGGTTCGGCTTCGCGGCCATCGCTGCCCTCGCCGGTATCGCGTTCGCGTCGACGAACCAGGCCCTCAACGCCGTGTTCGGCGGGGCCGGACGGTTTGTCTCGATGATCGTTGCGCTCGTCCTGATCGCCACGAGCATCATCGCGACGGCACCGGCGGCGCTCGATTCGGCGGTCGGCTTCATGCCGCTGCAGCCGGCGCTGAACGCGTTCCAGTCCGTCGTGGCGGGTGGCGGTGGTCTCCCGGCCGCGATCACCGGTCTCGTCCTGTGGACGCTCGCCGCCTTCGCCGCCACCACCCTTGCCGTGGTCAAGTCGCGGTCGGTGACCGCGAGGCAGCTGGTGCCGCGCCTGGCCTAACAGAGGCGCAACGTCGGCCCGGCGGCACCCCCGCCGGGCTGACGCACTCAGCACAGGAGATCGCACGGTTTTCAGGACAGCATCAGCACAATCGTCCTGACAACCGTGCGATTTCCTGTTAAACCGCTGTCGTGAGCGGATGCCGTGGGGCGGAGCTATGAAGCGGATGCCGTGGGCGGTTGCCGGTTATCGGCCCGCCACCACGGTCCCCTGGTGGAACCGCAGCACCGGTGCGCCGGTCGAGGTGTCCCACAGTGACGAGTGGCGGCTGTCGCGCTCGTCCCCTCGAATCAGATAGGTGACGAGGGTGAGCCCGTCGGCCAGGTTCGTGAACTGCCAGTCGTCGACGGCCGGGATCTCGCTCGAATCCTCGCTGACGAGCGCGCCGAGGATCTCCTCGCGGGTCCACCGTCGACCGGAACGGCCGATCTCAACGAACTCCGGATGCAGCAGTGCGCGGAGCCGATCGGCGTCGCCGCGCACCGCGGGTGACAGGAGAGCGAGTTCGGCGTCACGAATCACTGAGTAGGTGTCCACGGCACCAGTGTGCCAGTGCTCACGCGATCAGGCGCGCACGACAGCGCGCTACAGCAGCGGCATCCCCGTGGCGACCTCGGCCTCGGCCCAGATGGCTGAAGCGATGCGCGGGTTCGTCGTCACCTTCGCCGGTCGCGCCACAACCGGCTCGCCCCTGACGAGAAACCGCGGTGCATAGAACGAGCCGCCAACGGCATCCGGATCGACCGCGGCCCGAACGATTGGCCACGCACCGGCTTCCTTGCTCTGGGTGAACGGCGTCTGCAGGGTATCGACAAAGCGCTTGAACCTTGCCGGCTCGTTCACGCCAGGAACCGTTCGAGTGCGACCGGAGATCGAATAACCGGGGTGAGCGACGAGCGAGCGGGTGCTGCTTCCTCGCGCGGTCAGCCGCCGGTCGAGTTCGAACGCAAACGAGGTGAGCATGATCTTCGAGGTCGCGTACGCGGTCCAGCCCGAATAGCGCCGCTCGAGCTGCAGGTCGTCCGTGTCGAGTCGAACGAGCAGGGTCGAGAGGCTCCCGAGCGACACGACCCGCGATCCCGGTGTCCGTTCGAGGGCAGGCAGCGCCGCGGCGGTGAGCGCGAACGCCCCGAAGAAGTTCGTCCCTGTGACGAGTTCGAGTCCGTCCACGGTCTGCTCGCGGTGCCGCGGGGCATGGATGACCCCAGCGTTGTTCACGAGCACATCGAGGCGCGGCAACTCCGCGAGCCGGGCGCCAGCATCGCGCACACTCGACAGGTCGGCGACGTCGATGGGCACAACCGTGAGGTCCGCGGCTGGCACGTGTGCGCGAATTGCCCGCACCGCGGCATCCGCTCGCTCAGCGTTTCGAGTGAGGAGAAGAACGGATGCTCCGGCACCGGCCAGCTGATACGCGGTCCAGAACCCGATGCCCGCGTTTGCACCACTAACGGCGACGACCTTGCCCGTTAAGTCCGGCAGGTCGGCGGGGTTCCAGGTCATCGCTCCCCGTTCGCGATCTGCTCGTGGTGGTGGATGACCTCGGCGACGACGAAGTTGAACCACTTTTCGGCGAACGCCGGGTCGAGCTGCGCGTCTTCGGCGAGGGCACGGAGCCGGGTGATCTGGCGTTTCTCCCGTTCGGGATCCGCGGCGGGAAGGTCGTGCTCGGCCTTGAGCCTGCCGACCTGCTGGGTGGCCTTGAAGCGTTCGGCGAGCATGTGGATCAGAGCGGCATCGATGTTGTCGATGGTGGATCTCAAACTGAGGAGCTCTGCTGTTGCATCGGTGTCGGCCATGAACTCAATCTATCGTGCAGCCCGGCAGCCCCTGCCTCGTCGGCCCACCCAGCGGCCCGCCCGCAATGCTGTCCCGCCGCGTTTGACCGCAGCGCTGCCCCTCAGAGCTCCCCCGCGCCGAACCCGAACGGCGCGGGGCAACACCGGTCTTAGAGCCGCTCGGGCTGACTGAGTACCCTGGTGAGCACCGGGCTGGTGGCCTTGAGCGAGAGCCAGACCAGCAGAACGCCACCGATGAGGCAGCCGGCGATGACGAGGAGCGACGCCGGTGCGATCACAATGGTGATCCCGACGAGCGGCAGAACGAGCACAGCTCCGATGAGCGCTGACCCGAAGGCGACGAACCGCAGCGGACCCATGATCGTGCGAGACCTGGAACTCTCGATCACCTCGCGCGGCATCCCGAGCCGGTCGAGGCTGACGTAGAGGTCGCGGCGGTCGAGGACATTCGCTGCCTGGTTCACCCCGACCGAACAGGCCACCATGAGGAAGCTCATGACGACGGTGATGATGATGCCGGTGCGCACGTCGGCGAGCAGAAGCCTCGTGGCGTCGTCGTAGTCACCGGTGAGCGTATTCACGAAGGCGATCCCGGTGCCGGCGACGACGGCGATGAAACTCGTCATCGCAACGCCTGACACCTGCCTCCATGCTGCCTTGGGAGATTCCAGGATGCCACGGGCCGCGATCAGCTGCGCAGCCGTCTTCGCACGACGGAGTGACAGCTTCGCGGCGATCCCGAGCGCCCACGGGCCGATGAGGTTCAGCACGCCGATCCCGATCCCGATGCCGGTACCGAGGACGAGAATGGTGAGCGCCATATCGGCGATTCCCGCCATCGAACTCAACAGCAGATAGGCGACGAGGATCGCGACGACACCGATGACGAGGCGCATCCAGTGCATCTTCGGAGCGAACTGGCGGGTGCGAACGCCGAGTGGCGAGATCGTCACCTGGCGGAGTCCGATCGCCGCGCTGATCGCAGCGAGCGCAGCGATGGCGACGACGACGAGTGCGAGAATCCCTGGGCCAACCCAGAGTTCCCCACCGCCGATGGCAGCGCCACCGAAGGGGATGAGACCCACGAAGGGCATCGCGACCAGGTAAAGCACAATGCCGGCAAGAGAACCGAGCACGGCGATCGCCGTTGACTCGAGGACGGTCATCTGCGTCACGACACCCGGCGTCGCGCCGAGCAGTCGCAGCGTGGCAAGACGGTCATCCCGTCGCCGGGCGGACAGCCTCGCCGCGGCGCCACCGAGGGAGGCAAGCGGCACAAGGAGCAGAACCAGGGCGAGCACACTGAGCATCTGGTAAATGGGCGCGTCGGCGTTGTCCTCGAGAGTCCAGCGCCAGAACATGAGTCCTCCGCCCAGCACAATCAGTACGAGGGCTGTCGTGACCGCGAATGCGATACCTGGCAGCAGGAGCACCGCGGCGCTCTGTGCGCTCGGTCGTGCGAGCAGCCAGGTCAGGCGGACGATCGGTGCACGCCCGGAAGGGCGAGGGGCGGATGCCGTCGGCGGCGAGAACGCGGTGGTTGCGGTCATGCTGACACCCCGGTGGTTCCTGTCGTCGAGCCAGCGGCGCCAGCGCCAGTGCCAGGCGCACCAGCGGCGACCCCGGTCGCGTCCGGGAGTACCCGGCCGTCGCGGACCCGGACGATCCGGGAGCAGCGGGCGGCAACCGTGTGATCGTGAGTGACGACGACGAGGGCGTGACCCTGCCCAACTGTAGATCCGAGCAGGGCGCTCATCACGTCATCGCTCGTTGCCGAATCGAGCGCCCCGGTGGGTTCGTCGGCGAACACGACGGTCGCACCGGTGACCTGGGCGCGGGCGATGGCGACGCGCTGTGCCTGCCCACCGGAGAGTTCGCCGATTCGGCGCGTTTCCAGGCCGGCGAGGCCGAGGGCTCCGAGCCAGTGCTGAGCGCGCCCCTCAGCTTCACGCCGGGGGTACCCGGCGAGCATGAGCGGAAGAGCCGTGTTCTCGATGGCGGTGAGTTCCGGAATCAGGAGCCCCTGCTGGAAGACGAAACCGAAAGCCTCGCGACGCAGCTTCGAGCGGTCGCGCTCATTCATCGCTGTGACGTCGACGGCTCCACCCGCCGACTGGAATTCGACGCGACCGGAGTCCGGGGAGGTGATTCCCGCGAGGGTGTGCAGAAGGGTGGTCTTGCCTGACCCTGATGCGCCCATGATTGCCACGGATTCCCCGGCCCTGATCTGGATGTCCACTCCGGCGAGGGCTGTGCTCGGACCGTAGGTCTTCACGAGCGCTGAACCGGACAGGATGGCCGGGGCGGAGAACGAGGTGGTCGGGGGCGTTGCGTACTGGTGAGACGGGTATTGGTTTGTCGGGTACTGGGGCGTCGAATAAGTCATGGTTCCAGACTCGCCGCCAGCCGGCATCCGCACATCGTGCCCGAGGTTGACCCACGGTCATCCTCGAGGGTGACCCTGGGTCAGGCGGGCCGCCTGGGCAACCAGATTCGCTTCTGGGTCAGCAGGATGCCGACGAAGACGATGACAGCGCCGAGGGGCTCGTTGAAGCCGAGGGTCTCGGAGAGCAGGAGAACACCGAGGATCACTCCGACGACAGGGGTGATGTATGTGACGCTCGAGGTGGCCGTCGGTCCCCACGCCGCGAGGACGTTCATGTTCCAGATGTACACGATGCCCGTTCCGAACGCGCCGAGCGCGATGAGGCTGAGCACGACCCAGATGTCGAGCTCGACGCTTTGCCAGGCGATGACGGGGGTGAGCAGGAGCATGATCACCCCGGCGATGCCGATGTACATGAAGGCCGCGGTGATCGACGGCACCCGGTAGGGAGCGAGGAACTTCTTAAGGTAGCCGAAGCTGAAGCCGTAGGAGGCGACAGCGCCGATGCAGGCAAGCTGGCCCTGCCAGTTGCCGATCAGGGCACCGGCCTGCCACGGTGCGACGATGACGATCACACCGAGGATGCCGACGATGACACCGAGCACCTGACCGGCGCTGAGCCTTTCGACCCGGAACAGGAGCGTCGCCATGAGCGCCGTCATGATCGGGGTGACGGCGTTGAGAATCGACGCGAGGCTCGACGAGATGTACTGCTCGCTCCACGCAAAGAGCGTGTACGGGATGACGCAGTAGGTGATGGCGATCACCGTAAAGTGCAGCCAGATCTTCGGGTCGCGCGGAAGCCTCGCGCGGGTCGCGAGCGCAATGATGCCGAGGGTGATGGCGCCGAGCAGGATCCGGGTCCACGCGACCTGGCCGAAGGACACCCCGGTCAGCGCAACCTTCATGAAGAGGAAACTTGCGCCCCAGACCAGTCCCATGCCGATGAACTGGAGGGTGATCCGGCTCGATGGTGCGCTGGCGGAGGACGGGTCTCCGAGATTCTGAACGGAGAGAGAAGCTGCAGTGCGAGACACCTCAACAATCTACTCGCGGGGCGGATCGCCAACTGGCGGAAATCAGCCATCGAACCACGAGATCCTGCCCACCGAGGGAGCACGACCTGGCCGACGCCAACGTTCAGCGACGCCATCGGTCAGTGACGCCATCGGTCAGCGCAGGGCTACCGTCAGCCCAAGGGCATCCGTCAGCCCAGGGCCACCGGTCCGTCGAAGGCAGCGAGCCTCGATTCCAGACCGGCACGCACATCGGGCCACTCCTCGACGATCACGGAGAAGAGCGCTGTGGTCCGCCAGCTGCCGTCCGCGCGACGTTTATCGCGGCGGATGAGGCCCTCGAACGTGGCGCCGATTTTGGCGATTGCTGCGCGGGAACGTTCGTTGCGCTCATCCGCCTGGATCGTGACCCGGCCGAATCCGTTATCGAACGCGAGGCCGAGCAACAGCAGCTTGGCTTCGGGGTTCACCGCGGTTCCCCAGACCCGTGGGTCGTATGCCGTCCAGCCGATTTGGGTGTGTTCACTCGCCTCGTTGAAATCGCCGAGGGTCGACGTGCCAACGATGACGCCGTCGGACTCACCGCCGACGAGCCGGATCGTGAACGACTGGTTGCCTCCGACAGCGAAGTACGACTCGGCGAAGCTCCGGAAGGCGGCGAAGTCTTCCGGCAGTCCGTGGGGCCCGCCGCCATACCCGCCGGCGAAGACCTCCGGGTGTGCGATCGCCGAGAACAGGCCGGGATAGTCGTCGGGGGTCATCGGATCGAGTCGGATGAACCGCCCGATGACTGGCGCGGGGTCCGGGATGCGTGCGGTCACCGAATCAGCATAGGGCTCGTTATGCCTTCACCAGGCAGGTCGGCGAGCCCGCTTCGATCAAGCCGATCCGCTTTGACGGGATGCCGCGGGCGTCGAGGAGGAACGTCGCGATCTCGTTTGACTTCTGGTTGGCGACGTGGAGGAAGCGGCCAGACTCGGCGTGGTGTCTCGGCCAGTCTCCGCCGGAGTCGACATCGGAAATCGCGCGCAGTGTCGACCCGTCGCCGCCGATCGTCAGTGTTGACACCCGGTTGGTGCCGCGAATCGAGACGTGCAGTTGTTCCCGCGATGCCGCGATGCTGATCTCCGAGGCGTTGTCGCCGTCTTCGAGAGAGTCTGCTGTTGCCCGCACGGAGGACACGACCCGCCAGGCACCGTCGTCACCGCGTCCGAGGGTGAAGACCTCGTTCGAGTACTCGGTGATGACGTGAACGTGTCCTGACGGGTGAAACACGAGGTGCCTCGGGCCGACACCGAACGGCAGGACAACCTCCTGGCTCAGGATCGGGCGGGCGCCGGAGCGACGCCAGATCCTCACCGTGTCGTGGCCGAGGTCCGTCGTTGCGAAGCGGCCATCCGGCAGCACCAGCGACGCGTGTGCGCGGGACGGGCGATCCACGGCGGCGTCATCAACCGCCTTTCGGAGTGCGAGCTCCGCGAAGGGATCATCGCCGAAGTCGGTGTTCTCCAGTTCGGCCGCACGGGCGGCGAGGGGATCTCCGTACGGGTCGTTGGATGCGGGAGCGACGACACCCTCACCGGCGAGAGCACCGCTGGCAGCGAGCGGGAAGAGCAGCACACGGCCGTCGCCGTAACAACTGGCGATGAGGGTCGAACCGTCGGGCGTCACGGTGAGCTGGCACACGGAGTCCCCCGCTTCGAGGGGTCGGCCGAGCGGAACGAGTCCGGCCTCACCGCGTCTGGCGAGCGCTTCGACCTGGCCGGAGCCCTCGAGCGCCGCGTAGATCACGGGCAGTGTCGGGTGGTTCGCGAGGAACGATGGCGACTCTACCTGCGAGTGCGACACCGGCTTGAGCGTGCCCGTTTCTTCCTGGCGCAGTGCGCTGATTCCGTCGCCGGAGCCGCCGGCATCCGCTGTATATGAACCGAGCCAGAAGAGCGGGGTGGGGTCGTCGAGCTGAGCCATGTCTTTCAGTCTGGCAGCAGTTCGTGCGAGCATGAACCATGGCTACGGCGGAGAAGTTTTCGAGGGCGGCTGATGCGTTTGTCGACGTGGTGCGCGGCATCAAGATCGACCAGTGGGAGACGCTCGGACTTGGCGTCTGGAGCGTCCGATCGCTTGTCGGGCATGCGGCTCGGGCACTCATCACTGTGGGTGATTATCTCGAGCTCGACCCGGCGACGCAGGTCGACATGGAGACAGCCGGCGACTACTACGGGCAGATCTACCTCGTCTATACGAACCCCGAGGCGATCGCGCAGCGTGGCGTGCAGGCAGGGATAGCGCTCGGAGATCACCCGATCGACCGGATCGAGGCACTCACGAAACGCGCACTCGACCTGATTTCGGTGCAGGATGCCGGTCGGCTGGTGTCGCTCGGCGGCATGGGTATTCCGCTGGATGAGTACCTCAAGACGCGGGTGTTCGAGCTGGTCGTTCACTCCATCGACATTGCGCGGGCAACGGGTCAGGTTGCGCACTTCGCTCCTGACCTGATCGAGGAGTCGGCGTCTCTCGCGGCGGGGATCGCGGCGAGGAAGGGTGACGGCGAACTGGTGCTGATGGCGCTGACCGGTCGGGAGCCACTGCCCGAGCGGTTCAGCGTGGTGTGAAACGAACCGGTTCTTCTCCGCGAGCGTCGTGCGGGGTATCGTCGAACGATGAGTTTCATCGAAGCTCGCGAGCTTCGGAAGACGTACTCCCCCAAGGGTGCCAACCCGGTCCACGCACTGGACGGGCTGGATCTCTCTGTGCCCCAGGGCACGATCACCGCTATTCTCGGCCCGAATGGTGCAGGGAAGACGACCGCGGTGAAGGTGCTCACGACGCTTATCGTTCCCGACAGCGGTTCGGTGACCATCGGCGGCATCGATGTTGTTGCACGGCCGGAGGCCATCCGTCCGATCATCGGTGTCTCGGGCCAGTACGCCGCGGTCGACGAGAACCTGACGGGGTTCGAAAACCTCGACATGGTTGGCCGGCTCTATCACCTCGGTGCCAAGGCGTCGCGTGCGCGTGCTCGGGAACTGATCGAACTGTTCGAGCTGTCCGAGGCGCAGAACCGACCGGTGAAGGGATTCTCCGGAGGGATGCGCCGCCGGATCGACCTTGCCGGTGCGCTTGTGACGAGACCGAGTGTGCTGTTCCTTGACGAACCGACCACCGGTCTCGACCCGCGCAGCCGGCTGGGAATGTGGGACATCATCAGGTCGCTCGTCGACGGGGGTACGACGGTACTTCTCACCACCCAGTACCTCGAGGAAGCCGACCAGCTTGCTGACGACATCAGTGTGATCGACACGGGCAAGGTGATCGCGAAGGGAACGGCCGATGAGCTCAAGGCGTCTGTCGGCGGACAGCGGGTGGAGCTGAACCTCGTGACAGCGGACGACGTCGTTGACGCCGTTGAGGTTCTGCGTCGCTTCGGCACAGTGGAACCAGCGATATCGAACGACTCCCGCACGGTTACCGTGAGTGTTGAGAGTGGGCCTGAGGCCTTGCAGCTCGTCCTCGGTGAGCTCAACATCAGAAATGTCGCACTCTTTGACGCGGGGATGCGACGACCGACGCTCGACGATGTCTTCCTCCGGCTCACGGGTCACATTGCCACAGCAGAGCTCGACGAGGAAAACGACGAACCGGATGCCGGCACTCGGAAGAGGACGTCGGCGTGACCGAAACGCGCACCCCCGGAATAGACGTTCCGCATCAGCCGGGAGCGATCGTCGGCTGGCTCAATGACGGCTGGATCACGACGAGGCGCAACCTCATCAAGATCAAGCGGGTGCCGGATATCCTCGTCTTCACGACCCTGCAGCCGATCATGTTCGTCCTTCTCTTCACCTACGTGTACGCGGGAGTGATCGAGATCCCCGGGAGCACATACGCCGACTTCATCATGGCCGGTATCTTTGCGCAGACCGTTGTTTTCGGGTCGACCTACTCCGGTTCGGCGATGGCGCAGGACCTGAAGGACGGCATCATCGACAGGTTCCGCACCCTGCCGATGAGTCCGTCGGCGGTGCTCGTCGGACGGACGAACGGGGACCTGCTGATCAACACACTCTCGATGGTCGTGATGATGGCGACAGGCTTCATTGTCGGCTGGCGTATCCACTCGAGTTTCCTCGAGGCTGTTGCGGCTGTCGCACTCCTTCTCCTCTTTGCCTATTCGCTGTCCTGGGTGATGGCGTATCTCGGGATGACCGTGCGGAGCCCGGAGGTAATCAACAATGTGTCGTTCCTCGTCCTGTTCCCGCTCACCTTCATCTCAAACGCTTTTGTTCCGGCCGAGACTCTGCCCGGTCCGCTCAGGACGTTCGCGGAATGGAATCCGGTGACATCCCTGGTGCAGGCCGCGCGGGAGCTGTTCGGTAATGTTCCACCTGGCACTCCTGTCGGTGACAGCTGGGTGCAGCAGAACCCTGCGGCGGCGGTTCTGATCGGCGTTGCCGTGATTCTTCTTATCTTTGTGCCGCTGAGCGTACGGCGATTCTCACGGGTCGCCTCACGGTGAGATCAGGACCCCCGTGCGGGGGTGTTACGCAAATCTTGATCAAGCTCCGCAATCTTGCAGAAAACCTGACGGTTGGCATCCGTCAATCCTGATCCGGGCCGGTCAGACTCAATCCAGTGGCCACCCGAGGCCACGACCCCGGACGGTTCCCCTGGCCGTCCGAGGGCAGATGCCCGGTTGAGTAGAGAGTGGGGCACGGTGACGTTTTCCCCGGACGACCAGCACCTCATCCTCGCCGGGCATCTGCCTGTTTTCGACGACGAACCCCTCAACGATCTGCTCGAGGCTCTCGAGAATGACACCGATGCGGTGGCACGGTTCGTTGAGGCGTTCGTGGACCAGTGGCCTGACAGGGTGACGCGGATTGCCGATCGTCTGCGCGCCGCGGACAGCGGGGGCGCGCTGAAGGCCATTCTCAGCGTCAAAGTGTCGAGCGGGATGATCGGCGCGACCCGGCTGGCGTCGTTCTCAGCCGGACTGGAGAATGCGGTGCGCAGCGCAGACTTCGCTGCCGCCCTCAGGGGTCTTCCCATGCTTCGGGAAATCGGGGAAGCCACCCTGCTCGCGCTCCCCGTGCGGTGGTCAATCTCCGACGTCGCTGTCGCGTCCTGAGCCTCTTCGTGCCGCATCGAGCGCATCGAGCCGCATCGAGCCGCCAGCGAAGTAGGCAGCTTCAGCGAGTGCAGATCAGGCTGGGAACTCGGGTTCGCGGGCCGGAGGCAGTCGGTATCCCACTCCACGCACGGTCTCGACCCAGCGGGGGCGCTTGGGGTCATCGGACAGTTTGCGACGCAGGTTTGCGAAGTGAACCTCGATCGCTCGCTCCTCCGACTCACTGACGAAGTCGTTCGCGACATATTCCTCATCGCGGAGTTCGCGAACGAGATCCGCCTTTGAGCGCACCCGGCGCTTACTGCTCAGCAGCGACCGGAGCAGGTCGAACTCTGTCCGCGTCAGGTCGAGCTCGGAATCGTTGAGCTCGACGGTGCGGGTGTCTGCGTTGAGCGTGATCCCGTTGTGGCGGAACACCAGTTCGCCAGCGTCGTCGTCAGCAGGATTGCCGAGTGTCACCGGGTTCGCTTCGCGCACCGATATCGGCGCTGTCGAGGAGGAGTCGCGCGTCTGTCCTGACGCCGGCCCTGTCTGGCCCGGCACCTGGGTGGCTGACTGTCCGATCGGCTGCGTTTCAGGAATCGGTGAAGGCGCACCCGCCTGGCCCGCGGCATCCGTTTGATCTGACGAAGCCGAGCTGCGGGGGCGGCGCATCATCGCGCCGATGCGCGCTCGCAGTTCGCGTGGCCGGAACGGTTTGACGACGTAATCGTCGGCGCCGGACTCGAGGCCGAAGAGCAGGTCCGCTTCGTCGCCCTGTGCGGTGATCATGACGATGTAGCAGTCGCTGAACAGCCGGATACGGCGTGCGACCTCGAGCCCGTCGATATCGATGAGTCCGATGTCCAGGGTTACAACGCTGGGCGACAGTGTGCGGACGAGTTCGACGCCTTCGGCCCCGTCTGCGGTCGACGAAACATCGAACCCGGCTTGGCGAAGCACAGTTTCGATGAGGCCACGAATGTCGCCATCGTCTTCGATCACAACGGCGGTGCGGCTAGTACGTTCAGACATTTTTCCGCTATTCCCAGACCGGCACACCAACTGGCAAGGGAGCTAGCTGCCTTGATGTGGAGCGTGACCCCCTGTCACGCTCCCTAAACCTTAGTGGGACTGGGAGGGTGTGGAAGTTTTTCGCTTACCCCCCAGAAAGAGGAGTCCGATTGTGGTAACGATCGCGGCGACGATCAGAAGGTCGCGGGCAGACGTTCCCGTGCTCGGAAGATTCGGGATGAGGGAGGCGAGGGGGTCGTCAGTCGCGGGTTGCGTCGGTGTGGACTCCGGCAGATCTGCTGCTGTAACAATGAGTGACAGGTCGATGCTCTGTTGCTGGGTGGCATTGCCCGAGGAGAAAGGCAACTCGAAGGTCACCTCGATGGGGACCGAGGATGCCGCGCTGCGTCCCAGGTCGAAGACGGCAGCACCCGTCATCAGAGCGGATGCCGTCGACGAGAGTTCGATTCCGTTGGTGCGGATGCTGATCAGCACGTCTTCTTCAACGGCGGCGGCTGTCGTGCGTGCGGCATCCGACCAGCTACCGAGGGTGATGAGAAGGTTTGAGTCGCCCTCGCCGGTTCGGTGAGCGATGACTGTCGTACTTACTTTGTCGCCCGGGACCATCACCCAGTCGCTGAACAGTGTGCCGACCGGGCTGCCGTCGATGCGGGTGAGGTGAAGCGCGCGGTCGTCACCTTCAGCGTGTGCGACTGTGGGAGCAGCAGCGAGACCGAGGATGCTGACCGTTGCGATCGCGATGAGGGCTGCGGCGATGCGGGCGAAGAGCCGGTAGGTGGTCATCGTTCGACGAACACCTCCACGGCGAGGTTCTGAGAAGGGAGGGTGCCCCACCATTCGAGCACAACGTACTGGACGATATCTCCGGTCGTGTCCTTGAGAACCGTCTCCGCGTTAGTGGTGGCGAGCCGTGGCAAAGTCGTTGGTGCCGCCAGTGCGGTGGCGCTGGGCACTTCCACTGTTGTCATGCGAAAGTCCCGATACACGTACACCCACGTGTCGTCGGGGCATGCCGTCCCCTCCACGTTGACAGGGCTCCATCGTCCTAATGGAAAGCCAAAGAGGGCTGGTGATCGATCGCACTGGGGCTGCTGCGTCGTCGTTGTGGGCCAATTCCCGCTCTGGGCATAGTACTTCTCACCAAGATAGGTGGCTGAGTTGCCGGAGCTCCCGTCCGGCAGGGACTGAGAATCGCTAACGGAGAAAGCGTCTCCGCCGATAACCCCGTTGCCACGGGCCACGGTGCACGCCCTCGCGTCGCCGTTCGAAGGCGTTACACACGCCGGATCCGCCGACCGAAGCGTCCCGTCTTTTTTCCGCATGTGGTCGAGAAGCCACGTGTAACGCATAGTGGTGGGATTGGGCGATCCAGTGGTGGCTCCGGCTGTTCCGCGATGCAGGTCCCGAAGCTCCGCCCCGACGCCCGATGCCGCGGAGCCGACGCTGAGGCGAGCAGATGCGAATGAGCCGACAACTGGCGCCTTTCCACCCTTCCAGGTCATTCCGGCAACAGTTGTGTAGGTACCGCGCCATGCGGTCGCCTTCACGTTCAATCCGGTTGTGAGCGGCTGTCCGCAGCCCCAGAGCCTGACACCAAGCTGGTCCGCGATGGCACCGCCCGCGTTGACGTCCCCCGCGACAGCTTCCACGGGATCGAAGCTCCCGTCATTCGCAACGGGAACGATTGCCATGTTGAAGGTCGTACCCGACATCGTGACTGATTCGAACGTTGATGTGTCGTTGAGTCGATACACGTTCTTGAACTGGGACGAGCCGGGAACGCTGCACCAGTCACCTACCGGCGTTGTGCTCGATGTGACGGTCTTGGTGTTCGTGAGGTTCGCGCCGGTCGTTGAGGCTGGGAGTCCAATGGCGAGTAGCGCGACGACGACCCCAAGTGCGGCGGCGAATCGAGACCGGGTGGGGTTTGTGCGGTGACGGCGGGTCATAGTGGCCTCGCCACCTGGGTGAGCGTGGCGTTGACGGTGAAGGCCGGCAGGCTCGTGAGACGGATGCCTCTGAGGCTCCACGCTGCGGATTCGCAGGAGGTTCCAGTGCAGGGAATCGAGAGCGTCAGGGTAAAGGTGCACGCAGCACCCTTGGCGAGGGCGGCAACGCTCGAAATTTTGGTCTGGACGTTCCCGCCGACGGTGGTGACGGCATCCGCTGTGCAACCGGTGCTGGCGACGATCGCATACTGAAGTCCTGCGCCTTCGAGGGCCTGAAGGGTGTCGTCTCTGGGAGCCGTGATCGTTCCCGTGAGTTGTGCGGGAGTGGCTGATGACGCTGCGTTGCGGGCCGTGAAGGTGATTTTCTGGCCGCGGATGCCGGGGACGATGCCACCCGAACCGCGGGGTGTGAGGTTTGCGGGCTGGGTCGAGACGGCGACGGTTTCCCAGTTGGAGGTCAGGACCTCAACGGCGAGGTCACCCCCGACCGCGTCAGAGAACGTGTTCGACGTTGTGTCGTTGAGCGAGGCTGTGGTGACGGGCCCGCCGATGAGGGCGGCCGCGGCCACAAACGCGAGAGCCGCTCCAATGAGCGGCTTTCTGTGATTCCCGGGGGCCGAGGTGCGATGCTTGTTCACGCTACTTCGCAACCTGAGTCAGGGAGTAGTCGGCGGACAGCGTGACCCGTCCACCCATCGTGTCGTTGTAGTCGCCCGGGTTTCCCCAGGGGAAAGCGATCTCGACGACGACGGGGACCTTGTTTGTCGCGGCAGCCGTTGAGGTGAGCGGAACGGTCACAGTACCGGCGGCATCGGGAGTGGCAGGAGCGCCGTTTACCTTGACTACCTTGATCGACAGTGCTGAGGCCAGGGCGGCGTCGGCCACGGCGCGGGTGCCGCTCGTGGTTACGGCAGCCTTCTTCGGCGTGATTGCGAAGTTAGCCTTCATGTTCTGGCCGACCAGGGTCACAGGGACATTCACGGTGACGCTGACGATATCACCGGGAACGAGGGCTCCCCCGCCGTATGGGGCATTGTCGGTGCATTCGGGCGCACACTGCTTGATGGTGGGGCTCGTCATCGTGAGGTCCGCAGAGGACCCGAGGTCCAACTGACCGGACTGGATTGTCTGCGCGGCACTCGACGTGGTGTCAGACCAGAAGGCGAGGGTGCCGGCGCCACCAAGGAGGAGTGTGGAGCCGAGGACCGCTGCGACGGAGACTCCGATGAGAGTGCGGACGGACTTCTTCATGGTGGCTCCTTTCGTGCGGTGATGAGTCTGAGGGTGAAGGTGAAGCGGGTGTTACTGGCGGAAAAATGGGCCCTGCCGTGTCGAATACATGACAGGGCCCGTGGGATCAGCTTCGGGGCTGATCCCGCCTCCGCTGCAGGTGAAGAGCTACTTGATCGGCGCGACTGTGGCGACGACGGGCTCCTGAGTCAGCACGTAGCCGAGCGTCAGGTCCAAGGACTTGTTCATATCGAACTGGTTTCCAGAGGCTCCGCGCGGGAAGGTCACTGTGACAGTCACCGGGACCGTGCCGCTCGTCGGCTGAGCAAAAAGCAGCGTGTCGGGCGTTGCGCCCGCAGAGATCTTCTTCTCCGTGCTGACCGCGCCAGCGAGAGAAACATCAACGGTTGGCGCCGTTGTGAAGGCAGTAGCTGGCACGCTTGCTACTGTCTTGCTTACAACCAGCTTGCCCGTGATGTTCTGTCCAACCAGGGCCACCGGGACATTTACCGTCTGAGTGAGAACATCGCCGGGAACGATCGTCCCGGAGAAAGTCTTCCCTGCGGTATCGCCTGCACCATTCTTCACGTTCCAGTCGCCCCACGTGGTGCCCTCAAGGTCCAACTTTCCAGACGAAATGACCTGTGTGCCGCTCCCGGCAGTGTCGGACCAGTAAGCCAGCGTGCCGGCTCCACCGAGCAGCAGAACAGCGCCGACTGCAGCGGCAACCGCAGCAGCGGTGGTCTTCTTCATGTTGAACTTCTTCATGGTGTGCTTCTTTCTCTGGGCCTGGCAGCGGAGGAGCTACCGGAGTCTGTGGGTGTTTTCCGCTTTCGCTTCCAACAAGATCGATATTTCCCGCCCTCGATCAAGAACAACCCAGCCGGATCCGCAAGGTTCCGACAGTTCTTCGACAAACACACAAGGTTTGCGCAAGATTTGCCACATACCGCGGATGAGAGCGTGATCACGCCATCTTTCGGATCGCTTGAAGAAGGGGTTTTATCTCGCTTCGAGTCGAACAATCAGGTGCGACCGTCGCCGATCAGACTTCCTCCGAGAAGCTGAGGGACGGGTCTGGCCAGCTCGTCTCGATCGAACACACTTTCGTTAGCATTAGACCTAGCCTTACCTGGCAGTCGAAGCAATGTCAGTGGTGTGGTGTTGACTTGTGGTATGGAAAACAACGACAGAGCCGTCGATCCTCCGGGCGACGAGAATCACGATCCACCCGATAGCGGTGCGGATGCCGCCTGGCTCGAGCCCCAGCCCGAGCAGATACCCGCGCCTGACTCAGAGCCGAAGTCCGAGCCTGAGCCCAATGCGGAGTCCGAGTCTCGGCCCGATCCCGACGCCCTTGTGCCAGCTCCTGATCCCGACGCGGAACCGGAGTCGGAATCTGAGTCCGACGCGGAACCGGAGTCGGAACCGGAGTCGGGGTCTAAGTCCAGCACAGAGCGCAATACCGTCGCTGCACCTGAGCCCGGGCCCGAGCCCGAGCCCGAGCCCGAGCCCGAGCCACAATTCGGACCCGAGTCCGACCCGGCGCCCGATGCGGATGCCGGTGCGGGCGTAGAGCCCGATGTCGATTCCGATTCGGAATCTCAGCCCGAGGCTGAGCCTGAGCCGACGTTGGTTGCGCGGATTGCTGACACGTGCACGGCGCTGGTTGAGGCGGTAGGGCAGGTGGAGCGGTTGGAGGCCCGTCAGGCGGCCTGGAAGGCGGAGTTCATCGACCGGGCCAGGACCCTCGCGCTGAGCGCAGAGGAGGGCGTTCTCGACACCGCCCGGCCAGCGACGCAGACCGTGGCGCAACGCGCAGCGGAGCGCCGGGATCTGGCGTTGCGGTCGTTCACGGCGGAACTGGCGTGTGTATTGCGGGTGTCCGAACGCACCGCGACCGCGTTGATCGATGACAGCGAAGCGTTGATGCACCGCTTGCCGGCCACTCTGACGGCGTTGCGGGAGGGAGACGTCAGTTACCGGCATGCCCAGCAGTTGGTCGACCAGACCAGCACCCTCACCGCCGAGGAAGCAGCGGAGCTCGAAGAGAAGGCGTTGCCGTTTGCCCGGACGATGACGGTGGCGAGGTTCGGGCAGAAGACAAGGATGTTGCGGGAACGGTTGTGCCCGGAATCCGCGGTCGCCCGGTGTCGGAAGTCGGTAACCGATCGGCGGGTAGAACTGATCCCGGCACCGGACGGGATGGCCTGGCTGAACCTGTTCACCACCGCACCGGCCGCGGAAACGATCTTCGACACGATCCGGGCGCAGTCGATGAAACTGCAGTCACCGGTTGAGCCACGCACCCTGTCCCAGTTGGATGCCGATGTGGTGTTCGCGGCGATGATGGAGGCGTTCACCGGTGAGTTCACCCTGCCCGACCCCACCGGCACCCGGGTCTTCGGCACCGGCCTCGGCACCCGCAATCCCTACACCGACCCATATCCCGCACCGGCCCGTCCACCTTCATCCGGAGAAAAACAGGGATCCGCTGTCCTCCCAGGGCCGGGACGTGACCCCGCGACCGCATTCCGGAAGATCGTGCCAACGGTGATGGTCACCGTCCCGGTACTCACCCTCCTCGGCAAAAGTGTGGAACCGGGCAACCTCGACGGATACGGGCCCATCGACCCGGACACCGCGCGGGAGTTGGCGTCTCAGGCACCGGAGTTCAGCCGGATCCTGACCCACCCCGAAACCGGAGTCGCCCTGTCCCTCGGCCACACCAAATACACCCCATCGAAAGCGATGCGACGGTTCCTCCGCTACCGCGACGGATACTGCCGGTTCCCCGGCTGCACCCGCAAAGCGGTGTCCAGCGATATCGACCACACCGAGCCATACGACACCGGCGGAAACACCGACTTCGACAACCTCGCCAGCCTCTGCCCCAAACACCACAAACTGAAACACGAAACCAACTGGCTGGTCGAGCAACTCGGTGACGGGATCCTGAAATGGACCTCACCCCACGGACGCGAATACCTCACCCACCCCGAGAACCCAGTGCGCAACCCGATCCCACATCCGATCCCACCGGCGAAAGCGGCACCACCAAAGCCACCGAATCCCGACCCCGGAAGCACTCCGGACGACACGGATGCCCCGTCAACCCAGGCACATGAGGAAGACACCCGACTGAACAACGTCTGCACCCGACTCCTCGACGCCCAGAAAGAAAAACGCGAGAGGGAGAGAAACGACACGGAGAACCGCGACGAGGCACCAGACGACGAGTCAGCAGACCCCAACGAACCACCATTCTGAGCCACACAGGGGCCTCGGGCACACACGGGTCGCGCACACCTAAGGTTCGGGCACACGGGTCACGCACACCTAAGGGTCGGGCACACGGGTCACGCACACCTGAGGGTCGGGCACACCTAAGTGTCGCGCACACCGACCGCACACGCTGAGGGGACGACCGTGCGGGGGCTGGCGTGACTGACGCCCAAACCGTGATCTATGACGGGCACGCGAACACGGCGACCGGCGTAGCATCCGTTTCAACAGTTCTCATGAAGGGATGGATCGCAATGAAGCGTTCCGTTGCACTCATCATCAGCGCACTGATGGGTGCCGTTTTTCTCAGCGCAGGCAGCATCGCCGCGACGGCAGCTCCGTACTGCGGCATTACCTGGGGGTCACTCCCCGACAGCCAAAGTCTCTCAGCACCCGATGCACCGATCACAAACGCTCGGTCGGGTGAGCATCCGTGCTTTGACCGGTTCGTCGTCGACGTCCGAGGAGACATCCTCGGGTTCGATGTCCGCTACGTACCGCAGGTCGTCCAGGATGGGTCGGGTACACCCGTTCCCCTCCGTGGAGCCGCTGATCTTCAGGTCATCGCCCTCGCGCCCGCCTACGACATCAACAACAACATGGCCGTGACATACAACCCCGCAAACGACACTGAGGCGCTCAGCGTCACCGGGTACGAGACATTCCGCCAGGTCGCGTTCGCCGGTAGCTTCGAAGGGCAAAGCACCTTCGGGCTCGGGATTCGTGCACGATTGCCATTCCGCACGTTCATCCTGGACGGCCCGGGAGGTGGAAGCCGTCTCGTCGTCGACGTCGCGCACCGGTGGTGACACCTGACACCTGACACCTGACACCTGACACCTGACACCTGACCGCATCCTGAGTGACGGCGGCGCGACAATCCCCGATCTCGCGTCGCCGATGCCGAGGAAGAGCTAGCGCGACTGACCGCCGATGCCGTCTGCCCTATCGCCACGCTCGCCACGCTCGCCACGCTCGCGCCTGAGGCTCCGACGGGTGGGAAGCTCGCTGAGGGTGTCGGTCGCCCGCTCGGACGCGGGCACCCTGGCGGGCTCGGCGGGCTCGGCGGGCTCGGCGGGCTCGGCGGGCTTGGCGGGCTTGGCGGGCGCGGACGGCTCGGACGGCTCGGACGGCTCGAGGAGTTCGGTGGGCTCGGGGAACTCGGACGGCTTGACAGGCTCGCCGGGCTTGGCGGACTCGGGGAGCTCAGACGAGGTGGGGCGCTCGGCGATAGCGATGGAGGCCAGCTTCTCGACGGTTGAAGCGCCCATTGCGGCTGAAGCGTCCGTCGTGGCTATATCATCAGTCGAGACTGAAGCGCTTGTCGCGGCTGAATCATTCATCGCGCGTGCATCGGCCGCGGATAGTTCGTCAGCGGATGAAACGTCCGTCGCGGCTGAACCGGTCGTCGCGGCCGAACCGGTCGTCGCGGCTGCAACGTCCGTCGCGCGTACATCGTCAGCGAATGAGTCGTCCGCCGCTGGTGAGTCAACCCGAGCCACAGGCGTGGCTTCGGTCGCGGCAGCTTTGTCTTCACCCGGAGCGCTCTTCTTCCGACGAACCACCGTGACCACAAGCGTCACCACCGCGTAGCCAATCAGCGCAACGCCCAGCCCTTGAGCGAGCCAGGTACGGGTGTCGCTCGTGACTCCGTTAGTGACGTATCCGATGACCGGAAGCCAGTACCAAACCTTGCCACGAACCTGTTCCTCACGAACGAGCTCCTGGTCAGGAACCGGATTCGCGTCACCCTGCGTTTCAAGCCGGACTCCCTCGGGAGTCACATTCACACCGATCACCCGGTGCGTCACGACCTCCGGCTCACCGGATGAAATCTGGTAGGTGATGACATCGCCAACGGAAATCGCAGCAAAATCGATCGGCTTCACCACAACCGTTGTTCCCGGTGGCATCGACGGACGCATCGACCCGGTCAACACCGTGTACGGCGTAGACCCGGTAAGCCGAGGCACAAGCACAAAGCCGATGATCAGCAACCCACAGCCGATGAGCACAACCCAGCTGACAACACGAAGCAGGATGCCCGGAAGCCGGCTCAGCAAAGAACCCCTCGGCTCCGCGGAAGAACCGTCGCTGACAGATCCATCGGCGGGACCGTCAGCAGAAGGGCTGACAGCTCCATCGGCAGAAGAAGCATCCGCATCAACAGACGGATGCATCGTCGCATCCGTCACAGGTTCGCCCATCGATTTAGTCGATCAGGTCGTGACGCACCACGATCGCATCGCGACCAGGGCCAACACCGATCGCAGAAATCCGCGAACCGCTCATCGCCTCGAGCGCGAGCACATAGTCCTGCGCGTTCTTCGGCAACTCTTCGAAGGTCCGGCACCCGCTGATGTCCTGCTTCCAGCCGGGGAATTCCTCGTAGATGGGCTTCGCGTGGTGGAAGTCCGACTGCGAAACGGGAACTTCCTCGTGCCGCACCCCGTCGACGTCATAGGCAACACACACGGGAATCGTCTCGAGCTCATCGAGGATGTCGAGCTTGGTCAGTACGAAATCGGTCACACCATTGATCCGCGCCGCATAACGGGCGATCGGTGCGTCATACCAGCCGACCCGACGCGGACGCCCCGTGGTGGTTCCGAACTCGAAGCCCTTCGACCGCAGGTACTCCCCCGACGCATCGAACAGCTCGGTCGGGAATGGTCCTGCTCCCACACGGGTCGTGTACGCCTTGACGATCGCAATGACCCGATCGATCTTGTTCGGTGCAACACCCGAACCGGTCGCCGCTCCACCCGATGTCGCATTTGAGGAGGTGACGAAGGGATAGGTGCCGTGATCGACATCCAGCATCGTCGCCTGCCCACCCTCGAACAGCACGATCTCACCACGCTCAAGCGCCTGGTGAAGCTCGAGTGCGGTGTCGGCCACCATCGGCCGCAACCGCTCAGCGTAGGAGAGCAGGTCATCCACGATCTCGTCCGGCGAAATCGCCCGGCGGTTGTAGATCTTCAGCAGCATGTGGTTCTTGACGTCGAGGGCACCCTCGACCTTTTGCCTCAGGATGTTCTCGTCAAAGAGATCCTGAATCCGGATGCCGACACGGTTGATCTTGTCTGCGTATGCCGGCCCGATTCCACGCCCGGTCGTCCCGATCTGGCGCTTGCCCAGGAACCGCTCGGTCACCTTGTCGAGCGTCCGGTGGTAGTGCGTAATGACGTGCGCATTGGCGCTGACCTTGAGCTTGGACACATCAACACCGCGGGCGTTGAGCGCCTCGAGCTCGGAGAACAGCACCTCGAGGTCGATGACAACACCGTTCGAGATCACCGGCGTGACACCTTCGGTCAGGATGCCGGACGGCAACAGGTGCAGAGCATACTTTTCGTTACCGACAACGACTGTGTGACCGGCATTGTTACCGCCGTTGAACTTCACGACATAGTCGATTCGGCTACCCAAAAGGTCGGTAGCTTTACCCTTGCCTTCGTCGCCCCACTGGGCGCCGACGATCACGATTGCTGGCATTACGGATGCTCCCTTTTGACCTGATGCTTCTTGCTGCGGAAAAACTTGGTGCGTGTAGAACGCTTCGCGCCTGACTGGCGCAACTGTGACTAGTCCTGACCGCGAATGAAAAACGCCTCTGTGGGCGGCTGCGGCTCGGACGGCTGGCCTTCGCTCTCGATTCGCGCCACAGCCGTCTCGTCTGCGTCACGGAGGAAGTCGGTCAGCCGAGTGACCTCGTCGGTTTCACCGATGGCATCCGCCGCCTGGCGGAGTGCATACAGCGAGCGCAAAACACCCTGGTTCGGCGTGTGGTTCCACGGAATGGGACCCTGGCCACGCCAGCCTGCCTTGCGAAGCGCATCGAGCCCCCGGTGGTAGCCGACCCGCGCGTACGCGTAGGCGGTGATCGGGTCCGCTCGATCGAACGTCGCCTCCGCCAGTCGAGCCCATGCCAGCGACGACTTCGGGTATTTCGCCGCAACCGCAGCGATGTCATCCGTCGTCGTGGCACGATCGAGGGCGTCCACGACCTCCGGTTCAAACGGGAGTCGGGTCTCTGGCATTCCGAGCAGATTGTCTCCGGTCACAGAGCTAGCCTACCGCGCCTCGTTCCGAGGGCCACGTCTCTAGATCGAGACACCCTTGCCGCGGAGGAACGGAGCCGGGTTTGTGGAGCCGCCATTGATCTTGAGGTCGAGGTGGCAGCCGGTTGCGACACCGGTCTTGCCGACGCTCGCGATCACCTGTCCGCCGGACACCTGCTGCCCAACACCGACCCGGAACGACCCCGCACTGAGGTGACCGTACGTGGACGTGACTCCGCCGTGATCGATGATGATGCGGTAACCGAAACCGCCGGCGTTGTCGGCAGAGATGACCCGTCCACCGTGGACGGCCTTGACGGCACTGCCACAGGCGTTACCGAAGTCAATGCCTGCGTGGAAGTTCGGCGAACAACCGGTACCGCCGCAGAGCGTTGCGCGAGGGCCGTACCAGGACGTGATTGCACCGGGAAGCGGACGCCACCAGCCCTGTGATGAGGCCTGGAAGTAGGTGCCAGTCGCACCGGCGTTAGAACCGCCACCGCCACCACCGGCGCTTCCACCGCCGCCGCCACCGCCACCGGTGCTGGGCCTCTTAGCTGCTTCCGCCGCTGCAGCAGCCGCTGCTGCCTCAGCAGCCTTGCGCTGTTTTTCAGCTTCGATCGCCGCGAGCCTGGCCCGCTCGGCAACGCCCGCCGCATAACCCTCTTCGACGGATGCCGTCTGCCCCTTGAGCAGAGAAAGCTGGCCAAGAAGAGTTTCTTCGTGGGCTTCCTGCTCGGCAACAGCGGCCGCAGCCGCTTCAGCCGCAGCGGTCGCCGCCTCGAGCTTTTCTTCGGAATCAGCCCTGGCCTCTTCGAGGATTGTCGCTGCTACCTCGCCCTGAGCACTCAGCGAAGTGACCTGGTTTGCATCCTGTTCGGCAGAGTCGAGCAGCTGCGTCGACAATGCAGTCAGCTTCGAAACCGCACCGAGCTTGTACAGGGTGTCATCGGCTTTACTGGAGTCGAGCAGCAGGCTTGCCGTCGTGTCGAATGTGCTCGTCCGACCCATCTGGGCGAACAGGGCACCGGCCTGCTTTGCCGAATCGGCAGCCTTGGCCTGGGCATCAGCGAGCTGCAGCTTGAGGTCTTCCGACTTGATCAGGGCTTCCTCAGCAACGGCGAGTGCGACCTGGTACTCGTCTGCCGCGGCGACGGCAGCAAGCTGCGCTGTTTCAGCGTTGCTCCGAAGCGTTGCGATGAGACCCTCGATGCGCGTGATCTCCGCAGCCTTGGCTGACTCGCTCGCGCGCGCGTTCTGAACGTCTTCCCACGAGGGGTAGCTTGTCGCCGCGGTTGCGGGTGCCGAAACTCCCATGGAGGCGACGACTACCCCGAGGGCGATCGTCGCGATGAGGGTCCGAAGTCGCATGCGCATTGCTCCATGGTGTCAGAGAACAGCACTTTCGATCGTAGGCAGCGCCGAACTGGGGGTAGTCACATGAGTAACACTCGTCACATCAGCAACAAGCGGCTCGCGCCCCATGCTACGGACCACCGGGCGCTTTTGGCAATCAATCGGCGTCAGCCCGCGCCGTGACAGCTCCGAATCCGGAAACGGCACAGCCCGGCGACCGAGGCCACCGGGCTGCGCAGCAGAGCGTTTAGAAGAGGTCCTTCTCCTCGAGCCAGTCACGGGCAAGAGCCTCAGGCGACAGCTTCTCATCGCCCTGGTTCATGGCGTTGAGCTCAATCAGGTCTTCGGTGGTGAGTTCAGCCGATACGGCATCGAGCACCTCGACCACCTCGTCACTCGCCTTCTCCGCGGTGATGAGCGGCAGGACGTTCTGCGGCAGGATCAGGTTTTCGGGATCCTCAAGAGTGACAAACCCGAACTCCTCGATCGACGGTGTCGTCGAGTAGATGTCGGCGATGTTCACCGTTCCGTCAACGAGCGCCTGGGAGGTCAGAGGCCCACCGGAGTCGCTGATCGGAACGAAGGTGATTCGAGCAGCATCCACCCCGTACACCTCGGTCAGGCCGGTCGGCCCGTACGGGCGCTCCGCCAGCTCGGGGTTCCCTCCGAGAACGAGAGGAACATCGATCCCCGCCAGGTCGGCGAGGCTCGTCACCCCGTTCGCCTCGCTGAACTCCTGCGTGACGTTATAACTGTCCTTGTCCTGGGCCTCGGCCTGGTTGAGCACCTCGAGGTTGTCCGGAACGACCTCCTGAAGAGCGGCGAACACCTCATCGCTCGTCCTGGCATCCGACGAATCGTCAAAGAACTGCAGCAGGTTGCCGCTGTACTCGGGAATCAGGTCGATCGAGCCGTCTTCGAGCGCCTCGATGTAGACATCGCGCTGACCGATCTGCCCCTTGAAATCGACGGTGATGTCGTTCGCCTCGAGTGCCTGCGCATAAATCTGCGCGATGATCTCGGATTCGGCGAAGCCAGCGGCACCGATCACAATGGTGTCGGTCTCGCCGCCTGCCGAATCGTCATTCGCAAGCGGATCGCCGCTCGAGCACGCGGCCAGTGTCAGGACGGCACCGGCGGCAAAAACTCCTGCCGCGGTCCGTCCGCGTCGTGAAGTGAACATCTGTCTTCCTAACTGTGGGTGAAAAGTGGAGAGAGTCGTGACGCAGCTTTACGCCGAAGCTGACACCGTGCGCGCCGACTTCGTTGTGCTTCGTTGCTCGGGTGATTTTCGGATTGCCCGGACCCCTGCGGGAACGGTAAGGCGCTGACACACAACGAGGATGCCGTCGAGCACCAGGGCGAGGACCGTCACGAGCAACGCCCCAACGAGCACCTCGGTGTAATTGCGAAGCGGAAGCGCGTCAATGATGTATCGACCGAGACCTCCCAACGAGATATAGGCGGCAACCGTTGCTGTTGCCACAACCTGCAACACCGCCGACCGTATTCCCCCGAGAATGAGCGGAAGCGCCAGCGGCACCTCGACCTTCCACAGGATCTGCCACTCCGTCATGCCCATCGACCTCGCCGCATCGACGGTTCGCCCATCGACGGACTCCACTCCTGAATAGGCACCGGCAAGCAATGGCGGAATAGCGAGCACGACGAGAACAATGATGGTCGGCACGAGCGCGAACGAGATTCCCCCACCGAACAGCACGGCCAAATAGACGAGCAGGCCAAGCGTCGGCAGGGCGCGAAGCGCACCGGTCACCCCGACGACGAGGCCGCGAAACCTGCCGGTATGACCGATGTAGAGACCGAGCGATATGGCGATGAGCGCCGCAATGACCACGGTGAGCGCCGTGTAGCCGAGATGTTCCGCGACACGGTTCGGGATGCCGTTTGCCCCGGTCCAGTGCGCCGGGTCCATGATCCACCGAATGGCATCGGCAAACAGGTTCATGCCGTTGCCGCCTTTACTGTGACACCGCCGGCGCCTCGCCGGGCCGCCTCATCGACACGGGCCCACGGCAGGAGTACCCGTCCGAGGAGCACGAGGAGCACGTCGAAGACGACGGCAATCAGCACGGTTCCGACGATTCCGGTGAGGATCTCGGTCGGAAAATTGCGCTGGTACCCATCGGTGAAGAGGTAACCGAGTCCGCTCATCCCCACCAGCGCGCCGAGGGTCACGAGACTGACGGTACTCGTCGACACCACCCGGAGACCCGCGAGAAGAACCGGACCGGCAAGAGGGAGCTCGACCTGCCAGAACCGGCGCCACGCACCAAAGCCGACAGCCGTGGACGACGAAATGACGTCCCGCGACACAGCCTCGAAGGCATCCGTCGCTGTCCTCACCATCAGGGCAATCGCGTAGATCGTCAGCGTGACGATGAGGTTGAGCGGATTGAGGATTTTCGTCCCGAGAAGAGTGGGCATCGCCACAATGAGCGCGAGCGATGGAATCGTATAGAGCAGCCCGCAGACGGTGAGGACGATGCCTCGCGACACTCTGAACCGGTAGGCGAACCAGCCGATCGGCACAGCAAGCAGAAACCCACAGATGATGGGCGCGATGCTCAGCAGCACGTGGGCGACCGTGAGACTCCAGATCTGCTCGAAGTTCGCGAACACCCACGTCATGGCTGGGTGCTCGACTCTCGCTCCGGATTCCTGAGGATGCCGGCGAGCCTGCCTGTGCCGTCGAAGACGACGTCCTTTCCGTCCACGGTTCGGATCGACAGTGACCGACGCCCCCGCTCCGCCCCGATGAACGTGTCGACGAACTCATCGGCCGGGTTGGCGAGGATCTCGTCCGGCGTCCCCATCTGCGCGATTCGCCCTCCGGTCTTGAGAATGACCACCTGGTCGCCCAGCAGGAACGCTTCGTCGATGTCGTGCGTGACGAAAACTATGGTCTTCGCGAGGTCGCTCTGAATCCGGAGCAATTCCTGCTGCAACTCGCTGCGCACGAGCGGGTCGACGGCGCCGAACGGCTCGTCCATCAGCAGGATGTTCGGGTTGGTCGCGAGGCCCCTCGCCACCCCGACCCGCTGCTGCTGGCCGCCCGAGAGCTGGGATGGGTAGCGGTGAGCAATCGCACGATCGAGACCGACCGTGTCCATGAGCACAAGCGCGGCCGCACGCGCTGCGCCCTTCTTCACACCGGAGAGCAGCGGAACTGTCGCGACGTTGTCGACGACCGTCCGGTGAGGGAGGAGCCCGGAGTTTTGCATCACGTAACCGATCCGCCGACGAAGGGCGACGGGTTCGAGCGTGGAAATGTCGTCGTCGTCGATATGAATGGCGCCGGCGCTGGGGTCGACCATCCGATTGATCATGCGGAGCAGCGTGGTTTTTCCGCAACCGGATGACCCCACGAAGACCGTGGTCGTGCGCGATGGAATCGTAATACTGAAGTCATCGACCGCGAGGGTTCCGTCAGGAAACCGCTTCGATACTCCGTCAAACCTGATCATGCCGTTGGACCCCCTGAGCGCACTGTGCCGTCGGTGACTCCGGTTCAGCGTATCCAGAACTGACCTGAGCACACCAGCTACTTATGACTGATGGCCCCGGAAACCGCGACAGGTTAAGGTGCTTCGCTGGCTCAGGCCGGCGTCTGCTGGTGCGCGGCAACCTGCCACGCACCGTCGCCGTAGAGATAGGTCGTTGTCATGCGCAACTGAACCGTCTCGTCGCCGCGGGTCGCGACGGCACGATACGCGAGGATCCCGCTGTGTTCCTCCAGCCGGATGAGAGCTGGTTCGTGGATTTCGTAGGAGTCCCATGGCGTGACACCGGCAAAGGCTTTGACCACATCGTCGCGACCGAACACCGCACCTTCAACGATCATGAGCGCATCGCGGGTCATTTCGCGTGCGTAGTGCTGGCCGCCATGTCCGGCCAGGATTGCTTTCCAGCCTTCGTGTTCTTCGCGGAGGAGAATGGCGGGCAAATCATCGGTGATCAGAGTCATGGCCTCACGCTACCCCCAGGCACCGCACCCGTGTCGAGGCTTAAGTCGCGCGGCCGGTCACAGCGTCGAAGCTCACGTGCTGCATGACCCAGGAGTGCATCGCGACAGCCGCGGCCGCCGACGCGTTAATCGACCTGGTCGACCCGAACTGGCTGATCTCGAGAACGGCATCCGACGCTTCGATCGCCTCGGGTGAAAGCCCTGGACCCTCCTGACCGAAGAGCATGACGCACCGCTCAGGAAGCGCGAACGTCTCGATGAGCACCGAGCCCGGCACGTTGTCGATGCCGATCACTGGCATGTTCTCACCCCGTGCCCACTCGACCAGCGCCGCAACATCCGGGTGATGCACGACGTGCTGGTAGCGATCGGTCACCATCGCACCCCGCTTGTTCCACCGTCGGCGACCGACGATGTGCACCGTGTCTGCGGCGAAGGCGTTCGCGGTACGAACGATCGATCCGATATTCATGTCGTGCTGCCAGTTTTCAATGGCGACGTGAAACGGATGCCTGTGCTCGTCGAGGTCAGCGACGATCGCGTCGAGCTTCCAGTACCGGTATCGGTCGATGACGTTGCGGGTATCGCCGTGCGCAAGCAGTTCAGCGTCGTAGTAATCCTCGACCGGCCACTCACCGCTCCACGGACCTACTCCGTTGGTGGACAGCTCGTGGGTAGGGGTGTTCGTCGTTTCGGGCACAAAGACAGGGTAGCCGGACCGCCTGAATGGGAGAGACTGAGGTATGGAGTCCCTGCCGAAAACCCCTCATGACCCGTCGCTTGTCCCTTCTGTGGAACTGGCCAGCCAGCTCGGGGTCGACCCGACGGTGGGGCTGACCTCCGACGAAGCGGCGCGGCGCCTCGCGGCAGACGGCCCCAACGAACTTCGCGGCAAGCCCCCTGTCCCCCTCTGGCGCAAACTGCTCGCCCAGTTCGAGGACCCGCTGATCTACCTGCTGCTCGCTGCAGTCGCCATTTCACTCGTCGCCTGGTTCGTCGAAGGAGCCCACGGCGTTCCGATCGACGCGGTCGTCATCTTCGCGATCGTTCTGCTCAACGCCATCCTCGGCTTCGCGCAGGAAGCCAGGGCCGAAGACGCCGTGGCTGCGCTCAGCACCATGACGGCAGCGACGTCGACAGTGCTTCGGGACGGCAAGCTCACGACGATTCCGTCGGCCGAACTCGTTCGCGGGGACATCCTCGTGCTCGGTGAGGGAGACGCCGTCGGCGCCGACGGTCGCCTGCTCTCGGCGAGCGGGCTGAGAATCGCTGAGGCATCGCTCACGGGTGAGAGCGAAGCGGTGACGAAACATCCGCAGCAGCTCACCGCTCCAGCCCCACTGGGCGACCGCATCAACATGGTGTTCAAGGGCACCGCCGTCACCCAGGGGGTCGGCAGGGCGGTCATCACCGGCACCGGCATGAACACGGAAGTCGGATCGATCGCCGACATGCTCGATGCCACCGTTGAGGAGCCGACGCCGCTGCAAAACGAGGTGGCGCGCATCGGCAGGGTTCTCGGCATCATCGTCATTGCGATCGCGATCATCGTGATGGGCACGATCATCATCGTGAACGGGGTGTCATCAATCAGTGACCTCGTCATCGTGCTCCTGCTCGGTGTCTCCCTCGCCGTTGCTGCGGTCCCCGAGGGACTCCCGGCGATCCTCAGCGTCGTACTCTCGATCGGTGTTCGCCGCATGGCGAAACGCAACGCGGTGGTCAAGCAGCTGAGTTCCGTCGAAGCGCTCGGATCGGCATCCGTCATCTGCACAGACAAAACCGGCACGCTGACCCGCAATGAGATGACGATCGAGCGCGTTGTCACGTCCTCGGGCTCTGTCGATGTCACCGGCGTCGGCTACCGCCCGCAGGGCGCTGTGTTGCACAACGGGGCTCCTCTGTCCGACCCCGCCCTGCGGTTCGAAACCGAACTCGTACTCGCTGCCGGCTCAATCGCCAACAACGCCCAGCTGGCCGAACGTAACGGCCAGTGGGAGATTCAGGGCGACCCCACCGAAGCGGCATTCCTCGTCGCCGCGGCCAAGCTCGATGACACAGCCACCCGGATCGACAGATACGAACGAACCGCTGAGATTCCCTTCACGTCCGACCGCAAGATGATGTCGGCGGTGTGCCGCGAAAAGACAGATGACTCTCCGGTCCTGTTCAGCAAGGGTGCACCGGACGTCCTGCTCGACCGGTGTACCCGGATTCAGTCCGGCACTGAGGTCGTCGAACTCACCGATGACCTCAGGCAGCGGGCACTGGATGACGTCGAGGCGCTCTCCGCCGAGGCCTTCCGAACGCTCGGCGTTGCCTACCGCTCGATATCGGACGACGATGAACTTGCCGACGACGCCGACGAATCGATCGAGCATGGACTCATCTATGCCGGGGTCGTGGGCATCATCGATCCCCCCAGGGATGAAGCGGGCCGCGCAATCGCCCAGGCCCACCGTGCCGGCATCCGCATCATCATGATCACGGGAGACCACCCGTCAACAGCGGCGCGCATCGCTGCCGATCTGGGGATCATCGCACCGGGTGAGCGCGCTGTGACGGGTACCGAACTCGACACCCTCGACGAGAACCAGCTCAGGGAAACGGTCCGTGAGGTCTCTGTGTACGCCCGGGTGGCCCCGCAGCACAAGCTCAGGCTCGTCGATGCACTCCAGGACGATGGCCAGATCGTCGCGATGACAGGGGACGGCGTGAACGACGCCCCCGCGCTCAAGTCGGCCGACATCGGCGTCGCCATGGGAATTACAGGGACCGAAGTAACCAAGGAAGCGGCGCGGATGATCCTCGCCGACGACAACTTCGCAACCATCGTGGCTGCGGTGCGCCAGGGCAGGGTGATCTTCGACAACATCCGGAAGTTCCTGCGCTACCTGCTCTCCTCCAACATGGGCGAGGTGCTCACGGTGTTCCTGGGCGTGCTCCTCGCCGGAGCGATCGGCCTGTCCGACGCCTCCAACGAGGCCATCGTCCTCCCCCTCCTCGCCACACAGATCCTCTGGATCAACCTGCTCACCGATTCAGGCCCAGCGCTCGCGATGGGCGTCGATCCCGAAATCGATGACGTCATGGCACGCAAACCGCGGAAACTCTCCGACCGCGCCATCGACGGGCGGATGTGGGGAGGAATCCTCTCTGTTGGACTCGTGATGGCCATCGTGACCCTGTTCACCATCGATCTGTTCCTGCCCGGCGGGTTCGTGCCCGGCGAAGATTCACTCGAGGTCGCCCGCACGGCGGGGTTCACCACCCTCGTGCTCGCCCAGTTGTTCAACGCCCTCAACGCCCGTTCCGAGGTGACCTCAGCGTTCCACGGCCTGTTCACCAACCCCTGGCTCTGGGGAGCGATCGCGCTCAGCCTCGTGCTGCAGATCGCCGTCGTCAACCTCCCGTTCCTGCAGGTCGCCTTCGGAACAGCACCGCTCGCCCTGCACCACTGGCTCATCTGTACCGCCCTCGCCTCCTGCGTGCTGTGGTTCGACGAAGTGCGGAAAATCGTTCTTCGCTCGCCCCTTTTCGGCACACCGAAATAGCATTAGGGTTTCGGTATGCCGAAACCTCTAGCCGACGTGCAGCCAGCCCTGCCCGCTGCGCCGAAGCCGGCAACACGACCTCGGCTCATCTGGTTGCTTGGCCCAGCGCTCGTGGCCGGTGTCGCCTACCTCGACCCCGGAAACGTCGCGAGCAACATGACGGCCGGAGCCGAGTACGGGTACCTGCTGGTGTGGGTGGTCGTCGTCGGCAACGTGATGGCCTGGCTCATCCAATACCTCTCCGCCAAGCTCGGCATCGTCACGGGCAAGAGCCTTCCGGAGGTGCTCGGGGAACGCATCAAGAACCGGCCGGGACGCATTGCGTACTGGGTTCAGGCCGAACTCGTCGCCATGGCGACCGACCTCGCCGAGATCATCGGTGGCGCGGTTGCCCTCTATCTCCTGTTCGACCTCCCCTTGCTGGTCGGCGGCATCATCACTGGCACCGTCTCGATGGTCATGCTCGCCGTGCAGTCCCGTCGTGGACCCCGTGCGTTCGAGGGCATCATCGTCAGCCTGCTCGTCATCATCGCCGTCGGATTCAGCGCTGGCGTGTTCATCTCCCCACCGGATGCCGGTGGCGTGGCCCGGGGGTTGGTCCCACGTTTCGACGGTGCGGGTTCTGTCCTGCTCGCCGCATCCATCCTCGGCGCAACGATCATGCCGCACGCTATCTACGCCCACTCGGCGCTCACCCGTGATCGTTTCGCAGTGCGCGAGGCCGGCCTGACCACGACGCGACTGCTCCGCGTGACCCGCTGGGATGTCTCCATCGCCATGCTCATCGCCGGCAGTGTCAACCTCGCGATCCTCCTGCTCGCGGCCACCAACCTCGCAGGCGTACCGGGAACCGACAGCCTCGAGGGAGCGCACGCCGCGCTCGAGACCTCGATCGGCCCCGTCGTCGCGACGCTGTTCGCCCTGGGACTGCTCGCCTCTGGCCTCGCGTCCACGTCGGTCGGAGCGTACGCGGGCGCCGAGATCATGCAGGGACTGTTGCGTGTCCGCATTCCGCTCCTCCTCCGGCGGCTCATCTCCCTCATTCCGGCGCTGCTGCTCCTCGGGTCAGGCTTCGACCCCACCCTCGCCCTCGTGCTGAGCCAGGTCGTGCTGTCGTTCGGAATTCCGTTCGCCCTTATTCCCCTGGTGGTCATCACGGCGAAGCGGCCGATCCTCGGTGGGTTCACCAACCGCTGGTTTACGACGACCGCTGGCACCGTGGCATCCGTGCTTCTCGTCAGCCTCAATGCCCTGCTGCTGTTCCTGCTCTTCACCGGTGCCGAATAGGGTGGGTTGCCATGAAGCTGTCCAAGTCGGTGATCGAGAACTATCTCAAGACTATCTACGCGCACACCGAGTGGCAGGCTGACCCGATCACACCATCGGTCCTCGCCGAACGGCTCGGCCTGGCACCGTCGACGGTCACCGAAATGGTCAAGAAACTCGCTGCGGCCGGACTCGTCACCCACGTTCGCTACGGTGCGATCACGCTCACCGATTCCGGGAGGCTCGAAGCCGTCGGCATCGTGCGGCGACACAGGCTCGTCGAGACCTGGCTCGTCCGCGAGATGGGCTACGGCTGGGATGAGGTGCACGACGAGGCCGAAATCCTCGAGCACGCCATCAGCGACCGTCTGCTCGAGAGCATCGACGCCAGGCTCGGTCACCCCGACCGCGACCCGCACGGAGACGCTATCCCGGCCACCGATGGCGTGGTGAGACGCGAGGATGCCGTGTTGATCGGCGCAGCAGAGACCGGTCACACCGGCGTCGTGCTTCGGATCAGCGATCGTGACCCCGCACTCCTGCGCACCCTCGACGCTGCCGGTGTCGACATCGGAACACCGGTAACGGTCGTAGACGGAGGTCTTGTCGCCGCCGACGTTCGAATCCCGCTCGACGGTGCCGCGACATCCGCCATCTGGGTAAGCGCCTGATCCCGGCCCCCTCAACAGGTCACAGCCCTACACTGAAAGCACGACCGAAGGAGCCGAATGACCCGTCGCGATGAAGTTGAATGCTGGTTGACCGATATGGATGGCGTGCTCGTCCACGAGAACCGTCCACTCCCCGGCGCCGCCGAGCTGCTTCAGCAGTGGCGCGACCAGGGCAAACCGTACCTGGTGCTCACCAACAACTCGATCTTCACCCCTCGGGACCTGAGCGCGCGTCTCCGCTCGTCGGGGCTGGAAGTGCCCGAGGAGTTCATCTGGACCTCGGCGCTCGCCACCGCCGCCTTCCTCAAGGACCAGATGCCGGGAGGCTCAGCCTTCGTCATCGGCGAAGCGGGCATCACGACGGCCCTGCACGAGGCGGGGTTCATCATGACCGAGACCGCTCCCGACTATGTCGTTGTCGGCGAGACCCGCAACTACTCCTTCGAGGCGATCACCAAGGCGATCCGGCTGATCAACAACGGCGCCAGGTTCATCGCGACGAACCCGGATGCCACCGGTCCGAGTGCGGACGGCCCCATGCCCGCAACGGGAGCAATCGCCGCGCTCATCACGAAGGCAACGGGCAAGGAGCCCTACATCGTCGGCAAGCCGAACCCGATGATGTTCCGTTCGGCCCTCAACAAGATCGGTGCACACTCCGAGAACACCGGCATGATCGGTGACCGCATGGACACCGACGTCGTTGCGGGAATCGAGGCCGGACTTCACACGATTCTGGTGTTGACCGGGATTTCGGACGAGAAGGAAATCGCACGGTACCCGTTCAGGCCGTCCGAGATCCTCGGCGGCGTTGTGGACCTGCTCGAGCACAATCCGGTCGAGTCAGAGGTCGTCTAGGTCGTCTGGTCGTCGAGGTCGGCTGGTCGTCTAGGTCGCTGGCTGTGCGATGGCGAGCGTTCCGGTGAGCGCCTCGCCGGTTGAACGGCTGATGAAGCAGTAGTAGTTGCGCTCCCCCTCGGCCCACTGCTCCTCGGTGACCGGGTAGGTGCCCTGCACCTGGAGGTCGGAGTATGCTCCCGCAGCCGCCGAGTCGAGGACGCCGGGCGCACTGCACCAGAGTGAGATCTCAGACGCGATCTCGGCTTCACCGGGGTATGCCGCTGCGGGATCGGATGTGACCGGGGCGGTGAACACCATCTGCGCTGTGTGTGCCGTCGCGCAATCCACGACCGCGAACTTCTCGGCCCACGGTGTTGTGTACGGCTCGAGGCACTCCCCGCCGAGGAGGCCGTTCCACTTGTGCTCGCCGGGTGCGACCGGGCCGACAGCTGCAACCGTTTCCGTGGGCGGGGTCGTGGGAGTGGGGGTTGGGGTCTCGGTCGGCGTGGCCGCGGTCGTCGTGGCCGCGGCTGCGGGGGTTGAGCCGGCGCTTCCGAAGAGACTCGGCAAGCTCGTACCGAGGAAGAACAGGGCGACGAGCACCAGGACGACGGCAATCCCGAGCGCCACCCACTTCACGACCGGAGGAAGTGCCGACATCCGCGATCGTCCTGAGCCGCGCTCTGGACGTTCCCGCTCGCGCGATGCCGGTTTCACGCCCGACGGCGGGACCAGCCCACCGAAGGTTTCCTGGCCGAACTCGGACATCGGTAGTCCCGCCGCCGAAACAGGACTGTTGTAAGCAGAAGCGGCGCTTGCCTTGTCGGCGGCGTCGGCGTCGGCGTTCGCCTTGTCGGCGGCGTCGGCGTCGGCGTTCGCCTTGTCGGCGTCGGCGTCGGCGCGGTCTGGATTGGTGTCGGCGTCCGGCGCAGCTGATGAGGTCGCGGCTGCGGCGGCCTCGAGCTCCATCAGGAACGCGAGGCTGTCGGTGTCGTAACTGGCGGAGGCGCGCTTCGCGGGTCGGGGTTCACCGGGATCAGGTTGCGAGGGCTCTTTGGCGCGTTCGGGCTCGTCGGGCCGTTTGGGTTCGACCCCGGCGTGCGGGTCCTCGACCGGCTCGGCATCGACCGGCTCGGCATCGACCGGCTCGGCATCGACTGGCCCGGTCTCTGCTGGCTCGGTCTCTGCTGGCCCGGTCTCGGCCGGCTCGACGGCGGCGGGTTCCGTCCTGGCACGCCGCGGCACAGCGGGCACAACAGGCACAGCGGGCTCACCTGGCACAGCGGGCTCAACGTGCGGCGACGATGATGGTGGTACCGACGGGGACGTGTGGACGACGGGGTCGAGTTCATCATTGGGAGTAAGCGACCAATTGAACGGTGCGCTGTCGTTGGCGCTCGCGCTGTCGTTCTCGGTGTCGTTGTCGTTGTCGCTCGCGTTGGCACCCGAGGTGGCGCCGTCATTCGAGCCGTCGTTCCCGCTGTCAGCGCCGACGGGCTCGACCGGTACCCTGGGCGACCGTCTCAGCCAGGGCCGCTCGACATCGGGTCGCGGCTTGAAAAGCGCCGACTGGGGCAATGCCGTGACCTCGGGTGTCGCGGATGTTGATGTCGCGGATGTTGATGTCGAGGATTGTGGCGCGGGTTCTGGTGTTACGGGTTCATCCGCCCGCACAGGCTCGACGGGCGGCTCGACGGTCGGCGCGACTGTCGGCTCGACGGCAGGGTCGACAGTGGGCTCGACAGTGGGCTCGACAGTCGGCTCGGGCAGTGGCTGGAACGAGCTCCGGCGACGCGGAGCGGGCTCGTCCCGCGGCTCGTCCGACGGTTCGTCGCCACCGGAATCGCCGCTGCCAGCGTCACGGGTATCGGTATCACGGCCATCAGCACGACCGGAATCGGCAGCGCCAGCATTGCCGACGGCGTCCCTTGCGTTGCGACCCTCGGCACCTGCATCGGCGGCAGCAGCAACGTCACCAGCGTCACCAGCATCAGCAGCGGGCGGGCTGGTCCGCCACCACGGCGTCAGCTCAACAGCGGGTTCCTCGGTCTCCTCGTTCGCCGGGGACCGGTCGCCCGAGTGATCGCCCGAGCCGTCGGCAGGATCGGAACCGCGGCGGCGTCGCCGGCGGAATGACGACTCGTCGTCGACCACTATTCGAGTCCCAGGTCAGCGAGCCCGATCGCGGCAAAGTAGGGGTAACCCGCCGCTTCGATCACTTCACGTGCTCCCGTGTTGCGGTCGACAACGACGGCGACACCAGCAATCTCAGCACCGACTTTCTTGAGCGCTTCGATTGCCGCGAGGGGCGAACCACCCGTGGTCGAGGTGTCCTCGAGCACAATCACTCTCTTGCCCTCGAGGTTAGGCCCTTCGACCTGCTTGCCTCGACCGTGATCCTTGGGCTCCTTGCGAACGACGAATGCGTCATAGGCCAGTCCGCGCGCCGCACCCTGGTGCAGCACAGCTGCAGCGACGGGGTCAGCACCCATCGTCATTCCACCGACAGCGGCGACGTCGGGAACGTCGGCGATCAGGTCGATCATGACCTGGCCGATCAGCGGCGCGACCCTGTGGTCAAGGCTCACCTTTCGAAGGTCGACGTAGTAGCTCGCCTTCTTGCCGCTCGTCAGGGTGAAGTCCCCGTGGAAGACGGCCTCGGCCGAAATGTACTTGATGAGTTGCTCGCGTGCGTCGGTCACGCGCCAAGTTTAGCGATTCAGGCTTCTGTAGCCGCGGGAGGCTCGCCACATGGCACTGCCGCCGTCGCTCCCCGAACGGGGAACGACGGCGGCAGTCGGCAAAAGTTGCTTCGCGGTGTCAGTCTCAGAACGTGGCGACGAGCCGGCCGATGACCTTCCCGTTTGCGAGGCGCTCGATGCCGTCAGCGATCTCGTCGAAGCCGATTTCGGTCACCGTCGGGTTCAAATCTCCGGTGGCGAGGTAGTCGTACACTCCCTGCACGTCATCCTTCGTGCCACCAACCGAACCGACAAGCGTGACGTTGTTGGTGATGAGCACCCGGGTGTTGATGGTGGCCTCGAGGCGACCCATTCCGACCTGCACGACACGGCCGCCCGCACGCACGGTTTCGATGGCATCCGCCGTTGTGACGCCAAAACCAGCGAAATCGACGATGACATCAAGCCCAACGTCAGCGAAGTCCCGAATGCTCTTCCGAACATCGGTCACCCCTGCTGCACGCGCGTTCTCCCAGACGTCTTCATTGACCTCGGCGACATAGACCTCGGCACCGGCGAGAACGGCAACACGAGCACCGATCTGACCGAGCCCACCGAAGCCGATGATCCCGAGCTTCGTGCCCTTCGTCACCTGACCGTTCGCAATGACGGCGTGGTGGGAGGTCATGCCCGCGTCAGTTCCGGCTGCGCCGTATGCGAATGACACGGAATCCGGAATACGAACGAGCGCTTCCTGGCCGATGACGGTCTTCGCGGCGAAACCACCGTCGAAGGCATACCCCGGAGCGCCGAGTTCGGTGGTCGGGCAAATGCCGACCCGGTCGCCAACTGCCCAGTCTGTGACGCCATCGCCAATTTCGCTGACAACACCGGCCACTTCGTGCCCGATGGTAATCGGCGTCTTCGCGAGCAGGGCGAGCCAGCCTTCGTCCTCCATCAGGCCTACATCGGAGTGACAGAGTCCTGCCGCCTTCACGTCGACGACGACCTGGCCCGGCCCCGCTGTGGGCTCGGCAACCTCGGCGAGAACGAGTGGTTCGTGGGTATTGGTGAACTGCCATGCGCGCATGTGTGGTGCTCCTCTATTTCTTTGAGAACCGAAAAACGCGCCTCCCCCAGTGATCAACCGCATCTGGCGCTACGGGATCGGCCTGGGAGGGCGCGGATTTCGGCGGTGCTGCCGTTACGGCAACGGTGCCCAGGTGCGGGTTGGCACCTGGCGGTAGCCGTCACGTTTCACAACAACGAGGCTGCCGATAGCTGCGGCGGCACTCAGGACTGCAATTCCTGCGAAGAATACGAACACGAATCCGGCCCTTTCTGTGGTGAACGGCCACGGCCGTTGGATACAGCTCAATAGTGCCCGCGTCAACTATTCAGAACAAGCGAATGTTTCTTAGGCGAATCGGTAGCATAGCTACATGGACGTTCGTCGCCTGGAGCTTCTCCGCGAGTTAGCCGACCGCGGCAGCATCGCCGCCGTTGCCGCAGCCACGCACCGCACCCCGTCCGCGGTATCCCAGCAGCTGAAGGTGCTCGAACGCGAAGCCGGAGTGCCGCTCACCGAACGCAACGGTCGCGGAATCTCGCTGACGGATGCCGGACGGGCGCTCGCACACAGCGCCACCGATGTCGCCATCGCCCTCGAACGCGCACACGCGGTGTGGGACGAGTACCGCAACGACGCAACGGGCACTGTCTCTGTCGCTACATTCCCGACAGCGGGTCAGATGCTCCTACCCGGCGTGGTCTCCACGCTGGCAGAATCCCACGGTCCGACAGTGACGCTCACCGACCGCGACCCCGACAGCGGCAACTTCCCGGCACTCACGGTCGATTTCGACATCGTGCTCGCCCATTCGATGCCTGGCACCCGCGCCTGGAGCGGAAAGGGACTCCGCAATCTCCACCTGCTGACCGAACCGCTCGATGTTGCCCTGCCTGTCGGCCACCGCCTGGCCGGTGCCAACATGCTCACGCCCGACCAGCTCGTTGACGAGCCCTGGATCGGGGTGCCGCACGGTTACCCGTTCGACGGACTCATGCACCAGATCGAAGCCGCGACCGGCGCCCACTTGAACGTGGTGCAACGCGTCACCGACAACCGCGTCTCCGAAGCGCTCGTTGCAGCTGGAATCGGGATCGGCATCGTTCCGCGCTTCACCGCATCCGGATCGGAACGCGGAATCGTGACGCGCCCGCTCACGGGAGTGGAGGCATCCCGGAATATCGTCGCGCTCATGCGACCGGAAAAGGCTGAGCGGTTCGCCGTGCGGACGGTCGCTGAAGCGCTGCGCGCCGAGGCCGTCCGGCTGCAGAACGCCCACAATCCCGTCGAGGACCCTGCCGCATACACGACACCGCGCTGGACGTGATCCGACCACGAGCCGGCTGACCATGAGGCCAGCCGACTCGCCGGTCGATCAATCGTGTTCGGGAAAGCCGAGGTTGAGGCCGCCGTGGCTCGGGTCGAGCCAGCGACTCGTGATCGCCTTCTCCTGCGTGAAGAAGTGAACGCCGAGGGGTCCATACGCCTTGGAGTCACCGAACATTGACTCCTTCCAGCCACCGAAGGAGTGGTAGGCAACGGGGACAGGAATGGGCACGTTGATTCCGACCATGCCGACGGTCACCTCGCGCTGGAACCGGCGCGCAGCTCCGCCATCGTTCGTGAAGATGGCCGTGCCGTTCCCGTACCTGCTGCTGTTGATGATCTCGAGGCCCTCCGCGTAGCTCTCCACCCGGACGACGCTGAGCACAGGCCCGAAGATCTCGTCCGTGTAGACGGTGGAGCTGAGCGGCACCCGGTCGATCAGCGTCGGGCCGAGCCAGAATCCGTCGGCATCGCCGTCGACCTCGACCGTGCGCCCGTCGACGACGATGCTCGCACCATCGGCTTCGGCGACGTCGAGGTAGGACGCGACCTTGTCGCGGTGCGCCCTCGTGATGAGCGGCCCCATGTCGCAGGACCGGCGGCCGTCCCCGGTCGTGAGTGTCGACATCCGTTCGCTGATCCTCGCGACGAGGTCGTTGGCGATGCTGTCGACGACGAGCAGAACGCTGATCGCCATGCACCGTTCGCCCGCCGAACCGAAGCCCGCGTTGACTGCCGCGTCGGCGGCGAGGTCGAGGTCAGCGTCCGGGAGCACGAGCATGTGGTTCTTCGCTCCTCCGAGCGCCTGCACCCGCTTGCCGTTTTTCGCCGCCGTCTCGTAGATGTACTTCGCGATCGGCGTTGAACCGACAAACGAAATCGACCTGACCACCGGATGTTCCAGGAGTGCGTCGACGGCCTCCTTGTCGCCGTGGACCACATTGAAGACGCCGTCGGGCAGCCCGGCCTCCGTGAACAGCTCGGCGAGCCAGTTCGCTGCCGACGGATCCTTCTCACTCGGCTTGAGCACGACCGTGTTTCCGGCCGCGATGGCGATCGGGAAGAACCAGAGCGGCACCATCGCCGGGAAGTTGAACGGGCTGATGATGCCGACAACACCGAGCGGCTGTTTCACCGAGTACACGTCCACCCCCGTCGACACGTTCTCGGAGTACTCCCCCTTGAGCAGGTGCGGGATCCCCGTCGCGAAGTCGACGACTTCGAGACCGCGGGCGATCTCACCCGCCGCGTCGGAGAGGACCTTTCCGTGCTCGGAGGTGAGGATCTGGGCGAGCTCGTCCTTCCGTGAGTTGAGCAGTTCACGGAAGGCGAAGATCACCGACTGGCGCTTGGCGAGCGAGGCATCCCGCCAGGCGGGGTACGCCGCAGCGGCCGCGGCGACAGCACTGTCGACGTCGGCGACGCTGCCGAGTCGCACGTCCTTATCGCTCGTGCCCTTTGCCGGGTCGAACACCGGTGAGGTTCGCTGTGACTCCCCCTCGACGAGCGTTCCGCCGATGAAGTGGTTGATGAAGCTGGTCATGACTGTCCTTTCGAAACTTCTGTGAGCACGGCGTCGTAGCTGTCCATCGCCTCGTCGACCTCGTCCGCCGTCACCGTGCACGGCGGTACCACGTGAATACGGTTGTCCTGCACAAACGGAAGCAGCCCGCGCCCGACGAGCGCCGCCTTGATGCTTCCCATGACCGGGGCAGGAAGTGGCTCGCGGGTGGCGGCATCCGCAACCAGCTCAATCGCCCAGAACACCCCCTCACCGCGCACCTCGCCGATGACATCGTGCTTGTCGGCGAGTTCCGCGAGTGCTGGCCCGATGGCCTCGCGTCCGATTGTCGCCGCGTTCTCGACGATGCCTTCGTCGGCCATCGCATCGAGGGCGCCGACGATCGACGCCATGGCGAGCGGATGCCCGGAGTAGGTCAGTCCCCCCGGGAAGACCGTCTCGTCGAAATCGGAGGCGATCTCGTCGGAGATGATGACGCCTCCCGCTGGCACGTAACCCGAGTTCACCCCCTTGGCGAACGTGATGAGGTCAGGGACGACGTCGTATCCCTCGAACGCGAACCAGCGTCCGGCCCGGCCGAACCCCGCCATCACCTCGTCGAGGATGAGCACGATGCCGTACCGGTCGCAGAGCGCGCGCACCCCCGCGAGATAGCCGGGCGGCGGAACGAGCACACCGGCCGTGCCCGGGATGGACTCGAGCAGGATCGCGGCGATCGTCTGGGCACCCTCGCCCTGGATGACCCGTTCGAGGTGGTGAAGGGCCCGCGCCGATTCTTCCTCGGGGGTCGAGGCCCAGAACTCGGAGCGGTAAAGGTACGGGCCGAAGAAGTGCACGTGTCCGCGCGCGAATTCGTTGGGCATTCGCCGCCAGTCCCCCGTCGCGACGATGGCAGCGCCGGTGTTGCCGTGGTACGACCGGTAGGTGGAGAGGACCTTGTCTCGCCCCGTGTGCAGGCGTGCCATCCGAATGGCGTTTTCATTGGCATCCGCACCGCCGTTGGTGAAGAAGACCCGCGAGAATCCCTCGGGGGCGAGATCCGTGATGCGCCTGGCTGCTTCGCCACGCGTGAGGTTCGCCGTGGACGGTGCGACCGTCGTGAGCTGGTCAGCCTGCTCCTTGATCGCAGCGATGACCGCCGGATGCTGGTGGCCGATATTCACGTTGACCAGCTGGCTCGAAAAGTCGAGGTAGCGGTTGCCCTCGAAGTCCCATACGTGGGTGCCGAGGCCACCGGCGACGACGAGGGGTTTCAACGTTCCCTGGGCCGACCATGAGTGAAAGACGTGGGCGCGATCGAGGTCGGCTGTTGTCTGATTGCTTTCTGATGTGAGCGTGAGTGCCACGATATCTCCTTTGCGTTGGTGCGTGTGCCGGGCCCGGGCGGAAAGCGAGAGCTCCCCGCCCGGGACCGGCTTGTGGTGCTTCTAGTTGCCGCCCTCCTCGAGGGTGACCTCGATCGGAGTAAAGCTGTCGCCGGTGGTATCGACGCCGTCCTCCTCCAGGTCATCGAGCGCTTCCTGGATGTACTCGTTCGTCCAGACGCCAGCCGGCGGCTCTTCGGTGATGAGCGCAGCACCTGACTCGTTGACGGCGGAGAGCGCACCCTGCACCGTCTTGTCGAACGCCGCTTCGTCGATGATTCCTATGCCGTTCTCAGCAGGCCAGATCAGTTTGTTGGTCTCGTTGACCATCCACAGTTCGTGGCTCGGACCCCAGCCGGAACCGGCGTCGAGAGTGATCTCGGAGGCTTCCTCCGGGTTCTCGGCCGCATAGACCCAGCCCTTGATGACGGCCTTGAGGAACGAAACAGTGGTGTCCTGGTACTCCTCATCGCTCTCGAGCTTTTCGGTGTCTGCCCAGATGGCGTCCTGAAGCATCGCACCGACGGTGTCCTGGTAACTGATGACGTTGAAGTCCTCCTCGGTGTACAGCTCGCCGGTGTCCGGGTTCGGCGTCTCGAGCAACTGCGCGTACTCGTTGTAGGTCATGGCCTGCGCGGCGTCGATGTCACCCTGCAGGAAGGAGTTCATGTTGAAGTCCTGGGTGATGATCTCGACGGTTGACGAGTCGAGGCCCTCGGCGGCCATGGCCGCGAAGATCTCCCACTCGTTACCGAATCCCCATGAGCCGATCTTCTTGCCCTCGAAATCGGCGACCGATTCGATCCCGGAATCAGCCCACGAGACCTGGAGCGTTCCCGAGCGCTGGAAGATCTGGGCGACGTTCGTGACGTTCGCACCGGCCTCGATCGAGCCGAGCACCTTGGGCACCCAGGCGATCGCGTAGTCGACATCGCCGTTGGCCAGGGCATCCTGTGGGACGATGTCGCCGCCGGACGGGATGATTTCGACGTCGAGGCCCTCCTCCTCGAAGTAGCCCTGGTCGAGGGCGGCGAAGTAC
This sequence comes from Mycetocola sp. Y791, assembly GCF_059445325.1. NCBI lineage: Bacteria > Bacillati > Actinomycetota > Actinomycetes > Micrococcales > Microbacteriaceae > Mycetocola > Mycetocola sp. Y791. Next base: position 717,965 of record NZ_JCAIUC010000002.1, on the reverse strand, counting down.
CCGGCGAACTGGCCCTGCGGCAGCCACTGCAGCTGCAGCTTCACCTCGGTGAGCTCGCCTGGACCGTCGGCGTCGGAGTCTGACCCTGTGTCTGCTGGTGCCGAACACGCGGAGAGTACGAGCGCCGCTGAGACGGCGAACGCACCCACCGTCGCGAGGCGACGTGTGCTGTGTTTCATGGTCTGTCCTTTCATGCGTGGTGCTTGAAGGTGGTGCAGGATAGGCCGTCAGCCCGGCGGGCTGAGGACACTCATGAGCGCTGTCTGCCCCGGGTGGCAAGCCGTTCGAGAGCGAGCGTGACGAGGAAGAAGAGCAACCCGAGCACGATCGACGCGACCACGTATGCCCAGGCTCTCGGGTAGGCGCTCGACGCCGCCGACGTCGAGATCAGTCCGCCGAGCCCGCCGCGTGGGCCGCCGAAGTATTCGGCGACGAGCGCGGAGATCACCGCGAGGCTTGAGGCGATCCGGATGCCGGTGAACACGAAGGGGACGGCGGTCGGCAACGTCACCGTGCGAACGATCTGGGTGGAGCTCGCCGCGTAGACCTTCATCAGGTCACGGTGAACCGGCAGGGTCTGCCGGAATCCGCGGAGGGTGTTGATGAACACGGGAACGAAGGACGCAAGTCCCGCAATTGCCTGCCTGCCGAACTGGCTGTCCGCGCCGAACATCGAGTTGAGCACCGGGGCGAGCGCGACGATCGGAATGACGGCGAGCGACGCAACGACCGGTGCGCTCATCCCATCGATCGGGCGCGAGGCCGCAGCGAGAGCCGCGAGCAGGATGCCGAGGATCGAGCCGACAACGAGACCGAGCAGCGCGTTCAGCCCGGTGATGCCGGTGGCGGACACCATCGACGGAAAGAACTCGACAAACTGCCCGGCGATCGCTGCAGGACTCGGCAGCAGGTAGTCGCTGACCCCGCCGACGCTGACGAGAAGCTGCCAGATCCCCAGCACAACCACACCGACGGCGACGGGCGCGACGACCCTGAGGGTGGTCTCAGCGTTTGCCGATGACCGAGACCGCTGCGGGATCGTGAGGGCCATCAGCGGTTCTCCACTCCGCGAGCGCCCGTCGGCACTGGCGACCCCGCGTGGAGTGCCTCACGGACGGCGGTGACCCCATCGAAGAATGCGCGCTCCTCGCGGAGCGCCTCGGCGTGAGCCGGGTCCCGGTTGAGCACCATCGGCACGATCTCCTGAATGCGACCGGGGCGGGGCGACATCACTACCACCCGGTCGGAGAGGTAGACCGCTTCTGGGATGGAGTGGGTGACGAACACGACGGCGGCGCCGGTCTCGGCGCAGATCCGAAGCAGTTCGGTCTGCATCCGTTCGCGGGTCATCTCATCGAGCGCACCGAACGGTTCGTCCATGAGCAGGAGGTCAGGCTTCTCCGCGAGCGACCTGGCAATTGCCACCCTCTGCTGCATCCCGCCCGAAAGCTGGTCGGGGTAGCGGTCGGCGAAGTCGGTGAGCCCAACCATCTCGAGAAGCTCGGAGATCCTGGCCGCCCGGTCAGCGCCGGACACACCGTGCAATTCGAGAGGGAGACCGACGTTCGCTGCGACGGTACGCCAGGGCAGGAGGCCGGCCTGCTGGAAGGCGATTCCGTAGTCCTGGTCGAGCCTGGCCTGTTTCGCGCTCTTGCCGAACACCGTGACGCTCCCGGCCGTCGGCTGGTCGAGATCGGCGATGAGCCGCATGAGCGTCGACTTGCCGCAGCCGGACGGCCCGATGAGCGAAACGAATTCGCCTGCAGACACTGTCAGATCGATGGCGGTGAGCGCGTCGACCCGGCCGGAGCGGGTGTCGAAGGTCTTGTCGACCGCACTCACCGCGACGGCGGCGGTTCGCCCTGCGGCATCCGTGGTGGATTCGATTGGCTGAGTCACGCTGTGATCTCCACTCGTCGGTAGTTCCTGAGGATGGCGCCGAGGATGGCGACCGAGCCTGCCGCGGCGAGCCCGAGCACGATGGAACCGAAGATGGGTCCCCACGCCTTCGCCGGGTCGCCGCTGGCCTGGCCCGCGTACTGAATGAGGATGCGTCCGATTCCGCCCTGCATTCCCGTCGAGACCTCGGCGACGACGGCGCCGACCACGGCGTTGGCCGCCCCGAGCCGGAGCGCGGGCAGGAGGTAGGGAACGGATGCCGGAATCCTCAGCTTCACGAGGGTCTTCCACCAGCCGACGCCGTAGCTGCGCATCAGCTCGGTGTGGATGGTGTCTGGCGACTGGAGCCCCTTGAGCGCGCCGACCGCGATCGGGAAGAACGCGAGGTACGACGCGATCACCGCGACGCTCATCCAGTCCTGCCACTCGAAGGCGCCGATCTCGATTCGGGAGCCCCAGCTGCGCACGACGGGGGCAAAGGCGATGAGCGGAACCGTCTGGCTGAGGATGATCCAGGGCAGGAGGCCCCACTCGGCCAGCCGCCACCGCTGCATGACCAGTGCGAGCGCGAACCCGACGACGATGCCGACGAGCCAGCCAACGGCCGCGATGCCGAGCGTTACGAGGGCGGCGAGCGCCACCTCGAGCCACAGCGGGTTTGCCGTCGACGACCGGGTGACGGGCTCGAACAGCCGCGCGAGCATGTCCCAGGTGTGCGGCATGGCGAGGTCGGTCGTGCGCGGAAGCACCCGCATCTCGCCGATGACGACGCCGTCAACCGGCCCCAGGAACTTGTACAGTTCCCACAGCGCGGCGATCACGAGGATGCCGAGCACCCCGTATCCCCAGCGCGCAGCCTCCCTGGCCGGCGCCCCGCGGCGCCGCCGGATTGCCGGGGCCAGGTTTTCGGCGGTCATGTCGTCGCCACGATCTTTTCCTTGAGCGCGGGGATGACGGTCTCACCGTAAACGCGGAGGGTCTCCTCCTTGTTGTCGTGCTGGAGGTACCCCGCAAACTGGTCGACGCCGATGCTCTTCAGTTCTTCGAGCTTCTCGATGTGGTCACTCGCCGAACCGAGCACGCAGAACCTGTCGATGATTTCGTCAGGCACAAAGGCGGCGTGGGTGTTTCCTGCCCTGCCGTGCTCGTTGTAGTCGTACGACTCCCTGCCTTCGATGTAGTCGGTCAGCGCTTGCGGCACCGCACCGCCCGTTCCGTATTTGGCGACGATGTCGGCCACGTGGTTGCCGACCATGCCACCGAACCAGCGGCACTGGTCTCGCATGTGCTCCCGGTCGTCGCCGATGTACATCGGTGCCGCGACACAGAACTTGATCGACATCGGGTCGCGGCCGACGTTTTCGGCGGCATCCCGAACCGTCTTGATCATCCATTTGGCGATGTCGATGTCGGCGAGCTGGAGGATGAACCCGTCTCCGACCTCGCCGGTGAGCTTGAGCGCGAGCGGGCCGTATGCCGCAACCCAGACATCGAGCTGGGAGCCGACGCTCCACGGGAACTGCACGGTAGCGCCCTGGTACTCGACGGGACGGGAGTTCGCCAGTTCACGGATGACGTGGATCGATTCGCGGAGCGTCTTGAGGTTGGTCGGAGCGCCGTTGGTCGTGCGCACCGCCGAGTCGCCCCGGCCGATCCCGCAGATTGTCCGGTTGCCATACATTTCGTTGAGCGTGGCGTATGTCGACGCCGTCACCGTCCAGTCACGCGTCGCCGGATTCGTGACCATCGGGCCGACGGTGATGCGCTTGGTCTCGTTGAGGATCTGGCTGTAGATCACATAGGGCTCCTGCCAGAGCAGGTGCGAATCGAAGGTCCAGACATGACTGAACCCGTACTGCTCGGCAAGCTTGGCCAGATGGACGGTTCGTGCGGCGGGCGGGTTGGTTTGAAGTACGGCTCCGAAGTCCATGGGTGCCCTCAGATCAGGTACTGGCTGAGGCCGCGGGGGACGTACTGTCCGTCACCCTTGGATCCCAGGTACTGGTTGTCGTCGACGATGACCTTCCCGCGGGAGAGGACAGTGTCGACGTGACCGTCGATCTCGTACCCTTCCCAGGCGGAGTAGTCCATGTTCATGTGGTGTGTTTTGCCGACACCGATGGAGGTGTGACCGTTCGGGTCATAGATGACGACGTCACCGTCTGCGCCCGGCTGGAGCACTCCCTTCTTGCCGTACATGCCGAACATCCGCGCCGGGGTCGTCGACGTGACCTCGACCCAGCGTTCGAGCGAGATCTTCTTGTCGACCACGCCCTGGTAGAGCAGGTCCATCCGGTGCTCGACGCTGCCGATACCGTTCGGGATCTTCGCGAAGTTGCCGAGGCCCATGTCTTTCTGGCCCTTCATGCAGAACGGGCAGTGGTCGGTGGAGACCATCTGGATGTCGTTCGTGCGCAGGCTCTGCCACATGTGGTGCTGGTGACCCTCGTGCTTCGAGCGCAGCGGAGTCGAGCACACCCACTTGGCACCCTCGAAGTCTCCCCACTCCTCGCTCGACGCGCCGAGCTGGTCCTCGAGCGAGAGATAGAGGTACTGCGGACACGTTTCGCCGAACACGTTCTGGCCGTTGTCGCGGGCCATGGCGATCTGCTCGACCGCCTGCTTCGCGCTGACGTGCACGACGTAGAGCGGTGCACCCGTGAGATTGGCGAGCATGATCGCGCGGTGGGTGGCCTCCTCCTCCGCCTGCCAGGGCCGGGTGATGCCGTGGTAGTACGGCGAGGTGTTGCCGGCGGCGAGCGACTGCTGCACGAGCAGATCGATCACGCTGCCGTTCTCGGCGTGCATCATGATCATCGAGCCGTTGTCAGCCGCACGCTGCATGGCCTTGACGATCTGGCCGTCGTCCGACAGGAAGACTCCCTTGTACGCCATGAAGAGCTTGAAGCTCGAGACGCCCTCTTTCACGAGTTCGTCCATGGCCGTCAGCGAGGAGTCCTGAACGTCACTGAGGATCTGGTGGAACCCATAATCGATGGCGCAGTTACTCCGCGCCTTGTCGTGCCACAGTGCGTACTGATCGAGGACGTTCTCACCCGCATACTGCACGACGAAATCGACGATGCTCGTTGTGCCGCCGTGTGCGGCGGCACGGGTACCCGTCTCGAAGGTGTCGCTCGCTTCGGTTCCGCCGAACGGCATCTGCATGTGGGTGTGTGCGTCGATTCCGCCGGGGATGACATACTTTCCCGCTGCATCGATCACCGTGTCGACATTGTTCTCGATGTCGAAGCCGAGCAGGGTCGAGCCTGGAGCGAGCACCGCGGCGATCGTCTCGCCGTCGATCAGCACGTCTGCCGGTGCCGATCCCGTCGAGTTCACGACGGTGCCGTTCTTGATGAGGGTCTTCATGATGCCTCCTCGCCTGGTCCGGTTACGGCTTCGGGATCGACGTGTAGGACTCGGGCCGGCGGTCGCGGTAGAACTGCCAGTCGTCGCGGACTCTCTTGATCATGTCGAGGTCGAGGTCACGGATGACGATGTCCTCGTGCTCGGCGCTGCCCCTGTCACCGACGAAGTTGCCCTGCGGGTCGGCGAACTGGCTCGTGCCGTAGAACGTCACTGCGAGGTCGCCGTACTCGTTGTCTTCCGTTCCGACCCGGTTGGGAGCCGCGACGAAGTACCCGTTCGCCGCGGCTGCGGTCGCCTGCTCGAGGTCCCAGAGCCGATTCGAGAGACCGGGCTTCGTTGCGTTCGGGTTGAAGACGATCTGTGCCCCGTTGAGGCCGAGTTCTCGCCAGCCCTCTGGAAAGTGGCGGTCGTAACAGATGTACACACCGACGGGCCCGACCGCGGTGTCGAAGACGGGGTATCCGAGGTTGCCCGGCCGGAAGTAGAACTTCTCGTAGAACTTCTCGAGGTGGGGGATGTGGTGCTTGCGGTACTTGCCGAGGATGGTGCCGTCGGAATCCACGACGACCGCTGTGTTGTAGTACACGCCGGGCATGTCCTCTTCATAGATCGGCAGAACCATCACGAGGTTCAGCTCTTTCGCGAGCTTCGCGAATCGCTGGACGATGGGACCGTCCGCCGGTTCAGCGAACTCGTAATACTTCTTGTCCTCGGTGATTCCGAAGTACGGTCCATAGAACAGCTCCTGGAAGCAGATGATCTGCGCTCCCTGGGCAGCCGCATCCCGCGCGAACTGTTCGTGCTTCGCGATCATGGATTCCTTGTCGCCGGTCCAGGTTGTCTGGGTGATAGCCGCGCGAACTACAGTCATCTCTAGCCTCCGTGTCGTCATTGAGCGGTAGGTGTTTCTGTCTGTCTGCCTCGGGTGAACCGTGGGTTTCGGTGTCAGCGTGAGGTGTGTGGTGCCGTTCCGCTCATTTGTTATTATTCGAGTTGAACATTTCTCCATTGTTTCCCTCTGTGACGCATTCGTAAATACCCAAAAACCCGGATGGGGTTCTCCCGATGCCTGAGTCGTACGCAGAACTCATCGACGATCGTTCGCCCCGAGGCATCGCGGCCGCTCTCGCCCGGCTCATCAATTCCGGGCAACTGGCACCGGGTGACCGCCTCCCGACGGTCAGGGAGCTCGGCGCAGAACTCGCAGTGAGCCCGGCGACCGTGAGTGCCGCGTGGCAGGCACTGACCACGGTCGGCCTCATCGTGTCTCGCGGCCGCAGTGGCAGCTTTGTGCGTCAGGCTGCCATGCCCTGGTTGAGTCCGCGCATGCAGCGCATGGCCGGGTACACCGAGCAAACCCGCATCGACCTCTCACGCGGCACGCCCGACGACTCCCTGCTCCCGTTGCTCGGGCCGGCTCTCTCGCGCCTGTCCGAGCATGCAACGACGTTCAGTTACACCGACCAGCCGGTGATCCCCGCCCTCGCCGAGGAACTGAGACGAACCTGGCCGTACAACGCCGACGAGATCACCGTGGTCGACGGGGCGCTCGACGGTGTTTCGCGCGCGCTGGAACAGGTCGTGAGGTTCGGCGATCGCGTGGTCATCGAAGATCCCACCTTCCCGCCGTTTTTCGACCTCCTCGATTCTCTGGGCGCCGTACCCGTGCCTGTCCCCCTCGATCACCTCGGGATGCGTCCCTCCGCGCTGGCCAGGGCCCTCACATCATCGCCACGCGCCGTGCTGCTCCAACCGCGCGCACACAATCCCACGGGCGCGTCGATGACCCAGGATCGCGCGCGCGAACTGGCCGCGGTGATCGCGGCATCCCGTCACGCCAGCGACGCCGTCGTGATCGAGGACGACCACTCGGCCGGCATCAGCACCGAACCCGACGTCAGCCTCGGTGCCTACATTCCCGGGCAGGTGCTCCACGTGCGCAGCTTCTCGAAGACGCACGGCCCCGACCTGCGCATCGCCGCGCTCGGCGGGCCGGAAGAACTCGTCAACCGCATTGTGTCGAGACGGATGCTGACGACCGGCTGGACGAGCCGGATGGTCCAGACGATCCTCACCGAGCTGCTCACCGAGAACGCATCGGTCACCGCGGTCAACGAGGCGAGAATGGTGTACTTCTCCCGGCAGAAGGAGCTCGCCGCTGCACTCGGAAGACACGGTTACTCTGCCACCCTCGCCGACGGCCTCAATACCTGGATCGCCGTCGACGACGAACGAAGCGCGCTCGTGCAGTTGTCAGCGGCAGGCATCCGTGTGGCCGGCGGGACGCCGTATCTGTCGTCGCCCGATGCCGGCTCGTTTGTTCGCGTCACGGCCGGTGTCCTCAGTGGTGAGTTCGATTTCGTCGCGGATGCCCTCGCGAACGTCGCGGTGAGGGCGTAAAACTGTCGGGAAAACCCTGACAGAAAGAGCTCGGCCATGATTGACGCACATCGAGGATCCGTCATGCGGTCGTGGCGCGGTTGGATTCGACCGGACGACCGCGAGAGCTACGCCGCATACCTGGAGAAGACCGGACTGAGCGAGTACCGCTCAACGCCGGGCAACCTCGGGGCGATCGCGGTCTTCCGGGACCTTCCCGACGGTCGATGCGAGGTCCGCACTCTGTCGTGGTGGGAAAGCCGGGAACGCATCACCGCGTTCGCCGGGAATGACATCTCGGTGGCGGTCTTCTACCCGGAGGACGACCGTTACCTCATCGACCGCGAGAGGTCCGTCGAGCACTTCGACGTGGGTTAGTCGAGCACTTCGCGACGTGGGTTAAATCATGTCGACGAAAACTCAGGTCCTCGGCGTATTATGACTCACCACTTCGATCCGAAGGATGTTGATCGTGTCGCGTAACTCTCTCAAGTGGCTTCCCGCCCTCGCAGTACCGGCGCTCGTCGCCGCGGGTATCGTCGCCGTGCCGCTCTCCGCTGGTGCAGCCGTCGACCTGCCGGACAAGACGGCGGAGGAGGTGCTCCTCCTGATCTCCGACAGCACAGAGGACTCGTTCTCCGGAACAGTGACGAAGACCGCCGAACTCGGGTTGCCCGACGTGGATGCCGCTACCGGCATGACCTCGTCCATGAGCGGGGCTTCCGGTCTTTCGGCCGAAGAGTCGAGCGAACTCGTCTCGAGCGCACTCGAACTGCTCAGCGGCACCCACGAAGGCAACGTGTACGTGTCGGGTGACAACAACGTCAGGATCCAGGTCAAGGACCAGCTCGCAGAGCGCATCGCGGTGCTGAACGGCACCGATGCCTGGTACTACGACTCCGAATCGAACATCGCGACCCACGTCGCCATCCCCGCTGACCTGGGGTCTTCGCTCCAGAACAAACTCGACGGCCGCGCCGACGAGACGATGAACCCCGCTGAATTGGCGAACCAGCTCCTGACCGAACTCGAACCGACCACGCTCGTCACGGTCGGCACCGATGCCCGCGTCGCTGGACGGACCGTGTACGAGCTCATTCTCACGCCGAAGGCATCCGGAACTCTCGCCGAGTCGGTGTCGATCGCCGTCGACTCCGAGACCGGGCTTCCGCTTCAGGTCTCCGTCGCGGCTGCGGGCCAGGACGAGCCGGCATTCCAGGTCGGCTTCTCGTCAATCGATCTCTCGGACCCAGCCGCTGACCTGTTCACGTACACACCGGGCGACGGCGTCACCGTCGAGGAACAGCCGTTCCCCTCGATGCCACCGGCATCCGACGGCGGACCGAAGCCCGACGACGGCAGTGGTCTTGTCACGACAGGAACCGGATGGGAGACCATTGTGGCCTTGCCAGCCGGTAGCGCCCCCGAAGGCTTCGAAGACAACCCGATGCTCGACCAGCTGACCACAAAGGTCAACGGCGGGCGACTTCTCTCCACGTCACTTCTCAACGTGTTCCTCACCGATGATGGCCGCGTGTTCGCCGGGTCAGTGACCGTGGACAGGCTCCAGGCGGCTGCGAACGCAGAGTGACGGCATCCGCCGGGGCCTCACCCGACCTCGCCATCGAGAGCTCGGGCCTGACCAAACGGTTCCGAACCCAGACCGCCGTCGATGCGATCGATCTCGCCGTGCCCCGCGGCTCGGTGTTCGGGTTTCTCGGCCCCAACGGATCAGGTAAAACCACGAGCATCCGGATGCTGCTCGGCCTCGTCAGTCCAAGCCAGGGGGAGGTCAGGGTGCTCGGCGAGAGCATGCCGGAACGGCTGCGCGACGTACTCCCCCGGGTCGGTGCACTGGTGGAGGGCCCGGCGTTCTATCCGTTTCTCTCGGGATACGCCAACCTGCACCGGCTCGACACTGCGGATCGGCACGCGCCACGTCGAACCCGCGGTGCGCGCATCGACGCCGCACTCGAGCGGGTCGGACTCACGAACGCCGCGACGAAAAAGGCCGGCGCATACTCCCTCGGTATGAAGCAGCGGCTCGGCATCGCCAATGCGCTCCTCTCCCCGCGGGACCTCCTGGTGCTCGACGAACCAACCAATGGACTCGACCCACAGGGAACACGCGAGGTGCGCAACCTCGTCAGTTCCTTCGCTGCGGAGGGCACCACGGTGTTCGTCTCCAGCCACCTGCTGGCCGAGGTCGAGCAGATGTGCACCCACGCCGCGATCATGAGCGCAGGCCGCATCGTGGCCCAGGGCTCGCTCGATGATCTTCGGGGCGCCGGCGAGTCCCACGTACGGGTGCGAACACCGGATGCCGAGACCGCCGAGAGCGTGCTTGCCCGTTTCGGGCTCATACCGAGACGCGAGGGCAAGGTCGACTCGCACGCCGAAGTATCCGCCCTCCTCCCGGCGACAACCGACCTCGATCCCGACCGGATCCTGCCAGCACTGCTCGAGGCGGGCGTCCGCGTCCGCGGGTACGGCCTCGAGGAAGCCAGTCTCGAGGAACGGTTCGTGGCGCTGACCGGGGAGGGCTTCGATGTCGTCTCCTGACCTCGCTCCGACCCCGCCCGCATCGAACACGAGAGCGCCGCGGAACGCCGGGGCCGCAGTCGACCCTCTGAACACAGCGCAGCCCTCCGCCGGGCGCGCACGCCCCGCCCTCGGCCTCGACCTTCTCGGAAGCGAACTCACCGTGCTGTTCCGGCGGCGACGCACCTGGGCAATGCTCGCTGCCGTCGCGCTCATTCCGATCCTTCTCGCCGTTGCCGTCCGCTTGACGGCGAGCGAGCTCGACCCGGGCGATGGGCCGCCGTTTCTCGACCGGGTGACCCAGAACGGGCTGTTCGTCGGATTCACGGCGACAGTCGTCGCTATCCCCCTCTTCCTCCCGCTCACCATCGGGGTGGTCGCCGGAGACACGATCGCCGGTGAAGCAGGGCTCGGCACGCTGCGCTACCTGCTGGTGTCGCCGGCCGGCCGACTGCGACTGCTCCTCGTCAAGTACGCCGGAGCGGCGGCGTTCTGCCTTGCGGCGACGCTGACACTCGTGGCTGTCGGAGCACTGATCGGCGCGCTCTTGTTTCCGGTCGGGCCGGTGACGCTGCTGTCGGGTGAGACCATCGGCGTCGGAGAGTCCGTGCTGAGATCGCTCCTCGTCGCGGCCTATGTCACCGTGTCGCTTCTCGGCCTGTGCGCGATCGGCCTCTTCATCTCGACGCTCACCACGGTTCCGGTCGGCGCCATGGCTGCGACGGTCGTCGTCTCGGTTGTCTCCCAGATCCTTGGTGCTCTCCCTCAGCTGGAGTGGCTGCACCCCTGGCTGTTCACCCAGCACTGGCTCGGTTTCGCCGGGATCCTGAGCCAGCCCGCTGACCTGAGCGCGTTCGGCACCAATGCGCTTCTCCAGGCCGGCTACATCGCCGTGTTCTTCGCCCTCGCGTACGGCCGGTTTTCGACCAAGGACATCCTGTCCTGAACGAAGTTCCGTCGGCTGGTGCGGGAGTTGTAGTCTGGAGAAAGACCGCCGGTTGGTTATGACCGGTCGAGCTTGCCCGGATTTGGGTGGCTGGTCGAGACGAGTACTTGTTGTGCTCTCTCACCCCGCACACTCGATCCGAGGTCACATGACTCTTCGTAACCCTGCCCCCCGTTTCTCTCGAGCTCTTGCTGCGATCGGTATTGCCGGCTCGCTCCTCGCGGTTTCCGCGTGTGCCGGCCCGGCGGCATCCGCCCCACCGTCGGAATCGGCCGCCCCCAAAGCGGCGAGCTATCCGCTCACCCTCGACAACTGCGGCACAGAGGTGACCATCGAGCAGGCGCCGGAGCGCGTGCTGACCATCAAGTCCACGACGACGGAGATGCTCCTCGCGCTCGGCCTCGAGGACAGCCTGATCGGTCGGGCATTCCCCGATGGCCCGTTGCCCGATGACCTGGGCGGTACCGACGTTCCTGTGATCAGCGACAAGGTGCCGGGTCAGGAAGCCGTCCTCGACCTCGAACCCGACTTCATCTATGCCGGCTGGGAATCGAACTTCTCAGCGGATGGCGCTGGCGATCGGCCAACGCTTCAGTCACTCGGGGTGAACACCTACGTGTCTCCTGCCGCGTGCCAGGAAGCGGAATACGCACCCGAATCGCTGAGTTTTGACGATGTGTTTGACCAGATTCTCGAGGTCGGTTCCATCTTCGACGTGAGCGATGCGGCCACCGAACTCGTGGCAGAACAGAAAGAGCAGCTCGAGAAGATCGAGCCGGTCGACGACGTCAGCGCACTCTGGTTCTCCAGCGGATCAGACACCCCGTACGTCGGTGCCGGATCCGGCGCACCGCAGATGATCATGGATGCCGTCGGCCTCACGAACATCGCGGCGGACGTCAACGAGAGCTGGACCTCGTTCAACTGGGAAGCCGTCGTCGACGCCAACCCCGATGTGATCGTGCTCGTCGTCTCCGACTGGGGCAGCGCCGAGAAGAAGATCGGCGTGCTCGAGGCCAACCCGGCAACCGCGCAGCTCGACGCCGTCGTGAACAAGCGATACGTCACTGTTCCGTTTGCGACTGGCGAGGCCGGCGTGCGGAACGCCGAAGCGGCATCCACGATCGCTGACCAGCTGGCGGACCTGAAGCTGTGACACTGGCGGCCGAGACCGGGGTACCGGCGGTGGGGAGACCCCACCGCCGGATCCGGCGCGGGCTGCCGACCGCTGTCTGGGTCGTCGCCCTCTCGGCCGTGCTCCTCGTGTCGATCGTGTTCGCCGTGACCTTCGGCCCGGCCGAGATCCGGCCGACGGAGGTGTGGGGGTCGATCCTCGGCCACCTCGGGTTCTCCCCGACGGCGCTCGGCGGCGAAGCTCTGTCACCGCTGCGCGACGGAATTGTCTGGGAACTGCGGATGCCTCGCGTCCTCACCGCTGCGGCGGTTGGCGCTGGTCTGGCCCTGTCCGGCACCGTGATGCAGGCGATCACCCGTAACCCGCTCGCCGACCCGTACCTGCTCGGGCTTTCGTCGGGGGCGTCGCTCGGTGCCGTTGCCGTGATCCTGCTCGGGCTCGGAGTGCTCCTTCCCGTCGCGGCGTTCGGCGGGGCCGTCGCAGCCCTCGTCGGCACCCTGCTGCTCGCGGGCGCGATCGGTTCGCTCACGCCGACCCGCACCGTGCTCGCCGGCCTCGCGGTGTCGAGTTTCTTCGGCGCGCTCACGAGCCTCATCATCTTCTGGTCGGCAACCGGCGACACCTACCGCGAAATCCTCAGCTGGCTGCTCGGCTCGCTCAGCGGTGCGCGCTGGCCCGCCGTCGCGATCGGACTCGGCGCCCTCCTGATCGTCGGCATCCCGCTCATGCTCACCGGCCGCACGCTCGACGCCTTCGCATTCGGTGACAACGCGGCATCCGCTTTGGGTGTCGGCGTGAATTCGACCCGGTGGACGCTCCTCATCGCCACGGCGCTGCTGACCGGTGCCATGGTCTCGATCTCCGGATCGATTGGCTTCGTCGGCCTCATCCTGCCGCACGCGGTTCGACTTGTGGTGGGGCAGCGCAATCGGGTCGTGCTGCCTCTCTCCGCGCTCGCCGGGGCCATCTTTCTGCTCTGGATCGACACCGGCGCACGCACGCTCTTCGACCCGCGAGAACTGCCCGTCGGCATCCTCACTGCCGTCGTCGGTGCCCCGGTGTTCGCCATCCTGCTACTCAGGGGCAGGAGGGTCTCGTGACCGACCTGACCGCCTCATCCTCCTCAACCGCGGATGCCACCGCCGACGTTCCCGCGCTCACGGCGAGTCGGCTCCTGTTCCGCCGCGACGGCAGGCTCATCGTCGACGGCGTCGACATCACGGTGCCCGTCGGGTCGTTCGGTGCCGTCATCGGCCCCAACGGTGCGGGAAAGTCGACGCTGCTGCACCTCCTGGTCGGTACGCTTCCCGCCGACAGCGGTGCTGTGCTGCTCGACGGCGCCGACCTGCTCGGGCTTCGACGCAGGGACCGCGCGAGGATCATTGCGCTCAGCGAGCAGCACGGCGATTCGGACACCGGCCTCGCGGTCACCGAGGTGGTCATGCTCGGCCGGACGCCGCACATCGGCAGGTTCTCGAGCGAGAGCGAGGTCGACAGGCAGATCGTCGCGGATGCCCTTGCCGCCGTCGGCATGGACTCCTTCGCCGGCCGTCCGTTCGACACGCTCTCGGGCGGCGAGCGCCAGCGGGTGCACCTCGCCAGGGCTCTCGCCCAGCAACCGCGGCTGCTGCTCCTCGACGAGCCGACCAACCACCTCGACGTGCGGGCGCAATTGAGCCTGCTCTCACTCGTCAGGGCCCAGACCGCGGCGGGGATCACCGCTGTCGCGGCACTTCACGACCTCAATATCGCCGCGGCGTACGCCGACAGCGTCATCGTGCTGAGTGCCGGGCGCGTTGTCGCCGCCGGTGATGCGGCATCCGTTCTCACGCCTGAACTCATCGGCGACGTCTACGGGGTCCGCGCCGACGTGCTCGAGCACCCGCGCACCGGGCGACCGCTGATCGCGTTCGACACGACGTAGTCGCGCTCTGCGACTCCAGCACCCCACCTCCTCGACCGCACGCCCCGCACCCCGGCCACCAGGCGTGTTTCGGGCGGAGAATCAGGGGGTCGGAGCCGGCACAGCCGATGGGCCCCCGGTATTTCCTCCCGAAGCAACAACACCGGCGGAGCTGCGCTGCGGAGACCCGGCCCCGGACATCCGCACCCCGCCGTCGACCTCCCGCAGCGCACGGCACCCGCGACGCACCGCAAGGCTTCTCGCACCACACAGCCCGACCCCCAACACCCACCCCCGGGTGTGTTTTGGGCGGAGAATCACGGGTTGGAGGCGGTACAGCCGACGGACCCTCGGTATTTCCTCCCGAAGCAGCAACACCCGCATCCGCGCCGCACCGCCGGCATCCCGCTCCGCGCTGCACCCCAACACCCACCCCCGGGTGTGTTTCGGGCGGAGAATCAGGGCGTCGGCGCCGGCACAGCCGATGGGCCCCCGGTATTTCCTCCCGCAGCAGCAACACCGGCGGCAAAACCCGCGGCGTACGCCTCATCGCTGCCGAGCCGGAACATGTCCTTCTCCGCATCGCGCACAAGGGCGCGGGCACCCGGCCCGTCCTCATCGGTCACGAACCGCGCCATTCCGCGCGCGACGGCAACGGGGCGACCGCTCGTCTTTCCCTTGACCAGGTCACCCGCCGCCGCGAGTTCGTCAGCGACAGCGGCAGCCGTGACGGTGAGTGGGCGACCAGACGCATCAGTGTGCCCGCGAAGATCGTCGACGACACGGATGCCTGCGGCCCCGATCGCGATATCCGTCTGTCCTTCGCGCCACGGCCTGCCGACCGTGTCGGTCACGATGACGCCGACCACGACACCGAGGCGTGCACGAAGCTCGGCTCGCAGTGCACGAGCCGACGCGTCAGGGTCGACGGGCAGCAGCAGAATCGTGCCGTCGGGGGTGTTGCTCGCGTCAACACCGGCCGCCGCCATCACCAGACCCAGGCGGTTCTCGACGATGCGCGTGACACCACCGGGGTGCTCACGCCGCGCGACGACGCGCACGGTTTCCGCGGTGATGGCATCTTCCCGGTCGGCAGCGCTGAGCTGCCGCCCCTCGGCCTTTGACACGATCTTCGAGGTAACGAGGAGGATGTCACCGTCCGCGAGTGCGCCCTCAGCGGCGGCAGCGATCAGGGCGGCAAGGTCGTCGCCCGACGCGACCTCGCCGATACCGTCGAGGGGAAATACTGTCAGCACTGTGCGCCTATCGCTTGAGGGACGGAAGAACGTCGCGGCCGAAGGTCTCGATCCACTCGCGCTGGTTGCGCCCGACGTTGTGGAGGTACACCCGGTCGAACCCGAGGTCGATGTAGGACTGGATGTGCCGCCGGTGCACGTCGGGATCAGAGGAGATCACCATGCGACCGTCGAAATCCTCCGCCCGCACCATGCGCGCCATCTGCTCGAACTCGAACGGTGAGCGGATGTCGGACTTCGGGAACCGCATGCCGCCGTTGGGCCATTCCAGCACGGCATTGCGACGTGCTTCCTCGTCGGTCGGCGCCCAAGAGAGGTGCAGCTGAACCACCTTGGTCATCCCGGACGGGTCCTTGCCGACCGACCGTGCACCCTCATCGAAGCGAGAGAGCAGCATTGCCACTTTCTCGCGAGGGGCCTCGACAGTGATGAGCCCGTCCACGGTCTTTCCCGCACGCTTGGCCGTGACGGGCCCCGAGGTGGCGACGAGAATCTCCGGGGCAACCTCCGGCATGGTCCACAGCCGGGAGGATTCGAGCTTGTAGAACGGGCCCGTGTGTTTGGCGTCCCGACCGGCGACGGATGCCGCGAACAACTTCTTGATCACGTCGACCGCCTCGAACATGCGGCTGATGCGCTCGTGCGCCTCTGGCCAGTACGCCCCGACGACGTGTTCGTTGAGCGCTTCGCCCGAGCCGAGTCCGAGCCAGTGCCTGCCCGGATACATGGCCGCGAGCGTGGCCGACGCCTGCGCGACTACGGCAGGGTGCATGCGGAAGGTCGGAGCCGTGACGCCAGGACCGAAGTTACCCGTCGTCCGTTCACCGAGCGCGGCAAGCACGCTCCAGACGAAAGACGACTGTCCCTGCTGCGGAACCCACGGCTGGAAGTGGTCAGCCGCCATCACACCATCGAAGCCGTGCTGTTCGGCGTACGCGCTGAGCGCGACGGCCTCTTGCGGGGCGAACTGCGAGAGCATGGCCGAGTAACCGACAGAGAGTGACGCCATTGTCCCATCTTGGCCCACAGAACCGCTTCGAGCCGAGAACCGAGAACTCGAGAGCCGAGAATTGAGAAACACGGGCGAACAGAACCGTCACAGGTCTCGGCTAGCGTTGACGCATGCGAATCGCCACCTGGAACGTCAATTCAATCCGCGCCCGCGTCGGACGCACCGTCGACTGGATGGTGCGGGAAGACATCGACGTGCTCGCAATGCAGGAGATCAAGTGCAAGCCAGAGCAGTTCCCCCTCGAGGCGTTCGAGGAGGCAGGGTACGAGGTCGCGATCCACGGCTTCAGCCAGTGGAACGGCGTTGCCATCGCCAGCAGGCTCCCGCTCGAGGATGTCACGACCACGTTTGAGGGCATGCCCGGCTTCCTCAAGGGCCAGGAAGGCCCTGACCTCCCGAAAGAGGCACGGGCAATGGGTGCGACGATCAACGGCGTGCGGCTCTGGAGCCTGTACGTCCCCAACGGCCGCTCGCTGGATGACCCGCACTACGTCTACAAGCTCGACTGGCTCGCCGCGCTGAAGAACGACACGGCGAACTGGCTCGCGAAGAACCCCGGCGTCCCGCTCGCGCTCATGGGTGACTTCAACGTCGCCCCCTTCGACAGTGACATGGGCGACCCGAGCATCGTTCCCGGCCTGTCCACACACGTTTCCCCACCTGAGCGCGAGGCCATCGCCGCTTTCGGTGAGATCGGCCTGACGGATGTCGTGCGCCCGCTCGTCCCTGAGGGATTCACCTACTGGGACTACAAGCAACTGCGTTTCCCCCGCAACGAGGGCATGCGGATCGACTTCATCCTCGGATCACCCGAGTTCGCCGAGCTCGTCACAGCAGCCTCGATCCACCGGAACGAACGCAAGGGTGAGGCCCCGAGCGATCACGTTCCCGTCATGGTCGAACTTGATCTGCCCACCGAAGACGAGGACGACCGGCCCATGATCTTCTAGCTGCAGCGTTCTTCCAGCGCGCGCAGTTTTGGTTTTTCTGTGTTTTCGCTTGCGTTCCCACACAATCGGGCATAAAGTCACTGAAACAAAGATTCGTCCGGGCGGTGGTTACCCCTGGACGGGTTCCGGTTCAGAGAAGTCCGAGGGGTCAGCGTCGACATGTATGCCATTGAACGACACGAGCGAATAACGAGACTTCTCCACAGCAGCGGACGCGTCACAGTGGCGGGGCTCGCCGACGCTCTCTCGGTCACCGCGGAAACCGTGCGTCGCGATCTCGACATCCTCGAACGCCAGGGCTCACTTCGCCGGGTGCACGGCGGAGCCGTTGCCGCCAGTAAGACCAGCCTCGTCGAATCAACGGTCGCCGACCGTTCCGGTAAAGCGCGCGAGGCGAAACTGGCGATTGCGCGTGCCGCGTTCGGACTGCTCGGCAACGACTTCCGTGGTTCGATCCTCCTCGACGCCGGCACGACAACCGGCGCCCTGGCCGAGCTCCTCGCCGAGTGGCCCGGCCACGGCCCGTCGAGCATGACGGTCATCACGAATTCCGTCCCGATCGCTGCACTGCTGCACCACAACCCGGCAATTGATCTGCACCTCCTCGGTGGCAGTGTGCGCGGGGTCACGAGCGCCGCGGTCGGCGGCAGCACCCTCGAACAGCTCGCACACCTGCGCCCGGACATCGCGTTCCTCGGAGCCAACGGCCTCTCCGCCGACTTCGGACTCAGCACCCCGGAGGAGCGCGAGGCGACCGTCAAGGCCGCCATGGTTCGCGCCGCACGGCGCACTGTCGCGCTCGTCGACTCGTCGAAGCTCGGCGATGAAGCGCTCTACCGGTTCGCCGAACTCCGGGAACTCGACACCCTCATCTCAGACACCGACCCAATCGGGACACTCTCAGCGGCGCTCGACGCCGACGACGTGGAGGTAATCGTCGCATGATTCTCACAGTCACGCTCAACCCGTCGTTTGACCGGACGGTGGAACTCACCGCACCGCTCGAACGCGGGCAGGTGCAACGAGCTGCCAGTGCCGTCCAGGAACCCGGCGGCAAAGGCGTCAACGTCTCCCGCGCGCTCCATGTGGCCGGAGTCGACACTCTCGCGGTGCTCCCCGGTGCACCCGCAGATCCGATGGTCATGGCCCTCGAGGCCGACGGCATCCCTGCCCTGACAATTCCGGTGACGAGCCCGATCCGTTCGAACACCACGCTCACCGAGCCCGACGGAACGACCACCAAAGTCAACGAGCCTGGCGCGCCTCTGACCGACGAGACGGCCGACGCCCTCCTCGAGGCGATCGTCTCGCGGTCGGCGGATGCCACGTGGCTGGTTCTCGCGGGATCGCTGCCTCCGGGGATCCCGGCGGACTTCTACGCGCGCATCGTGAGTGCCGTGCGAACGGCCGCCTCACGCAACGGCGTCCAGGCACCCCGCATCGCCGTCGACAGCTCGGGCGTACCGCTTGCCGCACTGCTCGCGTCGGCCGAAACCGTCGACCTGATCAAGCCGAACGCCGAGGAACTGTGGGAACTCGCCTCAGGGCTCGGCATCGCCGTGCCGGACGACGACCCTGAGTCGCTGGGCTTCGACGATGACGCCGTCGTCGAGGTCGCAAGCCGCGTGCTGGAACATGGCCTCGACGCTGCGCTCGTCACGCTCGGCTCCCGCGGGGCCGTTCTTGTGAGCACAACCGAGGTGGTGCGGGCGGCCGCGCCACGAATTGTCGCCCGCAGCACCGTTGGCGCAGGAGATTGCTCGCTCGCGGGCTTCCTCCTGGCATCCGAACGCGGAGACGACGCCGCGGGGTGCCTGGCCCAGGCCATCGCCCACGGCGCGGCAGCCGCCTCTCTTCCCGGTTCACAGGTTCCCACCCTTGAACAGGCGGCTTCCGGCCCTATTGCCGTGACCCGTACCCGTCGCACTCTTACCGAGTAGCGCCCTTCTTCACACGACGTTCCCGCACCACCACATTGAAGGATTCTCGTCTCATGTCATCTCTCATCACACCGGAACTGGTCATCCTCGACCAGGACCTCGGAACCGACCGTGCAACGGTCATCCGCACACTCGCGACGCTCGTCGTCCAGAACGGCAGGGCGACCGATGTCGACGCGCTCTTCGCCGACGCGTGGGCCAGGGAGTCCCAAACCGACACCGGGATTCCGGGCGGCCTCGCGATCCCCCACTGCCGTTCAGAAGCGGTCACGGTACCGACGCTCGTCATGGCCCGCCCGAACCCCGGAGTCGACTTCGGTTCGGACGATGGCCCCGCTGACATCATCTTCTTCATCGCCGCACCGGCCGGCGCCGACCAGGCCCACCTGGCACTGCTGTCGACCCTCGCGCGCTCGCTGATCCGTGAGGACTTCACCGCGGCACTCCGCAGCGCCCCGACGCCACAGGCGGTCGTCGACCTCGTCGATGAAGCCCTCGCTCCGGCGGCCCCACCCGCTGCGGAGTCGAATGCCGCGACCGGCACTGCCGCCGCCACGAGCACCGGCACCGCCGCGACCACCGGCACCGCGACATCCGCCCCCTCCACGACCCAGGACAAGCCCGTACTCATCGCGGTGACCGCATGCCCCACCGGAATCGCGCACACCTACATGGCGGCAGACGCCCTCGCCGCAGCGGCGAAACGGGCCGGCGTCGAACTGCACGTCGAGACCCAGGGCTCGTCGAGCGTCACGCCGGTTGACCCGTCGGTCATCGGGCGGGCGTCAGCGGTGATCTTCGCCGTCGACGTCGACGTCCGCGACAAGAATCGTTTCGCCGGGCTGCCGCTCGTACAGGCACCGGTGAAGCGCGGCATCGACGAACCGGACAAGATGATCGCCGAGGCACTCGACGCGGCGAAGGACCCCAACGCCCGCCGCGTCTCTGGTGGCGGCGCCGAACCCGCAACGGCCGGCGACGACACCAGGAACGAGCACATCGGCCAGAAGCTCAAGCGATACCTGCTCACCGGCGTCAGCTACATGATCCCGTTCGTCGCCGGCGGCGGTCTCCTGATCGCACTCGGCTTCCTGCTGGCCGGCTACCGGATAACCGACAACGCCGGCGAAATCGTACTCAGCAACAGCCTGCTGAACCTTCCCGATGGCGGGCTCGGCCAGTACCTCGGTGCTGTGGCATACGTCATCGGCAACGCGTCGATGGGATTCCTGGTCCCGGCACTGGCGGGCTATATCGCGTACGCCATCGCTGACCGTCCCGGCATCGCCGTCGGGTTCACCGCTGGAGCCGTCGCCCTCGTCATGAACGCGGGCTTCCTCGGCGGACTCGTCGGTGGTCTGCTCGCCGGATTCATCGCGTGGGCCATCGGGCGTATCAATGTGCCCCGCTGGCTCCGCGGCCTCATGCCCGTTGTGATCATCCCGCTCGTCGGCTCGATCTTCGCTTCAGGGCTCATGATCGTGCTGCTCGGCGGACCTATCGCTGCGCTCATGACCGGACTCAGCACCTGGCTCAACTCACTCACCGGAACCTCGGCCGTACTGCTCGGCCTGATCCTCGGCGCGATGATGGCTGTCGACCTCGGTGGCCCCGTCAACAAGGTCGCATACGCCTTCGCCGTTGCAGGACTCAGCGCCGGATCGTTCGAGAACCAGGCACCGTGGGCCATCATGGCCGCGGTGATGGGAGCCGGAATGGTCCCGCCTCTCGCCCTCGCTCTCGCGACGCTGGTCGACCGCAGGCTGTTCAGTGCCGCCGAACGCGAGAACGGCAAGGCGGCCTGGCTGCTCGGTGCCGCGTTCATCTCGGAGGGCGCGATCCCGTTTGCCGCCGCGGACCCGCTCCGGGTCATCCCGGCCGGAATCGTGGGCAGCTCGATCACCGGCGCAATCATCATGGGCACCGGAGTGACCTCACAGGCACCGCACGGCGGTTTCTTCGTCTTCTTCGCAATCGGCAACTTCGGTATGTTCGTCCTCGCGATCCTCGTCGGAACCATCGTCTCAGCGGCCCTCGTCATCCTGCTCAAGCGCTTCGTCCGGCGTCGCCCGATCGCCGATGAGACGTCGACGACGGATGCCACAGCGGTCGAGCAGGGCATCCCGGCGACGGTCTGACCCCGGCGCCATCTCCACTCGTCGTCAATCCACTCCAGTTCACCCCAGTTCAACCCGGTTCAACCCAGTAAAGGAATCTCCATGCCAGAACGCTCAGCAGTCATCGGCAGCCGTGTCGGTCTCCACGCCCGTCCCGCCTCACTGTTCATCGACGCGGTGAAGCGCCAGCCGGTCAAGGTCACCATCGCGAAGGGTGACAGCGGGCCGCTCAACGCGGCGAGCATCCTCTCCATCATCAGCCTCGGTGCGACGAACGGTGAGACGGTCACACTGGCAGCCGAAGGCGACGGAGCCGACAAGGCCCTCGACGAACTGGTCGCGCTGCTCGAGAGCGACCTCGACGCCGAGTAATCCGGTTCACGCACAATCGAGGCCAGACGCACCTGTTGCGTCTGGCCTCGGTTGTGTTTGGCCTCGGTTGCGTCTGGCCTGTGGAGTCCTGGCAGCTACCCCTTGGTCACTATGGCGAACCCGCCCGGTTTCACCGAAATCTGGGCGACACCGCTGATGGAGTGCACAGCCACAACGACACCACGCGAGTCGTAGCTGGTGAGAGTGCCAGCGCCGCCACCGGCGTTCACCGAGACCCGCTGCGTCACAGCGCTCGCTGAGTGCACGAGCTCGGTGCTCTGGCTCGGCCCGGCGAATTTCAGCCGGGAGAAGAGCGGCCGAACGATCAGTGCGTCGACCTTGACCGGCCCGGTCACCGCCGTGACAGACACCGTGGAGCTCCTGGACGGTGCCGCGATCGGCAGCGACTGCGGAAGCAGCGCACCGGGCACCGCGGTAACGCCCTGAGCGCCGACGCCATGCTTCAGCAGTCCGAGCGGGACGTAGCCGCTGCGCCACAGCGAACTCGCCTTTCCATTCGCCGCTGAGAAGACGACGGGAGCGATCAGTCGCGCTGAGGTCGAGGACCCGAGGGAGAACGTCGCTGAGCGACCTCGCGCCAGTTCCAGGTATCCGCTCCCCGAATACTGCGACTCACCGGTCCAGGTCGACTCGGGCGCGACGACTTTGCCGGTCGTGGATGTCGCCGATTCGGCCTCGACGACGGTGGCTCCCTCTCGCGAGACGACTGTGGTCAGCCCGAGTGTGCGATCTCGGAGTTCGGGATTGGCATCGAGGGCGAGCATCGACAGCTGCCCGTGGATCGTCGACTCGGCTCCGCTGTTGCGGTTGACGGTTCCGTCTGCTGCGACGCCGTCGAACGTCACACCGGTTGACGGGTTGTAGACGGGAGTGCCCGACGCGTTGGTGCCGAAGTACCAGCTGCCGACGAGCGAGGCGAGGTCGAGGAGGCCTGGCAGCCCGGCGGCCTCAGACACGGCCACAAGCGACTGCAGTCGTGAGTCGACGCCGTAGGCGATCTGGGTACGGTCGACGGGAGCGGGATTCCAGCCGTTGTCCGGCCCGCCGGCGGTGAGCAGGATCGGATCGAACACCGCTGAATCGGTGATTGCCAGTTCGAGCAGGGCAGGATCGGCCAGAACGACGGATGCCTCGGCGAGCGCCGCCGGCATCTGCGATCCCCAGGCGTGCCAGATCGAGCGCGACTCGGCCCACGGGAGCACAGCGCCGTACGGCCAGTTGCGAGCGTCGCCCGCACCCAGCGCCGCGACGCCCTCCGCCAGCTTGCTGGTCGCGTCGCGCACTCGCTCATCGCCCGGCGACGCGCTGAGATAGGCCGACAGCCCGAGCACTGCTTCGGCACTGGCATCCGCACCATTCGTGATCAGCCATGCCGGAAGCTCGACTCCGTCGACCGTGAGGTATTGGCCGTACCTCGAGAGCGTCTGCCGTTCGAGCGCGGAAACGCCGAGGGTGAGACGGTCGGAGAGGAATTCGGCGAACTCGGGATCGCTTTCCTGGAAGGCCGCGAATCCCTCACCGAATGCCCAGAGCGACCGGGCCAGCCAGTAGCTCTCTCCCGAATCGGAGGGGTCGGGCAGTTCGACGGGTTCTGCGCTCGGGTTGAGCGTCCCGTCCGGTTGCATCCACAACACGACGTTTCCGGCATTCGGCCCTGATGCCGTCTGCAGGTACGCCGTCGACCTGAGCAACTCGTACGCGCTCTGTTTCGAAGACTCGTCGCCGAATTGTGTCCAGTGCCTGAGGTAGACGACCGCCGCTCGCGCGACATCGTCCGCGTTGAATGCGCCCTGTCCCCAGTACCCGGTGGCCGGGTCGAGTGGACCGCCGCCGACCCGCTCAAAAGTTCCGCCGCCGCGGGCATCAGCGTAGGTCCACGGCATGACGAGGGCTGGTTCCTCTGCCAGGCGCCACGTGGTGTGCTCGGCCGTGTCGGCTGGCGTCACGTCGTCGAGGAGAAAGTCGAGGTGAGAGAGGTTGCTCAGCTGCGGAGTGTCGGCCGTGGCCGGAGCGGCAAGCCCGATACTCCCCGCGAGCAGTACGACACTCGCGGCCACTGCCGCCAGCCGCCGTACCAGTGAGTTCGCCACAATCCCTCCAACGCCATCGTTGTATCGGATCAAATCCCGAGTCGCCGTCATCATACGCTCTCAAGCCGTGCGACGCCGATCTTTGTATCGGCCATCCCGTAGAACACGAACCGTGCGCCGTCGATCTCCTCGATCGCCGTCGGAAAAACAACATTCGGAACGATGCCGGAACGCTCATCATCGGTCTCGGCTTCGAGCAGCGGGACCGCGGTCCTCGCGGTCACCCGCCACGGTTCCTCCGCGTCGAGAATCATGCCGCCGGTTGCGTAGTTGACGTTCTGTTGCTGGTCGAACGCCCGCGCGAGCACTCCTGTCACACCGTGGTGCAGCACCAACCAGCCCTCAGGCACCCGCACCGGCGGTGGCCCTCCCCCGATCTTGAGCGCCTCGAACGCGAATTCCGGCGCTGCGAGCAGTCGATGACCGGCCCAGTGCGTGAGAGAACGGATGTCACGGGCAACGTCGTCCGCGTGCACGAAGCTGATCCAGATCGATTGCCGTTCATCCTCGACGCCCCGCGGCACCCGAATTCCCTGGCCGGGCTTGATCTCGTCGAGATCCCACATCGGTCTGTGGAGGACCGCAAAGCTCCGGATGCCATCCGGCCCGGTCACCGCCTCGGGGAAGAACACCGTGTCCTTGTTCGGAAACAGATTGAGGTCGGTGTCGAGCGCGTCATCGTATTCGAAGTGCACTGGCCCGAGCCTGGTCCAGTCGCGGAGGTCACCAGACGTCGCGATCGCACTGCGTGGACCGAGTGGACCGTACGCAACATAGGTCATCACGTGCAGGCCGAGTTCCTCGATCCAGGTGACGCGCGGATCCTCAACGCCGGCGTTGCCAACGCCGCGCTCCCAGCCGCGGTCGGGCGCCAGCACGACGCCCTCCCGGTTCACGCCGACCGGGACCCCGTTCTCGACCACGACCCGCGCAAGACCCACCCGGGAGACGTTGCCCCTCTCCACCATTCTGGGCAGGAGATACAGCTCTCCGTCCGGTCCGCGGCCGGACCCCGGATTGAGCACGCCCTCCGCCTCGAGGTCGTTCCCCAGCTCCGGAGTCATCACGACGCCGACCCGGGAGAGCGTGTATGGGAACGAACTCGACTCGGTTGGCATGGTCACCCTTTCACGCCCGACCCGATGTCGGTCGAGACGAAGTACCGCTGGAAAACGATGAAGAGAACAACCACGGGAGCCGCGAGCACGACAGCGCCGGCGAGCATCGCGCCGAAGGGATTCGACGTTGATGACGCGACGTTCGAGATGAAGTTCGCGAGCGACACAGCGAGTGGTTGCAGGCTCGCCTCCTTGGTGATGAGGAACGGCCAGAGGAACTCGTTCCACGGGCCGATGAAAGTCAGCAGAATGACGGTGAGCAGCGCAGGACGGACCAACGGAATCGCCACCTGCCCGAGCAGTCGGAACTCTCCGGCGCCGTCGATCCGCGCGGCATCGAACAGTTCTTTCGGAACCTGCAGGAAGTACTGGCGGAAGATGATCACCGCTGTCGAGTTGATCGCGAACGGGAGGATCATGCCGAGGTGGGTGTCACCGAGTCCGTAGTCCCTCGCGATCATCACATAGAGCGGAATCATGAGCAGCTGGAACGGTACGACCTGCACGAGAAGGGCAAGGGCAAAGATAACTCCGCGCCCCCGCCACTCGAGCACCGCAAGGGCGTAGCCGACGAGGAGACCGAACACGGTTGTGCCCAGCAGAACGCCGCCCGTAAAGATGCCTGAGTTGACGAGGCCGGAGAACAGGTTGATTCGCTCGTTGATGTTCGCGTAGTTCTCGACCGTGATGTTCCCTGGGGAGGGGAAGATGCCCCCGAGTGACGTGTCTGGCGCTGCCTGCAGCGAACCGATCACCATGTAGTAGAACGGGAACAGGAAGAGCACGGCGCCGATGGCGAGCACAATTCCGCGGAGGATCGACTGCCCGCGACTGAGCTGGCCTGGAATGCGATGTCTCTGAACCATCACTTGTCATCCCTTCCACCGGCGTAGCGATACTGCAGCAGCGCGACCACGAGGACGAAAATCACGAGCACGACACCGATGGCTGCCGCGTAGCCCGGCTTTCCCTGCTGGATTCCCTGCTGGTACATGATGAGCACCGGGGATGCCGATGCTCCGTTGGGTCCACCGCCTCCGGTCAGGAGATACGGCTCGGTGAACAGGTTCGCCCCTGTCACCGTTGCGAGGAGGAGAACGAGCACCGTCGCCGATCTGACACCGGGGATGGTCACCGAGAAGAAGGATCGGACGGCCCCTGCCCCGTCGGTCGACGCGGATTCGTACAGTTCGTTCGGCACGTTCTGGAGTGCGGCGAGGTACAGCAGGATGTAGAAGCCAAGCTGCTTCCACGTGACAAACAACGCGATGGTCGGCATCGCCCAGTACGGGTTGATGAGCCAGGCCGGGTCGGGCGCGAGCGGCCCAAGGAGTGTGGACACGAGCCCGTTTCCGTTGAAGAGGAACAGCCAGACTCCAACGACGGCGACACTCGCTGTGACGTAGGGAATGTAGTACGAGACGCGCAGGAACGCCCGGAAATGCACGACCTTGTTGAGCGCGGTGGCGAGCACAAGCGACAGCACAACGGTGAGCGGCACATTGATGATGAGGAAAATACCGACGTTGAGGAAGCTGCGCAGCACGCGTGGGTCGGTCAGCGCTGTGACATAGTTTTCGATTCCGGTGAACGGCCGGTCGACGACCGCGCCCGGCGCCGAGAAGAAGTAATCGTGCACCGAAATGTAGCCGGCAAAGATGAGCGGATATGCGAAGACCAGCAGCACGAAGATCAGGTACGGCGCACTGAATAGCGCACCGAGCGGATGCTTGCCGAAGACGCGTTGCCGTACCGGTAGTTTTCGGGATGCCTTCCCTGACGTTCCCCGGGGGCTGCGAACCCCCGGAGAACGGCCGAGCGTATCGCTCGACATGGGTTAACCCTCACTCGCGAGGGCGTTGACCTTCTCGGCAGCATCATTGAGGGCATCCTCAAGGTCGCCATCACCCGAGATGACAGCCTTCGTGTACGCATCGCGGAAGTCCTGCAACATCTCTACGGTGTTCGGACCAGCCGGGACTTCGATCGTTCGGCCGGCCTGGTCACCGAACATTGTGTATGCCGGGTTCGCCTCGAAGTAGTCAGCGTAGGTTTCGGGAAGCTCGGAGCGCATGGGCATCTGGCCCGTCAGCTCGAGCAGTTGCCCGTCCTGTTCCTCGCTCGTCGCGAACTTCAGCACCTCCCACGCCGTTGCCTGGTTCTCGCACGCCGAATAGAGGCCGACGTTCTTGGCGTCGCTGAAGGTGTAGGTCTCCTCGGCCGCGGTACCGTCCTGGGTCGGAACCGGGACGGCACCCCAGTTCACGTCTTCACCGTAAACGGCGATCGCCCACGGTCCGACGATGGCCATGGCCGACTGGCCGCTGGCGAAGGCATCCCCCTGGATCTGCTCTTTGCCCGCGAGACCCTCGTCGTAGATCGTCTTCCAGAAGGTGGCGACGTCGAGCCCCTCCTCGCTGTCGAAAGTCGCCTCGCCGTCTTCGACCAGGCCGGTCCCGCCGGTCTCGGCGGCGTACAGCGGCATGAAGTCGAACTGAGCCTGGAAGAACTCGCTCGTTGGCGCCGGGTGGATCGCAAACGGTGCCGCCCCCGATTGGACGAGCGTCCTCGACGTGGCGAGGAAGTCGTCGTACGTCGACAGGGCCGGGTTCTCCGGGTCGAGTCCAGCCGCGGCAAACATGTCCTTGTTGTAGAAGATCATCACGGGGTTCGACTTCCACGGCATCTGGAAGTACCCGCCGTCGGGTGAGACGTACTGCTCGGCAGCGTCGCCCGACCGTTCTTCGACATAGGAAGCGCCATCGTCAAATGACGCCAGGTCGACGAGGCCTCCCTGCTTCTGGAACTGGCCGACCGCAGACGGAGCGGTGTTGAAGACGAGGCACGGCGCAGTCCCTGCTGTGATGGCGGCACCAATGACCTCCTCGCTCGACTTTCCAGCGGGGATCTCCTGGCCCTTGATCTGCTCATCGGGGTGGTCGGCGTTCCAGGCCTCGACCATGGCTTTTCCCCAGGCCACTTCCTGCTCGTTGTTGGAATACCAGATGGTGATGTCGCCCGTTGAGGTGAGGGCATCGGAATTGCCCGCGCCGCCAGCGGAGCAGGCGGTGAGCGCGAAGATGGTGACCGCGACTGTGGCGGTTGCCGTGGTGAGAGTGCGTCGGTGCACGGGAGTTCTCCTTATCTGTGTGCGGCGACAGCGCCGCGAGGTGCGGGGGGTGGTGCTGTGGATTCCCGGACCAGGAGTCGGGCGGGAGGGAGCGCCACGTTGGACGCGGTTCCCGTCGTGATCCGATCGAGAAGTGTTCTGGCCGCTACCCGGCCCCATTCGACCGGGTCGCTCGTGATCGTCGTGAGCGCCGGGAAGACGTACCCCGAAATATCGGTGCCGTCGAACCCTGTGATCGACAGGTCATGGGGAACGCTGAGACCGCGCTGCTGCGCCACCCCCAGTCCGGCGATCGCCATGGGATCGTTGGCGTAGACGATGGCCGTCGGTGGGTGGGGTCCGTCGAGAAGGCGACGCGTCGCATCCGCCCCGTGAGCCACCGAGAAGTTCGTCTCAACGACGAGCGATGCGTCGAGACCGGCGCTGCGCATGGCATCCGCGAACGACACGCGACGCCTGCTGCCGTGGATCATCGCTGGGTCGCCGGCCACGTGGCCGATGCGGGTGTGCCCGAGTGAGACCAGGTGCCTGACGGCGGACTGGATTCCCGAGGTGTCGTCGAGTTCGACGAACGGGAGCTGCACGTCTCGTGCCGGGTGCCCGAGTGCAACGGCGGGCAGACCCAGCTCGTCCAGGAGTGCGAACCGCTTGTCGTCGTGGCGGAGATCCGTGAGAAACACCCCGTCGACGCGGTTGTCCGCGGCGAGGGTGCGGTAGGTGGTCAGCTCGGCGCCCTCATCGGGAACCACGCTGAGCACGAGCGCCCTGCCCTCTTCGGAAAGCACTGATTCGACACCGGCGATGAAGGACGGGAAGAAGGGATCTGCGCTGATCACCTCGGCCGCGCGACGGATGACGAGGCCGAGGGCGAAGGAGGTGCGGGTGGAGAGCGACCGCGCGGTGACGCTGGGACGCCAGCCCAGGTCGTCAGCCACGGCGAGGATGCGATCGCGGGTGCCTGGAGCGACGCCAGGCCTGTCGTTGAGGGCGAACGAGACGAGGCCCTTGCTGACTCCGGCCGCGCTGGCCACGTCAGAGATGGTGGGCTTTCGAGCGCTCATCGTGCCTCCGCGGTGAGGTTACGACCGGGGCAGTCGAGGCGAATTCACCGACTGAACCGGTTTAGAACGCTCACGGTAGACCCGATTCTGGCCCCCGTCAAGGGACCGGCGGGCGAGGCCACCAGAGCAGCGCAATACGATCGAGCGCTCTGCTCTGGGTGGACCCGTCACAAACCGGCGCTGAAGCGGCTACCAGGTGGAGTCCCCACGGATCACTGCGTCGGAACCGCCGTCGATGAAGATGACTTGCCCGCAGAGGTGACCGTTCTCCTCGCTTGACAGCCAGGCGAGGAGTTGGGCGACGGACTCGGGTCCGAAGAACCCGTTGAGCGGCATCGGAACCATCCCGGCCAGTTGGGTGCGGGCTTCCTCGGTGCCTGTCAGGGATGCGGTCATCGGCGTGAGGACGACCCCGGGTGCAACGGCGTTGAGCGGAATGCTTGCGCCCGCCCAGTCCGCCGCTGGCGCCTGACGGCGGACCCAGCGGGAGAGCGCCTGCTTGCTCGAGCCGTAGATGAGGCTTCCCTGCTCCGGCGACCCTGCAGCCAGCTCGGCCGCCCGAGCGAGCGCTGCCTCCTCGTTCCCGTCGAGGAACGCGTCAAGCAATGCGTCGTCGTGTGGCATGAGTGACGCCATGGAGGTCACGGCCACCGCGCGCGGAGAATCCGACTTCGCGAGTAACGGCCGAAGCCCCTCGAGCGTGGCGACAGCGCCGAAGTAATTGACCGCGGCGGTCGCGACGGTAGGAGACGAGAGCCCGGCCACGGCGAGAACCGCGTCGATCCTGCCGTCGCTCAGTCGCTCGACCTCGGTCACGAGGGTCTCCCGGCCCTGAAGGGTCGTCAGGTCGACATTCACATCACTCCCGGCGATGTCAGCGCCGATGACCCGAGCACCCCTGGCCTCGAGCAACTCCTTCGTCGCCTTCCCGATTCCGCTTGCTGCTCCGGTGATGACATAGGTTCGTTCCACGAGGATCTCCATTGGTCGATTGAGCTGGATCCAGCTCTGCTCCGCCAGCATGGCAGGGTCGGGCGGCGAGGACAGCAACGTCGCCGGACGACTCCCTGTATTGGGGGGGCTGCTAGGTCAGGAGCAGGGATGCAATCAGCAGCACGCCGACCGAACCAACCGTCGTGAGGAGCACGGTGTCTCGGGCGAGGATGACGCCGCGGGAATAGCGCTGCGCGTAGTTGAAGACGTTCTGGGCGGACGGCAACCCGGCAAGAACAACGACGGCGAACAGTTCGTGGCCGGTCATGCCGAAACCGAACCGCCCGATGAGCCATGCGGCCACGGGCATGATCGCGAGCTTGATCGTCGTCGCGAGCAGGACGTCCTTCCGGCCGGAACCCGGCTCGAGAACTCGCGTCCCCGACAGCGACATCCCGAAGCTGATGAGCATGATCGGCAGCGCCGCCGCACCGATGAGGCGGAACGGCTCGATCACCGGGTCAGGCAGTTCGACGCGGGTGAGCGAGACAACGAGCCCGAGAAGGGACCCGATGATGATGGGGTTGCGGAACGGCTGGGTGAGAATGCGGCCGACGGATGCCTTCCCTCCGGTTCCGACGTCAAGCAGGGTGAGCGCGACGGGCGTGAAGATCAACAGCTGAAGGAGCACGACGGGTGCCGAGTACGTGGCGTCACCGAGAACGTATACCGAAACGGGAATGCCTATGTTGTTGGCGTTGACGTAGCCGGCCGCAAGGGCACCGATCGTCGCCTCCGGCAGAGCCCGACGCCAGAGCAGGGCAGCAACAGCGATGAAAATCCCGAACGCCGAGACCGCGGCGAGGAGCGAGACGACGAGAAGCGGCGAGAAGAGGCGGCTCACCTCTGCCTCGGCAAGAACCGTGAACAACAGGCACGGTGAGAGCACAAAGAAGATTGCACGCGCCAGCACCGGTTGCCCGTGTGGGCCGAGCAGACTGGTGCGACCAACGACGTACCCAACGGCGATGATCACGCCGATCACGAGAAACCCCGTCAGGACCCCAGACATTCGTCCATTGTGTCAGCACCGGTGGCATCCGTTCGTCGCTGCCCACCACCTCTAGCCGCAGGCCATGCTCATCGGTAGTGTCAGAGCATGCCCCACCTGGATGTGCCGGGAGCCCGGCTGTATTACGAGACCGACGGTCACGCGTCGGACGAGCCGTTGCTCCTGATCCACGCGGGAATAGCCACTCTTCGCATGTGGGACCCCATCGTCGACGCTCTCGCGTCAGACCACTACGTGATCCGATACGACGCGAGGGGCTTCGGCGCGACGACCTGCGGACCTGACCCCTATTCCGATCGCGACGACGCGAGGGCGTGTCTCAACCATCTTGGCGTCTTGCGGGCGACGGTCATCGGCGCATCGCGCGGCGGGCGCATCGGTCTCGATGTCGCTGTGGAGACTCCCGACCGTGTCGCCGGGATCGTCACCATTGGATCGGGTCCAAGCGGTTTCCCCGAGATCGAACTCACCGACGCCGAGGAGGAGCTCTGCACCCAGCTGGACCGGGCGTCGGAGGCGAACGACCATGCCAGGTTTGCCGACCTCGAGGTTCGCCTCTGGTCGATTGGTCCACTTCGGAACGAAGCGGACCTCGACCCGGATTTCGTTCGGACCGCTTATGAACTCAACCGGCTGAATCTCCGTCACCGGTCAGCCACGGTCGGCGCAGCGGCCGACCTGGAACCACCGGCGTACGACCGGGTGGTTGATCTCGACATTCCCGCCCTGGTCACCGTGGGTGAGTTCGATATCACCCCGGCTCTCATCCAGTTCGAGTACCTGGCCGAGACGATCCCGCACGCGAGCCGCCACATCTTCGCGGACTCGGCACACTTGCCGAGCGTCGAGCATCCGCGGCAGTTTCTCGAGGTGCTGAAACCGTGGCTGACTGAGCACGGGTTGTGAACCATGGCGGCGGAACCCAGCTCTTCGGCGGTCTCTTCAACGGAGAACACGGTGCGCGAGCTGCTCACGGTCGCCCGCAACTGGGCCGACGCGATCGTCGCCAACGACGCGGCGCGGATTCGCGAGTTCGTGACGGAGGATTGGGCGATCGTCTCGGCGTCGGGGATCTCCCCCGGCTCACGCCTGCTCGACCTCGTCGCGTCCGGCGACCTGAGCCACACGGCCATGACGACCGTCGGTGACACCCGGGTCAGCGTCTTCGGAGACACGGCGGTACTCACCGCTCGCATCACCAATACCGCCCTCTACCGCGGTGCGCGAACCGACGCAGACGAGTGGACCAGCGACGTGTTCGTCCGTCGGGGCGACCGCTGGGTGTGCGCGCTCACGCACTACACGGCGACCGCTCTGCCCGGCAGCGAGTGAGCCCTCAGGTCGGCTGGCCCGATCGTTTGACGACGTCGTATGCGGCGAGCGCGGCCTTCCTCGTGACCGCAAGGTCGACGATCGGCTCTGGATAGGCATCCGTTCCCCACTCCGGAACGTTCTGCCGGATGTACTCGCCGTGCGGATCGAACTTTTTC
Source organism: Mycetocola sp. Y791 (assembly GCF_059445325.1). Taxonomy (NCBI): domain Bacteria; kingdom Bacillati; phylum Actinomycetota; class Actinomycetes; order Micrococcales; family Microbacteriaceae; genus Mycetocola; species Mycetocola sp. Y791. The sequence continues at coordinate 685,228 of NZ_JCAIUC010000002.1, read as the reverse complement.
GCCTGCAGCTCAGGGTTGAAGATGCGGAAATACGGAGCGGCATCCGCCCCCGAACCGGCCACCCACTGCCAGTTGAACGCGTTGGCAGCCTGATCGGCGTCGACGAGGGTGTCCCAGAACCAGCGCTCACCCTCCCGCCAGTCGATGAGGAGATTCTTGGCGAGAAACGACGCGACGACCATGCGGATGCGGTTATGCATGCTGCCGGTTCGCCAGAGTTCGCGCATTCCGGCGTCGACGATCGGGATGCCTGTTTCACCCCGCTGCCATGCCGACAGCGCGTCCGCGTCGAGCGGCGGCCAGGGAAATGCATCGAATTCGCGACGCCAGTTCGTCGTCGCCAGGTCCGGAGCGGCGAACAGCACGTGGTAGCAGAACTCCCGCCAGCCGAGCTCGGTAAGAAAGCGGGAGGCACTCGCCGCCTCACGAGCCGGGGCGCCACGGCGAGCCAGATCGGCCTGGGCCCAGACCCGGTGCGGGCTGATCTCACCCCAGCGCAGGTGTGGGGACAGCCGCGAGGTGGCCTGCTGCGCCGGCAGGTCGCGTTCCTCGTCGTACGCGGCGAGGTTGTGAGCGAGAAACTCGTCGAGGAGTCGATGAGCGGATGCCTCACCCGGCTGCCACGCCTCCCTGAGACCGGTCGCCCAATCGGGGTGCGTCGGCTCGAGTTGCCATTCGTCCAGCAGGTCGGTGGGCACGTCGCCGTCCCAGCCCTCTATTGTCTCCGGTTCGTCGAGCGGAGCTCGCGGCGGCGGACTCGACAGGCACGCCCGCCAGAACGGCGTGAACACCGAGTACGGCGTTCCCGACCCCGTTGTGATCGTCCATGGCTCGAAGAGCAGTGAAGCGGCGAAGCTGGCGACCTCGAGCCCATCCTGCCGAAGTCCGGTTTTCAGCGCGGCATCCACGGCGCGTTCTGCAGCCCCGTAGCGACGGTTCCAGAACACCGCCCCGGCACCGGTCTCCCGCGCCAGGCGCGGAATCTCGATCCCCGCCGCCCCCTGTCGGAGCACGAGCCGCACGCCGAGGTCGGCGAGAGACGCGGACAGCGATTCGAGGCTCGAGTGCAGCCACCAGCGCGCGGCCCCGCCGAGCGGACGAATTTCTGGCGACGATTCGTCAAGAAGGTAGACAGCAACGACGGGCCGCCCCGAGTCGGCCGCGGCCCTGAGCGCCGGGTTGTCGTCGATCCGGAGGTCGTCGCGGAACCAGACGAGAGCGGGCGCTGTTACAGCCATTTGTTCTTCTTGAAGACGATGTAGAGCGCGACGGCCCCGCCGAACATGAGCAGCAGGGAGAAGGGGTATCCCCACTCCCAGCCGAGCTCAGGCATGTACTCGAAGTTCATCCCGTAGATCGAGGCAACGAGCGATGGCGCGAAGAAGATCGCCGCCCAGCTCGAGATGCGCTTGACCTGCTCACTCTGCGCAAAGCTCGCCTCGTTCTGACGTTGACCGACGAGGGCTGTGTTCACCATTAGTGCGTTCTGGAGGAGCGCGCGGAAAGCGTCTGCACGCTCGACCACCCTGAGCACGTGGTCGTGAACGTCGCGGAGGTACCGCCGCAGTTCGACCGGAACGCCGTACTTGTCAGCTCCTTCGCCGAGCGCTTCGAAAATCCCGACGAGCGGCTGGGTGGCCCGCTGAAACTCGATCACCTCACGACTGAGCGCATAGATCCGCTGGGATGACTCCTGCCCCTCGGTGAACAGAGCGTCCTGGATCTCGTCGATGTCATTCTCGAGGCCGGCGATGACCGGGGCGTACCCGTCGACGATCTCATCGATCACCGCGTACAGCACGGATTCGGGGCCCATTCCGAGCAGGGCGGGATCACCCTCGAGTCGCCTGCGGATGGCCGCGATGTCCGGTGTCTCCGCGTGGCGGATGGTAATCGCGAAGTCTGATCCAAGCACCACGTGCACCTCACCGAACTCGACGCGCTCGTCGGCATCGACGTATCGGGCAGCTTTGAAGACCGCAAACAGCGTGTCGCCGTATCGCTCGATCTTGGGTCTCTGGTGTCCGGACAGTGCGTCTTCGATCATCAGGTCGTGCAGGTCGAACTCGGCCGCGACCGACCGAATCTCTTCCTTATCCGGCCGGTACAGCCCGATCCACGCCATGCCGCCCTTCTCGTGGAGAACCTCATAGGTCGCGTCGAGGCTTGGCGGGCTGGCCACCCGGTTGCCCCTGAGATACACGGCGTTGTCGACGACGACCATTTCCAGTTCCTTTGTTTCAGCCCGGTGTTGCAGCGGGTCTTGCGGCGGGGTGGTGCGGCGAGTGTTACGGAGTGTTTCGGTGCACCTGCTCTCACTCGGCCCTTGTCAGTACCGTGAGATCACCCCGATTACTCGCTCTGAGGAGCAACCGTATGTCATCTTCCCAAGGGAACGCCGGTCCGCCCGGGGCCTTGCGCGCCGTGTCGGGGTCCGCAACGCGACCGGCAGCGGGGTCCGCAGCCGTCGGGTCGGATGCCGTGGGGTCGGATGCCGCATTCGGTGTATCGGTTCGGAGCATCCGTCGGGACTTTCCCGGCGAACGCGGCGCGACCCGTCGGGTCCTTCGCGACATCACCATCGACGTCAGCGCCGGCGAAGTTCTCGCCATTCTCGGCACGAGCGGCTGCGGAAAGTCGACCCTGCTCCGCCTCGCCGGCGGTCTCGACTCCGCAACAGCGGGATCGATCCTCATCGACGGCTCCCCCGTCACCCCGTTCGACGCCCGCACCGCGGTCGGATTTCAGGAGCCGCGGCTCTTGCCATGGCGGAGTGTCACCCAGAACGTCGCACTCGGCCTCCCACGAGGCACCCCGAAGGCCGAGGGCGATGCTCGCGTTGCAACCCTCATTGACCTCGTCGGCCTCGGTGCGTTCGCCAGCAACCGACCGCGCGAGATCTCCGGCGGAATGGCCCAGCGCGCATCTCTCGCCCGAGCCCTCGCACGCAACCCCGGCGTCCTGCTGCTCGACGAACCGTTCGGTGCGCTCGACGCCCTGACCCGCCTGAAGATGCAGGACCTCCTGCTCGACGTGCACGCCGCGGCCCCGACGACAGTGCTCCTCGTCACGCACGACGTCGACGAGGCGCTTCAACTCGCCGACCGGATCATCCTGCTCGGCCGCGAAGACGGTCTCGAGGGGTCGACGATCATTCAGGAGATCGTCGTTCCCGGTCGGCGCCCGCGTGATCGCGGATCCGCCGAGCTCGCCGAACTGCGCGGTCGCCTCCTCGCCGGTCTCGGCATCGACCGCCACGGCGAGGCACGCGGCGTCGAGAAAACCACGGCGATGCCCACCTTCCCGTACTGAGTACCGAATACCCCGCTCTCCCCCACAACCGCCCACAGCACGTACAGCACCTCTTTCAGCAAAGGACGTCACCATGAACCGCAAGCGCTTCTCCCTCGCGACACTCGTCGCGGGTGCTGCCACCGCAGCGCTGCTCCTGACCGGCTGCGTCGCCGGCGAAGGCCAGGCAGCATCCCCTGCGAAAGAAGACAGCGACTCGGCGACGGTGACAGAGGGCGGAACCCTCAACATTGACTTCGCGACCTATAACCCGCTTTCTCTCATCATCAAGGAGAAGGGCTGGCTCGAGGACGCCCTCGCCGACCAGGACGTCACGGTCAACTGGGTCCAGTCCGCCGGGTCAAACAAGGCCAACGAAGCGCTCAGGGCCAACGCGATCGACGTCGGGTCGACCGCAGGTTCGGCTGCACTGCTCGCACGGTCGAACGGTTCACCGATCCAGGTCATCGACCTCTTCTCCCAGCCCGAGTGGGCGGCGCTCGTCGTCGGGCCCGATTCGACGATCACGGATGTCGCCGAGCTCAAGGGTAAGAAGATTGCCGCGACCAAGGGCACCGACCCCTACTTCTTCCTGCTCCAGGCGCTCGAGGACGCCGGGCTCACCCCCGAGGACGTCACCATCGAGAACCTTCAGCATGCCGACGGCTGGGCCGCGCTGCAGAACGGCGCGGTCGACGCGTGGAGCGGACTCGACCCGATCATGGCCAACGCCGAAGAGGCGGGCGCCAAGCTCATCTACCGCAACGTCGACTTCAACACCTACGGCTTCCTCAACGCCACGGAGACCTTCGTCGAGGAGAAGCCTGACCTCGCCCAGGCCGTCGTCAACGCCTACGAGCACGCTCGCGAATGGGCCGCGGAGAACGAGGAAGAAGCAGCCGAGATCCTCGCGGAGGTCGCAGGGCTCGACATCGCGGTTGCCACGAAGGTGATCGCCGAACGCTCGAACCTCGACGTCGACCCGGTTCCGGGGGACGCGCAGATCGACGTGCTTTCGATCGTCGGCCCCATCTTCGTCGAGACGGGTGACGTACCCAGCCAGGATGTGGTCGACGACGCACTCGACACCATCATCAACGACGAATTCATCACCAAGGCCGACCCCGACGCAATCGGCTAGCCCACCCGGGAGGGGTGCGGCATCCGTTCCCCTCCCGTCCCTTTCCGCAGGCTTCCCAGGCAGGACCGCTCATGAGCAACACCGACAAGCTCACCACCAGTGACGAGGTGCGTACCGGCGCCGCGTCATCTGCGGGTCTGTCCGGGCAGCCTGTTGCGGTGCGGGCCAGGCCCGCTGCTGCCGCTCGCACCGAGGCATCCGCTCGCCGTGACGACTCTGCTCGCGGACGCGTGCCGCTGACCCGCCGCACCTGGTTCGTGATCGTCGGTGGCTCGCTGCTGCCGCTCCTGGTGCTCGCGATCTGGCAGCTGGTGACGTCGCTCGGCCTCGTCAGCGCCTCGCAACTGCCGTCGCCCGCGTCCGTCTGGCTCGCGGGCATTGACCTGTTGCAGCGCGGCCTGCTCGGCCAGTACGTCGCAATCTCCACCCAGCGGGTGCTCATCGGCTTCGCCATCGGCGCTCTACTTGGACTCGTCCTCGGGGCATTCGTCGGACTGTCGCGGCTCGTTGACATCCTGATTGCGCCGACCCTCGGCGCAATCAGGGCTGTGCCATCGCTCGCGTGGATTCCGCTGCTCATCCTCTGGCTGAAGATCGGCGAGGAGTCGAAGATCACGCTCATCGCGATCGGCGCGTTCTTCCCCGTCTACACGACCGTCTCTGCAGCGCTTCGCCACGTCGACCGGCAGCTCGTTGAAGCCGGTCGCGCGTTCGGTTACAACGGCGTCCGACTGTTCACCACGGTGCAGCTTCCCGCCGTTCTTCCCTCTGTCGTCTCGGGCCTGCGGCTCGCCCTCGCGCAGTCCTGGCTGTTCCTCGTCGCTGCCGAGTTGATCGCGTCGTCGATGGGCCTCGGCTTCCTGCTGACCGATTCGCAATACAACGGGCGGATCGACCGCATCCTGCTCGCCATCGTTCTGCTCGCTGTGCTCGGCAAGGTGACCGACTCCCTCGTTGGGCTCTTCGAACGCTGGGTCAACAAGCGCTGGAGCTAGCTTTCTCCGTTGTCGCGCGCCGTTGTGCCGCGCCGGTGTTGCCTGACCTTTGTGGGCTCTTGTCACGGGTCAGTTGGGCTGGTGTGATTGATGCACCACGACTTTTTTGCGCTACCCGCGCTGTGAGTCGTTGCCCTGACCCGGGCGACCCGCATCACCCACAAGGAGATCCGACAATGACGTCATTTCACGCCGACGCGTCCTTCGACGCCCTGCATGCAGCAGCACTCGACCACGAGACAGTACTGATCACCCACGGAGAGCGATCCGGGCTCACGATCAGCGTCGCGGTCCACTCCACCCGGCTCGGCCCCGCATTAGGCGGCGCTCGCGTGTGGCACTATCCAACCTGGCGCGACGCCGTCGAGGATTCCCTCCGGCTCTCGGCGGGGATGACCCTCAAGAACGCCGCAGCGGGGCTGAATCGCGGCGGCGGCAAATCCGTCGTGTTCGTACCCGACGGCGAGAGTCTCGATCCCGAACGCAAACGGCTCGCCATGCTCGACCTCGGCGATGCGGTCGAGAGCCTCGACGGGCGCTATCAAACGGCAGAGGATGTCGGCACGAACGCCGCCGATATGGCGATTGTCGCCGAGCGCACCAGCCATGTCTCGGGACTGCCCGCCGACCGCGGCGGGGTGGGTGAGCCCAGCGACGCCACGGCGCAGGGCGTGTACGCGAGCATCGTTGCCACCCTCGAGACGGTGACGGGCAGCCCGCTGCTCGCGGGCAGGCACGCGACGATCTCGGGACTCGGCCAGGTGGGTTCGCGACTCGCCCGCCGATTGAGCGACGAAGACATGTCGCTCATCGTCACGGACGTGAATCCGGAACGGCGCAGGTTCGCCGAGGAGATTCACGCCAGCTGGATCGACCCGGGCGACGAGCACCTCTTCGAAACCGACGTGTTCGTGCCGTGCGGAGTCGGCGGCGCGCTGACGGCGAAGGTCATCTCCGAACTGCGCTGCACGGCCGTCGTCGGTGCGGCGAACAACCAGCTCGCCGACCAGGGCGGTGCGGAGCAACTCGCCGACCGCGGCATCCTCTGGGCACCCGATTTCATCGTCAACGCGGGTGGCGTGATCTACCTCGACATGGCCTCTCGGCCCGGCGCGGATCTGGCCGACATCCTCACCCGCGTCGACGGCATCGGCGGCACCCTTTCGGCGGTGTACAGGGATGCCGCCGCGCGGTCGGTGACGACGCTGGCGGCAGCGGAGAAGCTCGCGGCAGACCGGCTCGATGCCGCCGTGCCGTGGACAGCGGAGGGGCAGCTCCTGCAGTCGGTGTAATTCCGCAGCCGGACCCCAGCGCCCGGCGGGACACCCGGCGCCGGACCGGCTCGCGCAGTTAAGCTGCGCGCCCATCCCCGTCTGCGCAGCCAAACCTCGCGATAGTCAAAGAAACGCTCACGGTCCCCCGGATACGCTCGATGCACACCGTTTGCAACGACGCCGGGAGGGTTGTTATGTCTGAATTTCACGCACACGTGATCGTTGGCGAGCCCGAGGTCGTTGAAGACCGCAACCTCGCCACCTCCCCGGCCTGGCTTCGCCTCAAGAACGCGGCCATCGGCATCCGCCCGCTTCAAATAAAAGACGGATCCATCCCCGAACCGGATGCCCACGCCCCTGCCCGCGAATTCGTCACGACGATCGTCGGTGCGGTTCGTGAGCTGGCGCCGCTGTTCCCCTGGGATGCCGAGTACCTCGACGCGGTCACCGTCGACCTCGAGCGCTGGGCCGCAGCGGACTTCGGTGTGCCGGACTTCTACGATTCCCTGATGGCGTTCCAGCCGCAGCAGCACCGCGCCGATGGGCGCAGGCACCTCGTGCTGTTCCCGATGTACACGCAGAACGGGTCGGCCGACCGGCTGATCGAGGCCGTGCTCGTCGAGGTGGTCTGGCCGGAGTTCGTCGCAGAACTCGAAGCGGGCGACTACTCCAACAGTCTGTTCGTGCCGATTCGGTTTCTCGATTTCACGCCGGGCTACGACACCAACTCGGCCGTCCTGTTTCCCGAGACCGTTGCGATGCGCGCGATCCCGACGTTCACCTGGGGCGCGATCTTCGCCGACCGGGAGGCCGCGCGCTTTCGCCGCGTGGTGAAGGCCGCCGCCGAAATCACCAGGCTCGAACTGCCCGCGGACGCACAGGCACTGCTCGAAAGCCAGGAGCTCACCGAAGAGACCTTCGTGATGTGGGATCTCATCCACGACCGCACCCACATGCGCGGTGACCTGCCGTTCGACCCGTTCATGATCAAGCAGCGGATGCCATTCTTCCTGTATTCGCTCGAGGAACTGCGCTGCGATCTCACGGCGTTCCGCGAATCGGTGAAACTCGAGCGCACCCTGTCGGCGCAGAGCCCGGCGGAGCTCACCGAGGCGGAGACCGAGATCCTCGCCCACGCGAAGCTCGTGCAGTACGCGGTGATCTTCGACCGGATCTTCCGGTTCGCGCTCTCCGGCAGCCGGGTGCGCAATTACGACGGGCTCGGCGGCCAGCTGCTCTTCGCGTGGCTGCACCAGCACCACGTGCTGCACTGGACCGACACCGCGCTCACCATCGACTGGCCCGAGGTGCCCGACGTCGTCGTCGCGCTCGGCACCGCGATCGACGAGCTCTACTGGCGCTCGATCGACCGGCCCAAGGTTGCCCACTGGCTCGCCGCATACGAGCTCGTCTCGAGCACGGTCGAACCACACCCGGCATCCGCGTGGGCTCGTGGGTTGCCCGACGACGTGCTCACAGGGCTACCGAAGGGCTACACCGACCTGGTGAGAGACGACGAGTTCCCGCTCAGCATGTTCTATGAGGCGCTCTCGAAGAAGATGGGCGACGTGATCGGGTCCACGGCGGGGATCACGGGTCGTGGCTGAGCGGGGAGCGACGGGCGCCGGGGCGGCGGGCGCCGGGGCGGCCGGGGCCGGGGCGGCCGGCGCCGGGGCGGCCGGACGTGGCGTCGCCGGTCGCACTGTCTCTGGCCGCCGGGTGCTCGTTGCCGGTGCGACCAGCGCGGCGGGCGTCGCCGTCTGCCGCGACCTCGCGGCCGCGGGCGCGCGGGTGATCGCCGTCGGCTCGAACCAGGGCCGGCTCGACAGCCTCATCGACCAGGTTCCGGATGCCGTCGGCCACGTCGCCGACCTCACCCGCTTCGATGAGGTGGCGCGGTTGGGCGAACGCATCCACAACGACTCTGCCCTGACCGGGCCGATTGATGGGCTCATCCACCTCGTCGGCGGCTGGCGGGGTGGCGGCGGACTCTCCGGACAGAGCGATGAGGACTGGGACTTCCTGCACTCCCGCATCGTCACGACCCTCCGCAACACCACCCGGGTGTTCGTCGACGACCTGCGCGCATCCGACGCGGGCCGACTTGCGATCGTCTCGAGTACGACGCTCGACCACCCGATGCCGGGGGGTGCCAACTACGCTGCCGCGAAGGCTGCGGCAGAAACGTGGGTGCGCGCGGTGGCAAACGGGTTCGAGAGATCCGCGCCGACGGCATCCGCCACGATCTTCGTCGTTCAGGCACTCAACGGACTCGAAGCCTCACTCGCGACGGCGATCACGGGCCTCTGGGACGCCGAGCGGCCGCCACTGTCGCGGGTTCTGCTCCAGGCGGCGGCATCCGTTGAATAAATCGTCCGCTGGGCACGGAGAGGGTCTGCTTTCTCCGTCGCAGGACGGATGCTCTCCGTCGCGGGACGGATGCCGGAAGCGCGCCGGATCGCTAGCGTGAGACTGTGATGCCCGCTCAAGTTGTTCTCGTCGACCCCAACGATCCGTCGTGGCGCCGCCCGGCGGTGACACGCAGCCAGTTGCGCACCGACGCAGTGCTCGCCGCCGTACTCTTCGTCGGCACTCTCTTCAGTCTCATGCTCTATCGCGTTGCCGGGCTCTACGACGAACCAGCTCCGATGTGGATGTGCCTGATCTGGGCCGTGCTCATCACGCTGCCGCTCGCGTTCCGCCGACGGTTCCCGAACACGGTCGCGATCGTCGTGTCTGGCGCGTTCATCGGCGGTGGAGAGCTGCAGGTCCCCGAGCTGCTCATGTGCAACATCACGTTGTTCATGGCGCTCTATGCCGTTGGGGCGTGGGTCGACAACCGCCGAACGGCGCTGGTCGTGCGCGCCGTCATCATCGCGGCGATGCTGGGCTGGCTGGTGATCGCCATGCTGAGAACGACAACGGATCCGGATGCCCTCGATGGATTTTCGCGGGCGGGGGCGTTCTCCCCGCTGGTCGCGTACCTGATGATCCAGATCCTCACGAACCTGCTCTACTTCGGTGGGGCCTATTACTTCGGCGACCGTTCGTACGCGTCGGCGAAACAGAAGGCGCTGCTCGAGTACCGCACGGCAGAACTGGAGCGTGAGCGGGAGCGCACCGAACAGCAGGCCGTCGCGCTCGAACGCGTGCGCATCGCGAGGGAGCTGCACGATGTTGTCGCCCATCACGTGTCGGTGATGGGAGTGCAGGCCGGTGCCGCCCGCACGGTGCTCGACTCGGATCCCGCCATGGCCCGGGACGCCCTGGCGAACGTGGAACTCGGTGCCCGTACGGCGATCGATGAACTGCACAAGCTGCTGCACACGCTGAGGGAATCGGAGCCCGGGGACAGCCGGGCGTCGACGAGTGCATCGACACTCGGTCTTGAGTCGCTGTCCGCGCTCGTCGCAGATTCAACGGCATCCGGGTTGCCCACGACCCTCGACGTCATCGGGAAGCACCGGAACGTGCCGGGCCTTGTTCAGTTCAGCCTCTACCGCATCGCTCAGGAGGCACTCACCAACGCGCGGAAACACGCGGGTCCGACAGCGACGGCCGACGTTCGAGTGCGCTATCTCCCTGGCACCGTCGAGCTCGAGGTCACGAACACCGGCAATGTGCCGTCGCGTCCGCAGCCGGGAGGCCTGGGGCTGATCGGCATGCGCGAGCGCATCGATGCGATCGGGGGCACGCTCGAGACCGGCGCGCGCTCTCGCGGCGGGTACCTCGTGCGCGCGCGAGTGCCGATTCCCGGTGGCGGGCCGGGTGAGCGACCCGGTGTTCCAGCCGGCGCAGCCTCCGGTGCCGCCGCGGACAGCAGGGACTGCACACCCGTGTCCGCCGGGCAGGACGCAGAGGTTACGCGAGAGAGCGCACGGGACAACGCGCAGCACAACGCACAGGAGACGGCACGATGACGACGGCAACCCGGGTACTACTCGCCGACGACCACGAAATGGTGCGGACCGGCTTCCGCATCATCCTCGGCTCCCAGCCCGACCTCGAGATCGTCGGAGAGGCGGCCACGGGCGCAGAGGCGCTCGCGCTGGCCCGCGAACTCAACCCAGACGTCGTGTGCATGGACGTGCAGATGCCCGGGACCGACGGGTTGGAGGCGACACGACAGATCATCGCTGACGGTTCGCTGGCGTCCGCTGTTCTCATCCTCACCACCTTCGACCGAGACGACTACCTGTTCGAGGCGCTGTCGGCCGGGGCAAGCGGGTTCCTCCTCAAGAACTCGACTCCCGAGCAGCTCATCGACGCCGTTCGCGTGGTCGCTGCGGGCGACGCCCTGCTCTCACCTGCCGTGACGCGGCGGGTCATCGAACGGTTCGGAACGCCAGGGGAAACGGATGCCGTCACCACGGGCGCTCCGCCCGCCGCGCTCGAGAGCCTCACGGATCGCGAAGCGGAGGTGCTCCAGCTCGTCGCGCAGGGACTGTCGAATGCCGAGATCGCCCGCGACCTCTTCGTCGGCGAGGCTACGGTGAAGTCGCACGTGTCAAAGGTGCTGCAGAAGCTCGGCTTGCGCGACAGGATCCAGGCCGTGGTCTGGGCGTACGAGAACCGGGTCGCCGTACCGGGTTCCTGAGCCGGGCTGGGCTTCGGGAGGACAAACGCCGGGCCCGACCACGTATCCGACCCGGGACCCAAGTTCCTCCTCCCGAAGCCACACTCAGGTCGGCCGCAGGTTGTCCACCCTCACGCCGTCCCGCGCTCCCCGGGAGGAAAAACACCGGGTCCGACCACGTATCCGGCCAGGCCCCCAAGTTCCTCCTCCCGAAGCCACACTCAGGTCGGCCGCAGGTTGTCCACCCTCACGCCGACCCGCGCTCTCCCCCGGGAGCCACTCTCACGCCGGGATCTGGCACCCGTCCGCCCGCGTAGGCGCGTTTCGGGAGGAAAAACACCGGGCCCGCCCGCATATCCGGCCCGGGCCCCAAGTTCCGCCTCCCGAAGCGGCGCTCAGGCCGCCGCGCGCGGCTCCCTCGGCATGCGCGCGGCGTAGGCCGACGTAGCCAGGAGGAACACCGCCGCGACGCCGAACGCCAGCGGGAACGACCCGGTATCGACGAGCCACCCGGCGACGAGCGGGCCGACGATCGCACCGAGATCGCTCGCCATCGAGAACACAGCGACCGGCCGGCCCCCCTTCGCTCCCGCCGTCGCCTCCCCAAGTGCAGCGGCGGGCGCCGTTCCCATGAACGCTGCGGCGACGCCGTAGACCGCGAGCAGAATGGTCAGCACCACGATGTTCGGCGCAAACGCAATGCCGAGCACAGTGACAGCGGCTACGGCATACGCACCGAGGATCGCCGGCTTGCGACCGACGGTGTCGACGAACTTCCCGGCGGGAGCGAGCGCGAGGGTCTGTGCAACGGCGGCAATTGCAAACGCGATTCCCGTCCACGCCGGTTCGCCGAGAAGGACATCGACGACCAAAACCGGCACGAGGGCGCTCCGAACACCGAGCGACGTCCAGCCGTTCGCAAAGTTCGCGACGACGGCCACCCGGAACCGCGTGTCGCTGAGCACAACCCGGAACGGCACGACGTCGACCGGCGTATTTCCACCGACGTCTCTCATCCGCGGTCGCAGCAGGATGACACCGACGAGACCGGCCACGGCGAGCGTGCCTGCGTAAAAGAAGAACGGGGCGGTGAGCGAGATTGCGGCTAACACGCCGCCGATCGCCGGGCCCGCCATTCCACCGATGAGAAATCCGCCCTGATAGAAGCCGACAGCCCGGCCCCGCAGCGTCGCCGGCGTTGAGCCGAGCAGCAGTGTCATCGCCGCGACGGTGAACATGGCGGAACCGATGCCGCCAGCACCGCGCAGAAGCAGCACTTCGACGTAGCTCGATGCAACGCCGACGAGTCCGCTGGACACCGCAACAATCCCGATACCCACCGCGAGCACGACACGTTCGCCCCACCAGTCGATGAACCGGGCGCAGAACGGGCTCGTCACGAACCGCATCAGCGCGAACGCCGAAACGACGGCGCCCACCTCGACGTAGCCGACGCCGAAACTCGCCACATAGACGGGCAACACGGGAACAACGACGCCGAAGCCGACCATGACAAAGAACGCAACGACGCCGAGCACGAGAACGTCGCGCGGCAACCGCGGACGGTCGGAATGTCGGCGACCGATCAGCGGAAGTTGTGGCACCTGACCAGCGTATGCCAGCGGCATCCCCCGTGAGACGGAGACGAAAGACTCGTCGTCAGGCGGATGCCGTGCGCCACCGCGCGCCCGTACCGTTGAACCACACTCAGAGGAAGGCTCGCGATGCTCGAGATTCGAGATGTCAACAAGACGTATGGAACGAGGCAGGTGCTCACCGACGTCAACTTCGACGTCGCCCCCGGCCGGATGACCGGCTTCGTCGGCGGCAACGGCGCAGGCAAGACGACGACGATGCGCATCATTCTCGGCGTGCTGAACACCAACACCGGCACAGTGACCCTCGACGGACACCGGCTCACGCCCGAGGACCGTCGGCGTTTCGGGTACATGCCGGAAGAACGCGGCCTCTACCCGAAAATGAAGGTCGAGGAGCAGCTCGTCTACCTCGCCAGGCTGCACGGCTTCACGACCGAAGCCGCGCGACGTAACGCGGGCGACCTTCTCGAGCGCCTCGGCCTCGGCGAACGCCGCAACGACGCCGTCGAGAGCCTCTCGCTCGGAAACCAGCAGCGCGCCCAGATCGCCGCTGCCCTCGTGCACGACCCCGAGGTGCTCATCCTCGACGAGCCGTTCTCCGGCCTCGACCCCCTCGCGGTGGACGTCGTTGTCGGTGTGCTCAAGGACCGGGCCCTGTCCGGCGCACCAGTGCTGTTCTCCTCGCACCAGCTCGACATCGTCGAACGACTCTGCGACGACCTCGTCATCATCGCTGGCGGCACGATCCGGGCCAACGGGTCTCGTGAGGCGCTTCGGGCCGAACACTCGAGGCTCAGGTACGAACTGATCACCAGTGGGGATGCCGGCTGGTTGCGTGAGGCTCCGGGGATCACCGTCGTCGACTTCGATGGCGGGTTCGCACTCTTCGACGCCGACAGCGAGGCCGCAGCGCAAGACGTACTCCGCACAGCGGTGAGCCGCGGCGACGTCGCAACGTTCGCTCCCCAACGCCCGACCCTCGCCGAGATCTTCAAGGAGGTCATCAAGTGACGACAACAGCAGGAAACCAGGCCTCGGACCGAACCGACGGTTCCCGTCCCACTGCCCCGAGCACCGCACAGGCCACCTGGCTCGTCGCTGAGCGGGAGATCACCATGCGCCTGCGCAGCAAGGCGTTCCTGATCTCGACGGGGCTACTCCTCGTCCTCGTCCTCGCCTCGATCGTGATCGGTGGGTTCGCGGCGAAGAACACGAGCGATACCCCCGTTGCCGTCGTCGGCACCGCATCACAGGCGGTGGCAGGGGCAGCCGGGCTCGACATCACCGAGGCGTCGAGCGTTGAAGCCGCGGAAGCGCTCGTCGAGGACGGCACCGTCGAAGCGGCGATCGTTCCCGATTCATCGACGTCTCTCGGGATCGCGGTCATCGCCGATACCGAGGCCCCAAGCGGTCTCCTCGCCCAGTTGAGCGTCTCTCCTCCCGTGAAGCTGCTCGACGAGAGCGCAACGAATCCGCTCATCATCTACCTCGTGGCGCTTGGCTTCGGGCTTGTCTTCTTCATGTCGGCGATGACCTTCGGCTCGACCATCGCCCAGAACGTTGTCGAAGAGAAGCAGACCCGAGTCGTCGAAATCCTGATGTCAGCGATTCCGGTGCAGGCACTCATGGCAGGCAAGGTGCTCGGCAACTCGATCCTCGCGTTCGGGCAAATAGCGGTGATTGCGGCCCTCTCGATCATCGGGCTGACGATCACCGGCCAGGCTGACCTCCTCACCGGACTCGGCGCCCCGATCGTCTGGTTCGTGGTGTTCTTCGCCATTGGCTTCGTGCTGCTGGCGTCGCTGTTCGCCGCGACGGGGTCGATGGTCTCCCGTCAGGAGGACATCGGTTCCACCACAACGCCCGTCACGATGCTCGTGATGATTCCGTACTTCCTCGTCATCTTCTTCTACGACAACCCAACGGTGCTCGCCATCATGTCGTACGTGCCATTCTCGGCCCCGGTCGGGATGCCACTGCGGTTGTTCCTCGGCACCGCCGAGTGGTGGGAACCGCTCCTGTCTCTGGCGATTCTTCTGGCGTCGACCCTCGCGGTGATCTGGCTTGCGTCCAGGATTTACCAGAACTCGCTGCTCAAGATGGGTGCGAGGGTGAAGTGGGGCGAAGCGCTGAAGAGCTGACCACGCTCTGAAACGCCCGAATCCCCCCTGAATCTGTCCGAGTGACACATCTTCAGGGGTGATTCGGGCGTTTTGGCATGATTTGAGGATTGCTCAGTAATATGAGCAGTCATCACTCGGTGCGTTACCCGACAGGACCGGATATGACCTCTACACTTGCGCCCAAAAACCCGACCGCCCGCCCACGACACGCCCAGGAGGCTCCCCTCAACCCCCTGCGGTACCACGCGATGATCAACCCGGCTCGGATCCCCGAACCGGTCTCCCTCCCACGACGACGCTTTCGGCCGGCTGCGCTCGTCGGCAGCATCGCCGCACTCGCTGTCGTCGGCGCCGCCGTACTGTTCGGCCCCCTCCTCTGGGCGCTGCTCAGAGGCTAGGAGGACTGGACGAATCGCTCCACCGCGACAAAACTGAAGTGACACCGCCGGCGTGCACCGCGCCGGCGGTGTCTTCGCCAGGAATGACACATCGGGCTGACGACGCCAGGCGAAACGGCCGAACCGGGCACCAGCCCCAGTACGCTGGAACGGTGACCGGAATTCTGCATGATCCGACCTCGCGCGGCTTCGCGAGCGACAACTACGCCGGCGTTCACCCCGAGGTGCTCGACGCGATTGCCTCCGCGAACGGCGGCCACCAGGTCTCCTACGGGGCGGATGTCTACACCGCGCACCTGCAGGACGTCTTCGCCTCGCACTTCGGTGCGGGCGTCGAGGTCTTTCCCGTCTTCAACGGCACCGGCGCCAACGTCACCGCGCTCCAGTCGATGCTTCCCCGCTGGGGAGCCGTGATCTCGGCATCCACCGCTCACATCAACGTCGACGAGGGCGGGGCGCCCGAACGCGTCGGCGGCATCAAACTGCTCACCGTGCCATCCCCGGACGGCAAGCTCACACCGGAGCTCATCGATCTCGAGGCGTGGGGCTGGGGCGACGAGCACAGGGCGCAACCGCTCGTCGTGTCGATCACCCAGTCGACGGAACTCGGAACGCTCTACTCGGTCGACGAGGTGCGGGCGATCGCCGATCACGCGCACGCGCGCGGCATGAAGCTGCACATGGACGGGGCGCGGCTCGCGAACGCCGCGGCATCCCTCGGCGTACCGATGAAGGACTTCACCACCGACGCCGGCGTCGACGTTCTCTCCTTCGGCGGCACGAAGAACGGCCTGCTGTTCGGTGAGGCCGTCGTTGTTCTCAATCCGGCGGCATCCGACGGCCTGGTCTTCCTCCGGAAGCTGAACATGCAGCTCGCGTCGAAGCTGCGGTTCGTGTCTGCGCAGCTCATCGCCCTGCTCGAGGGCGACCTGTGGTTGCGTTCGGCCCAGCACGCCAACCAGATGGCGGCACGGCTCCGCGGATCGCTTGAGCAACTCGTGGCGGCCGGCGCAATTACCGGCCTCAGCTTCACGCAGCCGACCCAGGCGAACGCGGTCTTCGCGATCCTCCCCGCGGATGCCGCCAACAGGCTTCGCGAGCGATTCCACTTCTACGACTGGGATGCCACGAAGCACGAAGTCCGGTGGATGTGTGCGTTCGACACGACGGAGGCTGATGTCGACGCGTTTGTCGACGGCATCCGCGCGGAGCTGGCGGCCAGGGTAGAAGAACGCGCCTGACGCTCCGGCGGAAGGGTTCTTGCGGGCGCCAGAACCGCTTGCGATACTGACGCTCTGTCCGGCGCTGGCACCACCTGCGGTGTATCCGTCGGATGGAGCCGGACCGAGGCAGGTGGAGAGACGGACAGGGGACTCCGATGACAACAGCAAATCCCAGCCAGTCGATTCTGCGGCGCAAGCCGATCGAAGACATCGAGGAAGAGAACAAACGCAGCGGCCTCTCGAAAAGCCTCGGGCTGTGGCAACTCACCGCGATCGGCGTCGGCGGCATTATCGGCGTCGGCATCTTCTCGCTCGCCGGCCTCGTTGCCGCTGGCAGCGAAGGCACGCCCGGCGTAGGCCCCGCCGTGCTGATCTCGTTCCTCATCGCCGGGCTCGCCTCGGCCGCGGCAGCACTGTCCTACGCGGAGTTCGCCGGGATGATTCCCCGTGCGGGGTCGGCATACACCTACGGTTACGTCGCCCTGGGTGAGATCATCGGCTGGTTCATCGGCTGGGACCTGCTCCTCGAGTACATCGCGATCGTCGCCGTCGTTGCCATCGGCATCTCGGGCTATTTCGAGGCGTTCCTCTCCGGCATCGGGATCGAAATGCCGACCGCGCTGACCTCGACATTCGACGAGGGCAGGGGCGGCATTATCAATCTGCCCGCTATCGTCGTCTGCCTCCTCGTGACCTGGATCCTCAGCCGCGGCACCAAAGCGTTTGGCCGGTTCGAACTCGTCGCCGTCGCGATCAAGGTGCTGTTGATCCTGTTCATCATCGGGCTCGGCGTGTTCTTCATCGACACGGCCAACTACAACCCGTTCATGCCGAGCGGCTTCGGCCCGGTTATCGCCGGTGCGGCAACGGTGTTCTTCGCTGTGTTCGGGTATGACGCCATGAGCACCGCCGCCGAAGAATCAACCGACGGCAAGAAACACATGCCGAAGGCGATCATCCTCTCGCTCATCATCGCCATGCTGCTCTACGTTGCCGCCACCCTCGTGCTCACCGGGATGCAGAACTATCAAGACATCTCGCCGACAGCGGGCTTCGCGTCCGCATTCACGAGCGTCGGCCTGCCGGTCATCGCCACGATCATCGCCGTGTTCGCCGTGCTCTCCATCCTCACGGTGATGCTCACCTTCCTCCTCGGTGTCACACGCGTGTGGTTCTCGATGAGCCGCGACGGGCTGCTTCCCGCGTGGTTCGCCGGTACCGACAAGAACGGCACTCCGCAGCGCGTGACCTGGATCGCCGGGATCTCGTCGGCGTTCCTCGCCGGGGTGTTCCCGATCAAGGAGGTCGCCGACCTCACCAACATCGGCATCCTCGCGGCATTTGTTGTGGTCTGCACGTCGGTGATCGTGTTCCGGTACAAGCGACCGGATGCCCCGCGCACGTTCCGCCTGCCGCTGATGCCGTTTGTTCCCGCTTTCGGCGTCCTGGCATCCGCCTTTCTGATGCTGCAGCTGCACTGGGAGACCTGGGTGCGGTTCGGTGTCTGGCTCGTGATCGGACTCGCCATCTACTTCTTCTACGGTCGCCGCCACTCCCTGATGAACCCGGACAGCCCGAGGCATCGGGTCGCAGACGCGCCGAGCTCGACCTGAGCGGGGTGTGAATTGCCGGGGTGCGGCCCCGGCAACCCGGCGACCCGGCGACCCCGCAGTATCCCGCGTTACAACGCGAAGCGGTCAGCGAGCCGATCGGACAGAGCGTCGAAGTCGGGATCGGTGGTGCGGCGGCCGGCATCCGCGTCGTACCACTCGATGATCTCGCGCGCGCCATCCTCGAAGAACGTCGACTGTCGGAAGTCGGGCACGAGTGCCTTCAGCTTGCTGTTGTCGAACACCATCGAGTGGGCCTTGTCGCCGAGGAGGCCAGGGCCGAGCTCCGGTGAGGCCGCGGCGATGGCCTCGCTTGTCACGTGGACGAGCACCGGTTCGACACCGGCAGCCCGGCCGAGCGCGGCGTAGATGGCGTCCCAGGTCGGCGCCTGGTCGCCGGTGATGTGGAACGTGTCACCGATCGCGGCTGCCCGTCCGAAGAGCCCGACAAAGCCGACAGCAAAGTCGCGGGTGTGCGTGATCGTCCACTGGGTGGTTCCGTCGCCGTGCACGATCACGGGCGCGCCGCGGCGCATCCGGTCGATGTCGGTCCAGCCACCGAGGGTCGGCAGCGCCGTGCGGTCGTAGGTGTGCGACGGTCGGACAATCGTCACGGGGTACCCGGATGCCCGGTACTCGGCAACGAGGACGTCTTCGCAAGCGATCTTGTTGCGCGAGTATTCCCAGAACGGATTACGCAGCGGCGTGGATTCCGTGACCGGCATGCGCGAGGGCGGCGTCTGGTAGGCAGACGCCGAACTGATGAACAGGTACTGCCCGGTGCGATCGCGGAACGTGTCGAGGTGCAGATGGTCAGGGGTGAAGCTGAGGAAGTCGGCGACGACATCGAAGCTGCGATCGCCGATCGCGCTCGCGAGGGACTCAGGATCGCGGATGTCCGCTTCGAGCGTTTCGATCTCCGCGCCGAGTGGTCGGTCGCTCGATCTGCCACGGTTGACGACGGTCACTTCCCAGCCGCGCTCTGCGGCGAGCGCCACCGACGCGCTGCTGATGATTCCGGTACCACCGAGGACGAGGACGCTCTGTGCAGACATGTCGCTCAGTCTGTCAGGGTCGGTGCCCGACTGGTCAGATTTTCGAAAGGGTTGCGCTGCACCGGAACCACCCCGTAAAAGTCCAGTGCGTGCGGAGTCCGTGGCCCGAGCGAAGCCGGACGATCACTCCGCGGTGAGTTGCCGTTCGATCGCCACGGTTCCCTCGACCACGACGCCACCGGTGTGTGCTGTTGTCACCGTCTCAATGAGCACGATGCCGACCTCCTCGGCCGCAACCGGGTTGTGCTGAACGCCCTTCGGCACGACGAAGAACTCGCCTGCCGCGAGCGCCACCTCACGGCCGCCCTCGAGTTCGATGCGCAGATTTCCGTAGACGACGAGAAACATTTCGTCTTCATCGTCGTGCGCGTGCCACACCAGCTCGCCGAGCAGCTTGGCAACCTTGATGTACTGGTCGTTGACGCGACCGACGACGCGCGGCGTCCAATACTGTGAGACCTGATCGAGCTGCTCGCGGATACGGGTCGGCTCGAGAAGATCCATAACCTCAGCCTATGGCGGAGCGGGCGGGAAGGTTACCTCCTGTTGCGCTCTGATTGAGAGCCGAACACCCGCCGCACGTAACGTCGAAGAATGACCGCGCCCGAGACATCCGCCCCCACGATCTCAAATCTGCTCGCGGAGACTCGACGGTACCCGGCGCCAGAGGCGTTCACGGAGCAGGCGAACTTCGGCGCCGCCGAGTGGGAGAGAGCGGATGCCGACCCTGTCGCGTTCTGGGCGGATGCCGCTTCCCGGCTCGAGTGGGCGGAGCCGTGGCACACGACGCACAGCTGGGAGCCGGTGGCCGAGGGCGCGGACGGCGAACTGACCGTGCCGAAAGCCGAGTGGTTCGCGGGTGGGAAGCTCAACGTTGCCGTGAACTGTGTCGACCGGCACGTCACGGCGGGCAATGGCGACAAGATCGCGCTGTTCTTCGAGGGTGAGCCGGGTGACCGGCGTGCGATCAGCTACGCCGAACTGCAGCGGGAGGTGTCGAAGGCGGCGAATGCACTCACCGCGCTCGGCATCACCAGGGGCGACCGCGTGGTCATCTACCTTCCGGTCATTCCCGAGACCATCATCGCGACCCTTGCGGTGGCCCGGATCGGCGCGATCCACTCGCTCGTGTTCGGCGGATTCAGCGCAGAGGCGCTGAGGTTCCGGGTTGAAGACACCGGGGCGAAACTGCTGATCACCACCGACGGACAATACCGCCGAGGGGCGGCCGTCGCCGTGAAGGACAACGCCGATGCCGCGGTGGACGGTGTCGAGAGCATCGAGCACGTGCTCGTCGTGCGCCGGACCGGCGATGCGACCCCGGGCATCGCCTGGACGGCCGGGCGGGACGTCTGGTGGCACGACACCGTCGACGTGGCATCCGACGTTCATGTTCCCGAAGCGTTTGACGCGGAGACCCCGTTGTTCATCATCTACACGTCGGGGACGACCGGGAAGCCCAAGGGTCTCGTGCACACCTCGGGCGGCTATCTCACCCAGGCGTCGTGGAGCCACTGGGCGATTTTCGACGCGAAGGCGGATGACGTGCACTGGTGCACCGCCGACCTCGCCTGGGTGACGGCGCACACCTACGAGATCTACGGGCCGCTGTCGAACGGGCTAACCCAGGTGATCTACGAGGGCACACCGAACACCCCGCACAACGCGCGGCACTTCGAGATCATCGAGCGCTACGGGGTGACCACCTACTACACGGCGCCGACGCTTATTCGCACGCTCATGACCTGGTTCCCCGACGGGGCGCCTGCCGAATACGACCTCACGTCGCTGCGCCTGCTCGGCACCGTCGGCGAGGCGATCAACCCGGAGGCGTGGGTCTGGTTCCACACCCATCTTGGCCGCGGCGAAACGCCAATCGTCGATACCTGGTGGCAGTCGGAGACGGGAGCGTCGGTGATGGCGCCGCTGCCGGGCGTCTCGACCCTCAAGCCCGGGTCAGCGAACCGCGCTCTGCCCGGGCTGTCCACGCTCGTGGTCGACGACGCAGGCAGTCCAGTGCCGTTCGGTGAGGGCGGATACCTCGTCGTCGACCGGCCAGGACCCGGCCTCGCCCGTACCGTGTGGGGCAACCCGGAGCGCTACCGCGACTCGTACTGGTCCAGGTTCTGGAAGCAGGGCTACTTCTTCAGCGGCGACGGAGCCAAGTGGGACGCCGACGGTGACATCTGGGTGCTCGGCCGCGTCGACGACGTCATCAACGTGTCCGGGCATCGCCTGTCGACGATCGAGATCGAGTCGTCACTCGTCGCGCATCCCGCCGTCGGCGAGGCCGGTGTTGTCGGGGTGACGGATGCCCTTACCGGGCAGGCCATTGCGGCGTTCGTTATTCCCGCCGCGCGGTCGTGGGGTGCGGAGTCCGAGGACCCCGCCTACTGGCTGGGTTTGCGGGACGAGCTCACGGGCATCCTGCGTGCGCACGTTGCGGCCCAGATCGGGCCGATCGCGAAGCCGCGCGACGTCATCCTCGTACCGGATCTGCCCAAGACCAGGTCGGGCAAGATCATGCGGCGCCTCCTCGGCGATATCTCGGACTCGCGACCCCTCGGTGATGTGACGAGCCTGCAGGACGAGACGGCACCGGCGCGCATCGAGCAGATCGTGCGGGCGGGGCGCGCCCTCGCCCTCTGACCCCTCCGTTTGCCGAGCGCTGCATTCCCATGCCCGCGCTGCAGAAGTATCTGCAGCCCGAGCATGGATGTGCAGCCGACGCCGAGCTGCCGGCTCAACTCGCGGACCATAGGATTGAGGCAACCTCCGAGAGACAGCCGACATGCCCACCCCTGCCCCAAGCCGCACGTCACGTACTCGACGAACGCGGAACTCGAATCCCACGCTGCTCGCGGCCGTCATCGTGGTCGCGCTGCTCACCCTCGTCGCCACGGGGAGCGCCGGAGGATCAGCCGCTTCGCTCCAGGACACAGCCAGCGGTGAGTTGCTGACAGTGCAGGCCGCGTCGATCAAGGCGGTTCACACAACGGATGCGTCGAAGAACAAGGACTTTTCGGCGGGCAACCTGACAAACCTGAATACCGTCACCGTGACGAATTCCGGCACCATAGATGCGACGTTCACCACCAGCACCACGCTGGCTGCTACCCCAACGACGCTCGCTGCCGCGATCACCGTGACGATCTGGCAGACCGCAGCGGCCGGTGG
This sequence comes from Mycetocola sp. Y791, assembly GCF_059445325.1. Classification (NCBI taxonomy): domain Bacteria; kingdom Bacillati; phylum Actinomycetota; class Actinomycetes; order Micrococcales; family Microbacteriaceae; genus Mycetocola; species Mycetocola sp. Y791. The sequence goes on along the minus strand of NZ_JCAIUC010000002.1, from coordinate 662,767 downwards.
ATGCGCGACCCCGGTCAATCCGGTGTCCGGACGATGGGGAGACCCAAACCTCAAGATTTCCGGGAACCTGCCGCCACTGGCATCCGTTGTCATCTGCGTCCGGACAACGATCTCCGATCTCCCCAACCAGAAAAGCGGCGAATCCCTCACCACAACGGTGTCGACGTTGCTGTCGCGCTCCAACTGGACGAGCAGCGCGAGCTCGACCATCGCGCAAAAGTACCTGGATGGCCCACCAAGCGCACCGACCGCACTCGTGTTCGGTGGCACCACCGGCAACAGCACCAGGCTCACCTGGGCCCCATCGACGGATGATGTTGGCGTCACGGGATACGACGTGTACCGCAACACTGCGTCCGGCCGCATCCTTCTCGGCCAGACACCCAGCCCGGAGTTCTCGGTAACCGGCCTCGCATCGGACTCCACCTACTCATTCACCGTGATCGCGCGCGACGGCGCTGCGCACAGCTCGACCCCGGCGCAGGTGACGGTTACGACTCTCGACGTCACGCCACCGAACGTTGCCCCTGTCCTCAGTGGCACCCTCTCCGGATCGACCGCGTCCCTGAAATGGACCGCGGCCGTCGACAAAAACGGGATCAAGGAATACCAGATCTACCTCGGCGCCGACAAGATCGGCACCGTGAGCGGTTCTACCCTTACGTACACTTCCCCTGCTCTCATCGCGGGCGAGTCACACGAATACACCGTCCGTGCGGTTGATCCCGCAGGAAACGCGATTGCGTCCAACGTCGTCACGTTGGCTGTGCCTCCGGCCAACCTTTCGTGCTCCAACTCTGGAATTACCGCGGCGGCCCTGACCTGGGCAAAACCCGTGGGTGGGCAATCGCGCACGTACGAGATCGTCGTCAACAACCGCGTGGTTGGCGTGGTCACGAGCTCGGCGGCTACCGTCGAGTATTCGCTCACCCGGGACCGGCTGGACGCGGCAGGCGTCAAAACGAACGGGACATACACCGCTCAGGTGCGTCTCCAGGGCGAGTCCGTGGTGCTTGCTCAACGCGACGTCGTCCTGGAATCGCTCTGGTATCTCTTCTTCACGCCGGCAGTGCGCTGTACCTGATTTCGAGCCCGGAAGTTCCATGAGTGGCGAACACACCAAAGTCAACCGTTGATGTGGACCGCGACCTCACCAATAGGCTGACCCCCATGAGATTTGGAATATTTGTGCCACAGGGATGGCGCCACGACCTGGTTGGAATCGACCCCGCAGCGCAGTGGGACACGATGAGCGGCCTCGCAGCCCACGCCGATGCCGGCGCCTGGGAGTCGATCTGGGTGTACGACCACTTCCACACGGTGCCGGTGCCGAGTGAAGAGGCAACCCACGAAGCATGGACGCTGATGTCCGCGTTCGCCGCCACGACGAAGCGCGTTCGCCTCGGCCAGATGTGCACGTGCATGAGCTACCGCAACCCCGCGTACCTCGCGAAGGTCGCCGCGACCATCGACAACATTTCGGGCGGCCGCGTCGAGATGGGCATCGGCGGTGGCTGGTACGAGCACGAGTGGCGCGCATACGGCTACGGGTTCCCGAGCGCGGGTGACCGCCTCGGTCGCCTCGACGAGGGCGTCCAGATCATGAAGCAGGCCTGGGAAACCGGCACAGCAACCCTCGACGGCAAGCACTATCAGGTCGACGGCGCCATCGTGCGTCCGCTCCCCATCCAGGAGAACGGCATCCCGTTCTGGATCGCCGGCGGCGGTGAGAAGGTCACCCTCCGCATCGCTGCGCAGTACGCCCAGTACACGAACTTCGACGGTTCGCCCGAGGGCTTCGCCCACAAGAGCGACATCCTCCGCGGGCACTGCGACCGCATCGGCCGCGACTTTAACGACATCGTGCGCAGCGCGAACTACAACGTCGTCATCGCCGATACCGAAGCTGAAGTGGCCGACCGGCTCAAGGCCATCGAGGCGAGGGTTACGCCATACCTCGGCGAAGCAAAGGCCGCCGACTTCATGGCCGAGTACCGCAGCGGCGCAGCGCTCGGTGTCGGTACTCCGGAGCAGATCGCCGAGCGCCTCTCGTCCATGCAGGACCAGGGACTCGCCTACGCGATCACCTATTTCCCCGAGGCGGCATATGACCGCTCGGGCATCGAGTTGTTCGAGCGCGAGGTTCTGCCAGAGCTGGCTCAGCCCTCGCTGGCCGATCCGGCCGCCGCCTGACGCCGGCATCTGAACATCCGTGAGCGAACGGATGCCGTCACCCACGTGAACAAAGCGGGTGCCGTGGAGATTTCCACGGCACCCGCTTTATCGTGTTCTTCTACTAGCGCACGATCGCGGTGCGCAGCAGCCGCCACGTGCCAATCGAACTCAACGCGATCACGATCACGGCCGCAACGGCGAGCCACCACAGTTCAAACGCGGCCAGAATGTCTGCGGCCGACGGGATGAGCACGATCAGCGCGAGGACAAGTACGAGACCGATGCCGACACCGATCAGCTGGGGGCCGCGAGCGGCGAACCGCAACCAGGCCGCACCGAAGACCCCGCCGATCGTGAGCATCGTCAGCGCACCGAGGAAGACGATCGGCAGGAGCCGACCGAGGTCACCCGCACCAAGCACGTAAATATCGAAGACGTAGAAGTCGGAGAACCAGTGGCCCGTCGCGATCTCGATCGTCGTCAGCACGGCGAACACCACCGCGAGGTAGGCAGAAACCAGGACAGCCCAGAGCACTGTCCCCCCGGAGAATCCGCGACGGGTGGCGCCGAGCGTCAGCGCGAAGGGAAACGTCGTCGCGACGGACTGCACGCCCAGGTAGACGAGGAAGCCCGCGAGCGCGTAGAGAATTCCTGGGTTGGACTGTGAGCCCGAGATCCAGTCCGGAGTGCCAGGGATGCTGCCGGAACGCCAGAAGAGGAACGAGATCAGGACGGAAATCACGGCGACCACCGCCGTGATGTAGAGCGGAACGACGAAGGTGACCTCCCGCTTGTTGAGGTGCAGCTTCGTGGTCGGTATCAGTGTGCTCATGCTCGTCGTACCTCGTCAATGGTGTCGGATGCTGCGTCGTCCGCTCCGTAAGCGGCGACGAGTTGCTGGAGGGATGCTCGGCTGATCTGGACCCGCAGGTCTTCGGCAAGCGCGCGGGTGCCGCTGTCGAGAACGCCGGAGCCGGTTGCTGACATCAGCCCGCCGACGACGCTCGTCGACAGGACATTCGCCGCGGTCGTGAGCTGGCTGACCGCGACGGTCGTTCCGCTCATCACCCACGCTGATTCGCTCGCTTCGTCGCTGTCGGCGTTGAGGACCACGCGCCCCGCGTCCATGATCACGACCCGATCGAAGAGCGACGCACTTTCGTCGATCAGGTGGGTGGAGAAGACGACAGTGCGTGGGTGCTCCGTGTAGTCCCGCAACAGGATGCGGTGGAAGAACGCCCGCGCGGTGACGTCGAGGCCGAGGTACGGCTCATCGAGGAGGGTGACGGGGGCACGCGATGCCAGGCCGAGCACAATCGCCACCGATGAGAGCTGCCCGCGGGAGAGCTTCTTGATCGGCGTCTTTGCCGGAATGCGGAACCCATCGACGAGTTCGGCGGCGACTTCCGCGCTCCAGTTCGGCGCGAAGTCCGGGGCGATGCGCAGCACGTGGTGCAGCCGGTAGTCGTCGGGATAGCGCTGGTTGTCCCGAACATAACTGATCTGAGCCAGCGTCTCGGCGTGCTCGAACGGGTCGTGACCGGCAACCTGGACGCGACCGGACGTTGGTCGATCCTGTCCGGCCATGATCGACATCACTGTCGTCTTGCCCGCCCCGTTGCGGCCGAGAAGCCCGACGATCGAGTGCTCCGGAACGGCGAAGCTGACGTTGTCGAGCGCGTGCACCCGACCAAAATGTCGGCTGACGGAGTCGATCTCGATGGCGTTCGTCATTTGCTGTCCTCCTGGTTGATCAAGTCGTTGAGTTCTGTTCTGTCGATGTGAAGCAGACGGGCTTCGCGCACGAGCGGAGCGATGTGCCGTTCCGCGAATTCTGCGCGCCGTTTGGCCCGCAGTTTCTCCTGCGCCCCCGTCGACACGAACATTCCGACGCCCCGCTTCTTGTAGAGCACTCCCTGTTCGACGAGCAGGTTCACTCCCTTGGCGGCCGTGATGGGACTGATCTGGTAGAAAACCGCGTATTCGTTGGTTGAAGGCACGCTGGATTCCTCCGGATACGTTCCGGCCAGGATGTCTTCGGCAACGCGATCAGCGAGCTGCTGGTAGATCGGGGCTTCCCCAGTGAACATTGTCACGACCTTAGGTTCTATAGTTCACTAGTTAACCTAGGGAGCTGGACCGGTGTTGTCAACCTTCTGACGGCATCCATGCCAATCCGCCATCGAACGGATGCCGTCAGTACAGTGAGAGAGGACGGTCGGGTGGAATTTCCCACGCTGCCCGTTCCTTTCATGTGAATAGGTCAATGGCGACTTCCGTTTCAACCAGAGAAGGGTCCCATGACCATCGCAGCATCCGACCGCGCCGCCATCACCAGCGCTCCCATCCACGAAGTCCTCGCCGGCCGCTGGAGCCCCCGCTCCTTCGACCCCACGATCGAGGTTCCCACCGAGAAGATCACGGCCGCCCTCGAGGCTGCCCGCTGGTCGGCATCCGCTTCAAACACGCAGCCCTGGCGTTTCATCGTTGCCCGCCGCGGCACGACCGAACACGCCACGATCGTCGAAAACCTGATGGGCTTCAACCGCGAGTGGGCCTCATCCGCCGCCGTACTCATCGTCAACATCGCGACGATGACGACCGACGACGGGACCCCGCTCCGCTGGGCGCAGTACGACCTCGGCCAGGCGGTTGCTCTCCTCTCGGTGCAGGCGCATCACGATGGTCTCCACGTACACCAGATGGGCGGCATCGAGGTCGATGGACTGCGTGCCGCGTTCGACATCGCGCCTGAGCTCGAACCGATCTCCGTCACCGCACTCGGAGTGCTCGGGACTCCCGAATCGCTGACGAGCGAGGTCCTGCGCGAGCGCGAGATCGCTCCCCGCAGCCGCCGCCCGCTCGACGAGCTCATCCTCGCCAGCGCGTAGGCGAGAGCCGCGCCGAACGGCGGCATCCCCTGGCGGAGGGGATGCCGCTGTTCAGTCGTCCTTGCGGGTGCGGTTATCGATCCCGGGGCGTTCGGGGATCACGGGGAATGAACCGGTGAATCCCTGGCGCTCCTGCGCTATCTCAAGAATCCCGCGACGCGCGGCGAACCAGCCGATGATGAGCAGAGGGATGACGATGACGAGCGATCCGATGGTGAACGTGCCCACCGGGTAGTCAAGCGCCATGAGCACGAGCACCGTGACGAGGAACGCCAGGGTGAGCCAGGCGGTGAACGGTGCGCCGAAGAGCCGGAATGACGGACGCTCCATCTTGCCCTGCTTCGCCCAGCGCTGGAGCTGCATCTGGCACAGGATGATCATTCCCCAGCCGGTGACGATGCCCAGCGCGGAAATATTGAGGACGATCTCGAAGGCGTCGTCAGGCACAACGGCGTTGAGACCGACGCCGAGGAGCGTAATCACACCGGTCAGAAGGATGCCTCCGTACGGCACCCCGCTCTTGTTCATCAATCCGGTGAACCGCGGAGCTGCGCCGTTGACCGACATCGAGCGGAGGATCCGGCCGGTGGAGTACAGCCCGGCGTTGAGGCTCGAGAGCGCGGCCGTCAGCACGACGAAGTTCATGATGTTGCCAGCGGTCGCCGCAACGACCGGGCTGCCGATGCTGGAGAAGAAGGTGACGAAGGGGCTCTCATCCTTGCTGTATTCGGTGTACGGAAGCAACAGCGAGAGCAGCAGGACACTGCCGACGTAGAAGACGGCAATCCGGATGATGACCGTGTTCACGGCCTTGGGCATGATCCGTTTGGGATCAGCGGTCTCCCCCGCCGCTGTGCCGACGAGCTCAATGGCGGCGTAGGCGAACACGACCCCCTGCACAACGAGCACGGCGGGCAGGAGCCCGTTCGGCAGGAACCCGCCATTGTCAGCGAGCAGTGACAAACCGGGTGTTCCGACATCCGTCGGCAAGCGGAAGGCCAGGAAGGCTGCGCCGATCAGCAGGAAGGCGACGAGCGCCACCACCTTGATGATGGCAAACCAGAACTCCATTTCGCCGAAGACCTTGACCGAAACCAGATTGAGCGACAGCACCACGGTGAGGGCAATCAACGCGAGGATCCACTGCGGCACGTCGGTGAACGCCGACCAGAACTTCACATAAATAGCCACTGCGGTGACGTCGACGATGGCTGTCATCGCCCAGTTCAGGAAGTACATCCACCCGGCGACGAACGCCGCCTTCTCACCGAGGAACTCCCGCGCGTACGACACGAACGAGCCGGACGACGGTCGGTGCAGAACGAGTTCACCGAGGGCACGCAGGATCAGGAACGCAAAGAAACCGCAGATCGCGTACACGAAGACGAGAGAGGGGCCAGCGGATGCCAGTCGGCCGCCTGCTCCGAGGAACAGACCGGTTCCGATGGCGCCACCGATGGCAATCATCTGCAACTGACGAGGCTTGAGTGTCTTGTGGTACCCCTCCTGTTCGCCGGAGAAGTCCTGCACCGCCATCATCTCGTCGCCGAGACGCTCCCGCGGGTTCTCGAGATCGGGCGCCGGGTCGTGGTCCGGCGGCTCGTAGTGGTGTTCGTGCTGCATGACCGTGCTCCCCTCGCCGTCCCAATAAAAGACTCTGAGCCTAGACCTGCCCAGTGGGTCGGGCACAAGGGACGAACGAGAGGAATTGTGCCGCCTCGAACCACCCAGCCCGACACGGGGATAAAAAGCACAAGAACTATTGCGCAATACTTGTTGTGCTTATACGCTGCTTCCATGACCCCGATCGAGGCTTCCCGCAGCACCCTGGTTTCAGCGACGTCGATGCGCGTACTCGCGCATCCAACCCGTCTCCGACTGCTCGGCCTGCTCCGCGAACGTGGCCCGCAAACCGCCGCCCAGCTCGGCGACATCGTCGACGAGGCACCCGGCACCGTGAGCTACCACCTCGGCAAGCTCGCCTCGATCGACCTCATCGAGCCTGCGGAAGCGGGGAGCACCGATCGCCGCGAGCGCTGGTGGCAGGCGACCTCCGCCCTCACCAGCTGGGAGCCATCCGAACTGCTCGATGACCCGGAGAAGCTCATGGCGTCGTCGGTGCTGCAGAAGACGATCGGGCAGGCATACGCGTCCCGATACGCCGAGTACGTAGACGCCATGCCGACGCTGCCCAGGGAATGGGTGGCGGCCGGCGCGAGCAGCGACCGAACGCTGCGCCTCACCGCCGACGAGCTCACGAGGATGCGGGCCGAGCTGGAGGAACTGACCGAGCGATGGCTCGAGGCGAGCGCCTCACACGACCCGGCTGCAGACGACGGCGCCGAGCCCGTCGTGCTCGTCTACCAGGCCTACCGGCGCCCCTAGGCAGAAACCCGTGACCTCCGCCGAGACCCCGGGACGCGATCGCCGCGCCATCGGCTCACTCACCGCGCTCCTCGCCGCCCACTCGATCTCACAAACGGGCAACGTTGTGACGGCATTCGCCGTCCCGTTCTACGTCCTCGCGATCGGCGGCTCCGGCCTCGAAGTGGGCATCGCCGCCTTCTTCGCGACAGTGCCGATCGTGATCGGCGGCCCGCTCGGCGGAGTCGTTATCGACCGGGTCGGTTATCGGCGGGCAGCGATCGTTGCGGATGTGGTGAGCGGCATCGCCGTCCTGGCCATCCCGGTCCTGGCCCTGACGGTCGGCCTCCCGTTCTGGGCGCTGCTCGCGCTCGTCTTCGTTGCGGGGCTGCTCGACACACCGGGACAGACCGCGCGCCGAGTGATGCTGCCGGCGCTGACGGTGCGAGCCGGGGTGCGCATTGAGCAGAGCGTCGGACTTCTCGACGGTTCCGAGCGTTTCGCCAGGCTCATCGGCGCGTCGATCGCCGGACTTCTCGTCGCTCTCGTCGGCCCGATCCCCGCCCTCTTCGTGAACGCAGCGACGTTCGCGGTGTCAGCGCTGCTGACCTGGCTCTTCGTGCCCGTCGTGCCGATCGCGCACCCGGCCTCTCGACAGGGCGACGGCAGCGCCGCAGGCAGGCAGGGCCCCTCCTATTGGAGTGACCTGGCTGAAGGTTTCCGATTCGTCGTCCACGACAAGCTGATGCGACTGATCGTCGGACTCGTCGTGGTCACCAACCTGTTCGACGCTGCGCGCAGCGCTTCTCTGATGCCGCTGTACGCCAACGATCACCTCGGCGGGGCCGCGGCGCTTGGCCTGCTCGTCGCCGTGATGGGCGGGTGCGCCCTCGTCGGCAACGTCGCGTTCGGACTCGTCGCCCACCGGGTTCCGCGACGGGTGACCTTTGCCGTGTGCTTCGCCCTGGCTGGCGGCCCGTCGAGCGCCGCTTTCGCGTTCGGAGCGCCACTGCCCGTGCTCGTCGCCGTGACCGCGCTCTCCGGACTGGCCGCGGGGTCAATCAACCCCATCCTCGGTGCCGTCGAGCTCGAACGGGTTCCCGAACACATGCGCGGTCGGGTGTTCGGCCTGATCAACGCCGGCGCCTGGGCCGGCGTTCCGTTTGGCGCATTGCTCGGCGGCATCGCCGCTGACACGATCGGGCTCGCGCTCGCCTTCGGGATCATCGCCGTCGCCTACGTTCTCGTCACACTGAGCCCGCTGACGGGCGGCGCATGGCGACAGATGGAACGGCGCGAGGACCCATCGTCCGTGTCGAGCGGCGACACCGAAACCGAACCCGCGGGCGGAGCATCCGTGAGTCGGTAACCCTTCTCGAATCCGTGCTCCAATGTGGCGGCGGCGTGCGCTCTCCTGCCACAGTGGATGCCGTGATCGCACTCCTGTCCGCGCCGACCAACCTCGGCCTGCGGCCCCCCGAACCCGGCGGCGCCCCCGGCACAGCAAAGGCGCCGGAGGCATTGCGTGAGGCTGGCCTCTACGGCGCATTCCAGTCGGCCGGTGCGCTGGACGCCGGCGTCGTGCTCCCCGGCCGATACGTCGACGACGACCAGACCCGCCCGAGAGGCCGGGTTCGTAACGAAGAGGCCATCGTGGATCACGCGCGCCGACTCAGCACGCGCATCAGCGCACTCATCGAGCGCGGTGACACACCTCTGGTTCTCGGGGGCGACTGCAGCGTGCTGCTCGGCGCCGGGCTCGCTCTCGCCGACAGACCGGCGCCTGGTCTCATTCACATCGATGGGCACACGGACTTTCGCCACCCCGGCAACAGCGACGAGTGCGCGAGCGTCGCCGGCGAAGACCTGGCGGCGGCGATGGGGCTGCACTGGCCCGCGATTGCCGATATCGATGGCCTCGGCCCGTACTTCGCCCCCGGGAACGCAGCCCACATCGGATGCCGTGACGACGACGCGGAACTGGCGGAGGCATCCGCTCGCCTCGGTCTCGTTGTGCCAGCGAGTGTCGCGATGGAGAGGGGCATGGGCGAGACAGCGGCGGCGGCGGTCGCTGTTGCCGGCGGCTCGGGCTATTGGCTTCAACTCGACATCGACGTTCTCGATCCACGGTGGATGCCCGCTGTCGACAGTCCGGACCCGGGCGGTCTCGACCCCGACGAACTGGTACGGCTGCTCCGCGCCCTGGCCCCCGGTGCCGTTGGTGCGTCGATCACCGTGTTCGACCCCGACCTCGACCCGGACGGCCGCTACGCGCTACTCCTCGCGGGAATCCTCAGGGACGGGCTCGGAGAGCTCGGCTCGAGGGTGCACGGCGGCTGAGACCCGCCCCCGCGCACCCGCCCGCGCTCTAGACAGGTACCGGGACAGAACCGACGGTCAGTGCGTCGGCGTGGGGATCGAGATCCACCCGCACCATGTCGCCGTCCCGGACCTCGCCACTGAGCAGCGCCATCGCGAGGCGGTCGTCGATTTCGGTCTGCATGAGCCTGCGCAGCGGACGTGCCCCGTAAATCGGGTCGTACCCTCTCTCGGCAAGCCAGCTGCGGGCATCCGGGGTCACCGCAAGCTCGAGGCGACGTTCGTTCAACCGGCGCTGCAGTCGATCGATGTAGAGCTCGACAATCTGGCTCAGGTCATCCTGGCTCAGGGCCGAGAACACGACGATGTCATCGAGCCGGTTGATGAACTCGGGCTTGAAGGCCTGGCGCACCATCTGCTGGACGGCCTCTTCCTTCTCGGTCCACGACAGTGTCGGGTCGACGAGGAAGTGCGAGCCGAGGTTCGACGTGAGGATGAGAATCACGTTGCGGAAGTCGACGGTTCGGCCCTGGCCGTCGGTCAGGCGACCGTCGTCGAGCACCTGCAGCAGCACGTCGAAGACCTCGGGGTGGGCCTTCTCGACCTCGTCCAGCAGCACGACGGAGTACGGGCGGCGGCGAACGGCCTCCGTGAGCTGTCCGCCCTGCTCGTAACCGACGTAGCCGGGAGGGGCACCGACGAGGCGGGAGACCGAGAACTTCTCGCCGTACTCCGACATGTCGATGCGGACCATCGCCTTCTCATCGTCGAAGAGGAACTCGGCGAGCGCTTTCGCGAGTTCCGTCTTACCGACGCCGGTGGGGCCGAGGAACATGAATGAGCCAGTGGGCCGGTCGGGGTCCGAAATGCCCGCTCGCGTACGCCGAACGGCATCCGACACCGCACGAACGGCGCGGTGCTGGCCGACGAGCCGCTTGCCGAGCTCGGTTTCGAGGTGCAACAGTTTCTCGGTCTCGCCCTGGAGCAGACGGCCGACGGGGATGCCGGTCCACGCGGCGATCACCGCGGCGATGTCATCGGCGGTGACCTGGTCGTTGACCATGAGCGGACCCTCACTCTCGGCCTGCTCGGCCTCGCGAAGTTCGCGCTCCATCACGGGGATTTCACCATAGAGCAGGCGCGACGCCTTTTCAAGGTCGCCCTCACGCTGCGCACGCTCGGCGGAAACGCGTGCGGCGTCGAGTCGTTCCTTGAGCTCGCCGACCCGGTTGAGGTTGGCGCGCTCACGATCCCAGCGGGCCTGCAGCTCTGCGAGTGTTGCCTGGCGCTCCGTGAGGTCTTCGCGCAGCTTCGCGAGTCGCTCCTTCGATGCGTCGTCCTTCTCCTTCTTGAGGGCGAGCTCCTCGAGCTTCAGCCGGTCGACCGCACGACGCAACTCGTCGATCTCGACGGGCGACGAGTCGATTTCCATCCGCAGCCGGGAGGCGGCCTCGTCGATGAGGTCGATCGCCTTGTCCGGGAGTTGGCGGGCAGGAATGTACCGATTCGAGAGGGATGCCGCTGCGACGAGGGCCGAATCGGCGATCGTCACCTTGTGGTGGGCTTCGTACCGCTCCTTGAGTCCGCGGAGAATCGCAATGGTGTCTTCGACACTCGGTTCGCCAACGTACACCTGCTGGAATCGCCGCTCCATGGCGGCATCCTTCTCGATGTACTCGCGGTATTCGTTGAGCGTGGTTGCGCCGATCATGCGCAGCTCACCACGGGCGAGCATCGGCTTGAGCATGTTCGATGCGGCGACACTCCCCTCGCCGGCGCCAGCGCCCATGAGCGTGTGAAGCTCGTCGATGAAGGTGATGATCCCACCCTCGGCGTCCTTGATCTCCTGCAGTACCGCCTTGAGGCGCTCCTCGAACTCACCGCGGTATTTCGCACCGGCGACGAGTGCGGCGAGGTCGAGCGAAACCAGCTGCTTGTCCTTCAGCGAATCGGCAACGTCACCCTGGACAATGCGCTGGGCGAGACCCTCGACCACCGCGGTCTTACCTACGCCGGGCTCACCGATGAGCACGGGGTTGTTCTTCGTCCGGCGGGTGAGCACCTGGCTGATCCGGCGGATCTCGGCGTCACGGCCGATCACAGGGTCGAGCTTGCCGGTACGCGCAACGTCGGTGAGGTTGACCCCGTACTGTTCAAGAGCGCTTTTCTGCTCTTCCTGCGGCTGCTGTCCAGGCTGCATTGTCGTTACCCCTCAGAGTTGAGTCGTGAAGACTCAAGTTTAGCAAGTGTGCACTCGTGTGACCACCTTCTATGCTGGGAGGCGCCGTGCGCCCGGAGCACAGATCATGGGCACGCTACATCCCCCCGAAGAAGGACACCAGTGAACAAAGTCGACGTCATCGTGATCGGACTCGGTTCAATGGGTGGTGCAGCGGCGAGTGCCCTTGCCCAGCGCGGACACAGCGTGCTCGGCATCGAGCGGTTCTGGCCGAGCCATGACCGTGGGTCCGCACATGGCGGCACCAGGATCATCCGCCAGTCATACATCGAGGGCATCGAATACGTACCGCTTCTCCGTCGCGCCTATGCGGGCTGGCGTGAGCTGGAGGAGCAATCGGGCCGGTCGCTCATGACACTCAGCGGCGGCATCTACATCGGTGACCCCGAGGAGCAGACCTTCACCGGCGCGCTCTCCGCTGCCCGCCACTGGGACCTGCCGCACGAAGTGCTCACGAGTGATGAGATCACCGCGCGGTTCCCGGCGATGCGACCCGCACCGCACGCGATGGGCCTCTTCGAGCAGAACGCGGGCTTCGTCGACCCCGAGGGCACGACGGCAGCCAACATCCAGGTCGCCACGATGCACGGTGCCGAACTGCACTTTGGCGAGACGGTTCTCTCCTGGACGGCAACGCCCGGCGGTGGAGTCGAGGTGGTGACGACGCGGGCCAGGTACGGCGCCGATCGACTCGTTGTCGCGCCGGGCGCGTGGTCGCAGCAATTGCTCGGCGAGGTGGGCGCGCCCGTCACGGCGGAGCGCCAGGTCGTCTACTGGTTCACCCCCGATGTCTCGCCGGGCAATCCCGGACACAGCGACTACGCCGTGGGCACGCAGCCCGTCTTCATCGAGCGCACCGACGGCAATCGACTGGTTTACGGGTTCCCGATCGTCGACGGCCCCCTCGGCGGCATCAAGATCGGCTTCTTCAACGACCTCACCCCCACCGATCCGGATGCCGTCAATCGCGAGGTCCTGCCGTTCGAGGTCGCCGAGATGCAGGCGCGAGCGCTCGAGCTGTTCCCGCACCTCACGGGCAGGGTGCTTGCGTCGAGCACGTGCCTCTACCCGAGCTCGCCCGATGACCATTTCATGATCGGACTGCACCCCGAGCACTCCCAGGTCACCGTCGCCACGGGATTCGGTGGGCACGGCTTCAAGTTCGTTCCCGTCGTCGGCGATATCGTGGCCGACCTGTCGACGCGTGGACGCACCGACCTCCCGATCGACCTGTTCTCACTCGACCGGGAGGCGCTGCAGCGGTAGCCCGCGCGGCGGCATCCGTACCCAGCGCTACAGTTCCATGCCCGAGCTACAGAAGTATCTGCAGCGCGGGCATGGATGTGCAGCGGTCGGCAACTCACTCAGCGGGGGGTGCCGCTTCCCGAGTCCCGGTCGACGAAGTCGTCGCTGGGAATCGGTGTTGCGTGGCGGCCGGGTGCGTCGTCGCTGTCGCCAGCGACAGCATCCGTTGCCCGCTCCGTGCGTGCGTCCGGTCCACCGGGTGTTGTGACGGCGTCGGCACGCTGCGCGGTGTGCTCGTCGAATTGATCGACGATGCCGTTGGTCTGGTCGAAGGGGTGGGCGACGTCGCCCAGGACGCCGACGTTGGCTTCCCGGTCGGCGGCGGAATCAGAACCGGTGTTTGCGCCGGCTTCCGTGCGATCTGCGGGGCTGACTTCTCCGTCGGCATCCGTGATCTTCAGCTGGTCTTCGATTTTGCGTTCGTCACTCATGACCCGAACCTACGCTCGGGCGACCGCCCAGCCAAGCCCTTGACAGTAGCTGGGGAAATTCAGGCGACTCTCGCGCCGAGCGCTGCAGTTCCATGCCCGCGCTGCAGATGCTTCTGTAGCGCGGGCATGGATGTGTAGCTCTCGCCGATTCCCGGCTCAGCGCGCACCCTGAGCAGCCGGGCGGGCTCAGGCCGACCGCGCAAGCATCAGTTCCGGTCGAGAACATCACGCGCAACTGATGCTCTCGACCGAAACGGATGCCCTCGGCGGGCGAGGGCAGGCAGCGTCAGGCCGTCGCGACCCGCTCACGGTAGCTGAACGACGCTCCGCGGTGCTCGGCGGGCAGCCGGTCCCCTCGCCCGTGCAGCTTGTTCCGGAGCGTGCCCGGTGTGTAGTCGCTCGGGTAGGCGTCCCGCTTCTGCAGCTCGGGGATGACGAACTCGACGATGTCCTCGAACGAGCCTGGAGTGATCGCGTACGCGAGGTTGAAGCCGTCGACGTCCGTCTCCTCGACCCAGGACTGCAGCTGATCGGCAACCTCGCTGCCCGACCCCACGATGCGGGTACCGAGTCCGCCGATGCCTGCCCACGCGGCGATGTCGCGCACGGTCCACTCACTGCCGTCCTCAGACGCCGCCTGGAAGTTCGCGACCGCCGACTGGATGGCGTTGCTCTTCACCTCGCCGATCGGAGCGTCGAGGTCGTACTGTGACAGGTCGACACCCATCCACCCCGACATGAAGACGAGGGCGCCCTCGACACTCGCGTACTGCTGGTAGTCCTCGTGCTTGGCCCGCGCCTTTTCGGGCGTCTCATCCGTGATCACCGTGACCAACTGGTAGATCTTCGCGCTGTACCTGTCGCGACCTGCCGCTTCGAGGGCATCCCGGATCTTGGACACCGTCGCCTTCAGTACCGCCTTCGTCGGCGAACCCACGAAGATCGCCTCGGCGTTCTCGGCGGCAAACTGCACACCACGACCGGACGCACCGGCCTGGAAGATCACCGGCGTGCGCTGCGGCGATGGCTCGGCGAGGTGGATGCCCGGCACCGTGAAGTTCTTGCCGGAGTGGCCGATCTCGTGCACCTTGGTCGGGTCGGTGAAGACGCCGGTCTCCCTGTCGCGCACGACGGCGTCGTCTTCCCACGAGCCCTCCCACAGCTTGTAGAGCACCTCGAGGTATTCGTCGGCAATGTTGTAGCGCTCGTCGTGTTCGACCTGGTCGTCGTGGCCCATGTTGCGCGCGGCGCTCGGCAGGTAGCCGGTGACCACGTTCCAGCCGACCCGACCCTTCGTGAGGTGATCGAGCGTCGACAACCGTCGGGCGAACGGATACGGGTGTTCGTACGCGGTGCCGGCGGTGATGCCGAAGCCGAGGTTCTCGGTCACGGCGGCCATCGCGGACACGAGCAGCAGCGGGTCACTCACCGGGACCTGCGCCCCGTTGCGGAGCGCGGCCTCGTTGCTGCCGGCGTACACGTCGTATGTACCGAGCACGTCGGCGATGAACAGACCATCGAACTTGCCCCGCTCGAGCAGTTTCGCGAGCTCGGTCCAGTAGCTGAGGTCGGTGTACCGCTGTGACTGGTCATCGGGATGACACCAGAGCCCGGGTGACTGGTGGGCGACGCAATTCATGTCGAACGCATTGAAACGGATGTGACGGGCCATGTTTCTATGGTCGGTCACGTCGAGCGTGAGGTCACGAAGCACCGCAACACGGCGTCACACAGTGCCGTCGGTCGAGATCACCCACTCCGGTCGAAATCACCCGGCATAACGGGTGATCTCGACCGGAGCGAGTGTTTTCGGCCCCGGGTTACCCGCCCATTAGGCTTGCCCGCAGTGCCCGCCGCTCAGAACGGAACCGAAATGCTCGATGACGACACCGCGGAACAGACCCGCTGGAACGCCGCGGCGTACCGCGCCGCCGGGGTTCCGGGGGACGACATCTCGCCGCGCACCGTTCAGGCGTTGGCGCGGCTCGGCGTTCTGGTCGCCCTGTTCGTCAGCCTCGGCGTCGTCCTGGCGCTGGCGCCCCCCGCCACAGAATCGGGATTCGACGGCCAGCGACTTCTCGTCCAGTTCCTCTTCCTCGCGCTCTCGGTCGTGGTTGGCCTTGCCGGATATGTCTGGGCGCGCCGTTCCGGCTTCTACCTGACCCGGGATCAGTCCCTCTCGAGCCTGTTAACCCGAGACGATCGGCGGCAAGCCTGCCGATGGATCCGTGGTTCCGAACAGCCCGATCCGCGCTGGTTGCCGACTCTCGTCGCCCTTGCCCGGCAGAAGCAGCGAGCTCTCGTCGGCGCGGCGCCGATTTACGCCGCCGTCGCGCTGATCGAAGTGTCTGTCGCCATCTCCACGGACGTGCCCGCGATTCGGGTTATTGCCCTGTTCGTGGTGGCGCTGTTCGCCGCAGTCGGTATCCGGTCAGTGCGGGACTACCGCCAGACCGACAGGTTCATCGCGACTCATCGGCTGCCGCCGCGCTCGTGAAAACACGCCGTCACACTGCGCCGGCGAGATCACCCACTGCGGTCGAAATCACCCGGCATAACGAGTGATATCGACCGGAGCGAGTGTTTTCGGCCCTAGGCGGAGGCGCGAGCGGCGAGCACCCGCTCGTACACGGCGATCATGCGCGCGGTCTGGTGGCTCTGCCGGAACTCGACGCTCTCCTGCGGCGCCACGACGAGCCGCGCCCTCGACGCGACATCCGCTGCCACGTGCCGAATGGCATCCGCGAGCGCACGCACACTGCCGTCGGTGGGCTGCCAGTAGATCCCATCGGGCAGCTCACCCGCGATATTCGGGTCGCTCACGATCGACGGGGTACCGAGCGCCGCGGCCTCGAACACCGTCATGCCCTGGGTCTCGAAGCCGATCGAGGTCTGGACGAGCGCATCGGCGGAGGCAATCGCGGCGAGCGCATCGCGGTACGGCACCTTGCCGGCAAAGACCACCCGGTTCTCGAGCCCGTGCTCACGCACGAACGCCTGCGCTTTCTTGAGCAGCAGCCCGGCGCCGTAGAGCCGGAACTCCGCGTCGACATCCGCGAGCCGAATCGCGTCGAGGTACTCCATGATGCGTTTCTCGGCGCTCATCCGACCCATCCAGACGAAGAGCGGCCGACCGCGGTCGGCGGCGGTGGGCGCGGCGAGCACCTCGTCGACGAGGGCATCGTCCGCCCCGGTCCAGATCACGTCGATATCGCTGCCGACCCCGTTCGATTCGAGCAACCGGGCGAAATGACCGCTTGGCGCCACCGACGCAGCGACCCGCTCGGCGAACTCATCGAGGTAGCTCCACGCACTCGGACGGAGCGCCGACAGCCGCGGCTTCAGCACACGGTGCTCCCACCAGAGCAGCGCGCGGATCACGAGCTTCGGAAACGGCACCACCTGCTCGAGTCCGAACTCCATGTGGTTGTGGAAGGTATGCACCGAACGGATGCCGTGGCGCGCGGCGAACCGATACCCGAGCATCGCACCCCAGTAGTCGGCCTGCACGTGCACGATATCCACCGGCGGGCGGGTGGCCAGCGCCGCATCGAGCAACCGGTCCGCGCGGCGACTCGGCACCGTCAGCGAGTACTCGCGGTCGAGGGTGATCGGAACGGACGGCGTGTCGATGTAGTCGGCGCTGCCCGCGTGCTCCCGATGCATCTTCGGGGCAACCACGGTCACCCGGTGCCCGGCGAGCTCGAGGAACCGTTTCTGCAGTCGGATGGAGACCTGCACTCCGCCGAGGGAATCGGCGTGCTGGTCGCTGAACATCAGTATGTGCATGGTGCTCTCAGGCTACCGGTGACGTGCCGGACGTTCCCGCAGGCCGGCGCACCGGCATCCGCTCGACCGCGCCGGAACATCGGCCGGCAACACAGCGGTCAGCCGCTGATGCCCTCGACCTCTTCGAGGGCCTCGATCAACGAGCCCTGGGTGAAGCCGAACCACTCGTAGAGGCTCTGCACGTACTCGGTGTCTGCGCCGTCGACCGCTGGAGCTTCGGTGCCGATGCCGAGGTTGGTGGCAAGCACGAGACGCAGGTCGGTGAGGGTGCCGAGCCAGTACATCGAGTACTCACGGTCCAGCCGGACAAGCGTGACGTCGCCATCGACGGTGGTGCGCACACCGGCCTTGTCGAACGACTCGAGCACGCCCTGCGCGTTCTCGATCTTCCGGTCGATGAGGTCGTCGATGGTGAACCGCCGGAATTCGTCGGATGCCTCGGGGTCGTCGGTGTAGGCATCCGGAAACAACCGGGACAGTACGGCGCCATCGATGTCGGCTTCACCCTCCTTCACGCGAACGAGAAGCGAGATGATCTGCTGCACCAGGTCGGTGAACATCATCACCTCCTGGGACTCGAACTCCGCGAGGATTTCGCCCCCGGAGGCAACACCGAATGCCCTCATCGCTCGCTCCGGGTGAGGCTCGCGAGGAGGCCATACCCGTGCATCGCGACGACGTGCCTCTCCATCTCTTCGCGGGTGCCCGTTGCGACAGTGGCGCGTCCGTGGTGATGCACCTGCAGCATGAGTTCGTCTGCGCGTGCCTGGCTGAAGCCGAAGTAGCTGCGGAAGACCCAGGAGACATACGTCATGAGGTTGATCGGGTCGTCCCACACGACCGCGTTCCAGGGCTCGCCGAGCGTCAATTGCTCGTCGAGGTCGCGCAGCTCATCTAACTTGGGCACACGACCAGCTTTGCACTGACGGGCGACAAAGCACAGCCCGGCCTTCAGGCTGTAGCGTCCTGCCGCAAAGTGCAGTACCAAACCGATCCGAGTGGACACCGCGTGCGGATTGCCGGATAGTCTCGAACGAGACGGCGCGTGCCGTCGAGGCCACGGGAGGCACTGTTGTTGAAACTGGGTTTGAAGGCATCGGCTGAGCAGTTCGGTCCTCGTGACCTCGTCGAGCTCGGCGTCGCAGCGGAGCGGCACGGCTTCGACAGCGTCACGGTGAGTGACCATTTCCAGCCGTGGCGGCACAACGGAGGACACGCCCCGTTCTCCCTCGCCTGGATGACCGCTGTCGGCGAGCGGACCGAGCGGATCACCATCGGCACGAGCGTGATGACACCGACTTTCCGGTACAACCCCGCCGTCGTCGCTCAGGCGTTCGCCACGATGGGCTGCCTGTACCCCAACCGCATCTTCCTCGGCGTCGGCACCGGTGAGGCACTCAACGAGATCGCCACAGGCTTCCAGGGCGAATGGCCCGAGTTCAAGGAGCGTTTCGCCCGCCTGCGCGAGTCGGTCGACCTGATGCGGCAACTCTGGGTCGGCGACCGCGTCGACTTCGACGGTGAGTACTACAGGACCCAGGGCGCATCGATCTACGACGTACCCGAGGGCGGCATCCCCGTGTACGTGGCGGCCGGTGGTCCGGTGGTTGCGCGCTACGCGGGCCGTGCCGGCGATGGTTTCATCTGCACGTCGGGCAAGGGCATGGAGCTCTACACCGACAAGCTGCTTCCCGCCGTGGCCGAGGGCGCAGCAAAAGCGGGTCGGGATGCCGCGGCGATCGACAGGATGATCGAGATCAAGATCTCCTACGACACCGATAAGGACGCGGCCCTCGAGAACACGCGCTTCTGGGCGCCGCTGTCACTGACCCCCGAGCAGAAGCACTCCATCGACGACCCGATCGAGATGGAAGCGGCCGCCGACGCGTTGCCGATCGAACAGGTCGCAAAGCGCTGGATCGTGTCGAACGACCCGGACGAGGCGGTGTCGCTCATCAAGCCGTACATCGACGCAGGCCTCAACCACCTCGTGTTCCACGCTCCCGGTCACGACCAGGAGCGGTTCCTCGAGCTGTTCGAGCGCGACCTCGCACCCAGACTCCGCGCGCTCGGCTAGGGACCTACACGCTGTCGGTGACGCGGTCCCTCACTGATTCCTCCGGTTCACCGCCGTCGTCCGGCGACCGCGGCGGGTACACCCAGGTGACAAGCACCACCGAGATGATCATCAGCAGGAACCACGACACGAGTTTCGACATCGACACGATCTGCCAGCCATCGACCTGGTCGGGGTAGGCCCACGCCCCTGCCCAGGTCGCGATGTTCTCGGCCAGCCAGATAAAGAACGCGACGAGCGAGAATGCCAGGAGTAACGGCATCCGGAATGTGCGTCGGAAGACGCGGAAGTGCATCACCGTTCGGGCATAGATCGCGATCACAGCGGCGAGCAGCACCCAGCGGAAGTCCAGGACAAAGTGGTGCGCAAAGAAGTTGACGTAGATCGCGCCGGCCACGATCGCCGTGATCCAGCGCTTCGGATACCGGGTGAAGCGCAGGTCGAAGAGCCGATAGACCCGAACCAGGTACGAGCCCACCGCGGCATACATGAACCCGCTGAACAGCGGCACACTTCCGATCCGCAGGATGCCCTCGGCCTCGTAGCTCCACGAACCGACGTCGGTCTTGAACAGCTCCATCGCCGTTCCGACGATGTGGAACAGGATGATCACCCGCAACTCGCGCAGGGTTTCGAGTTTCGCGACGACCATGACGATCTGAATCGCGATGGCCGCGAGGGTCAGGGCGTCGTTCCTGGCGAGCGCCGCGTCGTCCGGGTACCAGAGCCGTGCGACGAGAAGCACCGCGAGCAGCGCGGCACCGAACACGCAGGCCCAGGCCTGCTTTGCACCAAAGACGAGGAACTCGATCAGCTTCGAACGGATGCCGTCGGTCGGCGCGCCATCCAGTAGAGCGTGTGCGCGAGCGTCGATGAGCTCTTCGACGGGCGTGAAGCGGCGAGGCATTCGCCCACGCTACAGCCCCCGGACGCGGGACTGATCGGACCGCGCCGTTCACCCTAGGCTGGGCAGGTGAGAAAAGCTCACCTTGGAAGTCCGCGAAAGGCGCTCGAGTTCATGACCGAACGAATCGGAGTCGTCGGCGGCGGCATCGTCGGCATCGCGGTGGCCCGCGCCCTCACCAGCCGCGGACAGGGCGAGGTAACCGTACTGGAAAAGGAGCGCAGGCTCGCCGTCCATCAGACCGGACGCAACTCCGGCGTCGTCCACGCGGGTATCTACTATGCCCCCGGTTCCCTCAAGGCGCGGCTGTGCGCGCTGGGCCGCGAACGCACGCGAGAGTTTTGTGCCGAGAAGAACCTCCCGTATCGCGAGGTCGGAAAGCTGGTTGTGGCGGTGACGGATGCCGAACGCGCGGCCCTGTCGAGCATCGAGGCCCGCGCTCGCACCAACGGCGTTCCCGGGTTACGCCGCGTCGACGGCAACGAGCTCCGCGAGATCGAGCCGCACGCCGCCGGTGTCGCCGCATTGCACTCTCCACACACCGCCGCCGTTGACTATGCGGCGATCACCGAGGCGATGGCGGATGACGTGCGGCAGGGCGGCGGCCGCATCCTCCTCGGCACGGAGGTGATCGACATCCGCAGGGAACCAGGCGGCGTTCGCGTGATCACCGCGACCGCCGACCTGCACTTCGACCGGCTGATTGTCTGCGCCGGCTTGCAATCCGACGTCGTCGCCGCGTTCGTGGGCGCACCTCCCTCGCCCCGGATCCTGCCGTTCCGCGGAGAGTACTGGGCCATGGCCCCGGCGAGGCAGCACCTCGTGCGGGGCATGATCTACCCGGTCCCCGATCCGCGGTTCCCGTTTCTCGGCGTCCACTTCACCCGTGGCGTCTACGACGACGTCCATGTCGGGCCTAACGCGGTACCGGCGCTCGCCCGCGAGGGGTACAGCTGGGGACGGGTATCGATGCGCGACACCTGGGGATCGCTGACCTGGCCCGGCGCCGGCGCCCTGGCCCGCCAACACTGGCGGATGGGGGCGAAAGAGGTGGCGGCGTCCCTGATCAAACAGGTTTATTTCGCCGAGGCAAGGCGGTTCGTACCCGACCTCGAGATGAAGGACCTGACCACGAAAACGGCGGCAGGAGTGCGTGCGCAGGCGTGGGATTCCAGCGGGGCCCTCCTCGACGACTTCGCCGTGGATCAGGTGGGCGCTGTCACGATTCTCCGCAACGCGCCGTCGCCCGCCGCAACGTCATCGATGGCGATAGCCGACTACCTTCTCGACACCCATGTCTTCGCGGGCCGCTGAGCGCCAGCGCACGTCCCGGAGTCAGCTCCTGGTCGACGCCGTCACCGTGAACTTGGCGTTGCGTCCGATCTGACGGGTCGGGCCGATCTCGCGCTCAAGCGCTGACCGGTAACCAAGGTGGGAATTCCACACAGCCCACAGTTCGCCGCCTGGCCTCAACACGCGTGCGGCCTCCGCGAAGAGCTTGTGCGCGATGCCGGCGTGCACGGTGGCGCCGACGTGGAACGGCGGGTTGAGCAGGATCAGCGACGACGATGCGTCCGGCTGCATCGACAACCCGTCGTCGCGCACAACCGAGACCCGATCGGCGACGCCGTTCGCGAGCGCGGTCTCACGGGCGGATGCCACGGCGGCAGCCGACTGGTCAGTCGCGGTCACGCGCATGGTGGGCCGGGCGCGAGCGAGGGCCGTGGCGAGCACCCCGGTGCCGCAGCCGAGGTCGATGGCATCAGACGCATCGGGCACCGCGTCGAGGACCTCGAGCAGGAACCGCGTACCGATGTCGATCTTCGTACCGGCGAATGCAGCACCGTGCGCGACGACCCACAAGCCGAGGTCGGGGTGGAACTCGCGCGCCGGCCACGCCGGTTCACCGCTGACACTCACTGGGTCACGGGCAATGAGCACTCGGGATTTCTGCTGCGCGAGCGACGCGGTCACGGTGCCGAAGGACCGCGCGAGCACGTCGTTCATCGCTCGGGTCATGTGTTTGACCCGCCCGCCGGCATACACCGTCACGTCCGGCTCGGCATGCCTCGCGATCAGTTCGGCGATCTCGGCGAGCGCGTCGAGCGAGCGCGGCAGCTGCAGCAGCACCACCCGTGCACCTCGAAAAAGGGTGGCGTCCAGCGGAAAGTGGCTCACGGCATCCGTCATGGACAGCGCCCTGGCATTGGCGTCGAGTGCACGTTCGCCGGACAACTCATCCTGATGTGTACGGATGCCTGTGGCCCCGTCGTGCGCCGCAGCGAGGGTGAGTGCGCCGTACCGGTCGCCGACGACAACGGTCTCTCCGCTGCCCGCTGCGCGGAGTACGTCAGCCGCTGTTTCGAGGATGAGCCTGTCGCTGGCGTCAAACGCGAAGAGGTTGTCGGCTTCGATGTCTGGCCAGCGGCGGAGCCGGTCGAAGGCGAAGTCAGTCACCTGTTCAGGGTATCTCCCCGGCTCACCCCGATTCGCCTGGTTCGCCCCG
This sequence comes from Mycetocola sp. Y791, assembly GCF_059445325.1. Classification (NCBI taxonomy): domain Bacteria; kingdom Bacillati; phylum Actinomycetota; class Actinomycetes; order Micrococcales; family Microbacteriaceae; genus Mycetocola; species Mycetocola sp. Y791. The sequence goes on along the minus strand of NZ_JCAIUC010000002.1, from coordinate 639,767 downwards.
GTCCGGCATCCCCGGACCGGGCGAGCTCGGTCTGCGGTCAGCCCTGGCGGTTCTTCGGTTCCCCGTCGGACGGATCTGTGCGCCCTCGAGCCGGTTCAGCCGGGGTCGGCGTCCCCGGGTTCGATGCTCCCGGTGTCTGTGCCCCCGGTGTCTGTGCTCCCGGTGCCTGTGCCCCCGGTGCCTGTCCGGCGTGCGTCGTTCCGGCGTTCGGGGTACCTCCGTGTGTGGTGCCAACTGGAGTGTTCGCGCCGGCACCGTGCTCACCACCGGCGGACACCCGGTGGTCTGCTGGCGCCTGTTCCCTGAAGACGTGAGCCATCCACCACCAGCTGAGCAGACCGATAGCCGCATTCACGACGAGACTGATGAGCAGGAAGAGCAGGGCAAGACCGAGCGCTGTCGGTGCAAAGTTGACGCTGTCCATCCACTGCATCTGGCCCGGGTCTCCGAAGTTGCGGAAGTCGTCGGGATCGTTGAAGTCCGGGTCCCACACATTGAAGAGACCGGTGATCGGCGAGCTGAGCGCGCTGAGGAAAAAGTTCCCGACGACGGCGATTCCGAGTCCGCTCCAGGTCACGGCAACCGGCCTGTTGACCGAGTGGCTGCGCAGGATCCACAGGCTGGAGAAGTAGCCGAGGAGCCAGATGATGATGCCGAGTATCAGGGCACCGATGAGCCACGGAAGCAGGGTCGACCACGCCTCTCCGATGAAGCTCTCGATCTCCTGGGGCTGTGGTCCTCCGTTGGGAGAGAAGTCATCGGGATCGTTTCGGGCGGCCCAGCCGATAATCGTGCCGAGGAAGGCGCCGAGCAGAGCGATGACGAGCGGGATGGCGATCATGGTGAAGCCGAGAGTCATCAGCGTAAACCCGACGGCACCGGCGATCATGGCCCCGCGGCGCTGGCGAGGAGCAAGCGGCGGCCGCGGCGGGGTGACCGGACCGGCAGCGCGGGGAACATAGTTTCTCGGCGGCTGGGGACCGCCGGGACGAGGCGGGTACCCCGGCTGCGGCGGGTAACCCGGCGGGTAGGGTTGACCACCCTGCTGGGGCGGATAACCGCCCTGTTGCTGCGGATAACCACCCGGTTGTGGCGGGTATCCACCCTGCTGCGGGGAGCCGGCCTGCTGCGGGTAGCCGACCTGCTGGGGGTAACCGGCATGCTGCTGCGGCGGGTAACCCGCATGCTGCTGCGGGTAACCGGCCTGGGGCTGACCCTGGTTGATCGTGGGCGAGGTTCCGGCCTGCTGGCCCGGCACCTGCTGGCCGCTTATCTGCTGGCCCGGAACCTGGTGAGCCGCCGCCTGCTGGACCGAACCCGGCGCCTGATTGGCATCGGGAGGAGGAGGGGGCGGGCTTCCGGGAGGTGGCGCCTGGGGCGATCCTGGTGGTGGGCCATCGGCGGCGTTCGAGCCCGTCGGTGGCGGTGTCTTGGCTTCAGCGCGTGGTTTGCTTTTCCTGCCCGCCGGCGGCTTCTGCTCGCTCATGCGGTCAGCATAGACCGGGACTTCCCGGGCCGAAAGGGACTAACGCTGGAACGGTCTCCAGACGACGAGCTCGGTCCGGCGCTGTGCCCTCGTGCCGCTCTTGAGCGGCACGACGTCGCCCTGCGAACCGGCGGCGAAGACCCGTCGGCCTGGCGACTTGAGCATCTCATCCGCGAGCGCGTGCTCAAGCTCGCGAACGCGCGACGACAGCGAAGCGACCTCGTTCTCGAGGGCGAGAATGCGGCCGATGCCCTCGAGGCTGACGCCCTCGGCACTCAGTTTGGCGACCTCGCGCAACTGCACGACATCCCTCATCGAGTACCGGCGGGACTTGCCGGCCGTTCGGGTTGGCGAGACGAGGCCGAGCCGGTCGTACTGCCGCAGCGTCTGCGGGTGCAGTCCAGCCAGCTCGGCCGCTATCGCGATCGCGAAGATCGGCGAATTCTCGTCCACGCTCTATCCCCTCGCGCGTGCGATCAGGTCTTCGCGAGGGTTTTCTCGGGGTTCCACCTCGTGGAATCGCTCGAGGGCCTCGCGTGCCTCAGCACTCAGGTGCGAGGGCACGGCCACCTGAACAACGGCGAGCAGGTCGCCGGTGCCCTTCGAGGTAGCGACACCCCTGCCCTTGACCCGGAGCACACGACCGGACGGCGTTCCCGGTGCGACTCGCAGCCGCACGGGTTCCCCGCCGAGTGTCGGCACCTCGATCGTCGCGCCGAGCGTCGCCTCGACGAACGTCACGGGGACGTTGACGCGCAGGTTGAGTCCGTCGCGCTCGAACACCGGGTGCTTGCGCACGGATACCGACAGCACGAGGTCACCCGCTGGCCCTCCGTCCGGAGACTGGTGGCCCTTTCCGCGCAGCTTGATCTTCTGCCCGTCGGCGACACCCGCCGGGATCTTGACCTTGATCGTCCGCCCCTCCGCGGTCTGCAGGGTGATGGTGTCACCCTTGACCGCGGTGAGGAAGTCGATAGTGGTGGATGCCGTGACGTCACGTCCCGGCGTCGGGCCACCGAACCCACGGTAGCCACCGGAGGGCTGGCCGAAGCCACCGCCCCGGCCGAAGACGCCACCGAGGATGTCCTCGAAGTCCGCCTGCTGGTAGCTGGTGCTCGTGCCACGAGCACCCCCACCGAACATGCCGCCGAAGACATCGTCAAAACCGCCCGCCTGTCCGCCGCCACCGGGAGCGGTGAACCGTGCACCGGATCCCATGGCGCGAACCGCGTCGTACTCCTTGCGCTGTTCCGGGTCGTTGAGGACCGAGTAGGCCTCGCTGAGCTCCTTGAACTTTGCTTCGGCCTTCGGGTCGCCCGCGTTCGAGTCCGGATGGTATTTCCGCGCAAGCTTGCGGTAGGTCTTCTTCAGTTCAGCCGGCGTGACATCCTTCTTCACGCCAAGAACCTTGTAGAAGTCCTTGTCGAACCAATCCTGACTTGCCATCGTTCCTACTCGGCGGGAACAGCGACGACGACCTTCGCCGCGCGGAGGAGGGTCGAGCCGACCATGTAGCCCGTCTCAACGACATCGAGAATTGTTGCGATCTCAACGTCGGGACTCGGCTGCTGGAAAATCGCCTCGTGGATGTTGTGGTCGAACGGTTCACCCTTCGCGCCGAACGGGACAAGGCCCAGTTTGGTGACGCTCGTGCGGAGCTTCGCGGCGATCGCCGTGAACGGGGTATCGCCCTCGAGGTCGCCGTGCTTCTCGGCACGGTCGAGGTCGTCGAGCACGGGAAGGAGGGATTTGACGACGTCACCGGTCATCCGCTCACGGTCAACCTCGCGGTTCGCCTCCGTGCGCTTGCGGTAGTTGGCGTACTCGGCGCTCAGCCGCTTGAGGTCGACCAGGTGCTCGTGCTCGGGGTCTGCGTCTGCAGCACGCGCCGCCTCGTTCTCGGCGTCCTCGGTCTGGACCGCGTCGAGGATGTCCTGAACGGTCAGCTCGTGGTCGCCATCTTCGGGCAGTTCGGCCTCGGGGACGTCGGTCTCCGATACTTCGGGGTCCACCTGCGACCGAGGGCCGGAAGCCGTAGCTTCCGACCCTTCGTTCACTGGCTGAACCTCGTCACCGTTTTCTGGAGTCGGGTTCGTGTCAGTCATTGTTATTTCTTGTCGCTTTCCTCGTCGTCGATTACTTCAGCGTCAACAACATCCTCATCGGATGCCGTCTCAGCCGGCTGCTCGGTTCCCGCTGCTCCCGCTGCTGCGTCGGCCTGCTGGGACTGGGCGTAGATGGCCTCGCCGAGCTTCGTCTGGCTTTCGTTGAGCTTATCGAAGGCGGTCTTCACGGCTGCGTCGTCGTCGCCAGCGAGCGCTGACTTCAGTGCGTCAACGTCGCCCTGCACCTCGCTCTTGACGTCTTCGGGAAGCTTGTCGTCGTTTTCCTTGATGAGCTTTTCGATCGAGTAGGCGAGCTGCTCTGCGGTGTTGCGGGTCTCGGCCGACTCACGGCGGGCCTTGTCCTCAGCAGCGTGCTCTTCCGCCTCGCGGACCATGCGCTCGATGTCTTCCTTGGCGAGGGACGATCCACCGGTGATGGTCATCGACTGCTCCTTGCCCGTGCCCTTGTCCTTGGCGGACACGTGCACGATGCCGTTGGCGTCGATGTCGAAGGTGACCTCAACCTGCGGGACTCCGCGCGGCGCCGGAGCGATACCGGTCAGCTCGAAGGTTCCGAGGTTCTTGTTGTCGCGGGTGAACTCGCGCTCACCCTGGAACACCTGGATCGCAACGGACGGCTGGTTGTCGTCTGCCGTCGTGAAGGTTTCGCTTCGCTTCGTCGGGATGGCCGTGTTGCGCTCGATGAGCTTGGTCATGATGCCGCCCTTGGTCTCGATACCGAGAGACAGCGGGGTGACGTCGATGAGCAGAACGTCCTTGCGCTCACCCTTCAGCACACCGGCCTGGAGTGCGGCGCCGACAGCGACGACCTCATCCGGGTTGACGCCCTTGTTGGGCTCCTTGCCGCCGGTCTCCTGCTTGACGAGTGCCGAAACGGCGGGCATGCGGGTCGATCCACCGACGAGTACGACGTGGGCGATGTCGCCCACCTTGATGCCGGCCTCACGGATGACGTCCTGGAAGGGCTTCTTGGTGCGGTCGAGGAGGTCAGAGGTCATCTGCTCGAACTGCGCGCGGGTCAGGGTCTCGTCGAGGTTGACCGGGCCGTTCTCCGTGAGGGAGAGGTACGGCAGCTGGATCGACGTCGACATGCTCGACGACAGTTCCTTCTTGGCCTGCTCGGCGGCTTCCTTGAGACGCTGCTTGGCGATCTTGTCGTTCGAGACGTCGACGCCTGTGGTCTCCTTGAAGCGCTTGATGAGGTACTCAACGATGCGCTGGTCCCAGTCGTCTCCACCGAGGCGGTTGTCACCGGCGGTCGCGCGAACCTGGATGGTCGAGAAGTCGTCGTCCTTGCCCACTTCGAGCAGGGAGACGTCGAACGTTCCTCCACCGAGGTCGAAGACGAGGATGAGCTCGTCTTCCTTGCCCTTGTCGAGGCCGTACGCGAGCGCTGCGGCGGTGGGCTCGTTGATGATGCGGAGGACGTTGAGTCCGGCGATCTCACCGGCTTCCTTCGTGGCCTGACGCTCAGCGTCGTTGAAGTATGCGGGGACCGTGATGACGGCATCCGTCACCGTGTCACCGAGGTACTGCTCAGCGTCGCGCTTGAGCTTGGCGAGGATGCGCGCCGAGATCTCCTGGGGCGTGTACTTCTTCTGGTCTACTGCGAAGGTCCAGTCGGTTCCCATGTGGCGCTTGACCGACGCGATGGTGCGGTCGACGTTGGTGACTGCCTGGCGCTTCGCGGTTTCACCGACGAGGACCTCGCCGTCCTTCGTGTATGCAACCACAGACGGGGTGGTGCGGAGCCCCTCAGCGTTTGCGATGACGGTGGGCTCGCCACCTTCAAGTACGGCCACACAAGAGTTGGTGGTTCCGAGGTCGATTCCTACTGCACGTGCCATGTGTCTATTTCTCCTTTGAGACCGCGAACGGTCTGATTCGATGTTGGCCGGGTATGTTGGCCCGCAATTCGAAGTGTGTGATGGTCGCTCATAGTTGAGCGCCGATGACTCAAGTTTACCGAACCGCCGACGGCTGTCAACTTTTGTCGGCAAATCTTGAGCCGGGTCGACTCAAGTTTCCGGGCGCGGTTGACAACCGGAACCGCCCAACCTCGGGTGTACACGACGACCGGATGACACGCCAGAGGCGGCCATCGAAATGGCCGCCTTTGGCGTGTCTCTGGTGCGCCCCTGGACCGCCCGAAGCCGGCATCCGGGAGTCCTCAGTCGGTGCGCCGAAGCGCCGCAGCGATCCCCGCGATGACGAGGACAACTCCCCCGGCGACGAGAGCCACGATCAGCCAGGTGCCCGCATCGAGGCTGAAGGGCACGAGCGCATTGGTCACCATGAAAGCGGCGAAGACGAGCAGGATCACGCCCCACAGGATGGTGCCGAATCGAGCGTGCCGCCGTTCAGAACCACGGGATGCCGCCCGGTCACCCGTGCGATCCTCGAGTCCGGAAAACAGGGCACCGGTCGCGTCGGTTGACGGGTCGGTTGCTTGGTCTGGGGCCGGACCGGCTGCCCCGGCGGTGGCCGGTTCGGAGGAGGCCACTGTACGGGGTTCGATCGGGGTGGAGTCGCCGACGCCCCCGGCGGTGAGATCGCCGTTGCCGTTGCCGTTGCCGTTGCCGTTGCCGTTGCCGTTCATCGTGCACTCCTCGCGTTGTTCTCAAGGTCGACGCTTCCCGCACCGATCCAGATCCGGACCGTCGTGGTGTCACCCTCCGAGGTGTTACCGAAGCGAAGCACCTGCCGGTACAGCGCCGCTCCCCTCTCCCGCCGCTCGCCGTTATCGACGTCGCTGATACCGGCGACACCGCCGGCGACCTCGAGGATGACGGGGACGTCCTGCGGGAGAATCAGGTCGACGGTTCCCGCTGCAAGCCACAGGTCAACGGTCCCGCCGGTCTGAGCACCGCGATCATCCAGCGCCGAGAGATCAAGCGTCGGCGATCCAGCCGCCATGGCGAATCCCGACGTGGATTCTGCCGGAGCATCGGTCACCTGCCAGGTCGTGTTGCCGAAGACGGAGAGCGCTGTTCCGCGCGGGAACACTCCCACGAAGAGCAGTGCGAGAACCGCGACGACGGCAAAGAAGCCGAGCCAGCCACTCTCACGACCGCGGATGCCGGCAATGACGGTGGCGAGCGCCAGCACTCCGAGTGCGGATCCTGTGCCGATCACCACCGCGGTGTCTGACATCGTGGTGTACCCGAGGGCAATGGCGACGAAGACGCCGGTGAGCACCGCCAGCCCGAGCGAGATCGAGACGAAGGCGGCTCCGGGCTGGCGGGAACGGTAGCGCTCCTCGTGCTCACGCCGTTGCTCAGCGTGAATGGCCGCGCGACGCCTGCGCTCGGCATCCCGCTCGGCCGCGCCTGGCCGCTGCGGCGGGTTCCAGACCGCGCCGTACACCCGGGTTCCCTGGTCTGGGGCGGAGTGAGCTGCTTCAGCCGTTGCGAACCAGGGCTCAGCGCCGGCCGGGGTGGCTGCGGGAGCAGGACCGAACCCGTATTGCGCGCCCGCCCCGGCATCCGGTGTCGAATCAGTGCCGACGCCGGTCGACGGACGCTCGTGAGGTGCCTGCGCCTGGTTCGGTGCTGCCTGCACCGGGCTGGTCCAGAAATCGGCGTGCGAGCGGGGCTCGGGCTGGCCGGGGGCCTGTGCTCGAGCGGACGGCACCCGCCGTGCGATGACGACGGTGAGCCAGATGAGCCCGGCGATGAGGGCGAGTGTCCAGCCCGTGCTGAGCGTCGACTCGAGCCACCCGGGCATATTCCACGCGTCGGGGGCACCCCGCCACCAGATGCCCTGCATGAAGGGGAGAAAGGCAAGTGTGACAAGAATGATGATGGCAATCATGGCCGGGTCGAAAATCCCCTTGAGGGCCCGTTCGGCGTATATGCGGCCAGAGCTGTCGGGCAGCAACGCCCACGCGATCGCGTAAAGGAACAGTGCGGGGCCACCGAGCAGGGCGACGACGAGGACGACGCCGCGCACGATCAGCGGGTCAAGGCCGGTGTGCCGGGCGATGCCACCGGCGACTCCGCCGAGCCAGGCGTCGTCTGAACGACCGATACCCGTTCCCCGGATCCAGTCGAAGAAGGTGACCTGTGGCACAGGCTGCGTGTGGCTGTCCGGTGCCGGTGGGGCGTCTGGTGTTGACGGTGCTTCGTTCATACTCCGAGTGTGGCGCTCACCGGCACGCCGCTGCCATGAGGGATCCCCCGGATCGGACCCTGAGATTTCGGATTTCGGTCCCTCGGTGAGTATCAGGGGTGCTTGGATTGCAGCATGGACGCAGCGCTGATGACCCGCCCCCGCGTCCGACTCGTTGGCGGGGTGTGCGCTGGTTTTGCCGAGCACACCGGTCTGCCCCTCCCCCTCGTGCGGACGTCTGCGGTGATACTCGCCCTGTGCGGCGGAGCGGGGATGCTCCTCTACGCCTGGTTGTGGGCGACGACACCGGTCGCGATCGAGACCGCCGACCCGGTGAAGCGCGCGCTCACCAAACCCCACGACGAAGACACCCCGTCGTCACCGCCGGAACGACGGGCACCGGTCACCGAGGTGCTGCTCGGCCTCGCGCTGCTCGCCGCCGCCGCGGCTCTCGTCGCCTCCCGACTCGGCGTCGATGTTCCGCTCTCCTTTGTCATCCCGGCCATCGTCGTGCTTGGCGGAGCCGGACTGGCCTGGCGCCAGTTCGACGATCTCAGGCGCCAGCGGTCCTCCTCGTCATCGGCGCTGCTCGTCCGGGCGCTCGGGGCGCTCATTCTCGTCGCGGTCGGAATCCTCCTGTTCTTCGTCACCGGCGACGAGCCCAACGTCTGGACCGTGTTCGTCGCCGCGATCGCTGTGCTGTTCGGAGTCGCGATCGTGGTCGCGCCCTGGCTGGTCCGACTCACCCGTGACCTCGCCGACGAGCGGGCAGCGCGCGTGCGCGAGGCCGACCGGGCGGAGATCGCGGCGCACCTCCACGACTCCGTGCTGCAAACCCTTGCGCTCATCCAGCAGAAGGCCGGGCCGGCGAGTGAAGCATCCCGGCTCGCGCGCGCACAGGAGCGTGAGCTGAGGGACTGGCTGTTCGCGGGCTCCCCCGGATCCTCGGTCGAGTTCGCCGATGAACTCCGCCGAATCGCCGGGGTGATCGAGCAGGACTATGCCGCCCTCATCGAGGTCGTCGCCGTCGGCCAAAGCCAGACCTCTGTCCCTGACGCGCTCCTCGGCGCCGCTCGCGAGGCGATGCTCAACGCGGCACGGCACGCGGGTGGCACCGTGTCCGTCTACCTGGAGTCGTCGCCGACCGCCATCGAGGTCACCATCACCGACCGCGGGCCGGGGCTGAACCTCGACGAGATCCCCTTCGACAGGATGGGGATCCGCGAATCGATCCTCGGTCGCATGCAACGCATCGGCGGCACAGCCGAGCTGACAACCGGACCGGGCGGCACGGGCACCGAGGTCCGCCTTCTTCTGCCCCTGACCACTGGAGCCGACCATGCCGACAGATGAATCGAACCACCCCGAGGCCTCGAGCGGCCCGGACCTCACCGTGGTCATCGTCGATGACCATTCGATCTTCCGCTCCGGTCTTCGTGCCGACCTCGCCGACAGCATCCGGGTCCTGGGCGAAGCGGCGACGGTCGATGACGCCATCGACCTCGTTCTCGCGACCCAGCCGCAGGTCGTTCTGCTCGATGTTCATCTCCCCGGCGGCACAGGGGGTGGGGGCGCCGAGGTCATCCGGCGGGCAGCGCCGCAGGCCCCGAACACACGGTTCCTCGCACTCAGCGTCTCCGATGCCGCCGATGATGTCGTGACGGTTATCAGGGCGGGGGCCCGCGGTTACATCACAAAGAGCGCATCGGGTGCTGACGTGTCGGATGCCGCGCGGCGCGTTCGCGACGGAGATGCCGTGTTCTCGCCCCGGCTCGCCGGGTTCGTCCTCGACGCGTTCGGCGCGGTCGCGGGAGAAATCGCGGAGGCCTCGGATGAGCTCGATCGCCTCTCTGCGCGAGAGCAGGAGGTGATGCGCCTGATCGCGAGGGGCTACTCGTATAAGGAGGTAGCGGCATCCCTCTTCATCTCGGTGAAGACCGTGGAAACCCACGTCTCCAGTGTGCTGCGGAAGTTGCAGCTGTCGTCGCGGCACGAGCTCACCGCATGGGCGCTTGCCCGCAAGCTGCTCTGAGCCCCGCACGTACGAACGTCTCTACGTGCACCCCGTCCCCCGGCGGCGGATGCGATCGTGCTGCATCCACTGCCTGGCGGTTTACCCGGAGTGGGCAGATCTAGCCGAGCCGCGCGGCATCGACGACCGCTCGCGCGAGGGTCGCCGCGACAGGCGATATGGGCTGCGCGTGCCGCAAGCGCAGCGTCGTGAGTGTCACGCTGCCCTCACTCCAGCGCACGGTGGCTGTCGTCGTCGCAGCTCCGCGCAACCAGCCGGAGAAGATCCCCGAGTAGACCCTGGCGGAACGGATGGCGTTCGGAATGCCGGTGAGCACGTGCTCGCCGAGCAGATCCTCGAATGCGATGCCGAGGAGAGCACTTCCAGGCACGTTTGCGAACGGACCCGAGCGGTCAAGCCATTCGCTGCGCGGCACCCAGTCGCCGTCACCAGAGCGCGGGCCGACCCGACCGGCGGTGAGCAGGTCGAATGCCCCGTCGAGGGCACCCGGCTCTTCGACCAGCACGAGCACGCGTCCGCCGTCACTGGCGTGTGCGCGGGCAGCGGCGTCGAAAACGGTCGTGACCAGGAGTGAATCCGGTTTCAGCTCGGCATCGCAGCCAAGCCCGATGGACCGTGCCCAGTCGGCGATGCCGCTGTCTGCGGCAACAATCGCGCCCCCGGCATCCGCACCGACGGGTGCGACGACCACGAGGTCGGCGGCGTCGCGAGCAGCCACCTCACCGTTCACGACAAGTTCTGCGGCGAGCTCGTACTGGCCGGGCTCGCCCGGCACGGGCACTGACACGCGCGCGGTCGACCAGCGCTCGGCGTCGTCCGGGATCGTGGAGATCTCGACGCCATCGAGCAACACCCGGACGGTACCCGCAACAGGAGAAGATGCCGATCCGGTGCGAGCGGGCACCGTCGTGACGCTCAGCGCGAGGCTGTCACCGGTGACGGCGCTGTATGCGTCCGGCCGGAGGGCGATTGCCCGGTCGCCATTGGCGAGGGCAAAAGCCGCGGTACCCGCCTTCGGCGTGCGGTTCATGTCGAACAGCCCGTTGGCCTCCCACTGCACATCGCTCAGCTGCGTCAGCACGTATCCGCTGATGCTCGGCTGCATCCGGATGGATGTGGTCTGGTAGCGGTTCGCCACGAGTTGCGCGTGGTGCAGCTGGGCGACGAGGCCCTCCCACGTGCCGAAGACGCGGTCGAGACCGAGTTCACCGAATCGTTCCATCAGGCGGGTGCCTTCTGCAGCGCCGTAGGCCCAGTTGGCGCCGAGGCCGAACCACCACGGTTCCACCCCGTCGGTGTACTGGTCGCGCACGACCGGCAGCGCCCAGTTTCCGAACTCGGAGAGCATGAGGGGCTCGGTTCCGGAGCGTTCCGCGTCGCCGTACGCGGAGTACGTCCAGTCGGGACGGGCGGCGAATTCCTCGATCTTCTCGTCCCATTCCCGACGCGACTCGGGGATGCCACGGTAGACGTGGTAATCATCGACATCCGAAACCATGTGGAAGTTGGGGAAGCACGCGGAGTTGTCGACGACGAGCGAGCCGCGAGCAACAGCCTTGATCCGGTGGAACGCGTCGGCGAGCCAGCGCCGCTGGCGTCCGCTCGTCATGTCGAGCCCCCAGGACTCGTTGATGATCGTCCACATGACGATGCTCGGGTGATGCTGGTCTGCGGCGATGAACCGCTCGAGCATCGCGAGTCCCTCGTCTGCGCCGCTTTGGGTCCAGACCATCCAGCTCGGGAGTTCGGTCCAGACCAGCATTCCCATCCGGTCGGCGATCTCGTAGTAACGCGGATCGGGACGCTTGATGTGCACGCGGAGCATGTTGAAGCCAAGCGCACGAGTCTCGTGCAGCAGCTCTTCCCACTCCTCGGTGCTCTCGGGGATCGGTGCCGAAGAGGGGTGGTAGTCCTGGTCGAGAACCGCACGTACCTCGAGCTCGTGGCCGTTGAGGAAGAACGCACCGTCGCGTGCCTCGATCGTGCGGAAACCCGTGTTCCGCGAGACGACATCGGCTGTGCCGTCTGTCGCCTCCAGCCTGAGCGTCACCGTGTAGAGCGTGGGCTGGTCGATGCCCCACAGCTGCACATCCGGCACTGTGACAGTCCCGTTGTACTGGCCGTCCTGTTCTTCCAGGTCGGCTCGAGCGACGACCTCGTCGCCACGGCTGACCGTCACCTCGGCCCGCGCCCCGGGGACCGAGGCAATGGCGCGAACATCGATGGTGCCCGTCGGGGCATCCGCCCGTACCTCGATCTCGGCGATGTGGTGCAGCGGCCTCGACTCGATGAAGACCGACTGCCAGATGCCCGCCGAGGTGCCGTACCAGGACTGCTTGCCGTGTGGGATCTCGAGGTAGCCGGGCTCAGTGTCGGTGTCAGCGCGCGGCGGATAGGCAACAATCACATCGAGTGAGTTCGTCCCGGCGGTCACAACGTCGCTCACGTCGAAGGAGAAGGCTTCCCAGGCGCCGACGTGGGTTCCGACCACGGTTCCGTTGAGCCTGACCTCGGCGGAGTGGTTCACTCCGTTGAACACGAGGTGCGCAGCCCCGGTGCCTGGCGTCCAGTCGAACGTGCGCCGGTACCGGACGCTCTCGTGCGAGTCCCCGTGTCCGGCCAGCTGAGCGGTCCACGCGCCGGGCACGGTCACGGCCTCGAGCCGCCCGCCAGCGTCGTCGCCGTCGAGGAGTTCGAGCTCCCATCGGCCGTCGAGGGAGAGTCGTTCGCGAGGGTGCAGGCTCATGTGCCCATCCTTCTTGATAATGAGTGGATCAGAGCCGTGGCCCGCCCCGAAAACGGGAGCGGGCCACGATTGTGTTGCGAATCAGTCCTGCTACTTCAGTTCCTGGCCGACGCGCTGCTGCGCCTCGGTCAATGCTGAGTCGAGGTCTTTTCCGTTGAACCAGACCTCTTCGAGCTGCTTGTGGATCAGCGACTTGATCGCCGTCCAGTTCTCGACCTGCGGCACGAAGCTGATGTTCTCGAGCGCCGTGTCGGTGTAGTTCGCCCGCTCGGGAGCGTTCTGGTAGTCGGCGGATTCAACGACCGAGACGCGAGGCGCGATGTGCCCGGTCGCTGTGGCCCAGACACTCGTGTTCTCGTAGAGGAAGGAGGCGAACTCGAGCGACGCACGGTACTTCACCGGGTCGTTGTCCTTCTGCACGGGCAGCACCCACATGTGCGAGGACGCCCAGACGGCGGCTTCGTCCATGATTGTCGGGAAGTCGGTGACCGTGTAGCCAAATGTAGCCGTCGATGCGTACTCGTTGACGCCCCACGTACCGTTGACGAGGATTGCGGACTCGCCGTTCTTCCACTCCTCGATCGAGCCCGAGTAGTCGGCCGTGGTGTGGATGTAGCCGTTGTCGATGAGTTCCTGGAGCAGCTCCATCGCGGCCTTCGCCTCGGCGGAATCGACGTTCGCCTCACCGTCGACGATGAGGTCAGAGCCCTGCTGGCGCACGAACGAGTAGAACATCCGCCATGCCATGTCGTCGTTGGCGAACCCAACGGACATCAGAGCCTTGCCGGTCTTGTCTTTGACAGCCTGACCCATGGCCATGAGCTCGTCGGCGTTGGTCGGCATGACGGGCCGGCCGTCCGCGTCCATGTAGCCGGCAGCGCCGAGGACATCGGTGTTCACGTGGGCGAGGATCGCGTGCGAGTCGAACGGGACCGCGAAGGTCTTGTCGTCGTAGGTGACCGAGTTCTGAGCCTGCTCGGTCGCGTCATCCATGTCGATGTCGAGTGCTGCGGGGTCGAACGACACCAGCTGGGCACGTCGCGCGTAGTCCGACAGCGCGTAATCGTGCAGGTTCGCGATGTTCGCGGGTTCTCCACCGGCGATCGATGCGTTGAACGCGTCGTAGTACGAGTTCCAGTCAGCACCGCCGAGGCGTTCAACGGAGATGCCGTGCTCGTTCTCGGCGTTGAACTTGTTGGTCAGGATCTGGATCGCTTCACACTCGGATGCCGCCATGGCGGGGTCGGTGACGCCCTTGGTGGTCTCCTCGCAGTCGCCGAACATGCGCGACATCGTGATGCTGGTTCCCTTGAGCTGCTCGTCTGTAACGGCTTCGATCTTCGCCGTCATGTCATCGTCTCCGGCGGCTGTGCCGGTTCCGGTTCCAGTGCCACAGCCGGCGAGCAGCATCGATGCTGCCGCGACTGTCGCGAGAACCGCTGGGATGCGTTTTCCGTTCATGTCTGTTCCTGTCTTGTTAGTGGAGTGCTTGTTACGGGTGTTCTTGTTACGGGTGTTACGAGTGGACCTGCAGCACAAATGCAGGGGGATGCGGTTGCGGGGCTGGTGCCCTACTTGCCGCCTGAGGTCATGGAGATTCCGCGGATGAGATGACGCTGGAAGAGCAGGAAGATGATCAGCAGCGGCAGCGAACCAACGAGCCCGCGCGCCATCAGGCTGCCGAGTTCGGTGGCCTGGGCGAAGTTGCCCTGCAGCGACGCAAGTCCAGTGGTGATCGTGAACATCTCGCTCTTTGTCGCCGACACGAGCGGCCACAGGTAGTCGTTCCAGGTCTGGACGAAGGTGAAGATTCCGAGCGCGAACATGCCGGGGGTAGCCAGCGGGAGCATGATCGAGAAGAACGTGCGCCAGGGTCCTGCGCCGTCGACGCGCGCCGCTTCCTCCATCTCCAGCGGAATCTTCGAGAAGAACTGCGTCATCAGGAAGACACCGAGGGGAGCGGCGATCCGCGGCAGGACGAGCGCAGCGTAGGTGTTGTGCATTTCCACGTCTGCGACCATCGTGAAGAGCGGGATGAACATCGCCTCCTTGGGGATCATCAGACCCGCGAGCACAGTGGCGTAGACGAACGTGCGGCCGGGGAACTCGATCCGCGCGAAGGCATAGCCCGCCATTGCGCAGAGGAGCACCGTCAGGACCGTGGTGAGGATGGCCACGATGGCGCTGTTGAGGAACCAGCGGCTGGTGAGTCCGACGGAAAAGACGCCGAAGACATTGTCGAGCGTGAAGTCCCGCGGGATGAGCCCGGTGACTCCCTGGCTCAGCGTCGCGTTGTCGCTGAGCGCGAGCGACAGCATCCACAGCATGGGAAGAAGCCAGACCAGCGCGGCGACGATCATGGCGAGGTGCCACCAGGTCGCACGCGTCGCGGTGTGCCGTGATGCGGTAAGACCGGGCTGAGCGGCGCTCGTCTTCCGGGTCGAGGGAGGGCTCATGACGTTCACTTGGTGTCGTCCTTTCCGAGGAAGCGCATCTGGACGACGGAGACGATCAGCATCAGTGCGAAGAGGAAGAGCGACATCGCCGACGCGTAGCCGAGCTCGAAGTCGCGGAAACCGGTCTGGTAGATGTGCCGGATGAGCACCTCGGTCGAGGTACCTGGGCCACCACCGGTCATGATGTTTACCTGGCCGAAGACCTGGAACGATGCAATCGCCTGCATGACCATGACGAGCAGGATGACGTGGCGGATGCCGGGAAGCGTCACGCTCACAAACTTGCGCCACGGGCCGGCACCGTCAAGTGATGCTGCCTCGTAAAGCGACTTGTCGACATCCTGGAGTCCGGCAGCGAACATGACGAGGTTGAACCCGACGGTCCACCAGATCGTGGTGATGATGACGGCGGTGAGCGCTGTGTTCGAATCGCTCAGCCAGGGAATCGGGTCGATGCCGAGCGGGGTGAGGATCTGCGCGAGCAGCCCCTGCCCCGGTGAGAGGAAGTACGTCCAGATGAGGGTGACGACGGAGACCGGGAGGATGTACGGGAGGAAGAACGCCATCTGGTACCAGCGGGATCCGCGTCGCTGTCCCTGCAGGGCAAGCGCCATGACGAGTCCGAGCAGGGCGATGATCGGAGTGGAGATGGCCGTGAACAGCAGGGTGTTCTGCAGGGCGATCCAGAATGTCGGGTCGTACCAGTAACCGTCTTTTCCCGGCGCAAAGCCGAGGGCGACGAACACCCCGAGCAGGCCGAGCACGCCGGAGACACTCCAGACACTGATGTGCCTGCGCTTGATCGGACCGACCAGCAGCGCAGCAACGAGGGCGAGCACGCCGATGCGCCACCAGAGCAGGTTGGTGATCGACCACTGAATATTGACGCCCCAGAGCATCCGCTCATAGTTTTCGAGGCCGATGAACTCGCGGACCGAACCGAGCAGGTCCCAATCGAAGAAGCTCATCTGGGCAGCCTGGACAACGGGGTACAGCACAAAGATGAGGTACAGGACCGCGAAGGGAGCGACGAAAGCGAAGCCGTACTTCAGGCCGGCCTGAGAACGCCGTTTGCGGGGTAGTCGCGGTGGGCGCTTCCTGGTCGCTTGGGCCGCTTGATCGAGCGTCAGCGTCATCGATTCCTTGCCTTCCGGTTTGCCACGTTGCAAAAACTGCACGGGAGCTATTGTGTTCACTCCCGCGATGCTTTGTCAAAACGCCGTCGTGCGTACCTTTGCCACGTTGCACAAACCGGTTCACCGCTGCTCCACTTTGTAGGCCAAGATGGTCGAGGAGGGAACATGGCAACCAACATTCACGACGTCGCGAAGCTTGCAGGCGTGTCCCCCCGGACGGTCTCCAACGTCGTCAATAACTACGTGCACGTCAGGCCCGACACGAGGCAGCGCGTCCAGGACGCCATCACCAAGCTCAACTACCAGCCGAACATCTCCGCCAGGCGGCTCCGCCAGGGCAACACGAAGATGCTCGGCTTTGCCGTGCCCGAGCTCTCCCAGCCGTATTTCGCCGAACTGTCCGAACTCGTCGAACGATCTGCCCAGCGGCGCGGATACACGGTCATCGCAACCCACACGCAGGGAACGAAAGAGCGGGAACTGCGCACCCTGAAGAGTTTCAGCTCGCACCTCGTCGACGGGCTGATCTTCAGCCCGATGTCCCTGACCAGGGAAGACCTCTACTCGGCTCCCCCGAGCGTGCCCACCGTACTCATCGGCGAACAGATCTCGACGTCGTCCTATACGACCATCGCGATCGACAACGTCGGTGCTGCACGGGAGATCACCGCGCATCTCATCGCCTCGGGACGACGCCGTATTGCGACGGTGGGAGCGTACCGATCCGACGACTACCGGAGTTCGCGGTTGCGACTGCAGGGCTTTCAGGAAGCCGTGTCGGCCGCGGGGCTCAGCCTCGACCCCGAGCTGCTGCTCTACACGGATCGGTTCGGCACTGCAGCCGGCCACGACGCTGTCGGCCGCGCGCTCGCCGCAGGCATCCGTTTCGATGCCCTCGTGTGCTTTGCAGACGTCATCGCGTTCGGCGCGATGCGCGCGCTCGCAGACGCGGGCCTGCGGATGCCGGAGGACGTCGCCATCGTCTCGATCGACGACGTGCAGGAGTCGACCTACTCGATTCCGTCACTGACGTCCGTTGCACCCGACAAACAGGCGATCGCCGACCGAGCGGTTGACACCCTCGTCGACGCCATCTCCTCGGAGCGGGTGAACCCGCGCAGCATCGAAATCGGGCATCGTCTTGTCGTGCGCGAGAGCTCAGGTGCACGAGCCGAAGACGCGGCAGGACAGGATTCGGGTGCGAGCCTCCCCGTGCCAGTAGCCTGAACAGCATGACGACGAACGCGGGCAATGGTGCAGCGATAACAGCAACCCCCCTCTCCGAAACTCCGACGAAAACCTCGACCAAACAGGTACTGGCGTGGGGCTTGTGGGACTGGGGATCCGCGTCGTTCAACGCCGTGATCACCACGTTTGTCTTCACCGTCTACCTCACGAGCGACGCCTTCGGCGAGGAAGCCGCCGTCTCGGCACAGCTCGGCTGGGCGCTCGGCGCCGCCGGTCTGTTGATCGCCATCCTCGCCCCGGTCACCGGACAGCGCTCAGACAGTTCGGGCCGCCGCAAGTTCTGGCTCGCCGTCAACACGTACATCGTCGTCGGGATCACCGCGGCCATGTTCTTCGTCGAGCCCGACCCAAGCTTCCTGTGGCTGGGACTTTTGCTCGTCGCCGCAGGCAATATTTTCTTCGAATTCGCTGGCGTGAACTACAACGCGATGCTCGCCCAGGTCTCGACGCCGACGACTATCGGACGGGTGTCAGGCATTGGCTGGGGCCTCGGCTATATCGGTGGAATCGTGTTGCTGCTCATCGTGTACTTCGGCCTGATCCAGCCCGAGGTCGGCATCTTCGGAATCACGGGCGATGACGGCATGGACATCCGGGTGACCGTTCTGATTTCCGCGATCTGGTTCGGTCTGTTCGCCCTGCCGGTGCTCTTCTTTGTTCCCGAGTACAAGGGCGTCGGCGCGCGGCGCGACAAGGTCGGATTCTTCGCCTCGTATCCCCGGCTCTTCGGCGACATCAAGAAGCTCTGGAACGAGAGCAGGCAGACCGTGTACTTCCTGATCGCGAGCGCGGTCTTCCGTGACGGGCTCGCTGGAGTGTTCACATTCGGTGGTGTGCTCGCCGGTGGCTGGTTCGGTTTCTCGCCGGGTGAGGTCATCATCTTCGCCATCGCCGCGAACGTCGTCGCGGGTATCTCGACGATTACCGTCGGTCTGCTCGACGACAAGCTCGGCGCAAAACCGGTGATCATGGCATCCCTCATCGGGCTCGTGCTCGCCGGTCTTGCCGTCTTCTTCCTCCACGACGGTGGTGCGCTCATGTTCTGGATCTTCGGACTCGCGCTCTGCCTGTTCGTCGGCCCGGCGCAGTCGGCCTCACGGTCGTTCCTGGCCCGCCTCATCCCGGCCGGCCGCGAGGGAGAGATATTCGGCCTGTACGCAACGACGGGTCGTGCCGTGTCGTTCCTCGCTCCGACAGCGTTCGCCATCTTCATCACCATTGGCGGAGAGCAGTACTGGGGAATCCTCGGCATCATCCTCGTCATCCTCGTCGGACTTCTCCTGCTGATCCCGGTGCAGGCGAAGCAGAAGCAGCTGGCGTAGCACGAAGCCTCTGGATGAGCGATACATCCCAGCAGAAGGACACCATGAGTTCCCGAACCTCAGCATCGGCATCCGGTGGCGTGCTCATCGTCGGAAGCATCAACGTCGATCTCACGACCTTCTCGTCGAGGCTCCCGGCTCGAGGCGAGACGATCATCGGCGACGAGTTCACCCTCGTGCTCGGCGGCAAGGGTGCGAACCAGGCCGTCGCCGCCGGACTCGCCGGCGGCAACGCGCACATGGTCGGTTGCGTGGGCACCGACCTCTTCTCCGACGTAGCGAGCAGCGGGCTGGCGGATGCCGGCGTGCACGTCGACCACGTCCGCTCGGTTCCGGGGCCAACAGGAGTAGCGCACATCCGGGTTGACTCATCGGGTGAAAACGACATTGTGGTGGTTCCGCTCGCGAACTCGTCACTCAGCGAGTCACACATCGACGACGCGTTCGAGGCCATCGGGTCGAGCTGCCGGGTTCTGCTCACCCAGCTCGAGATCCCGTGGGCGCTCACGCAGTACTCGATCAGGAAGGCGCACGACGCCGGCCTCACCGTCGTTCTCGACCCAGCGCCGGCCACGGCCCTCGACGACGCGATCTGGCCACTCGTCGACATCGTCACTCCGAACGAGACAGAGGCCGCCATCCTCACCGGCATCGAGGTGACCGACGAAGCATCGGCGGTCGAGGCCGGTCGCTGGTTCACCTCCCGCGGCGCGACCAGTGCCCTCATCACCATGGCGGCTGCTGGAGCGGTTCTGGTCACGGCGACGAGCGTCGAACGGTTCGACTCCATCCGGGTCACTGCCGTCGACACAACGGCAGCCGGTGATGCGTTCGCCGGTTACCTCGGTGCTTCACTCGCCGACGGCCTCGACCTCGCCGCTGCGATCCGGCGCGCGATCGCCGCTGGAGCGCTCACCGTGACGCGACAGGGCGCTTCCCCGAGCCTCCCCCACCGTGACGAGGTCGACGCGCTCCTCGCTCATACCCGCTGAGTCCAGCGGGCGTTGAGCGCCCCGGGTCGGGTTCGGGGTCAGGTTTGGGCCTCATACCGGGGTCACGATTCGGCCGCACGGCCTGTCCCTCTCCCGCACCGCGGAGTAATCTCTGCCGGAACGGGCTTCGCACCGGCGCGGCCACCGGGGTGGAAGGACACGATCGTGCTCATCGGCGCACACGCTCTCGTCTTCTCAGGCTCATTCGACGCCGCGGGGCTGACCCTCGCGATCGAGAAGACGAAACAGGCAGGATTTGACCTGATCGAAATCCCCCTCATGGACCCTTTTCATTTCGATCGGATGCTTGCGGCTCGCCTTCTGCAGGACAACGAGCTCGCGGTCAGTGCGTCGCTCGGCCTGAGCGAGGCAACCGACCTCACGAGCGACGACCCCGATGTCGTGGCTCGAGGCGAACGGATGCTCGAGGAGTGCCTCGACATCGTGCACGCGATGGGTGGGACCAACCTCTGCGGCGTGATCTACAGCGCCATGAAGAAGTACATGACGCCCGCGACCCCGGCTGGTCGCGCGTCGAGCGCCGCCGCACTCGCCCGGCTGGCGTCACGGGCCGAGGGCCTCGGCATCCGTATGTCACTCGAAGTCGTCAACCGTTACGAGACCAACGTGATGAACACGGGCAGGCAGGCGCTCGCGTTTCTCGACGAGGTGGGGCACGCCAACGTCTCAGTGCACCTCGACACGTACCACATGAACATCGAGGAGTCGGATCTGTACACCCCGGTCCTCGACGTCGGCGATCGGCTGGGTTACGCGCACGTCGGCGAGAGCCACCGCGGTTACCTGGGTTCAGGCACGGTGGACTTCGGCTCGTTCTTCCGCGGCCTCGCGCGGATCGGCTACGACGGGCCCGTCGTGTTCGAGTCGTTCTCGTCGGCCGTGGTGAACGAGGACCTCAGCAGGATGCTCGGCATCTGGCGCAACCTGTGGGACGACTCAGACGACCTCGGCGCGCACGCCAACCGCTTCATCCGCACCCAGCTGCGTGCCGTGGAGTCCATCACGCTGCACTAGACGAAAGAGCCGCCTATTCCTCCGGGTAACCGGTACTGAGGCTGAGGTCGCGCCAGGTGTCAGCGTCCTGCCGCTCCCGATCAGCCAGCGTCTCGAACCCGTCCATGGCGTCGGCGCCGAGCAGCAAGAGGAGGGGTGCGTTCGGCGATTCGACCGCCGTGATGATCGCCTCGGCGGCCAGCGCCGGGTTGCCCGGCTGGGTGCCGTGCACCGTGTCGTTTTCCTTCCTCCGCTTGCCAGCGGTCTCGGCGTAGTCCGGGATGGCGGTCTCAGACTGTGCCAGCGAGCGCCCGGCGAAGTCGGTGCGAAAGCCGCCCGGTTCGACGACGGTGACGGCGATTCCGAGCGGTTCCAGCTCCTTGCGGAGGGAGCCGGACATGCCCTCGAGGGCCGCCTTCGACGCCGCGTAGTACCCCGACCCCGGGGGCGTGAGGCGCACGCCGATAGAGGAAATGTTGACGATGGCGCCGGAGCGGCGTTCCCGCATCGGGGGCAGGACCGCCTTGATCATGGCGACGGCTCCGAAGAAGTTGGTGTCGAAGAGCCGCTTGACGTCTTCGGGGGTGGCTTCCTCCACGGCGGACCGATACCCGTAGCCCGCGTTGTTCACGAGCACGTCGACGGCGCCGAACCGGCGCTCCGCCTCTCGAACGGCTGACTCGATCTGCGCCGGGTCGGTCACGTCCAGCGAGAGCGCGAGGGCGGAGTCGGGAGACGTGCCGGCGATGTCCTGCACCGTCGACGCGTCGCGCGCCGTGACGACGACGTTGTTGCCGTGGGCGAGCACGGCGGTCGCGAGCGCGCGACCGAGGCCTGTCGAGCAGCCGGTGATGAGCCAGGTGGACATCTGAGTTCCTTTCGACGGGCGCCGGGCGGGAGAGGCCGACGCGCTCCGAGACTAGTGGTGAGCGCCGGGACACGGAAAGGGCTTGCACTGGACCGCGGGAGCCCTCGTTGTGCCGGTAGATTTGGTCGATGCGCGACGCCACGTTCTCCATCCGCCCCACCACCGATGCCGACTGGCGCGAGGTCAGAAGACTCCGTCTTGAAATGCTCGCGGACACTCCGATCGCTTTCGGCGAGACGCTCGCGCACGCACAGGCCGTGGGCGAAGCCGAGTGGCGGATGCGAGGCAGGCGAGGCACGAGCGACGGTGGAACCGTGCTCGTAGCAATCACGGCCGACGGCCGCTGGGTGGGCACGATGGGTACGTACACGCCGAACGGCAGCACGGTGCCGATGCTCGTCGGCGTCTACGTCACTCCGGAGTTCCGGGGTGAAGCGGCCGGCGTCACCTCCGCTCTCCTCGAGGGCGTCGAGCAGTGGTCAAGGGAACGATCCGACCGGATCACCCTGCACGTTCACGAAGACAACGCCCGGGCGCACGCGTACTACGCGAAGAAGGGCTACCGCGACACCGGCGTGACCGTGCCGTACGACCTCGAGCCGGGTAAACGCCAACTCGAGATGGTCAAGATCCTGGTGCCGGGCGAGGCCAGGTCCTCCTAGAGTCCGTCGGCCACCGCCGCCGTCACCTGGAGCCACGCTTCGCGAGTCTGCGGAGAGAGCACGTCGACGTTGAGGGGACCGCCGCCCTGGAAGCCGGGGTCGTACGGCACCTCGAGCACCACGCGGGTGAGGGCCGAAAAGTGGCTGTGCAGTCGCTGGGACAGCTCGGGCTGCACGGTGTCTCCTGGTGACGAGAGGATCGTCACGGCCTGGCTGACCTTGTCCTGGTGCCCCTTCTGCCTGAGCCCGTCGATGAGCCACGCAGCACTCGCCGCGGTTTCCTCGTTCACCGTGGTGACGACGACGAGCTGGTCGGCCGCTTCGACGGCCGCTTCCCAGTTGGATGCGCGCATGTTGTTGCCCGTGTCGATCACGAGTACGCGATAGAACCGGCTGAGTGTCGAGTGGAGGCTGCGGAAGGCATCCGCATCGATGGTGGAGGACGCGGCGGCATCCTCGTCAGAAGCGAGCACATCGAACTGGGCGTCGCCCTGCCCGCGCACGTAGTTGTCGAGGTACCCGACGCGCGCCGACTCGACATCGGAGAACCGTCCGAGGTCGCGAAGCAGGTCGACCGCGGTGTTGGAGTGCACCGAGGGCTGGGCCCGCCAGCCGAGGGTGCCGCGGGTTTCGTTGTTGTCCCAGGCGAGCGTTGATCCACCGCGGTGGGTACCGAAGGTCGCGGCGAGCAACAGGGTTGCGGTCGTCTTGTGCGCTCCACCCTTCGGGTTGAGCACGACGATGGTCCGCGGCCCCTTGAGGCTTCGCTGGACCCGCCGGATCGCATCGCGGTGGGCTCGCTCGACCTTGCCTGGGCGCGGCGAGATCAGTCCGCCGGTCACGCGACGGACGGCTCCCTGCCAGCCCTGTTTCGCCGGACCCTCCGGCGCCGATGGCCGTGACTGGAGGAAGTCCTCGAGGGTGGGCGCGACGCCCGGTTCACCGTCCGATGGCGAGGATGTCGAAGCGGATGCCTTCTCCCGTCTGCTCGATGACGGCAACAGCTGGTCAAACGTAAGCTCTGTTGCCTCCGCCTCCGCCTCCGCCTCCGCCGAGTCAGGTTCCTCGGTGGTTTTTCCGGCAGCGGACCGTGCAGTCGTGAATGGAGTGACCTCGGCTGGCGCGGCGGATCCGGAATTGTGGTGCGACAGGTCGCTCTCCTCTGAATAGGACCGGAAGGTTGACCTCCGTGTCGGTGCTGGCTCGAAGCTTCTGTCGTTGTGCGGCGTCGGCTCGGATCCGGACTCGGCGAAGTCGATGAGGTCATCGATGCCGAAGGGGGGCGGGGGAATCACCGGGGTGGCCTCGCCGAAGGCGGGGTTCAGCACGGCTCGAGCCGGTGCTGACCCGCGGACTGATCCTTCCGCTGGAGACGATGGGCGGGGCGGCCTGGTCTCGGGTGCCCGCTCCTTCGCGCGGGCGGACTCGCTTCTGGACTCAGCAGCTGTCGCATCGCGCGCCGAGGCAGCGGCATCCGGCACAACAGGACCTTCCGACTCGACGTTGCCGTCGGGGTGAACAGACAGCAGGTAAACGCCGTCGAGATCGGTGATGGCCACCAGCACCCGTTGGTTGCGCGCCTTCGCCTCGTCGGTGACACGCGCAATGATCGCGGCTCGAACCTCCGCGACGTCATTTGCGCGAATGTCGGACTGTGCGCCGTCGACCGAGATCGTGCCTGTACCGTCGGCTCGGGCTACGGCTGTTATCCACGGCTCATTCGGCTCAGTGGACTCGTTCGGCTCGTTCGACACGTCAAGTCACCATCTCTATCAGCGGCTGATCAGTACCCGTGCGGGCGTCAGATTGGCCGGTTTCCAACTACCAGTATCGCCTGACCCACATTCGGGGGGCGAATCCGGGCCGCCCCCTCACCGCTGAGCGACGCTGCAGCAACCGTGTTCGCGATTCAGTTATGGGTGGCGCCGAGGCATCCGACCTGTCCAGACTGGGGAGATGACGACTCAACTCGAGAAAGCTCAACTGCTCAACCGCCTCCACGCCCCCGGTGATCCGCTCATCGTGACGAACGTGTGGGATGCCATCACGGCGAAGATCGTCTCAGAGGCCCCGGGAGTGCGTGCCCTCGCGAGCGCTTCACACTCGGTCTCCTTCGCGCGGGGCGTGCCCGACAACGAGGGACTCACCGTCGATGCCGCGATCGAGGCGGCGCGCATCATCGCCGGTGCCGTCGACCTGCCGCTCTCGGTCGATTTCGAGAAGGGCTACGCCCCGGATGCCGCCGGCGTCGGTGACAACGTTCGTCGCCTGATCGAAGAATCCGGTGCTGTCGGCATCAACATCGAGGACTCCCTCGAGGCAGCCAACGGCCCGCAGCGCAGTATCGACGACTCGGTCGCCCGCGTTGCCGCCGCCCGCGGCGCCGGTGACGCGACCGGCATCCCGCTCGTGATCAATGCCCGCGTCGACACGCTCGCCGGTGGTGGCGAGTGGGAGGAAGCGGTCACGCGGGCGAACGCGTACCTCGAAGCGGGGGCCGACGTGATCTTCTTCCTCGGGCTGAGCGATGAGGATCGCGTGAAGCGCGCGCTCGACGAGGTGAACGGGCGCCTCTCCACGATCGGTGGGCTCGGCGGCATCCCCCTCAAGAGGCTCGCCGAACTGGGAATCTCCCGCGTCAGCTTCGGCCCGCAGACCCTCGGCCTCACCCTCGCTGCGCTGCAGCGTGCGGCGACGACGCTGACGGCGCTCGGCGACTACCCCGAGGACCTCAGCTTCCGGTTCGAGCTGTAGCGGGCACCCAACGCATCAGTTCCGGTCGAGAACATCAGGCGCAACTGGTGTTCTCGACCGCAACTGATGCTCTCGCGGCACGCGCGGCGGTCAGCTGACGCGCATGCCCTCATTGTGCTCGTTGAGCACCCACGTGGTTCCCTCGTCTTCCGAGACGAAACTCTCCCACCGGTAGGAGTGCTCGGTGATCTTCGAGAAGTTCCAGCGGATGAGCAGACCGTCGTTCCGCGTTCCGTCCT
Organism: Mycetocola sp. Y791; assembly: GCF_059445325.1. Taxonomy (NCBI): domain Bacteria; kingdom Bacillati; phylum Actinomycetota; class Actinomycetes; order Micrococcales; family Microbacteriaceae; genus Mycetocola; species Mycetocola sp. Y791. The sequence continues at coordinate 614,576 of NZ_JCAIUC010000002.1, read as the reverse complement.
GACGGATGCCGTCGCGCTTGTGCGCGGTGGCGACAAGATGCGCGTATTCGCCGCGCTCCGGCTCGAAGTAGCTCACGCGCCAGGCACCCATGTCGCGGTCGTAGACCCGGACCGCGGTTGAGATGGTTTCGAAGCCGTCCTCTGTTGGCGTGAGCGCGACATCCTGAACGGCCTTCCCGTCCAAAATAAACCCGACCACCCAGACGAAGTCCGACTCATGCCAGTTCCCTGTGGCCTCATCCATGCGGCGTGAGTGCACGTTCCAGCGACCGACAAGCCGACCGAAGCGGAACATCCGATTCGGGTATCTCTCGGTGGCCGCATCCGATATGAGTGCGTCAGCGAACGAAAGGTCGATGGGGTCACTCATGGCGGTGGCCTTTCTTGCCTAGCTGCCGGCGCTGCCGGCGTCGATGAGGCCGACGTCGGTGCGGTGGAAGTTCTTGAACGAGCGGGATGCGGTCGGGCCGCGCTGACCCTGATAACGGGAACTGTACGCTGCTGAGCCGTACGGGTTCTCAGCCGGGGAGGTCAGCCGGAAGAAACAGAGCTGGCCGATCTTCATGCCGGGCCAGAGCTTGATCGGGAGGGTCGCGACGTTGGACAGTTCGAGGGTCACGTGGCCGGAGAACCCCGGGTCGATGAAGCCGGCTGTCGAGTGCGTCAGCAGACCGAGGCGGCCGAGTGAGCTCTTGCCCTCGAGCCGGGCAGCGATGTCATCGGCGAGCGAGACCTGTTCGAACGTTGCGCCGAGCACGAATTCACCCGGGTGCAGGATGAACGGTTCGTCTGGCTTCGTTTCGATGAGGTGGGTGAGCTCTGGCTGGTCTTCGGCCGGGTCGATGTAGGGGTACTTGTGGTTGTCGAACAGCCTGAAGTAGCGGTCGAGGCGCACGTCGATGCTCGAAGGCTGGATCATCTCGGAGTGGGACGGTTCAAGACCGATGCGTCCGGATGCCAGCTCTGCCTTGATGTCGCGGTCGGAGAGAAGCACGAGGTCAGTTTATCTGGCGCGTCTTGCTAAGATTGCGAACGTCGCCGTACGGCGTCACGCGGATGTAGTTCAATGGTAGAACTTCAGCTTCCCAAGCTGATAGCGCGGGTTCGATTCCCGTCATCCGCTCTCCCAGGCCCGACAGCGGACCCGCCGGTCCCCGATCCGTGAAGGTCAGGCGCGCGACCGACGCCAAGGACCTCGGCCTCTGCCACCTCCCACGCCCCCTCTTTACCGTCGAGGCATGAACGCGTCACGCAACACTCGAGGCGGGTCTGCGCAGGGTGCCGGTGGCGCCGAGGGATCCACGGAGTCCAAGGCCAAACGTCCGAACGCCAGGCACCCCAAGGGCAGTCCGATAGTGATCGTCCTCATGATCATTGTGGTCCTTCCCTCCGTGCTCCTCGCCGACGCGTGGGGAGCCGGCGCAGCGGGGATCATCGGCGGCCTGACGGGTATGTTCTCGCTGGTGGTATTTATGGGCGGCCCTCTGAAGCCTGACCTCCGCGTGATCGCGGTAATGGGACCGCTTCTGGTCGTCGCCGCGGTCGTTCCGCGCCTCGTGGCTGAGGCGTCTCGCCCCGCGGCGATTGCGCTCGTCGTTGTGCTCATTTTCGTGGCCGCATTGCTTCCGCTGATCGGGCCACGCTTCGCCAACGCCGGCATGGGGCTGGGGATGACCACGGTGTTCGGTTACGGCTACGCTCCAGCCGGCGGAGCCGACCACCGACAGGTGATCGTGGCCGCCGTCGCCGGCGTCGCCGTCGCTCTGCTGCTGCGGGTTCTGATGGGGATCTCGGACCCGTCGAAGCCGACAAGGGAGCAGGTCGCCAATGTGCTCGTTGCGGATGATCCGGGCGCGGCCACCGCCACCGCGTTCGGCACCTGGCTGAGCGACGGCAGGCAGCGATGGCTGGCTGACGCACTCGAGGGGGCCTCCCGCTACCGGCGGGCCCTGCACACCGCAGAGCTGTCCGACGCGAGCGGTTCGGCCGACACCGAGATTCGCGCCCGGGCCCACACGCTGGCCGAGCAGCTGACATCCAAGCCGGGACGGAACAACAATCCGGTCACAACCTCGCCGCCTTCGTCGACGTCGGCCCCCACCGGGTCACCTCTCGCCGAGGCCGCAAGCGGCCTGGACGCCGTTGAGCAGGCAATGCTGGATCATGACGCCTCACCGGTTAACCTCGATCGCGATCGGCGGCGCCAACTTCAGGATGCAGTGCTGCATCCGTCCGCGAGGCTGCGGTCCATCCAGGTCAGGCACGCGTTCCGCACCGCGCTCGCAATTCTTCTCATGCTGTTGATCACGTCCGGCCTGCAGCGCGGCGATCCCCTGGTCTCCACCGCACTGCTGGCTACGTTCGGCATCATGCAGGCCAGCTGGAACGACACCGCCACCAAGGCGAGGAACAAGATCATCGGCCTGGTCGCGGGCTCGCTCACAGTCGCGTTGGTCCTGCTGTTCGTCCCGACCCGCTACCTCACCCTCGTCGCAGTGGTCGCGCTGTGTCTGGGGCTGTGGTTCATCGCCACCCGCCCCGCGCTTGGCAATGCTTTCATGGTTATCGTCAGCGTCGGCTTCAATTCAGCGACCCGCGACCTGAACCCGGTGAACCTTCTGGCGCAATACGTCGGACTCACAGCGGCAGCGGTGCTCATCGGATGGGTTCTCGGCTTCATGGTCATCCCCGCGTTCCGACCAGCCCCCCTGCGACAACGGATCGAGACAGCGACCCAGGCCACCGCGTCCGCCCTGCGTGCATCTTCGAACCGCGCTGGTCCGCCGGGGCCAGAGGAGCTCGCCCTGTTCCGGGACGCAACACGCACGCAGGACGAGCTGGTTCCCGACCGCGACCGGCTCGATGACAGGCAGCTCGCCGAGCTGGACACGCTGCGCTCCGGGTTGCGGGATTTGACCGCGCTGGCCGACGCCACCGAGCTGACCAGCGGCGAGCTGGATCAGGTGATCAAGGCGCTGAGCCCCGATGACCGGGGCAGCCGGGAGGAACAGGGCGGCACTACCCCCGAGGCCTCCGGCGCGGCATCCTCCTCGACTCTGTGGAACCTGGCCCAGCAGACCGGCTCAGCCGAACGAGACCTGTTGCGGACGCTGCCGGCCGGCACCTGAGAACACTCGGTGTTCCTACTGATCATCCACCCGTCTCACAAAGTCCAGAACAGCGGATGCCAGCTCCGCGGGTGCCTCCTGGGCAACGAGGTGACCGACGCCCTCGATGTGCACCGCCGTGAGCTCTCCAGCCGCCACCGGGCGAAACGACTGCTCTGTGAATGGGGAATTGGCGCCGTCGACGGCGAGGACGGGGACGCGCAAGGGATGCGCCTCGGCGAGCGCCCGAGTCGCCCCCTTGTCCGTGAACAGGGAACGGTAGAGGCCTTCCGTACCGCGCCAGGCGTTCGGCCGCGAGTACGTGCGAACGAACTCATCGAGGTCCTCTGCACGGATTGCACCGGCCGTGCCGTTCATCATCGGGTAAGCCCAGTCAGCCAGGAGCTCGCGTTCGTGTCCGGGCAGGAGCATCGAAGGGATGCCGGGAGTGCCAAGAAATCCGACATGCCACGAACCAAAGGCGTTGACGTCGGCAAGCGCCTCGAGACCGAACCCGGCAAGGGAGGATTCGACCGCTGTGAAGCTTCGCACCTCATCCGGATGGGACGCAGCGAACCGGAACGCCACGCCTCCGCTGATGTCCTGAGCGAGAAGATGCACAGGGCCAGCCCCCAGATGTGTGACGAAGTGGTGGAGGTCGTCGGCCAGGGCCTGCTCGCTGTAATCGTTAGCGGTGGTGCTCGAGTCGCCGAATCCACGCAGGTCGAGAGCGTAAACCCGGTGGGACTCCGCAAGCAGCGGAATGAGGCCCCTGAATGCCCACCACGTCTCAGGCCAGCCGTGCACGAGCAGGATAGGTGAACCGGACGTACCGGCGGTGACGTAGTGCAGCTCGGTGCCGTTGAGCTGAGCTCGATGGTGGGAGACGCCGGGGATGGTTGCGCCGAGTGCCGCAGTGGCGGACATATCGTTCTCCTTAATAGACAATCTTGTTGTCCATCAACCATAGACAACAAGGTTGTCTATATCAACCCTGGCTTAGACTTCCCCTATGTCTCGGAAGGGTGGCGACCTAGCGCTGCTGATGCTTGCGGGGTTCCGCACTCTTGCCGACAGAGCCACCGCCGAACTGGCGCGGCGAGGCCACGATGACTTTCGTCCGGTGCACGATTTCGCGCTTCACTCGATCCTCTCCGGCGCCGAAAACGCGTCAGAACTGGGCCGAGCGATGTCGGTAACAAAGCAGGCTGCGGCACGAACGATCGCTGTCCTGGAAGAACGGGGCTACGTCGCCAGGGAGCCGGACGAGGCGGATCGCCGGAAGATGCGCCTGCGGGTCACCGAGCGCGGGACAGCTCTTCTGCGCGAGGGCGAGGCCGTATTCGATGAGATGCGGGATGAGCTCCAGAAGCAGGTGGGCGCAGAATCACTCGCCATCACGGAAGCCACACTGCGCGCGCTCGTTGGCGACAATGCGATTCGCCTCGACTCCCCCGGCTGGGCCGCCGACGTCGACACCGACGCTCGCTCCTGACCGTCGACCTGAGAACGTCCGACTCAGGCAGGCAGCCCACACAGGGCAGGTCAGACGGGGCAGCTCAGACGGGGCAGCCCTTGCCTACGAACGGATAAGGGACGGCGCCCGCACTCCGAGGTGTCTCACTATTGCCCAGGCGCATTCCTCGGCCGGCCTGGAGGTCGTGTCCACCTCGAGGTCGTAGCTCACGCCGGTGTGCACACTCAGGGCCTGTTGCCGCGCCATTCCCTCTGCCCGGTCAGGCCGCCGCGCTTCGCGGGATGCAGCAACGTCGGCCTCGCAATGGACACCCACCCACAACATCCCGGTATCGCTGAACGTTGAACGCAGACTCTCCTGCCCGGTACCCCCGGAGAGAAAAACTTCGTCGAGGATCATGTGCGCCCCAGCCGCTGTCATCGCGCTGAGGCCGGCATACCAGCTTCGTTCGAGCGCCCGATACTCGTCGCTGAAGGTGATCGTGCCGTCGTGCTCAAACGTGACCCCGGCTCGCGGGCTGTCACCCCGACCCGGAAGTGCGTCGATGAAGGTGTCGACGCCGAAGGTCAACCAGACGCCGGGGAGCATTTCCTGCAGCGCTCGCGCGATCGACGATTTACCTGAACTGGATCCGCCGTTCAGCGCGATCACTGTGGGGTTGCGACTGGCAGACACTCTCCGAGCGTAGCCACATTGGCTGCCCCCCTGAAAACACAAGGGCTGGCAGGATGTCGCCATGACGACAATCGCTCCGTACGGGTCCTGGCGCTCACCGATTTCCGCTCATGACCTCGCCGAAAGCGGGCACGCCGTGAGCGAGGGCACATGGGTGGGCGATGAGGTGTGGTGGCTCGAACTTCGACCGAGTGAGGGCGGCCGGTTCGCGGTCCGCACGACAGGTGAAAATGGCGATCCCATCGACATCCTGCCGGAGCCCTGGAATGCCCGGACGCGCGTGCACGAGTACGGCGGTGGAGCGTGGGCAGCGGACGACGACGGCACTCTCGTGTTCGCCGAGTTCACGGATCAGCGACTGTATCGCCTGGATCGTGGCAGCCGTCGTCCTGTACCGCTCACGAGCGCCGGTACCGGATTCCGCTTCGCAGATCTCACGTGGCGCGACGGCGAAATCATCGCCGTGCGCGAGACCCACTCTGGCGACCTCGTTGACAGAGACATCGTCGCGGTGCCGGTGGACGGCACTGCCGATGGCAACAACGAAGCGATCCGCTCCATCGTCACGGGTTCACACTTCCTCGCCTCTCCGACATTCTCCCCCGACGGCACACGCCTCGCCTGGATCGCGTGGGATCACCCGCAGATGCCATGGGACGGGACCGAGTTGCGGATCGGCGACCTCGACCGAGCGGGCCAGGTCGGCGAGTGGCGCACACTGGCGGGTTCAACGACCGAGTCTCTTCTGCAGCCCGAGTGGCGGGATGACGACCACCTGACGATCATCACCGACCGATCCGGCTGGTGGAATCTGGCCGAGGTTGATCTCGAGGGAAACGTCACACCGCTGCACCCGGACGACGCCGAATACGGCGACGCACTCTGGTTCGTCGGGCTGGCCTGGTATCGACTGCTGGCGGATGGCCGCATCCTTGCCGCGCGAACTCTCGGCCAGAGCGAACTCGTCATCATCGATCCGGCGACGGGCGCCAGCTCGGTCGTGGCCCAGCCGCTCACTCACATTGTCCTCGGACCGGTCCGCGGCACGAGTGTGCTGCTCGCGGGAGGCAGTGCGAAGGACGCACCCGGGCTTCGCCGTCTCGACCTCGACTCGGGAGAGATCACCGTGGTTCGACTCTCGGTCGATTCCCTCCCGGATGCCGGATACCTCCCCGTCGCTGAATCCCGGACGTTCGAGGGAGACCGGGAGGTTCATGCCATCGTCTATCCGCCCCGGAATGCAGATTTCGCGGCCCCCGATGGCGAGCTGCCACCGTTCGTCGCGTTCGTCCACGGTGGCCCAACCACCCGGGCACCGTTCGTCGTCAACCCCACGATCGCCTATTTCACCAGTCGCGGTATCGGTGTCGTCGACGTCAACTACGGCGGATCGACGGGATACGGGCGGGAGTATCGGGAGCGGTTGCGCGGGCAGTGGGGCATCGTCGACGTGGAAGACACCGTTGCCACCGTGCTTGGACTCGCGGACGCCGGACTCGCCGACCGGGCGCGCCTCGCGATCCGCGGAGGCTCGGCGGGCGGGTGGACGGTGCTCGCTGCGCTCACGAGTTCGGACGTGTTCGCGGCGGGTACCTCGTATTTCGGCGTGGCCGAGCTGACCCAGTTCGCCAGGGACACGCACGACTTCGAATCGCGCTACCTCGACGGGCTCATCGGTCCGCTTCCGGAAGCGGCCGATCTTTACCGGTCGCGTGCGCCGCTCAACCGGGTGGATAACCTCTCCACCCCTGTACTTCTTCTTCAGGGCCTCGACGACCCGATCGTGCCGCCGTCGCAAGCAGAGCTTTTCCGTGATGCCCTGGCACGGAAGGGCATCCCCCACGCATACATCGCCTTCGAGGGAGAGTCGCACGGCTTCCGTCGCGCGAGCACAATCGTGAGCGCGACGGAAGCCGAGTTGTCGTTCTACGGTCAGGTGATGGGGTTCGACCCGGTCGGCGTACCGCCGCTCGAACTCGTCAGCGAATAAATTCATCGGCCCGCCCTGCTCGCTCCCGAGCAGCAGGATGCCGTCCGGCCGAGAGCCGTCAGCGCCGCTGACGCAGGCTCACGAGCACGACAGCGCCGGCGATTGCAGAGATGCCGCCGACCAGGAGGGGGGCGGTGGCTGCGACATCATCGACGAGGATTCCCCCGACGATCGCACCGACAGCGATCGCAATGTTGCACACGGTCACGATCACTCCGCCGATCTGCTCGAGACGGGTCGGCTGAGTTCGGGCACCCCACGTGAGCACGGCGGTCGGAAGGCCGCCGAAGCCGAAACCCCACAGCGCAGCCGCGACAAACAGAGCGACGGTCGAACCGCCGGTCGCGAGCATGACAAGCATCCCGATTCCCAGGACCGTTGGGAACAGGAAGACTGCCGCTCGGAGTGCACGGTCGGCCAGCGGACCGCTGAGGGCCGTGCCGACGAAGTTGGCTATTCCGAACACGAGCAGAAGCAGAGCGAGTCCCCCGGCATCGATGTCGGATACGCTCTCGGCAGCTGGCCGAATGTACGTGAAGCCGCTGAAGTGACCGCCGAAGGCCAGCAGCACCGCGACCAGTCCGATGATGACGGCCCGGGAGCGCAGTGTCGCTCCGAGCGCCCGAATTCCGCTGCCAACAGTGGGTGTGACGTGCGGCAGTGTTGCCGCCTGCACGATCAGCGCCAGTGCCGCCACAACGGCACCGAGGACGAACACTCCCCGCCATCCCCACAACTCCCCGAGCCATGCGCCGAGGGGCACCGCGGCGACGGTTGCAACGGACACACCGGCATTTACGACGGTGAGCGCGCGCCCGAGGTGGTCCGCGTGAACCAGATGCGCGGCGACCGCCGTGGCCATTGCCCAGAACCCGCCGAGTGCGACACCCAGCAGGAGCCGGGACGAGAGAAGCACCAGGAGGTTCGGTGCCAGCGCGACGGCGAGGTTGGAGATGATGGCGAGCAGCGTGAGGCCGATCATGACGCGGCGCCGGTCGGCATGCGGCAATACCACCGAGATGAAGAGGGCTGAGAGCGCGGCCGCGAGCGCGGTGACTGTGACGCTCTGCCCCGCTGCGCCGACCGTCACCCCAAGGTCGCCGGCAATACGCGGCAGCAGGCTCGCTGGCAGGAACTCCGACATGACGATCGCGAAGATCCCCAGTCCGAGTGAGACCACGCCGGCCCAGGAGCCGGGCTTATGGTCGGTCGATGTGTCGATCGACGAGGTTGTGCTGGTCACGATTCAATTCCTTCGATTGTTCGAGTGGTCAGGCGTGCTTGCGTACGGGGGGATGCCGTTCTCACCAGTGGAGGTGCCCGTCTTCGTCCTGGAACGTCCCTGTCGGGCCGTTCGGGTCGAGGGTCGCCAGGCGCACGACGGTTTGCGCACTCTCTGCGGGCGGCCTGCCGCCTTCGAACGCCGCCGTCATGTCTGTGGCGGTGTACCCCGGTTCGAGTGCGTTGAACTTGATGCCGGGATGCGACTTGGCGTACTGGACGGTGAGCATGGTGGCCGCCGCCTTGGACGCGGCATAGAGGAGATTCCTCAGTTGCGATTCGACCCGGTCGGGGTTGTTGACCGCCCAGAACGACCCCGCGCTGCTCGAGACGGTAACCACCGTCGGGTTGGACGATTTCTTCAGCAGCGGGAGCGCAGCTTCCGTGACGCGCACGACTCCCACCGCGTTGGTGTCGAACGCTCGCAGCGCCATAGGGCCGTCGACATCGCCAAACTCCTGAATTCCCGCGTTGTTCACCAGGATGTCCAGCTGGCCCTCGACATCCCCGATAGCCCCAAGCGCATTCGTTACCGACAGGTCATCGGTCACATCGAGCTGCACAAATCGCGCACCGAGCGACGCGGCAGCCTCCTCACCCCGCTCAGCGTCCCGCGCGCCGATGTACACGAGGTGCCCCAACTCCACCAGCTGTCTGGCTGTCTCAAATCCGATGCCCCTGTTTGCCCCGGTAACCAGTGCGACGCTCATGCGTCTCCTCTCGAAATAAGCGGCCCGATCGGGCCGTTAAGGAAGCTATGAGAAGCGCACACCGCCAACCAGCACCCTCCCCAGCCGGGGGTATGACAGGGCCCCCTCATTCCGCGCCACACAGCCATAGGCTGGCGTCGTGAGCGAGACAACGAATCCCCTCGGCGCATACCTGCGGGCGCGCCGCGAACTGGTGACCCCGCAGCAGGTCGGTATTCCCGACGGTGGAGTCCGTCGCGTGCCCGGGCTGCGGCGCGAGGAAGTCGCCATGCTTGCCGGCATCAGTGCCGACTACTACCTGCGCCTCGAGCGCGGTCGCGATCGCAACCCCTCGATTCAGGTGCTCGAGTCCATAGCTCGCGTGCTGAACCTCAACGACGAGCACCTCTCCCACCTGCTGACACTGGTGGCGGATGTTCCGCGCCAGCGGAAACGGCGGCCACGGCAAGAGACGGTGCCGTCCGGAGCCCTCAAACTCCTCGACTCCCTCGTCCAGCCAGCGTTCATCGAGGGCAGATACTTCGACGTGCTTGCCTCGAACCCCCTCGCCCGAGCGCTGTCCCCCGGACTCAACGTCGGCGGAAACCAGCTCAGGGATCTGTTCCTCGATCAGGGCGAGCAGGCGCTGCAACCGGATTGGGAAGACCTCACTGAGTGCTTCATCGCGAATCTCCGGCAGGCCGTCGGAAATGACATCGATGATCCACGGTTCATTGAGCTCACCGGGCAGCTCAGTCTGGCGAGCCCGCGCTTCCGCCAGCTCTGGGCGCGCCACGAGGTCCGCGGCCAGCACGGCACACTGATTCGGTTCGACCACCCTCAGGTCGGGGAACTCGTCCTCAACCGGGAACGACTGAGCATCGGCGGCACTGACGGCATCATGCTGGTCGTCTTTCACGCTGACGCAGGGTCGATCGATGCAGACAAACTGGCGCTGCTGGCATCCGCGAGCGCCCCCACCTCGGATCCGTCACTCGAACTGCAGAGCCAGGATCCGTCGGTAACGGCCCGGTCCTGACACCCGCGGTCAGCTCTCCCGGTTGCCCTTGCCCCAGCCCCAGCCGGTCCGCTTCCTGGGAGCGGCAGGGGCGGATGCCACCAGTGGGGGCAGTGAGAGCGCCTCGCGAATGCGCTGGTTGGCCTCGGTCCATTCGTCCGCACCCGCATCGGCCCACAACTCTGCGAGTTCGCCGTCAGGGACCGTTGCGACGTCGAGGGCCCTCAGCGCGATAGAGGCGACCTCAGCGGGCGGGGCAGGGACGCGATCGACGAAGGACGAAATGCTCTCGGTGTAGCTGTCGGACTGCGTAGGCCGCCCACGCTGATGTGCCACGACCTCAGCGGCGGCGATGGCGACGGTTGCCGCGTCAGCGTCCACGGACGCGGGAGCTGCGTCAAGCACGGCCTGAAGCGCCTCAAGGACAGCATCCCAGCCGTCGGACCCGTCCAGTTCCCATGCCCAGTCGGCTGCGGCGTCATTGCCAAACGGTTGTCCACTCCAGGTTCCCATGAGGGAATCCTAGGGGGACATCGCGGCTGGCGGGCGCATGTCGCCGACCGTCACGTCGCTGCGCTACGGCCGACCCACCCGCTCTTCGTGCACGTCGTCCTGCGACGCCATCGGTTCACTGATCAGCCGCAGCCCGGCATCCGAGTTGGACGACGCGGTGAGCGCGCTGATCCAGTCGAGGTTGATATTGGGCAGTCTCGATTCGTCGTACCTGAAGTGAAGCGAGATCCCCGGCGCAATCCACAGGCTCCCGGGTAGTCCCCCGGCGCCGTCAGGCAGCTTCCAGCGGAAGGGAAAGCTTTCGCCTCGCCTGAGCTTCGCACCGATCACGATCTGAAGGTGCGCGAGCGTGCGGTCGTCGAGGTTGATGCTCGTCGTCGAATCGTAAACAAGCCGTCCCACCAGGACTCCCTACCCGGCGGGTACACGGGACTCGCCGTTGCCCCGAGACTACTCCCGGGTCGGCCGGCGGGAAAGACCGGTATTCAGGTGGACGATGCGACCTCGAAGGCGTGCCGAACCGCCTCGATCGACGTGGCGATGTCGTCGGCATCCGTCGACCAGTTGCTCACGGAGATGCGAAGGATGTCCCTGCCCTGCCAATGCGAACCGGACATCCACACTGAGCCATCGGCGATGAGCTGCTCGGTGACCCTGCGGGTGAGGTCGTCCGGGCCGAAGGCGAGACAGACCTGGGTGAAAACGACGTCGTTGAGGACCTCGATGCCAGGCACGCGCGAGAGCCCGGCGGCGAGCTCGGCCGCGGTGTCGACGAGGCGTTCAACCAGTGCGACGGTTTCTGAGCGGCCCAGTGAGCGCAGTGCTGCCCAGACGGGGACGCCGCGGGCGCGGCGGGAGAGTTCGGGGACCTTCTCCCACGGGTCGCCCGGGCCGTGGTCGTCGTGAATCAGATAGTCGGTGTGAACGCCGAAGGTGGAGCGGAGGACCTGGGGTTGAGCGACGATCGCGATGCCGCAGTCATAAGGCACGTTGAGGGTCTTATGGGCGTCGGTCGCCCAGGAATCTGCCATGTCGATTCCGTCGAGCACGCCTCGATAGCGCGGGCTTGCTGCGGCCCAGAGCCCGAATGCCCCATCGACGTGCACCCAGGCGCCGTGTTCGTGTGCCATTCGGATGGTCTCTTTCATCGGGTCGAAGGCACCCGAGTGCAGGTTGCCCGCCTGGAGACAGACGATCACCGGGCCATCGACGCTCGCGAGGGCATCCGTCAACGCTGAAGCGATGAGCCTGCCCTGGTCGTCGGAGGCGACAGGAGTCGGGGCGCCGAGGCCGAGGTAACGGAGGGCGAGGTCCACCGACGCGTGTCGTTCCTGGCCGACGAGCACGGTCACCCGTGGGCCGCCCGCCAGACCGCGGGCATCGAGGTCCCAGCCGACGGCATCCAGAACCGCTTTTCGACCAGCAGCGAGACCGACGAAGTTTGCGACGGTGCCGCCTGTGGTGAAGCCGACGTCTGCCGTTGCTGGGAGGCCGAGCAGGTCGAGGATCCAGTCCCCTGCCGCTTGTTCGATGGCGGCCGTCGCGGGCGAGGCGTACCGGAGAGCGCTGTTCTGGTCCCAGGCGCTGACGAGCCAGTCCGACGCGAGGGCGGCGGGAAGCGTTCCGCCGATTACCCAGCCGTAGAACCGGCCGGACGGCATCGCCATGAGGCCGGGTTCGGCGAACCTGGCCAGCTCATCGACAACCGCTGCCGGATCGGTTGGGCCCTCTGGCAGCGGAATGGAGAAATGCTCAGCGACCTGATCTGCGGTTTGCTGTGGCCGCACCTGGCGCGTTGGCAGTGACGCGAGCCACTCCAGGGAGTGCTCCCGTGCGCGGTCGAGAGGTTGGCGGTAGGCGTCAGGATGTGCAGCCACAGTCAGAGGCTAGACCTGGCCGGCTCGGCGCAACACCCCCTGCGTCGGTAACCTGCAGACTCAGTGTCCGCCGCCCTGGTACACGTCGGGGGTCCCGTCGTTGTCCGCGTCCACGCGCTCCTCGGCTTCGATCTGCTTGTACCTGCGGTTCCGGATGCGCAGTACCACTGTCGCGAGCAGGGCAGCCAGAACGGATGCCGTCAGAATCGCCACCTTGGCGTGGTCGTTTTCGAGGCTGCCGAATCCGAAACTCAGCTCGGCGATGAGAAGCGAAACGGTGAAACCGATTCCCGCGAGCAGGCCGACACCGAACAGGTCCACCCACCGGAAGGATGGGTCGAGCCTCGCCCGGGTGAATTTTGAGATCAGCCACGTTGTTCCCAGGATTCCGATGGGCTTTCCGGCGACGAGGGCAATGATGATGCCTATCGTTACCGGGTCCATCAGGGCCGAGGTGAAGCCGTCAATGCCACCGATTACTACGCCGGCGGAGAAGAAAGCGAAGACGGGCACGGCGAAACCGGCGGAGATCGGCCGGAACCGGTGCTCGAAGATCTCAGACAGGCCGGGCCCAGCCGCCGGGCCGCCACTGGCTTTGCTCCTGATCACCGGAATCGCGAAGCCAAGCAGAACACCGGCGATCGTTGCGTGAATCCCGGAGGCGTGGAGCAGCGCCCAGGTGACCACACCGAGGGGCAGCAGGATGAGCCACGCCGCCGCAGGCTTCAGACCGAAGAATCGCCGGTACTTCTGGGCGAGGAAGGCGTACAGCGCAAGCGGAATCAGGGCGAGGCCCAGGGCCACCACGTTGATGTCTGTCGTGTAGAACACGGCGATGATCAGGATGGCAATCAGGTCGTCGACGACGGCGAGGGTCAGGAGGAAGATCCGCAGTGCGCTCGGCAGGTGGGAGCCGACGATGGCGAGGACGGCGACCGCAAAGGCGATATCCGTCGCGGTGGGGATTGCCCAACCGCCGATTGTGGCGCCGTTTCCCCAGTTGATGGCTGTATAGATCAGCGCTGGAACGAGCACCCCGCCGACCGCCGCCGCAACGGGAATCACCGCTTTGCGGAAGTCGCGCAGGTCGCCCGCCACCAGTTCTCGCTTGAGCTCAAGGCCGACGAGGAAGAAAAAGACGGCGAGGAGCCCGTCGGATGCCCAGGCTCCGAGGCTCAATTCGAGGTGCCAGGGCTCGTAACCGATCCTGAAGTCCCGCAGGGCAAAGTAGCTGTCAGAGGCGGGAGAGTTCGCCCAGATCAGGGCGATGAGCGCGGCCGCGACCAGGAGCATCCCGCCGACAGTTTCCTTACGGAGGATCGTCGCGATTCTGCTCGCTTCGGAGTAGCTGCCCCGCGACAGTACGTTGGGGCGGTCTGGCGGCAGGGTTGCCATGGGAACTCCTTGAAAAATGGGTCGTTGATCGAATTTGCCGACCAGACTTCCCGGCGCACCACGTCGATACTATCCGGCCGAACTCCGGAACGGCACAGACCTATACCGGGAGAGCAATGGCCACGAAGTTGGCATTACGACGGGGTTGGGCCGGCAGGCTCCACAAGCGCATCTAGTGCGGCCTGCAGCGTGTCGAAGCACTCCCATTCAGGACCGTGTTGGAGACGCACCAATTCGTAAACGCCCGCTGTCCTGCCGATATAGCCCAGCATCCGTCTGGCATCGCTCTGGCTGAACCGCCCATCGCACACGCGCCACTCGTGGTCGCTGATGGCAAGAATCTCCAACACCGGCTTTGCTTCAACATTCCGGGAAACCGGCACTCACTTCTCCACTTCTTCGTCAGCGAAATCGCTGAGACTTGCCCGAGGGTCTTCCACCGTAGGTTCACAACACAAGTCACGTCAGGACTTGACATCGGTCGACAGGGAGGTCCGGGCGCGTCTCTCTGGAGCGGCTCACTGGAGCTGCTCCCAGCTCACGAAGGGCCTGCACGTCACCGATGCTGATGGCCGGGTTGTCGGTGTTGAGCCCGACAACGCCGAGACCTGGCGGGGAACGGTCAGGCGAGTCGGGGGTTCGCTCTTGACCGGGACCACCCGCGGCCCTAGCTTGAGAACCAACAGCCGAAGGAGAGATCCATGAATGCCGACCTTGCTCTCGCCTTGCTGGTCGTTGGGCTCACAGGCGGGGCGTATCTGGCCGCTATCGGTTACGGCATCGTACAGATCGTCCGGACCCGCGATCTTTCGCGGGTCGAACGATACCTCTGGGTAGTCGGCTTGGTCTTCTTTCCTCTTATCGCAGCGTTCGTCTGGTTCCTGGCCGGCCCGCACCCCTGGGGGCTGCGGTTGGGTACTCCGGCCTTCCGCTGATCCTCGCGAATGCCGCAGCGGCATCCACCATTGCCTGAAGGGGTGACAGGCCCGACCGGACCGCGCAACGCCGGCCGGCTACTGCCGTGACCGCGTTGAAGCGGCGGCGATCGCCGTCAGCTCACCGCGCGTGCGAACCCCGGCCTTGCGGAGCAGGTTCGACACGTGGAACTTGACGGTGTTGTCGGTGATGCCCAGCTGAGCAGCGATCGCACGGTTGCGCGCGCCCGATGCCACCAGTCGAAGCACGTCGCGTTCGCGGGGGCTGAAGTCGGCGGAATCCTCGAGCGGTTCCGTCTCGGCGGGCGGGTCCAGCGGGAGTCGGATCGCGAGCGTCGTCCCCCAGCCCGTTGTCGATGACACGTCGAGACCGCCGTCGAGTGCGGAAACCCGTTCCGCGATGGGACGCAGTGAGTCGTCGTGGGCGCTGATGCTGCCTTCACCATCGTCCCGGATGTCGATCAGCAGATTGAGGCCGTCGCAATCCCATTGGATCCGCACACGTTTGGCGTCTTCCTGATCCACGAGGGCAAGCACCGCGCTGCGCACGATCGCCCGCGCCGCGTGGGCAACCTCTCCGGGCAGGGCGCGACCCCCGGTGGGCGGTTCGACGAATTGCACGTCGAGCCCGCCGAACCGGGCAAGCGGACGCAGGTCGGAGCGAAGCCGGGCAAAGGCTCCGTCCACGGGTTCGAGCATGGTGCCGCGCTGCTGGTCGGTGGTGCTGCGCAACTCGATCAGTGATGCGGATGCCAGGTCGATCGCCGTCGTTCGGCTCGCGCGGTCATCCAGCCGCGACGAGCGGAGAACGGCAAGGACCGACTCGAGTGTCACGGCGTGCCGGTCGGCCTGTTCGGCAACGGCCTGCGCGTGCTCGAGCTGGAGTCTTCGGGGTACGGGGGTCGGATGCTCGCTGTCGATTGTCACCGGTTCAACCTACCCAGAGAACCTGTACCTCCCCCGATGGGTAGGCCGACTGCACGGGCGGGCGGGGACCTCGGGGCCGCCGTCTGGAGACGATGGACCAATGACGAATTCCGAGACGGCGACGATCCCGAACTCCGAAGTGACGGCATCCCTCGCCACGATCATGCGGGAACTCACCGCAACGACAGATGCGATTACCGCACACGGCACCGACGATCTCGCCGACGTCGCGAACGCGGTGCACGGCGCTCGTCGGGTTTTCGTGCTCGGAGCGGGGCGATCGGGACTGGCGCTACAGATGACAGCCATGCGCCTGATGCACCTCGGCCTCAGCGTCCATGTCGTCGGTGAAGTAACAGCTCCGGCGATCGGACCCGGCGACGTCCTCGTGACGGCAAGCGGTTCGGGGACGACGCCGGCGATAATTCGCGGGGCGGATGCTGCCGCGAACGCTGGTGCATCCGTGGTCGCCATCACGACGGCCGCTGATTCCCCGCTGGCTGCTCTCGCCACCGTGGTCTTGGTTGTGCCGGCGGCGGGCAAGCTCGACCGTTCCGGTTCGGTCTCGGGCCAGTACGCCGGAAGCCTGTTCGAGCAGACCGTCATGGTTGTGGGAGACGCCCTGTTTCACACCCTCTGGCTTCGCTCGGGACAGAGCGCAGACGATCTCTGGCCACGCCACTCAAATCTTGAATGACCGATCCCGCTGCACTCGCACGCGATCACATCACCAACAGAAGGAACACACTATGAAGCTTCAGTTTGCTATGGACACCCTGACCACCGAGGCCGCCCTCGAACTCGCCGCTGCTGCCGCGCCGCACGTCGACATCCTCGAACTCGGCACTCCCCTCATCAAGAGCGCCGGTCTCTCCGCGATCACCGCGGTGAAGGCGGCACACCCTGACAAGGTGGTTTTCGCGGACCTCAAGACAATGGATGCCGGCGAGCTCGAGGCCGACATCGCGTTCACGGCGGGTGCTGACCTCGTCACCGTGCTCGGCGTTGCCGGTGACAGCACGATCGCCGGAGCCGTGAAGGCCGCGAAGAAGCACGGCAAGGGCATCGTCGTCGACCTCATCGGTGTGGCTGACAAGCCCGCCCGTGCGCGCGAGGTTGTCGCACTCGGTGCCGAGTTCGTGGAGATGCACGCCGGACTCGACGAGCAGGCTGAAGAAGGCTTCACGTTCGACACGCTTCTGCGTGACGGAGAAGCGTCTGGCACACCGTTCTCCGTCGCTGGCGGGGTCAATGTCACGACGATTGCTTCGGTCAAGGCATCCGGGGCACAGATTGCTGTTGCCGGCGGAGCGATCTATGGCGCACCCGACGTCGGAGCAGCTGCGGCCGCTCTGCGTGCGGCGATCGGCTAGAGATTCCTGAGCCGGACACGAGTCCTGCACCCGGCACCCGGCACCCGCGTTTATGCGCACGTGCCGGGTGTTGTGCTGTCTGGAGCCGAAGTTGCGGTCATTTATCGGAAGTATGGTTTGCGGCGGATCCATTCGGCGATGGTGACCTTGGGTTTGCCGTTCACCATCGTGACCGTGAAAACCCCGGTGTCGACCATCCGATGGTGGAACCAGCAGAACAAGACCCCGTTATCAATATGGGTGGGCCCACCTTCGGAGTGCGGGATGATGTGGTGCGCTTCGCACCCGGTCGCCGGGATCTGACAATCCGGCATCGCACAGGTCGGTCCGTCGCGGGCGATCATGCCCATTCGCTGGGTCCGATTGAACCCGCGTTGGTCGTTGCCGAGGGCGACGACGGTGCCGTCGGGGTCGATGAACACCGGGACGATGCTCGCATCACAGAGAACCTGGCTGATCGTTGACGCCGCCACCGGTGCGTTCACTCCCACGATCTGTCCGGTACCGGACTTCGAGTCGATCACGTCCGCATTGACCGTGACGACGACGGTCGGTGCAGCACCGGTAACACTGGGCGTGTCGGCGGAGCGAGCGAGGGCGTCGATCATCGCCGCGAACACGTCAGCACGTTGCTGCCCCGCCGTCCGCCGGGCCCGGAACGGTTCGCTGGACTCCGCACAGGGACTCATGTTGGTGCCTTGCACCGCGTCACCGGTGGCTGGGTTGGCGCCGGTTACGGTTCGCGGCGCGCCAGATCCGAAGGCACCCGTGTCACCCGATCCGAAGGAACCCGCGTCGCCGGATCCGAAGGTGCCTGTGTCGCCGGATGTGATGGCGCCGCTGTAGCCGGTTCCGGTGCCACCAGCTCCGCCTGTTCCATCACCAGAACCCGCGGCAGCGTCCGCGGCCGTTGGGTCGTATCGGTCCGCGGTCTTCGGGCTCAGCACCGCGTCGAACAGCGCGTGGAGTTTCGCGCCGACATCGACGGTGACCTGGCCACCGAACTTCACCAACCCGTCCTTCGCGGTGCGGGCGATCCAGAAATCCCGGCGCTGGAACGCTTTGTCGGTGCGGGGTTCGATCCCGTCTTCATCCAACCGGTCCCGCCACTGCCGAGCCTGAACACCCACCAAATCGGCCGACATGGGTAACCCGTCGCGCCAGCCGGACCCGACCGCCTCACTGATCAGGGTCCGTTCGGCGATCGCGAGGTGTTCCACCTCGGCACGGGGTGCGGCGAGTGAGAGTTCCCGGGTGATCGCTTCGGCGGTCTCCACCCCGATCAAACCCTGCCGGAACGCCTCCCCGACCACCGGGAACAACGGCGACAACGGGAACCCGGCATCCGTGGAGCGGCGGCAGGTCCGCTGCCCCACCCGGATGAACCGTGATGCGGCAGCGGAGGAGACTCCGGTGATGACCTCGATCAGGTGCGACGGACGCTGGTAGTTGTGTTTCACTGCCAAACCTTCGTTGCCGCGGGCGGGGTCTGACCGGTCCGCGACCTCGGCACTCAACGCCGCGAGGACCGCCTCACCGGCACGCACCACCCCGGCAACCTGACCCAGCTGCGTCAACAGCTGTTCCCCGGTCAACCGGTCGAGATGGTCGAGGTCGAGAACATCAACCACCTGCCCCAGGTGGGTGAGCAGTCCGGTGAGCGCACTCTCCCCCTCCGGCACCGACGCCGGCGGAAAGTCGCTCACCGCGAGACTCATGACACCCGCACACCCCCACCAGTCGAGGCGAGGACATGATGCACGGCCAGACCGGAGTCCGCCGCACCGGAACGGGTGCGGATCAGGCTGCTGACCGGGATGTTCATAACCTCAGTACACACCCAACCACTGACATTGGAACTGCCACATTTGGGGCCTCGCACCGGCACCATCCCGGGCGTTCGAACGCGACCCTGTAAGGGTGCGGATTGAGCAATTGACCGGGATGTTCATGACTTCAGTACACACCCAACCACTGACATTGAACCGCCGTACCAACGGCACCACGTCCGAGCCGCTCCAGGCATCCGAGCGCCACACCAGAACGGTGGCGGATCGGGTGACTGACCGGGATGTTCATGACTTAACTACACACCCAACCACTGACATCGGCGTTGACCGACCTTGAGGCTCTGACGGTGGCATCCGGCAGCGCCTCGGATCCCCGGATCAGGGACAGTGATGGTTTTTCGGGAGGAGAATCGCGGCGGCGAACCCCAATAGGCGGCCGGGTACCCGGTTCTTCCTCCCGAAACGCGGCTGACACCTCCGAGGCTCGACTGCCGCCTCCAGGACTCGGCTAGCACCCCCGCCCAGCTGGCGCTGACCGCGGCGTCCGGCACCGCCCTCGACGCCGCGGATCAGCGGTGGCGGCGGGGTTTTTCGGGAGGAGGATCGCGGCGGCGAATCGCAATACGAGGCCGGGCACCCGGTTCTTCCTCCCGAAACGCGGCTGACACCTCCGAGGCTCGACTGCCGCCTCCAGGACTCGGCTACCACCCCCGCCCAGCTGGCGCTGACCGCGGCATCCGGCACCGCCCTCGACGCCGCAAATCAGGGAGGGCGGCGGGGTTTTTCGGGAGGGGAATCGCGGCGGCGAATCACAATACGAGGCCGGGCACCCGGTTCTTCCTCCCGAAACGCGGCTGACGCTCAGTCGCCCACACTCTGCAGGCCAGCCAAAACGTCTCTCTTGAAGTCGCTTATCCGCTTCGCCCGCAACTTCTCATACTTCGGATCGTTGTCGCGAACGTAACCCGTGTTCCGCAGCCTCGACCGCAACTCCCTGCCGATCTCCTCCCAGGCGTCGTCCCGTGCCTGTTCCACGACCTCGCGAATCCGCTCGGGGTTATCAGCCTCGGCCCTCAGCGCATCGGCGAGCGCGCGATGCACCTGGGGTCGCCGCCTGTGCTGTTCATCGATCTCGTCTTCATCGATGAATGGGTCGGCCAGGTCTGCGGCTCCGACCGAATACGCATAGTGCCCCAGTCTCTCGAGCCGTTCCGCGGTCGCCGCGTTCTCCTCGGCGGCCGCGAGAAATTCCTGACGGGCAGCCTCACCGAGGGACTCTGCGTCGAACTTGCGGTCATCACGGAGCGCGCCGACGATCAACTTGTTCTTGATGGCCATCCGCACCGACGACGCAGTAATGAGCACGCCTTCGTCGACAACCCTGCCGATGGGAGCGATCGGTTCCTCTGGCGCGGGTTTATAGGTGCCGAGACTCACGCGTTTGGGGCGGCGACGGAAGAAGGACACCGGTCAATTGTCTCGCGAACCCTCTCGCGGTGCACCTTTCCCTTGAGGGGTGGCGCATTGGAGAAAGAAGGCCATCGGATGCCGTTATCCGCCTCGGTTCGCCCCCGCGAGAAAGCGCATTGAACAGCCCGCGATCAGCGAACCGACACCGCCAGCGGCGATATCCCCGACGGTGTCGGTGTACGACACGTAGATGGTTTCGTCGAGGTAAGTGTGGCCGAACCACTCCCACATTTCCCACACCGCCCCGAGCGCAAGACCGAACGCCGTCGTCAGGCTGACCGTGAGCACGAACCGATACCTCGACTCCGCCTCGACAAGCGAAACCCCGAGCTGCGTGTAGAGCACCCAGGCCACAGCCGCGATCAGCCCGTTAAGGGTGCAGTGGACAACGATGTCCCACCACGCAATCGCCTGGTAGAGCTGGAGCACAGCGCTCCAGGCCGCCACGAGAACGGCGACGCAGACCGCGACATCGAGGGTTGCTCGCGCGCCGAGGAACCGCGGCAGAACCACGCCGAGCATCGACAGCGCAAACACCGCCATGGCTACAAAGCCCCAACCGAAGGCCACGACGACCAGGCTTACCAGTCCGATAACCCGGAGGAGATCGGCGGCATGCTCTCCCGTGGTACGAGCTGGCCGGAGGAAATTCTCAACCAGCCGATGATGAAACAGTGTCGCGTGGGGCACTCTCGCTTCTCCTCCTCATCCGCAGCACTGCCTGGATTGGTTCGTGGTCGGATGCCGCTGCGCCGGAATAACGGACAGCGTTGATTGCCACAGACTCAACGGCGACAGCGTCGTTGACGAGTATCCAATCGATGCGCTTGCCTCCCCGCCGTGGCGGACGGTATCCCGAGTACGTCACCCACGCCTCCGTGAGGCGGCGCTCGGCGACCACCCAGCTGTCCTGGAGTGCGCCATCTCGCGTCATGTACCGATACGGCAGCGACCGGGGTGTCGTGTTCATGTCACCCATGACAATCGCGGCGGCGGGTGCCTCGGCCGCCAGCTCACTCACCATGCGCGCTGACCGCTCACGGGATTTACGCGAGTAGTGATCGAAGTGGGTGTTGATCAGCCGTATCGGCAGCCCGGTGGCGAGGTCCACGAAATCGGCGACAACCGCCACTCGCGGGACCAAATTTCCCCACGATCGTGAGCCAGGCACCTCCGGGGTGTCCGAGAGCGCGAACTGCTTCCACGACTGCAGCCTTAGCCGCTCGGAGTCGAAGAAAATGGGAATGTGTTCGCCCCCGTGGTCGGCATTCCTGCCGTACCCCACCCACTGCCAGAACGGCCCAAAGGCTGCCCGCAGAAAGTGCAACTGGTCTGGCATTACCTCCTGCATCCCGATCACCGAGGGTTGCTCGCTCGCCAGCAGGCGGACCGCGAGCCATTTGCGGTCTTCCCACCGGTCAGGATGCCGTCGCGCCAGATGCGGAAAAGGCCTGCGGATGTTCCAGCACATGACGTGCAGCCGAGCCGGGCTGGTCGGACCGATGAGGGCGGGATCAGCCGCTGACGGATCACTCACGGCCGCGCACCTCCCTGGCAGGGTCGGGGCCCGCTTATCACCGCACCCCTCATCATCGTGGTCATCCGGTCAGGCTATCCGCGTCACAGATACGCCGCTACAGCCTTTTGATTGGTTGCGGACGGCGCTGTGGTGTTGACCAGGGACGGTTCCTGTCAACCCACGGAGTGAGACCCCGGATCGGCATAGGCTGCTCGAGGAGCACGCCGGCACGAGAGCCGACGGCACGCCGGGCACGGGCCCAACACGAATCGAGGCAGCATGACCGCACGAACAGTCGTCATCACCGGAGCGAGTGACGGCATCGGAGCTGAGGCCGCCCGTCGCCTGCACGAGGCAGGCGACACCGTCATCGTGGTCGGCAGGTCGCCGGAGAAAACGAAGGCGGTGGCCAACGATCTGAAGGTGGCATCCTTCACCGCTGATTTCTCAAAACTCGACGATGTCAGAAAGCTCGCAGCGGACCTCCGCGATAACTACGAACGGATCGACGTTCTTGCCAATAACGCTGGCGGCATCTTCGGGCCACGGCAGCTCACCGTCGACGGAAATGAGACGACCTTCCAGGTCAACCACCTCGCGCCCTTCCTCCTCACCCACCTGCTGATGGACCGCCTGATCGAAAGCAAGGCGCGCATCATCAACACCTCGAGCATTGCCAACACCCGATTCGCGAAGTTCGACATCGACGACCTCAACCTGGAACACGGGTACTCGGAGAACCGGGCGTACGGAAACGCGAAACTCGCGAACATCCTCTTCACCGCAGAGCTGAACAGGCGCTTCTCCGACTCGGGAATCTCGACAGCAGCGTTTCACCCCGGTGTCGTCGCGACGAGCTTCGCCACAGGCTCGACGACCGCAATGCGCCACATCTACCGCAGCGTTTTCCGGTTCCTGCTGATCTCGCCCGAACAGGGCGCAGACACTCTGGTCTGGCTCGCGCAGTCGACCCCCGGTGTCGACTGGGTCTCCGGCGCGTACTACGCGAAGCGGCGGATCGCCAAGGCGAATCCGCTCGCATACGACGAAGCGCTGGCCGCCGAGCTGTGGGACAAGAGCGAGAGGCTCGTCGGGATTTCCAGCGGGTCCACCGACCGGCGCTGAGGGTTCCTGGGCCACCGGCCCTAACGTTTCCCGGTCGAACGGAGAATACTGCTTACATGAGCGACAGCGAATCCACACCATCGGCCGACCCCACTGCAACCCGACCCCGCCCGATAGTCGTGGGAATCGACGGTTCAGAGCTGTCGATCAAGGCACTCCGTCATGCGCGGCGGCTCGCGGAGGCGCTCGGTGCCCCGCTCGAGGCTGTCGCGGTGTGGCAGCAGGCCCACTCCCTCTACGACTTCTACCAGGCGGAGTCGGGCTGGACTCCGGAGAAAGAGGTGGAGAAACTCCTCGGTGACGCGGTCACCTCCGCTTTTGGAGAGGACCGCCCCGATGGATTCACCCAGACGGTCCTGAACGGCCCTCCCGCCCGCACGCTCATCCGCTACTGCGCCGACGCCGAGATGCTCGTCCTCGGTTCACGCGGCTACGGCGGCTTCACCGGACTGCTGGTCGGGTCGGTGAGCACCGCGTGCGTTGCACACGCGACGTGCCCTGTGCTCATCGTCCACGGTTAACCGCGAACCGTCAGACAGCGCGTCGCGCGGTCACATCCCACAGGTGGTGGATCGGATCGTGGACGAGATAACGTCCGAGCGTCTCGACGGTGAATACCGCACCGTCGCTGCGCCGACCGGTGCGGGACACCGCATCACGGGGAACCGCCTCGAAGGCGTCGGCCAGCTGATTCCCCGCTGAGACGAGTTCAGCGGACACGAAAGCGGGATCGAGTTCCGCGTATCGCTCCGCGACTGCGGTGGCATCCTGATCCCAGTTCTCGAACAGCGGATCGTCGTCGGAAAGCATCGCGGCGAGACGCGAGGCGAAGATCCGGAACACATCCCTGACGTGAGCCGCGTACTCGAGCGGTGACCACGTGCTGTCATCGGGACGAACCCGCACCCGGTCGTCGCGCATCACCGCGGGCCATGCCGCGGTGTTCTCGCGAATGATGGCCGGCACGTCGGCGAGCCGCACGGCACTCGCATCGAAACCGCACTCGGGGCAGGGGCGCGCAAGCACCCAGGTCCAGTTTTTGGTGTCCGGGACGATAGGCATGACCCAACACTAAGCGGAGCCGCTCTCTCACCGGGAGAGGAAAACCGCCGCCGACCGTCGAGTTACGGCCACGCACGGTGCCCGCTTCAGCACACGCGACCCGCGGCGAGCTGTGCTGACATCTGCTCCTCGGACCAGGGCAGCCCGATCTCGGGCGGACTCCCTTTGCCCGACGGCGCGGCCTTCGACGCAATGGCCGCCAGCTTCATGGCGAGCGTTTGGGCGAACTGCTCGCCAGCGCTCGAGTTATTGAGCATCACGACAACGGTCAGACCCGATTCCGGGTCAGCGAGCATCGCGGAAATGTGGCCGGGCATGTAACCGGACTGGCCCCGCATCGGTCCCACCTGGACGGCACCCGGGCCGTACGACTGCCAGGACGGGGCCCCTTCCATCGGCATCGTCTCCCACGCGGCATCCTTCGTTTCCTGGCCGCGGAGCGAGCCGACCGCGAGGGCCTGCACGTACCGTTTCAGGTCACCGACGGTCGACACGACGCCGCCAGCGGCGAAAACCATGGAATTCGACAGCAGGGACTCGTCATACGGTGCATCGCATGCGAACGATCCGTCCGGTTGCCTGCGCCCTTCCCAGCCGGTCGCGAACGGTTTGGGAAGGGTCAGGTCGTGCGGGCCGGGGTATCCGCTGTTCTCCATGCCGAGCCGCTCAAAGACGTAGTCGTTGTAGAGAGAGGCCATGTTGGACTGCGTCGCCGCCTCGAGCGCGAGTCCGAGAAGTACGTAGTTCGGTTCCGACGGGAAGTACGTCGTTCCCGGTGTGGCGACGGCAGGGTAGGAGACGCCGTGCGAGACGAGCTCGAGGGGCGTCCAGAGCCGTTGCGGATTGCTCGCGAACATCTGCTTCAGTTGAACCGGGTAGGCGCCGAAGCCCGACGTGCTGCGACAGAGCTGTCCCAGGGTCCTGCCTTCCACACCGACAACACCGGGAAGATAGTCTGCGACGTCGTCATCGAGCGACATCTTTCCGGCATCGACGAGGCCGAACAGCACATCGCAGGTCATCGGCCTGGTGTTCCCACCGATCCGGAAGTGCATGTCCAACGTCATCGGTGCTCCGCCCGGCGTCACTGTTCCTGCAGCCTCGGTCCAGTGTCCCGACCATGGGGCCCAGACTCCGACGACGGCACCGGATGCCGCAGCGAGCGACATTGAATCGGCGAGCGCCGCGTTGAGCTGTTCAACCGTCGCGGCGGGAAGATCACCCGCTGCCTGTTCCGGCAGATCGATCGGCGTTTGCATCGGCCCGGTCGCGCACCCGACGAGCGCCGCGACGAGGCTCATTGCGACAGCAAACGCAGCAAAGCGCGCGCCTGTGGATCGAACAGTTCTCATCCATCCCCCGATGGCTCAACGAGGGGCGATCATACCTACCGGCGGTCACACCTCTGAGAGGCCAAAGACAGGTGGAGTCAATCCGTTATGCGATCAAGACATCGCCGGAGCGCGCCGCCGTCAGTAGAGGCGCCTGCTCCCCGGCTCGATCACCCGAAGCCACCGGTAGCCGTAGCCTCCAAGTTCGAATTCAGCGGCACCGTCATCGGAGAGCGTGACTTCGCCGGTGGTGAGCAGGTCGACAAGCCGGGTACCTTCAGCCGTTTCAGGAATGGTGAGCTCGAGGCTCACGGGATCCGGGCCGAAGTTGTGCAGTGCGACCATGCGGCCCTCCGACGCACTCACGACATGCGCCATTACCGCTCTGTTCGGCTGATCGAGCACCTCAAAGTCGCCCCAGCCGATCTCCGAGGAGTTGCGGTAGGTCCTGATGAGCGTCCTGATGAAACTCAGCAAAGAGTCCGGCTCGTGGCGTTGCTCCGCCACGTTGACGAACCGTGGCCCGTAGCCATCGTCCACCACCGGCGCTGTCAACCGCCGCGGTTTCGCGTTCGAGAAGCCACCGTTCGGCTCGGGCGTCCACTGCATCGGCGAACGAACCGCCTCGCGCCCACTGATCTCGAGGTTCTCCCCCATACCGATCTCTTCACCGTAGAACAGCACGGGCGTGCCGGGCATCGAAAAGAGGAGGCTGTACGCCATCCGTATACGTCGCGGGTCACCGTTCAGCATCGTTGGCAGCCGGCGGATGATGCCGCGACCGAACACGCGCATGTCCTCGTCGGGAGCGAACGCGGTGAAGACCTCGTCACGCTCGCCGTCGCTGAGCTGGTCGAGGGTCAGCTCGTCGTGGTTGCGGAGGAAGTTCGCCCACTGCGCGGGTTGCCCGAGCTGCGGGCGGCTCGCCAGCGCTTCGGCGAGCGGTGCCGCGTCTTCCCGCGCGAGCGAGAGATAAAACTTCTGCATGGCGACGAAATCGAACTGCATGGTGAGTTCATCGAAAGCTTCTCCTCCGAAATACGTGAGCTGCTCCTCGCGCGGGAGGTTCACCTCACCGAGGAGGATGCCGTCTCCCGTCCGCCTGCCGAGGAACGCCCTGAGCGACTTGAGGTAGTCGTGCGGGTCTCCGTACTCATCTCCTGAAACGGCCCCTGGATCTCCCTCAATAAAGAAAGGAACGGCGTCGACGCGGAACCCGCTGAGTCCAAGCTCAAGCCAGAACCCCATGATCTTGGCGATTTCTTCGCGCACCGCGGGATTCTCGACATTGAGGTCGGGCTGGTGACGGTAAAACCTGTGCAGGTAGTACTCGCCCGTCTTCTCGTCCAGCTCCCACACTCCGGTTTCTTCGCCGGGAAAGACGGTCTCCGGCTGGCTCTTGGGAAGGTCCTTCCGCCAGACATAGAAGTCGCGGTACGGCGAGGTCACACTCGAACGGGACGCCTTGAACCACGGATGCTGGTCAGACGTGTGATTGACGACGAGATCGGCGATCACCCTCATGCCCCTGTCCTTCGCCATGCGAAGAACCTCGACGAGGTCGCCGTGGTGGCCAAGCCTCGAGTCGACCCCGTAAAAGTCAGTGATGTCGTACCCGTCATCACGGTCAGGCGTCGGATAGAAGGGCATCAGCCACAAACACGTCACGCCCAACTCGGCCAGGTAGTCGATGCGTTGGGCGAGCCCGGCAAAGTCTCCGACGCCGTCGTTGTTCCAGTCCAGGAATGTCTCGACATCCAGACAGTAGACGACGGCGTTCTTCCACCAGAGATCGGCGGTGTCGGTCTTCTTCATGTCGTTCATGCAAACTGCCCGAGCACGCGGTCGCCGAAGACATCGAGGAACTGGTCCTGCCCAGTCCCGACGTGGTGCAGGTAGATCTCATCGAAGCCGAGGTCTACGAACTCGGCGATCCTCGCCGCGTGCCACGCGGCATCCGATGAGACCAGAACACTCCCCCGCACATCCTCGGGCCTGACGTGGCGCGCTGCCTCGTCGAACGCTTCAGGAGTGTCGAGGTCCCAGCTGACCGGTGCCGAGAAGACGTTGGTCCGCCACTGCGTGTGGGCGATGGCGAGCGCTTCGTCGTCTGTGGCCGCATAGCTGAGGTGCACCTGGAGCACGACGGGCCCGCGACCGCCGGCACCGCGGTACGCGTCGATGATGCGGCGGAGGGCGTCCGGCTCCTGCAGCACTGTCGCGAGGCCGTCAGACCACGGCGCGACGAAGGCCGCGGTTTCCGGGCTTGTCGCAGCGCCAAGCAGTGGAGGCGGAGCATCGGGCAGTGTCCACAAGCGAGCCCGGTCTACTGTGATCAGGCCATCGTGGGTGACCTCGTTTCCGGCGAGCAGTTGCCGCATGACATCGACGCTCTCGCGCAGCCGGTCGTTTCGCAGGCTCTTTCGAGGCCAGCCATCCCCGGTGATGTGCTCGTTGACGTTCTCGCCTGAGCCAAGCGCGGCCCAGAACCGACCCGGGTACATCGCTTCGAGCGTCGCCACAGCCTGCGCGATGATCGCCGGGTGGTACCGCTGACCAGGAGCGTTGACCACACCGAGCTTGAAGCTTGTTGCCTGCAGCGCGGCACCGAGCCAGGACCACGCGAACCCGGAATGCCCCTGGTCGGTTCCCCACGGTGCGAAGTGGTCGGAGCACATTGCGGCGCCAAACCCCACCTCTTCCGCCCGGATCACCGAGTCGAGCAAGCGACCGGGGTGGATTTGTTCGTGGGATGCGTGGAAACCAAGGATCACTGCGTGTGCCGCCTTTCAGGTCATCCCGAGCCTAGGGAGTCGCGATGAACCCGGACCAGCCCTCGCGTTTGCCGCCTGTTCCGTGGTATCCACATTGACTTTTCACGCGGCAGTGGGCTGTGATGAGGGCATGGCAGGTCACAACTTCGACTCGAGCGTCGTTGACGCGGTTCTCCGGCACATGAACAGCGATCATTCCGACGACAACCTCCTCATCGCGAGGGCGTTTGTGGATCAGGACGCCTCGGCGGCGAGGATGGTGGGCCTCGACGGAGACGGTGGAACGTGGCTCGTGCGGGTCGGCGGCGTGGAGCGCGAGGCCCGGGTTCCCTGGTCGACTCCGGTCACGGAACGCCCCGAGATCCGCCGGGAGGTCGTTGTCCTGTACGAGGCGGCGTGCGCCAAACTCGGTGTCCCCGCACGCGACCACTGATTCGCTGCCACTCGGCATCCGCTCGCACCCGCCATCGACTAGCCGTGCGACCATCCCATAACACGCTCGCGCCGTCATTACCAGTCAGCGACCGAACTCAGCGTTCTGCCTAGTCGGTTTCGATAGAATAACGCTGACCGTGACGTTTCCCACACCGTGAGCAACAGCAACGCAACCGCCGACGACGGAGTCCCTCATGTCAGTCATTCCCTTCTCGCAGGAGCTTCGTGAGCGCACTCGCACGAGTCACTCCGAGAGCGAAGGCGCGGATTTCATGGGCGACCTGATGAGCGGCAAGGGAACGGTCGACGATTACATAGCCCTCGTGGCCCAGCATTACTTCATCTACGAAGCGCTCGAGGCCGCAACGGAACGCATGAAGAACGACCCGGTGGCGCTCCCATTCATCTCAGACAAGCTGACACGGCTTCCAGCGATCGAGGAAGACCTGCGTTTTCTCATCGGTGACGGATGGCGCGACCAGATCAGCCCTCTCCCGACGACGGTGGCGTACGTTGCCCGCATTCGTGAGGTTGCCGCTGTCTGGGCCGGTGGCTTCGTTGCCCACCACTACACCCGTTACCTCGGCGACCTTTCGGGTGGCCAGGTGATCCGCACCCTCATGCAGCGCCAGTTCGGTTTCGAGACCAACGGTGTCGGATTCTACCTGTTCGGCGACATCGCCGAACCCAGACGTTTCAAGGACACCTACCGCGAACAGCTCGATGCTGTGCCGTGGGAGGAAGACGAACGGTCGCGCGTGATCGATGAAGTTCGCGTGGCGTACCAGTTCAATACAGATCTCTTTCTCGACCTCTCGCGTGCAAAGGCAGCGAGCGTGGCGTAGAGACCGCTTCCGTACCAGGATGCGTGAGTTCCAACCCGAGGAGAAGTGTGAATCCGTTTGAAAACAAGCCGTGGCTTGATGCCTATGCGCCGGGTGTGCCGCACGAAATCACCCTGCCGACGGGGTCGCTTGTCGACATGATCGAGGATGCCGTCAGGCGATTCCGGTCGAAGCCCGCGCTCGAATTCTTCGGGAAGAGCATGACATACGGCGAACTGGGCGCCGAGATCGGACGCGCGGCCGAGGGACTTCGGCGGCTCGGCGTGAAGAAGGGCGACCGGGTCGCTCTCGTGCTCCCCAACTGCCCGGAGCACGTCATCGCGTTCTACGCGGCGCTCCGCCTCGGCGCCGTGGTTGTCGAGCACAACCCGCTCTACACGGCGCGTGAACTCCGCCACCAGTTCGAAGACCACGGCGCGCGCGTCGTGATCGCCTGGGACAAAGTCACCGACACCGTTGCCGGGTTCCCCGCCGACCTTCCCATCGACGCCGTTGTGTCCGTTGACATCACCAAGTCGATGCCCTTGTCGACGAGGCTCGCCCTCCGCCTTCCCGTCAAGAAGGCTCGCACCTCGAGGTCTGCCCTCACGAGTGGGACCGTCACTCGCGGCACCACCGCCTGGTCACGCCTCGTCTCGCAGGGCACCCTGCGCAAGCGCCACCCGCGCCCGGATGTGCACGACCTGGCACTGCTGCAGTACACGAGCGGGACGACGGGAACCCCGAAGGGGGCCCAGCTCAGTCACTTCAACCTTCGCTCGAACGCCGAACAGGGTCGCGCATGGGTGCCTGGACTCCGCGAGGGAGCAGAGGTGTTCTACGGCGTCCTCCCCCTCTTCCACGCCTACGGCATGACCCTCTGCCTCACCTTCGCCATGAGCATGGGTGCACGCCTTGTGCTCTTCCCGAAGTTCGATGTCGACCTCGTCCTCTCCGCTTTCGCGAAGCATCCGGCCACCTTCCTCCCCGCCGTCCCCCCGATCTACGACGCGCTCGAGCGCGAAGCAGAGCGCCGGAAGGTCGACCTGTCCGGGATCAGGTACTCGATCTCGGGCGCCATGAGCTTGCCGGTATCCATCGTCGAACGGTGGGAGGAGTCGACGGGAGGCCTGCTCGTCGAGGGCTACGGCATGACCGAGACGTCGCCTGTCGCCGTCGGCAACCCGATGGGTCCCACCCGGCGGCCTGGCACGGTCGGCGTGCCATTCCCGAGCACGGAGATCCGCGTCGTCGACCCGGAGAACCCGTCGGTCGACCGTGAACCCGGTGAAGCCGGCGAACTCCTCCTCCGCGGGCCCCAGGTGTTCTCCGGGTACTGGAACCGGCCGACGGAGACCGCGGCCGTTCTCGACTCGGATAACTGGCTCCGCACGGGCGACATCGTCGAGGTGTCAGAGGATGGTTTCATCACTGTCGTCGACCGGGTGAAGGAACTGATCGTCACCGGTGGGTTCAATGTTTCTCCCTCAGAGGTCGAGGTTGCGCTCATGAGCCACCCCGACGTCCGGGAGGCCGCCGTCGTCGGACTGCCGCTGCCCTCCGGTGGTGAGCAGGTCGCCGCTGCCGTCGTGCTCAGGCCCGGCGCCGTTTTCGACGAGATCGGGCTTCGCGACTTCTGCCGTCACGGACTCACCGCGTACAAGGTCCCGAAGCGCATCACCGTCGTCGACGACCTGCCCCGTTCCCTCATCGGCAAGGTGATGCGACGTGAGGTCCGTGAGGCGCTGTTGAAGAAGGGCGCCTGACGCTCAGCGCTCGATGCCGCGCATGAACCGTTCGACATCCTTGTCGACGATGATGTCGCGCGGCCGCAACGGCCTGGTCAGGTACAGCCCGTCGAGTGACGTAAGCCTGCTCAGCGCGACGTAGGTCTGGCCAGGGCTGAATGCCCGGTCGCCGAGATCTACGATCGCGCTGTTGTAGGTCTTGCCCTGCGATTTGTGGATCGTGACGGCCCACGCGAGCCGCAGCGGAAACTGGGTGAATTCGGCGACGATTTCCTTCTTGAGCTTCTTCGTCGCCGCGAGGTAGCTGTACCGGTACTTCTCCCAGACGACGGGCTCGACCTCGAAGATGTCGCCGTCGACCTCGACGAACACGTTGACGTCGATCTTCGTCACCGTTCCGATGGTCCCGTTGACCCAGCGCTGGCCTTCGCCACCACCACCCGAGTCATTGCGCAGGAACATGACCTGCGCGCCGACCTTGAGCTCGAGCGACTCGTCGGCCGGGTATGACGCCTTGCCGAAGTCACCGCTGACCTCGGCCTCTGCCTTGAGCGCACGCCCGGGCAGCTTGGCGAGCGCCGCGGCGTTGATTCGATTGACTATGTCGTTTCGCGTCGCGAGCGTGATCGTTCCGTCGTCCGGTGGTGTCCTCGCCCCCGTGCTGTTGAGGATGCCGGCGATCTCCGCCGTGACCTGCCCGAACCGTACGGCGTTGAGCATGTGCTTGAAGTCGGCGTCTGCCTGCCGGTGGATTTCGGTGAGCTCGATGACCTTGAGCGGCGTCTCCTGCCAGACCTTGGCGTCGAAGAACCAGAACGACCGGTAGGTGTCGGCGATGTAATTGCGCTCATCACCCTGGCCGGGCACCGGTGCCAGCTGGTACGGGTCCCCGAACAACACGAGCTGCACACCGCCGAACGGTTCGTGCCGCCGCTGCCGTGCCTGCCGGAGGCTCCGGTCGATGGCATCCATCAGGTCGGCGTTCACCATGGACACCTCGTCGATCACGAGGGTGTCTATGGTGTTGAGCAGCTTCTTGAGCGCGTCGTTCTGGTCAATGTCGTGATCGGCGATCAGCCCGATCGGAAGCCGGAACAGGGAGTGGATGGTCTGGCCGCCCACATTGAGCGCGGCGACACCCGTCGGCGCGCAGATGACGATCTGCTTCTCGGTTTGCCACGACAGGTGGTTGAGCAGGGTCGATTTACCGGTGCCCGCTCGCCCCGTGACGAAAACGTGTTCCCGGGTTCCCTCGATGAGGTCGAACACGAACCGCTGCTCGGGAGACAGCTCGATCGTCGGTTTGGTCTGGGTCACGGATGCCTTCACTTCTTACGTCTGCACCTCAATGGTATGCGGCGTTCCTCAGGCTCTGGCGCGGGGCCTCGCCACACCGGCATCCGTCGCCCCGGCCGCTCACCCGTGCACGTGCCGCTTCCGCATAGGATAGCGGGGTGAGCCAGGTCCATGCCCCGCACGACTCCTATCCGCAGCAGGCCGTGCCCCCGGCCGGTCAGGAAACACCCAAACGCAGGAAAATGGACGAGAAGTCTCAGCTGCTCGTTACCTGGCTGATTGTGGGCGTGCTGCTCGTTGGCTCGACATTCGCCGCCATCGGCGCGCTCAACCGTGACGTGTACGGCCCGGGCGCCTTCGTTGGCACCTATCTGTCGGAACTCGCCGCAAAGGATGCCGCCGCAGCGCTCGCCATGCCCGGTGTCGAGATCAGCAAGGCCGATCTCAAAGCCGCCGGCCTGCCGGAGGCCGCCTCGGGTGCGTTGCTGCGGAGCGCGACGCTTGGTTCGATCGAAGAGATTACCGAGGTCGCAGACGAGGAGGTCGGCGACGGCATTCACGAGGTCACGTTCTCCTACGAAGCCGACGGCGTTTATGGAGAGTCAACGTTTACTGTCGCTCCCAACGGCACCCGGTTCCCGCTCATTCCTACTTGGAAGTTCGAGGTGAGCCCTGTCGCAGTCGTGAACCTCTCTGTCGAGCACGCCACGGCGTTCACCGTCAACGGGTTCGACGTCGACACTCGCGCGGTCGCTCCGGCCGAGCAGAAGCCGGCGTTCGACAACATCGTCAACCTGCAGGTGTTCACGCCTGGGCACTACACGTTCGAGACCTCGACCGAACTGCTTGAATCCGAGCAGGAAAAGGTGCTCGTCGATGTGCCGTCAGACATGCACGAGGCTGCGGTCACCGCTGGACCGACCGAGGAGTTCGTCGAAAAAGCACAGGAGGCTGTCAACGCCTCCCTCGATACCTGCGCAGAACAGGTGGTCCTGCAGCCGACCGGCTGCCCGTTCGGCATCGTGATCGACGACCGGGTCGACGGCGAACCGACCTGGTCGATGGATGAGTACCCGGAGATCACCCTTGAAGCCGGCGCCGAGTCGTGGCTCATTCCGTCGACAACGGGCACCGCGAAGATCGATGTCAACGTCCAGTCACTGTTCGACGGCTCGATCACCAACCACAAGGACGACGTCGACTTCACGATGGACGGGCACATCTACCTGCTGTCCGACGGCTCCATGCAGGCCCTCGTCACCGGTGAGCCGGCCCCGTAGGGCCGCACCCACGCTGCCCCTTTCGCCGAGAGCATCACTTCCGGTCGAGAACACCCCGCGCAACTGATGCGCTCGACCGGAACTGATGCGCTCGCGCACGGACTGCTCGCGGGAGCGACGGCGCTCGCGCGCCGCCGGTACGAGGTGCGCCAGGGGCCCGCTACGCGGACGTGCCCGGCCTTCCCTGGCCGGAGACCGCGTCGGACCTCTCCGAGCCTCTCGCGTCCACCTGGTCGTCATCGGATCCCGCCGGGGCCGCACCCGCGTCAGCCGCATCGGCCTTCGCCAGTCGCGCGAGCCGCTCGTTGTACTCGTTGAGTTCGGCATCACCGGTCCGGTCGGCGTTCCGGTCGAGGCGCTTCGCGTCCTTGGCGTCGCTGCGGCTCCACTGGATGGCAACGGTGATGGCGAGTGCGATGGTGGGCAGTTCGCCGATGCTCCAGGCTATGCCGCCACCGTTCTGCTGGTCGATGAGCGGCGGATCGCCCCAGGTACGCCCCATCGCGCCGAACCAGTCAGGGAGGAACAGGCCGACATTGGACATGATGGAGAGTCCGAAGAACGCGTGGGCAGCCATGGTCGCGAGCAGGACCAGCAATCGCATCGGATAACTCAGCCGCACCGGAACCGGATCGATGCCGATGATCGACTGCACGAACAGGTACCCGGTGAGCAGGAAGTGGACGATCATCCACTCGTGCCCGATGTGGTCCATCGTCGCCCAGCGGAACAGAGGCGAGTAGTAGAACACCCAGAGCGAACCGACAAACAACGCGGCCGCAACGATGGGGTTCGTGATGAACCCGGCGTATTTGGAGTGAACCGCGAGCAGGATCCACTCCCGGGGACCCCGGGAACCGTCGGTGCGCTTGTTGATCGCCCTCATTGCCAGCGTGATCGGCGCACCGGGCACGAGCAACACGGGCACGAGCATTGTCAGGCCCATGTGGCCAAGCATGTGCACGCTGAACAGGTAGTCCTGGTACGCCGCGACGCCACCGTTGGTGAGGTAGAACAGCACGAGCAGGCCGAGCACCCAGGAGACGGCGCGCAGCACCGGCCACTTGTCACCGCGGCGGCGCAATCGCACGACGCCGGCGAGGTAGAAGAAGATCCCGAAGGCGCAGATGAGCAGCCAGATCAGGTCGATGTTCCACACGGTGAAGTACCGCTCGGCGGTGAGCTCGGGAGGGAGGGGCTCGCCGGTGAGCAGCTCGGCCGCCGTCGGCGTACCGCCGAGTTCCTCGGGAACCGGCGTGGCGGTCCGGGCGAGTCCAGCCGCCAGGCCCGACGCAATACCCATGAAAGCCAGCTCGACAGACACGAGTACCCAGAAGTATCGTCCGACGGCGTTGGCCGCCACTGCCATCTTGCCGATCAGCCATGACCGCTGCAGTGCCCCTAATACCCCGAGCACGATGAGCGCCCCGACCTTCGCGAGCACGAGAATGCCGTACGGGGTGAACAACTGGTCCCAGGTGCCGACGCGGAGTGCCGCGCTCGCGTAGCCGGAGACGGCCACGACGATAAAGGAGACGAGCGCGATTGTCGAGTACCGCTTCATCACCGGGATGATCCTGTCGCTGCCGAGGGTGTTTCGCAGCAGCACGATCGTGATCAGTCCACCGAGCCAGACAGCGGCGAACACCAGGTGCAGCCCGAGCGCGTTGACGGCGGCGTCGTGGCCGGCGCTGCCGGCGGCGTGTCCCTGCTGCGCCATCGGCACGAGCGAGACCACGGCGAGAAGCCCGACGAAGACCATGAGAGTCTGGCCGCGCACGGCGAAGCACAGGACGGTGAGCGTCGCAGCGATCAGGGTGGTCACGAGCCAGGCCTGGCCGAGTTCCACATCGGTGAAGAACATGCCGAGCTTCGACCCGAACTGGTCATCGAAGCTGAGCGCCGTCCCCGTGACGTTGAGGAAGGTGAAGAACCCGGTCATTCCGGCGGCGACCGTGTACAACGCTGCTCCGGCAGCCGCGATGTCGAGGGCCTTGTGGTACTCGTCCTTCTTCGCGGAGAGGGCGAACAGGGCGAGCAGGATCGGACCGAGGGTCAGTGCGGCGCCGAGGTTCACGAGCATCTTCGCGATCGGCAGCCCGAACCTGACAACCGCACCCGGGTCACCGATGGGGCGTGCGTTCGCTCCGCCGCCGAAGGCCAGGGCAACGATCAGCGTCACGAATGCCGCGGCGATAAGGGCGGCTGGACCGGCTAGGCGGATTACTCGGGACACACGTCAAGACTACGTTGTCGTACCTGCACGCTGCGTCTGAGCGCAGCCGCCGGGAGCCGCCGGCTGCGACCAACGGATGCCGCGTTAACGCCGAAAGGGATGCCACTTTCGCGGCATCCCTTTCTGTGAAGCGGGGAAAGCTACTTTGCAGCGGCCTTCAGCTTCGAACCAGCGGAAACCTTGACGGAGTGGCCGGCCGGGATCTGGATCTCGGCGCCGGTCTGCGGGTTGCGGCCGGTGCGAGCTGCACGAGCGGTGCGCTCGACGGCGAGCCAACCCGGGATGGTGACCTTGACGTCGTTGCTGACCGAGTCAGCGAGCACGCCGAACAGCGAGTCGAGGACGCCACCGACGGTAGCCTGGCTCTGGTTGGTCTCAGCTGCGATCTTTGCAACGAGCTCGGTCTTGTTAAGCGACTTATCAGCCATTGAGTTGTCCTCCTCGGACTTTGCTTTCTACAGCCTGTTTATAACTGTCCGTGGGCATTTCTTCACCCACGGTGGGTCTGTCTGACCGCCTCGAATGTATCAGAGTTCCGCGTGTTTTCGCGGAATTGGGTGTCGTGTGAGGCATTTTTCTGCGGCGTGTCCCAGCATCGGTCCCTCTGGCGCCCCCCAAATCGACGTTTTTGACGCTCTGAGCGTAAATCCGCACGATTCCGCCGTAATTGCCCCCGGATGGCGAGCCACTCTCGTTGCTCCCTCGCGCAGCCGATCCCGGCGGTGCTACGGGTCAGTCGGTGCCGGGCCGGGCGCTGCTGACGGCAACATGATGCTGCCGTCCTCCCGGCGGTTCCGGCGCTTCTGCACCGGAGCGTCCTTGCGGATCGGACCCTGTCCATCGAGTGCGATTTCCGCGTCCCGTCCCGGTGCCACCTCGAACGATTCACCCCGGACGGTGAAGGGAACGGTGCCGTCCCCATCGACGACCGAGACGCGCATGGCATCCGCAGTCAGGTGGACAAGCAGCCGCGTCCCGCGCCAGGTCAGCCGGTAGCGAAGCTCCGACCACGTCGCCGGCAGTCGCGGGTCGAAGCTCAGCTCGCCGCCATAGTCCCGCATTCCCCCGAAGCCGTAGATGAGCGAACTCCACACTCCCCCTGCGGCAGCGACGTGCACGCCGTCCTGGCTGTTTCCGTGCCGGTTCTCGAGATCGACGAACGCTGTATCGATGAAGTAGTCAAGGGCGAGGTCCTGGTAACCGACCTCAGCCGCCATGATCGACTGCGCCACCTTCGACAGGCTCGAATCGCTCGTGGTGAGCGGGTCGTAGTAATCGAAGTCCGCGAGCTTCTCGTCGAAGGTGAACTGGTCGCCCTGCAGGTACAGCGCGAGAACGACGTCTGCCTGCTTGAGCACCTGGAACCGGTAGATCACGAGCGGGTGATAGTGCAGCATGAGCGGCTTGCGGTCCTCGGGCGTGGTCTCGAGGTCCCACACCTCGCGCTCGAGGAAGTGCGAGTCCTGCGGATGGATCTTGAGGCTCTCCGCGTAGGGGATCGTCATCGCTTCAGCGACCCGTTCCCACTCCTCGAGCTCCGAATCCTCGATAGCCAGGCGTTTCACCGCACGCGCGTACGCGTCAGGTCGCTCCCGCTCGAGCGTTCTCAGCGCTTCGATGGCGTAACGGAGATTGAACCTCGCCATCACGTTGGTAAACAGGTTGTTGTTGACGACCGTGGTGTATTCGTCCGGACCGGTGACGCCGTGGATCTCGAAGCGTTCTTCTCCATTGCGGCGCCAGAACCCGAGGGTGGCCCACATCCGTGCGGTTTCAACAGCGATGTCGATAGCCCCGTGGCTCAGGAAATCGATGTCACCCGTCGCGTGAATGAACTTCGCGAGCGCATAGGTCACGTCGGCATTGATGTGGTACTGCGCTGTGCCCGCTGCGTAGTACGCGGATGCCTCTTCACCGTTGATCGTCCGCCAGGGGAAGAGAGCGCCGGCTTCGTTGAGCTCCCGCGCGCGCTCGCGTGCTTTGGGCAGCATCTGCTCCCGGATCCGAAGTGCGTTCCGCGCCCAGAGCGGGCTCGTGTACGTGAGGAACGGCAGCACATAGATTTCGGTGTCCCAGAAGTAGTGGCCGTTGTACCCGTTTCCTGTGACGCCCTTTGCCGGCACGCCCAGGCCGTCGGCCCGAGCTGACGCCTGTGCGAGCTGGAACAGGTTCCAGCGCACGGCCTGCTGCAGTTCATCGCGCCCGGGGATCTCGACATCCGAGCGCGACCAGTATTCCGTCAGCCATTCCTTCTGCTTTGCGTACTGCGCCGTCACGCCAGCCGAAGCGATCCGGTCGAGAGTGCGCCTGCACCTGTCGATGAGTTCGCGCGTCGGCGTGGTCCGGGAGCTGTGGTAGCTCACGACCTTCGTGATTTTGACGGGATCTCCGCGCTTGGCGTCAACGGAGAAGACGTTCTTCGCGATATCGCCGTCGATGTATCGTTCGACCGTGTAATCGTTTGACGTCTCGATCAGGTGGTCCGCGGCCACGGCGAGCGTCATGCCGGAATGCGCCGTCTCGTAGCTCAGCACGCTTCGGTTACCGTCCTGCCAGCGCTCCTGCGGTTCGAATACCCGCTCGGACACCCGGCCTCCCGCGCGGGGATCGCTCTGTTGCGCGTTGCCGCCAACACCGCTGGGGCCGTCGTACTCGTCTTCACCGTCCTGCCGGTTGAGGATCTGGCAGGAAATGGTCAGGGGAGCATCGGCGTCGAGCACCGTCACCTCGAGGGTCATGACGGCCAGGTGACGCTCGGGGAACGAGACCATACGGCTCGCAGACACCTGCACTCGCTTACCCGATGGGGTCAGCCAGACGAGGTCGCGCCGGAGCACGCCGTCGCGAAAGTCCAGCGCACGCTCATAGCTGAGCAGATCGGCGTCACCGAGCGACAGCGGTTCGTCGTCAACGTAGAGCCGCATCACCTTGCTGTCGGGCGCGTTCACCATGATCTGCCCGACCTGGGCGAACCCATACGCGTCCTCAGCGTGGCGGATCCTCCAGGTCTCGTGCAGACCGTTGACGAACGTGCCGTGCTCGTAGGCCCTTCGCCCCTCGACGGCGTTGCCACGCATGCCGAGGTAGCCGTTGCCTACCGCGAAGAGAGACTCGGTCTCACCGAGGGTCTTGCGGTCGTACTCGGTCTCGATGAGGCGCCACGGGTCAACAGGAAAACGATCGCGGTTCATGCGTTGTTGCGCTCCTCGGTGGGGACTGATCCGTGCGCGTACACGGCAAGATCATCGATGACGACGTCGGCCCCGGCCGCGAGCAACGCGTCGCTGCCCGCTCCCCGGTCGACACCGACCACAAGGCCGAAGTTGCCAGCGCGGGCCGAGGCCACCCCCGAGATCGCATCCTCGAACACGGCGATCTCGGACGGACTGATCTGCAACTTTTCGGCGGCGTACAGGAACATATCCGGTGCCGGCTTACTCCCGAGCGCCTCCTCAGCCGCGACAACGCCGTCGACGATCACGGCGAATCGGTCCAGCAGGCCGGCGCTGGTGAGTACCCACCTGGCGTTCTTCGAACTCGAGACGACGCCCATTGGCATCCGCCTGGCGTAAAGCTCATCGACGAGGGCGAGCGAGCCGGGATAGGGGCTGATGCCACGCTCCTCAAGGACCCGTGAGAAGTAGCCGTTCTTGCGGTTCCCGATGCCACACACCGTATCAGCGGCCGGCGGGTCGTCTGGCGCTCCGAGCGGCACCTGGATACCGCGGGATGCCAGCAGGCTCGCGACGGCCTCATACCGCTGTTTGCCATCCAGGTATTCGAAGTAGTCGTCGTCGGTATACGGCTGGGAAACGCCCTTTTCGGCGAAGACTTCCGTGAACATGGATTGCCATGCGTACCGGTGCAGGTCAGCGGTCGGCGTCAGTACCCCATCGAGATCGAAGAGCACAGCGCTGACCTGGTCAAGACTCCGGAGAGCCGGGTGTGGTGCGTTCTCGTGCGCGTTCAGTGGGTACTCCTGAGTATCGGGTAAGAGTGTGAAACTGACTCTACGACAGAGCAGACCGGCCACAAGAACCTGGCCGTCAGACTTGCGCGCGGGTGGCCGGGGGCGTTAAAGACAAAAACGGGTGCCGGCCAGAAGGCCGACACCCGTTTCAGGGTTCGAGAGTGCTTACCAGCTCGACTTGGTGATGCCGGGCAGTTCGCCCTTGTGCGCCATGTCGCGGAAGCGGACACGCGAGATGCCGAACTTCGAGAGGTGGCCGCGGGGGCGTCCGTCAACAGCGTCACGGTTGCGCAGGCGCACCGGTGAAGCGTTGCGGGGAAGCTTCTGCAGGCCGACACGAGCGGCTTCACGCGATTCGTCTGTGCCGTTCGGGTCCACGAGGGCCTTCTTCAGCTCGAGGCGCTTTGCTGCGTAACGCTCAACGATAACTTTGCGCTGGTTGTTCTTCGCAATCATGCTCTTCTTAGCCATGGCTTAGCGCTCCTCTCGGAATTCAACGTGCTTGCGCACTACGGGGTCGTACTTCTTCAGTACGAGACGGTCGGGGTTGTTGCGACGGTTCTTCTTGGTCACGTAGGTGTAACCGGTTCCTGCCGTCGAACGAAGCTTGATGATCGGACGAACGTCCTGGGTCTTTGCCATTAGATCTTCTCCCCACGGGCCAGCAGGTCCTTGACGACCGACTCGATTCCACGAGCATCGATAACCTTGATGCCCTTGGCGCTCAGCGTGAGCGTGACGTTACGGCGAAGTGACGGTACGAAGTACGTCTTCTTCTGCACGTTCGGGTCGAAGCGACGCTTGGTGCGTCGGTGCGAGTGCGAAATGTTGTGTCCGAAGCCGGGAATGGCTCCGGTCACCTGGCAGGTTGCTGCCATGGTTCTCTCCTTCAGTACCGCAGGACTCTCGTCCTGCCCAAGATCTCTTGTCGGCACACGCAAACCACCCGAATGTGAAAGCCGAGGGAGTGTCTGTGCGATCCGAACGGGAGGTGCCCGCTCAGCCAAAGATCAATCGTACAGGAGAAATGGCATCCCGGCGAATGGACGTGGAGCAAGCGACAGGCACGCCCCGCCAAACCGAGGAAGCTGGCAGGCCGCTCTTAGCCTCCTGATAGCACCGCCGCGCACAATCGAGTTACAGGCAGCAGCCAATGAAACCACAGGTCCACAGAGAATCGAACAGGAGCACAGAGACCTCAAACATGCGTAAAGACACACCAAACACGAACACACCGAACACGAACGAGACCACCCCGAACGTGAACACGGGCGCACCAACGGTGGACCCGGACGCCCCTCGCGCTTACCCGCAGTCAGC
Organism: Mycetocola sp. Y791; assembly: GCF_059445325.1. Taxonomy (NCBI): domain Bacteria; kingdom Bacillati; phylum Actinomycetota; class Actinomycetes; order Micrococcales; family Microbacteriaceae; genus Mycetocola; species Mycetocola sp. Y791. The sequence continues at coordinate 573,139 of NZ_JCAIUC010000002.1, read as the reverse complement.
GTTCACGTATCCCCCGGCAGAACCCACGGAGCAGCACACGGATTCCAGCCGACCCAGCGGCAAGCGCATCGCGCTGCTCAGCGTCGCAGGCGTCGCCCTCGCCGCCGTGCTCTTCGGCGGCGGCTTCTGGGCAGGAACCGCTGTCGACGACGGCCCGGGGATGTTCCACAGCACGTCGGACGACGGCCCCCGCTGGGGCGACAGAGGAGGCCAGGGCGGCCCAGGGGACGATGGCCGTGACGGCGGACCCGGCGACAGCGGCCACGTACGCCCGCACGACCTGGATCGTGACGAGATCGACCCCGACCGTGCAGCTCCGGACGAGACGACCCCGGAGGACGCCGAGTCGACCCCGGAGACTGATGAAGGATCCGACCCGGCTGACACCGAACCGGCGAACCCCTCGCTCTACGTTCGCTGACGCGCGCATCGCGTGAGCTCGCACAGCGCCCGCACCCGACCCCGGTCGGGTGCGGGCCTCTACGTTGTCAGGCCGTGGTTATCGCCCGCGAGCACTCGGCACAGTAGCCAAAGATGTCCACAATGTGCTGCGCCTCGGTGAATCCGTGTTCGGATGCCGTGCGCTTCGCCCACTGCTCGACCTCCGTTGCCTCGATCTCGACGGTCAGCCCGCACGAGCGGCAGATGAGGTGGTGGTGGTGGCCGGTTGAGGCACACGCGCGGTAAAGACTCTCGCCATCAGGTGACTGCAGCGAATCCGCCTCACCGACCGTGGCGAGATCCGCCAGGGCGCGATAAACCGTTGCCAGTCCGATCGGTGACCCCGCGTCGCGCAGGCCCTGGTGGAGACCCTGCGCACTGACGAATCCGTCGCGGGAATCGAGCGCTTCGCGAACCGCTTCACGCTGCCAGGTATTTCTCTTGACGGCCACGGCTCACCTCCGCAATTCGACTGTTGGAATGATCTTTGTCATGGCTAGCGTAGCCCCGGCCGCGTCTTCGTGCCGAGGCCGATGAGCCTCGCGACGAGGTAGATCGTGAACGAGATCGTCGTGATGTATGGGCTGATCGGGAGCGACCCTCCGAGCGCGAGCAGAATGCCGCCAACCGCCGCAACAAACCCGAAGACCATTGCGAGCACGGGCACCCAGAGCGGCGATGCCGACAACCGGAGTGCCGCTGCGGCAGGCGTCACGAGGAGCGCAAGAACGAGCAGGGCACCAATGATCTGAACCGAGACCGCGACGATGAGGCCGAGCAGCACCATGAACGCGAGCGAGACAAAGCGGGTGGGAACACCACGCGCGGCAGCGACGTCGGCATCGAGGCTGTCGAAGCTCAGCGGGCGCCACATCCACAGCAGTCCGGCGAGGACGACGATGCTGATCCCGGTCAGCCAGACCAGCTGAGGGTCGTCGACCGAGATGATCTGACCGGTGAGCAGCCCGAACTTATTGCCACTCCTGCCCGGATACAGGGCGAGGAACAGGATGCCGAGACCGAGACCGAACGGCATGAGCACACCGATGATCGAGTTGCGATCCCGCGCTCGCGATCCGAGCAGCCCAATCATGATCGCCGCGATGAGCGCACCCGCGATCGAGCCCGCGACGACATTGACACCGAACAGCAGCGCAGCCGCTGCACCGGCAAAGGAGAGTTCGCTGATGCCGTGAACGGCGAACGCCATGTCGCGCTGCATCACGAAGACGCCGATGAGCCCGCCGACGATCCCGAGGATGGCGCCGGCGATGAGCGAGTTCTGCACGAGCGCGAGCAGTTCACCGTAGTTCTCGAAGTTGAAAAGACGGGACCAGAGCTCGTCGAGCGTGATCACAGGACACCCTCCGCGTGGGAGTGGTGGTGATGGTGGGTCTCGCTGTCGGGGATTCCAACGACGACAACACGCTCGCCCGTGCGAAGCACGTCGACCGGCGTGCCGTAGAGCTCAGAGAGTACGTCGCTCCGAAGCACCTCATCGGGCGTTCCCTCACGGAACTGTCCGCCGGCGAGGTACAGGATCCGGTCGACCATGCCGAGCACCGGGTTGACGTCGTGGGTGACGAAGACAACGGGCGTCCCGTGCTCACGGCGTCGCCGGTCGATGAGCTCGGAGACTCCCCTCTGGTGCTGCAGGTCGAGACTGAGCAGCGGTTCGTCGCAGAGCAGCAGTTTCGGGTCACCGGCGAGCGCCTGGCCGACGCGCAGCCGCTGCTGCTCGCCACCAGACAGGTTGCCGACAGGCTCGTCGGCGTACGCGGTCGCGCCGACGGCCTCGAGCAGTTCGTCGACCTGGCGCTTTTCCGATGCGCGCGAAACGGGAAGTCCGAAGCGGTGTCCGTTCACACCGAGCGCAACGAGGTCGCGGGCTCGCATCGGCGTCCCACCCGGAATCAGTTTCTGCTGGGGAATGTAGCCGATCCTCCTGTCGCCACGTCGAACAGGATGCCCGTCGAAGTCGGCGGTTCCCGAGTCGAGCTTCTGCTGGCCGAGGATCGTCTTCAGCAGGCTGGTCTTGCCCGACCCGTTCGGCCCGAGCACCGCGAGAAACTCGCCGGCGCACACGTCGAGGGTGAGCTTGTTCCACAGCACGCGGTCTCCGAAGCTGAGTGCAGCGTCGGTGAGGCTCAGGACCGGTGCGGTGGGATGGCGGTGACCGCCTGGATCGGAGGGTGCACTCACGAGGCGAGCACGTCCGTGATGGCGTCGAGGTTGTTGGTCATCCAGCTCACATAATCCTCACCGTCAGGAAGCGTCTCAGCGAAGGAGACGACGGGGACGGAATTCTTGTCGGCAGCGTCCCGGACCTGTTTGGTTTCCGGGCTGCTCGTCTGCTCATTGTAGGCGAGCATCGCGACCTCGCCCGAGCTGAGGAGGTCGAGCGTCTCGCGGAGACTTGCCGGTGGCACATCAGTGCCTTCCTCGATCGCTTCGCTGAAGTCATCAGGCGTGAGGTTGTGAAGACCGGATGCCTCGAGCAGGTAGAGCGGGACCGGTTCGGTGAGCGCGACCGCAGTTCCGTCATTCGCTGCCTTGAGCTCAGCAGCGCGCCCGGTGAGCTCGGCGATGTCTTCGGAGAAGGCCGAGTAATTGGCTGAGTAGCTTTCGGCGTTCTCCTCGTCGAGGTGCGAGAAGGTGTGGGCAAGCGCGCTTGCCAGTGCGTCAGCGGCCGCGAGGTCGTACCAGACGTGCTCGTTTACCCCCTCGATGTGTTCGTGGTCGTGCTCCTCGCCCTCCGCGTGGTCGTGGTCGTCGGTCTGGACGGGCGCCCGACCCGACAGGTCGACGACGTTGACGAGTTCGACGTCGTCGCTCGCCCCGGCGTGGACGAGCGTGTCGATGAAGGGGTCGTAGCCGCCGCCGTTCTCGATCACGATGTCCGCTTTCGAAATGGCGAGCTGGTCCCGAGCACTGGCCTCGTAGCTGTGCGGGTCCTGCGCTGCGGAATCGATGATGCTGGTGACGTCGACGTGATCTCCCCCGATCGTCGACGCGATGCTGCCGTAGACGTTGGTGGAGGCGACGACACGCAACCCCGAGGGTTCGGTGGCGGCAGAATCTGCCTGGCCGGAGCATCCGGTCAGGAGAAGTGCTGCCACCGGGATCAGAACGAGAGAAGCGCGGAACGTGGTCACGAGAAACGATACTAGCCGTAATGATAACGGTTATCAATTTGTTTTGTGGGGCAGACCCCGCAGACAAACCACGAGAGCCCGGCTCGCCAGTGGCGGGCCGGGCTCTCGTTTCACCGAGTTGCTTCGGAGTCGGGGGTTTTAGGAGGTGAGTCCGTCGACGTACTCCTGGTTGTCGTCGATCCACTTCTCGACGATCGGTGCGTAGTCGTCACCGTCGTAGTCGACGAAGAGGGCCTTTTCCAGCGAGTACAGGGTGTCGAGGTCCATCTCGAAGTCCGAGAACCAGCCGGCGACAGTGGGGTGGCTTTCGCTGAAGTCGGTGGAGGCGTAGGAGTGGATCGACTCAACTGCGCCGAGTGCGCCCTCGGGGTCCTCGAGGTTCTTGAGCGGGAACTCACCGTATGCCCAGTGCGGCTCCCAGAGAGTAACGGCGATGTTCTCGCCCGCCTTGGTCGCACTGGTGAGCTCGGTCAGCATGGCCGACGTGGACGACGTGACGTACTCCATGTCTTCGAGGCCGTACGTCGGGATGACCCGTTCCTCGGTTGCCATGGTCAGTCCTGCGCCCGGCTCGATGCCGATGATCTTATTGTCGAACAGGTCTGCGTTCTCGGCGAGTTCCGCGAGCGAGTCGATCGGGGCATCCGCGTTGACAGCTATGGCGTTCTTGCCCTCGTTGTTCCACGCGCCGAGCTCGGCGATGTCGTCGCCGTACTCCTCGAGGTAGCTCTTGTGGGTGAACGGCAGCCAGACATCGAGGGTGACGTCGTAGTCGCCGGCCGCAACGCCGGCGAAAACCGGTGCGGGGTCTGCGTAGTCGAGGGCAACGTCGTAGCCCTTGTCGTTGAGGATGCTCTCCCAGAGAACGCTCGTTGCAACCGCTTCGTCCCAGCCGTTGAAGACCGCGATCGAGACATCCTTCTCGTCTCCGTTGTCGTGCGCTGCGGAGGTCTCGGCCGCCGTGCAGCCGGTGAGGGCGATGAGGCCGGCGCTGAGCGCTGCCACTGTTGTGATTCGTGAACCGGTGTTCATGGGATTACCTTTCGGCCGCCGGTATTCGGCGACATGGTTGTGGTGCCTGAACCGCGAGAAATGAAAAACGCCGGGGTGAGATCCAGCCCACCCCGGCGCTTGCCGGCTGTGTCGAACTAGGAGGTGAGCCCGTCGACGTATTCCTGGTTGCCTTCGATCCACTTCTCGACGATCGGTGCGTAGTCGTCACCGTCGTAGTCGATGAACATGGCCTTCACGAGTGACATGAGGGTTTCACTGTCCATCTCGAAGTTCTCGAGGTATCCGGCAGCCTTCGGCGAGTTCTCGGCGAACTCGGTGCTTCCGTAGCTGTAGAGGCTCTCGGTGGCGCCGAACGCGCCATCGGGGTCCTCGAGGTTCTTCAGCGGGAACTGCGCGTACGCGCGGTGCGGCTCCCACAGGGTGACGACGACGTTCTCGCCCTTGTCCGTCGCGCTCTTGAGTTCGGACAGCATGGCGGCCGTCGATGAGGTCAGGAACTCCATGTCGTCGAGCCCGTAGGTCGGGATGACCGCATCCTCCATCGCCGCGGTGAGGCCGGCGCCGGGCTCGATGCCGACGATCGTGTTGTTGAAGAGGTCGGCGTTCTCGGCCAGTTCGTCGATCGAATCGATCGGTGCGTCCTCGTTGACCGCGAGTGTCAGCTTGGACTCGTCGTTCCAGGCGCCGAGCTCGACGATGTCGTCACCGTAGTTGTCGAGGTATGCCTCGTGCGTGACGGGCAACCACACGTCGGTCGTGAAGTCGTAGTCACCCGAGGAGAGGCCCTCGAAAACCGGCGCGGGATCGGCGAACTCGAGGTCGACGGAGTATCCCTCGTCTTCAAGGATGGTCTTCCAGAGCCAGCTGGTCGCCACTCCTTCATCCCAGCCGTTGAACACAGCGAGGGTGAGGTCGGTCTTCTCGCCACCATCGGCCGAGTCTGACGAGCCCGTGCTTGCGCATCCGGCCAGTCCAACCAGACCGACCGTCGCGAGTGCTGCAATGGCGATTCTGCTGTATTTCTTCATTCTTACCTCTCAGTGCTGTCGATCAGATCCTGCTGGCCGGGCCCACCGCGTGAACCCGGCCGATGTGTGTGGTTAGGCGCTTGCGCCCTGCGGGGTGCGGCTGTCGGTGGGTGCACCCGCACCGGCGGCCTGTGCGATGAGCTGCTCGTCCTTCGGTGAAACGGGAGTCACCCCGGAACCGGAAGAAGCGGCATCCGCCTTCTTCGCACGCTTTTTCCTTGTGCCAAGTGACGCGGTGAGGCGGTCGAGAACAATGGCGAGGATGACGACAGACAAACCGGCTTCGAAGCCGAGGCCGATGTCGATGCGGTTGAGACTTGCGACGACGTCGCCGCCGAGTCCGCCAGCGCCGACCATTCCGGCGATGACGACCATGGAGAGCGACAGCATGATGACCTGGTTGATACCGGCCATGATGCTCGGCATCGCGAGCGGCAGCTGGATCTGGCGCAGGATTCGGAAGGGTGACGAACCGAAGGCGTGACCGGCCTCGACAACTTCCTTGTCAACGCCACGGATGCCGAGCTCGGTGAGACGGACGCCGGGGGCGAGCGCGAAGATGATCGTCGCGACGATTCCCGGAACGACACCGACGCGGAACAGGATGAGCGCGGGGATGAGGTACACGAACGCAGGCATGGTCTGCAGGAAGTCGAGGATCGGCTTGAGGATCCGCGACCAGGTGTCGGAGCGCGCACCGAGAATGCCGAGCGGCACGCTGATGAGCACCGCGAGGAAGCTGGCGACGAGCACGAGGGACAGTGAGTCCATCGCGTTCTCCCACTGGTCGACCGAGAAGATCAGCGCGAAGCCGATAACGACACCGACGGCGAGCTTCCAGCCCGTCGCGAGGAAGCCAAGAACAGCGACCGCGAGGATGATGACCCAGAACGGCGGGGTCTGGAGAATCAGGTTGACGAGGTCGTAGAGACCGAGGAAGACGGCGCGAAGCACGTCGAACAACGGCTGGAGCGTGTCGGTGAGGATGTCGACAAAGTCTTCGACCCACTGGCCGAGCGGAATACGGAAATCCATCAGCGAAGGCTCCCTTCAGAAGCGGTGCGGACATCGTCGGCAGGCATTGCCCTGGCCTGGTCGACTTCGTCGGTGAGCCCAGCGGTTTCGCGGAGCGTCTGGGTGATGACGTCGACGGCAACGGTTGCCGGAGTCTCGATGACCTGGTTTTCACCGGTGGCCGTCGGCAGGTTGGCAAGCGCGGCGAGCAGCGTGACGCGGGGAATGGCGCCGAGCAGGCGGCCCTTCTCATCGACGACGGCGACGGGCAGCTGGCTTTCGGCTGCTGGCTCGAACAGGTCGACCAGGTACTGGTCGGGTCCGACCGTTGCCGGGTCGTTGCGGACGATCGGCATCAGGTCGCGGTTGCCCGCCTTGACGAGGCCGAGCACCTCGCGGTCGTGAACGACGCCGAGCAGCCTGCGGCCGTTTCCGACGACGAAAGCGGCGGATGTCTGCATGTCACGCATGGTGCGCAGCGCGGCACGCGGTCCGGCTGAGCCGGAGACGACGGCGCGCGCCGGCTCCATCACGCTCGCGGCGGTGAGCACGCGGGCACGGTCGACGTCCTGGACGAACTGGGCGACGTAGTCGTTGGCCGGATCGGTGAGGATCTCATCGGGAGTTCCGACCTGCACGATGCGACCGTCGCGCATGACGGCGATGCGGTCACCGAGGAACATGGCCTCGTTGAGGTCGTGGGTGATGAAGATGATCGTCTTGCCGAGCTCCTGCTGGAGTTCGACGAGCTGTTCCTGCATCTCACGCCGGATGAGCGGGTCGAGTGCCGAGAATGCCTCGTCCATGAGCAGGACGTCGGTGTCTGCGGCGAGCGCGCGGGCAAGGCCAACGCGCTGCTGCATTCCACCGGAGAGCTCGCCCGGAAGCTTGTCTTCCCAGCCGGAGAGACCGACGCGGGAGACGACCTTCTGCGCGCGCTCACGCCGCTCGGCCAGGGGCACACCCTGGACTTCGAGAGCGTAAGCGGCGTTATCGAGCACCGTGCGGTGCGGCAGGAGGGCGAAGTGCTGGAAGACCATGGAGATCTTCGACCGGCGCACCTCGCGGAGCTGCTTCGCGGGCACACCGCTCACGGCTGAGCCGTAGACGGCTACGGAGCCGGATGTCGGCTCGAGCAGCCCATTGAGCATGCGGATCAGCGTGGACTTGCCCGAACCGCTGAGGCCCATGACAACGAAGATCTCGCCCTTTTGAACGTCGAAACTTGCGTCGATGACCGCGGCGGTTCCGAGCGAGGACAGCTCATCCCGTTTCGCTCCGCCTTGCAATCGCTTGACGACGTCGCGCGGCTTTTTGCCAAAGACTTTGTAGACATTGTTTACCTCAACGGCAACAGTGTTGGTCACGTTTTCTCCGTGCGCGCGCAGGTGCCACAGCCACATTTCATGACTTTCCCGGGAGGGGACGGATGCCTGCACGGCATTCTCGTAAGTTACGACCGGGTCAGGGACGAGTGCACCTGCCCCACCCATCAAGCGGCGACGACCAGTGCGTCTGAAGCGATTCGGGAGCTGTGCTGACGCGGCCATGGGACCGCCGCCAACGTCACAAGACCATACGTCCGAATGCGCGACATTCCTGTGTCACATTCGCCCGCGGACTAGCGTTACGGCCATCATGGCCAGGGACGAGCCTAACAGAAACCGGAGGGAGCTTATTCTGGGCTGTGCCTTTGCCGTGAAACTGCCCAGAGTCTGAGTGCCGGCGCGCACGGCCACGCGCTTGGACACTGCCCTGGATATCTTCGCAGTGTGCTCACGGCATCCGTTCGTAAACTGGGCCAACTCGACAACATGCAAGGAGCACACCATGGGTTTTCTTGACAGGCTTTTTGGCTCAGGCCAGCAGGACGCACAGCAGCAGTACCGCCCGCAACAGCAGGGCTACGGGCAGCAGGGCCAGCGCACCGACGATGAAATCGCCGTGGAGCGTTACCGCTACCTGCTGCGCACGGCTCCCCCCGAGGCAATTGAGCAGGCTCACGAAGAGGCGTTCGCAAAGCTGACGCCCGAGCAGAGGCAGCTCCTGTTCACGCAGCTCAGCGCTGACGCTGCACCGGGTGATGCGCCACGCGGCGACGACCCCCGGTCGCTCGCGCAATCGGCGACGCGTTCCGAGTTGCGCCAGCCCGGCACGATGGAGCGCACCATGAACGGCCCTGGCTTCGGCAGCATGGTCGGCGCGTCACTCCTCGGCACCGTCGCCGGGTATGTCATCGCTTCGGCTGTCGTCGGAACGTTCATGCCTGACCCGTCAACCGAGGCCGGCGCAGAGGGGGCCGGCGCGGATGAGTCAGGTTCAGATGGCGGATCGGATGCCGGTTCAGACGCTGGCGCGGATGCCGGCGGCGGAGACGGCGGCGGTTGGGGCGACTTCGGAGGCGGCGGGGGCTTCGGTGGCGGAGACTTCGGCGGCGGCGGAGACTTCGGCGGCGGCTTTTAGGCCCGCTGCCGAACCGGCAGCCACCGCTCCTCGGGTCGCGCGCTGAGCGCCACCCGAGGAGCGTGCACTTCTACTCGAGCAGCAGCGCCGGTTCCTCGATGATCGAGGCGACATCGGCGAGGAATCGCGACGCGACATCACCATCGACGACCCTGTGGTCGAACGACGCACCGAGGGTCGTGACGAAGCGAGGTCGCACCTCACCGTCGACAACCCACGGCTTCTGCTTGATCGTGCCGAGCGCAACGATCCCGACCTCACCCGGGTTGAGGATCGGTGTTCCGGTGTCCATCCCGAACACACCGATGTTCGTGATGGTGATGGTGCCGTTCTGCTGGTCGGCGGGGGGCGTCTTTCCCTCACGCGCGGTGAGGGTGAGCTGCTCAAGCGACTGAGCCAGCTCGAGCAGCGTCATCGACTGCGCTTCCTTGACGTTCGGAACAATGAGCCCGCGCGGGGTGGCGGCGGCGACACCGAGGTTGACGTAGTGCCGGACGATGATCTCCTCATCGGTCCAGGTTGCGTTCACCGTCGGGTTCCGGCGCACGGCCCAGATCATCGCCTTTGCCATGATCAGCAGCGGCGAAACCTTGACCCCGGCAAAGTCGGTCGAATTCTTGAGCCGTTTGATGAACTCCATGGTGCGGGTCGCATCGACGTCGACGAACAGCGACACGTGCGGGGCCTTGAACGCAGCCTCGACCATCGCTTTCGCGATCTGCTTACGAACACCCTTGACCGGAATCCGTTCCTCGCGGGTGTCGCCCCACTCGGGTGTTTCGATGTTGCGGAACACACTCGCCTGGCCGGCCTCGCGCACCACGTCGTCCCGGGTGACCTCTCCCCCGACACCGGTGCCGGTGACCTGGGCGAGGTCGACGCCGAGGTCCTTCGCGAGCTTGCGGATCGGCGGTTTCGCGATCACCGGGCCCTTCGCGGGTGGGACGGATGCCGGTCGAGCGGCGGGCGGGACGGGCCGCGTCCGCGCGCGGCGGCGAGAAGACACATGCCCGGCATCGCCGTAGCCCACGAGAACCGCGCCGGGCTTCTCGTCGTCAACGGTGCCCCTGGTGTCGGCAACCGCTTCTGCGAACTCCGTTGAGACGGCGGGCGGGGCGACTTCTGCAGCTGCCTGGCCACCGGCATCCGCTGCACTGATCGTGATGATCGGGGTGCCGACATCGACGGTTGTGCCCTCGGTGACGAGGATGGATGCGACGGTGCCCGCGAAGGGCGATGGCAGCTCGACGAGGGACTTGGCGGTCTCGATCTCGACGATCACCTGGTTGAGCTCGACGGCGTCGCCTGGCGCGACCTTCCACGAGACCACTTCGGCCTCGGTGAGCCCTTCACCGGCATCCGGCATCAAAAACTGGAACTCACTCATGGTTCTCCATTCGGTCGACGGGCGACTAGTAGGCGAGCGCGCGATCGACGGCCTCGAGGATGCGGTCGGCGTCGGGCAGGTACAGCGCCTCGAGCTTGGCCGGCGGGAAGGGGACATCGAAGCCGGAAACCCGCAGTACCGGGGCTTCGAGCGAATAGAAGGCGCGCTCGGCAACCGTCGCCGCAATCTCAGAACCGACGGAGACGTTGCCCGGTGCTTCCTGGGCGACGACGAGGCGGCCGGTCTTGCGCACGCTCTCGAGGATCGGGCCATAGTCGATCGGCGAGATCGACCTGAGGTCGATCACTTCGAGGCTGATGCCCTCCGCAGCCGCCAGCTCTGCGGCCTGGATCAGCATGCTGACCATCGCGCCGTGTGCAACGACCGTGACGTCAGTTCCCGTCCGCACGATCCGGCTCGCGTGCAGCGGTGCTGCTGATCCGGAGAGGTCGACCTCGCCCTTGGGCCAGTACCGGCTCTTGGGCTCGAAGAACATGACGGGGTCGTTCGACGCGATCGCTTCCTGGATCATCCAGTACGCGTCGTTCGGTGTCGATGGGCTGACCGAGCGAAGGCCAGCGGTGTGGGCGAAATACGCCTCGGGGCTTTCCTGGTGGTGCTCGATCGCACCGATATGTCCGCCGTACGGCACCCGGATGACAACGGGCATCTCGAGGGCGCCCTCGTTGCGATTGGTCAGTTTGGCGAGCTGCGACGTGATCTGGTTGAAGCCGGGGTAGATGAAGCCGTCGAACTGGATCTCGCACACCGGGCGGTAGCCGCGCATGGCGAGGCCGATCGCTGTCCCGATAATGCCCGACTCCGCGAGCGGGGTGTCGAGCACCCGGCTCTCTCCGAACTCGGCCTGCAATCCCTCGGTGATGCGGAAGACGCCACCGAGCTTGCCGATGTCCTCGCCCATCAGGAGGACCTTGTCGTTCTCGACCATCGCCTGCCGGAGTCCGGCGTTGATGGCCTTCGCCATGGGCATGGTCGCGACCTGCGCGTCGATGCTCAGCGTCATGCTGCACCTCCGGCCATGGTGCGCTCGTAGGCCGACAGCCACTCCCGCTCCTCGGTGACGAGCGGGTGGTCTTCGCTGTAGACGTTGTCGAACATGCTGGTCAGGTCCGGGTCCTTAATGGCGTGTGTGCGCGCACGGATGTCTGCGGTGTAATCGCGTGCCTGCTCGGCGACACCGGCGAAGAACTCGTCCGAGGCGCCCTGACCGCGGAGGAACGCCTCGAACCGCACGATCGGATCCTTGAGGATCCACGAGTCGGTCATTTCCTGGGTGCGGTACTTCGTCGGGTCGTCACTCGTGGTGTGTGCGCCGACGCGATAGGTGAGCGCTTCGATGAGCTGCGGGCCACCGCCTGACCTGGCATCCGACAGGTGTTTGGCCGAGACCGCGTAGCTCGCGAGCACGTCGTTGCCGTCAACCTGCACGGCGGGAAGGCCGAAGCCTTTGGCCCGTTCGAAGAGCGGTGTCCGCGACTGGGTGGTCACAGGAACGCTGATCGCCCAGTGATTGTTCTGCAGGAAGAACACCTGCGGGGTCTGGTAGCTGGCAGCGAAGATCATGGCCTCGTTGACGTCGCCCTGGCTGGTCGCTCCGTCGCCGAAGTAGACCATCACTGCCTCGTCGGTTTCGGGATTTCCCGTTGCCGTCGCGCCGTCGAACTTCACGCCCATCGCATAGCCCGTCGCGTGCAGCGCCTGCGCTCCGATGACGAGTGTGTACGGGCGGAAATTGCCGTTGGCCGGGTCGGAGATGTCCCAGCCCGAGTGGGTGGTTCCGCGCATGACCTCGATGATGCCGAGGAGGTCGACCCCGCGAATCAAGCCGACGGCGTGCTCCCGATACGACGGGAAGATGTGGTCCTGGGCGCGCGCGGCGCGACCGGATCCAACCTGGGCACCCTCCTGGCCGTGGCACGGCGGCCACAGGGCGAGCTGGCCCTGACGCTGCAGGTTCGCCGCCTCGGTGTCGAACGCCCGAGCGATGACCATGTCCCGGTAGAACTGTTCGTGGTCCTGATCGGTCAGCGCGTCGAGATACGGCAGATACGGCTCGGCCGACGCGGTCGGTGAATAGCTTCCGTCAGTGGCCAGAACCTGGACCGGGGGCGTGAGAGACGTCGTTTCGGTTTCCGCCATTGTCCTAACCTAACTGCCGGGCCGGATGCCCAGCTGGTAGAGATCCCACAACGTCCGCGCTCGCCTGTAGGAGCTTCTCCATAGCTTCTTCCTCGCCAATCGTGATTCTGATGCCCGATCCGGGGAAGGCCCGCGCCACGATCCCGTGGCTGAGGAACACCTCATTCACGTGGAGCGTCTCGTCACCCGTTGCGAGCCAGATGAAGTTGCCCTGGGCATCCGGCACTCTCCAGCCCTGGTCGAGAAGCGCCGAACGGATGCTGTCGCGCAGCACGCTGAGACGGTCCACCCGTTCGAGCAACTCGTCTTCGAGCCCGAGCGAGGCGATGGCCGCTGACTGGGCGGGCTGGGTGACCGAAAGCGGGATGGCAGACGCGCGCGCTGCGTCGAGAATGCCTGCGGGCCCGAGAGCCCAGCCGACGCGGAGGCCGGCGAGCCCGTATGCCTTGGAGAAGGTGCGCAGGACGACGAGGTTCGGGTAGCGGCCGGTCAGGGTGAGTCCATTGACGGCATCCGGGTTCGTGACGAACTCGGCGTACGCCTCATCGAGGAGGACGAGGACGTCGGCGGGAACCCGCTCCATGAATGCCTCGAACTCAGCGGCGGTGACAATCGCGGAGGTGGGGTTGTTCGGCGTGCACACGATGACGACGCGGGTTCGCTCGTCGATCGCCGCGGCAATAGCGTCGAGGTCGTGAGTCCCGTCGTCCCGGTTGGGGACCTGCACGCTCTCGGCGCCCGCGACGGTGACGAGCCCCGGGTAGGCCTCGAAGGAACGCCACGCGTAGACGACGGTGTCGCCTGGGCCCGCGGCAGCGGTGATGAACTGGCTGAGCAACGCAACGGAACCCGATCCGATGTGGATCTCCTCGGGGCTGACGCCGTGTTTCTCAGCGAGCACCTCCCGCAGCGCGGCAGCGCTCGCGTCCGGGTATCGATTGAACGCCCCCGCAGCGACGACAGCCTCGACGACCCCGGGCAGTGGGGGGAAAGGGTTCTCGTTGCTGGACAACTTGAACGCATCATCCGTCGCCGCTTTGCCCTGCCGGTAGGGGGGCGTTGCGAGTATCTCCGGCCGAAGCTTCACCGCGGGCCGGGAAAGCGGGTGATCTGCGTTTGCCGGGGTGAAAGTCACACGTCGAGTCTAGACAGGGGCCATTCCGCTGATCGCATACGTACGGGCGCGGATACGTACGTTCCGCTCGGCGTTGGCCGCCCCGGCCGGGGGTTCGAGACGGGTGTCGCCGCACGGGCTCACAGGGGAATGCACTGATTCCGACGCGGTGCCATAGTAGAGCATGGCCAAATTCCTCCTGAACATCGTCATCAACGCTGTGGCGATCTGGTTGACCACGCTCGTTGTCGCCGGCGTGCAGGTCACCCCGTACGCACCGAACAACGGTGTGGCAACGGCGCTGACCTACCTGTTCGTCGCCCTCATTTTCGCGATCGTGAACAGCATCATCGGCACGGTGATCAAAATCGTGGCCTTCCCGCTCTATATTCTGACGCTCGGCCTGATCTCGTTCATCATCAACGGCCTGCTCCTTCTCATGGCTGGCTGGGTCAGCGGATGGTTCGGCTTCGGTCTCACGGTCGACGGTTTCTGGTGGGCGGTTCTCGGTGCTCTCGTGATCAGCGTCATCAACTGGATCTTCCAGATCATCCTGCGGCCGCAGCGCCGATCCTCGGCCCGCTGACTCCAAGCGGGGCGTCACCCCGGTCGAACCCGCTCCGAACGAAACGCCTGGGCGACCCCGGCGCCTGAGCCGATTCCGGCCAGCGCCTCGGTGAGGTCAGTGAGTCGCGGGTCGGTGGACTCATCGATGAGCGCTGCCGTCGTCTCATACCCGTTCATGGAGTGGGACGCCCCACCGTCGTCGGCGCCCGGCGGGGTTTCATCGAAGAGGGAGCGGGAAACGACGAGACGGTCGCGTCCTTCGGCCCCGTCGACCGGTTCGCCTCCGAGCGCTGGCACGAGGTCCTCCGCGTGCTCGACCGCAACCTGGGTGACCGAGTCCGGCACGGCGACCTGCCCGCTCGGCGCACCAAAGGTGACGAGAGACTGGGTATCGAAGCTCCCTGACTCGGCGATGCGGGCGGCGACAAGCCCGCCCTGGGAATGGCCGAAGAGGTTGACCCGGTCGCCGGGCTGGATCCCGGCCTGCTCCATGGCATCGAGCGTGGCCCTGTACGCCCCCGCGTCGCTGTCAGCGACCGCGGCCAGGTTGCTCGCCATGTCGAACGGCTCGGCGCTGTTGCCGCCGAAGTCCGTCGTGCCCGCGATGTACACCGCGTAGGAGGCGGTGCCAGAGGGGTGCGTGTACTTCTCGACAGTAATCTGGGGTCTTCCCACGCCGGTCGGAGGAATCCGTCGCGCGGCATCCGCGAGGGAGGCCGGGGGCCGTACATCCCGCGCGACCCCGTAGCTGACGGTCCGCACCGGCGTCTCGGTGAATACGTGTCGTCCGCCGAGGACGATTGCGGCGCTGGCGACAGTGTCGAGTCCGACGAGGCCGGTCCCTTCATCGCCGAGGATCCGCGCCGCGGGCAGACTCGTTCCGCTGAATCCCATCAGGATGTCGTCTGCCGCTGACACCACATCGCGCACCATCCCCACGAACGCCGGATTCGCGGTGAGGCCCGGGTTTTGCGCCAGTCCACCGGCGAGGCCGACCCCGAGAAGCGCGGCAGCGCGGCGCAGCGCCGGCTGCTTCATGACCGTCGCGGTGAGAATCAGGCCTGGCAGAAGAGGGAGTGCTCCGATGACGAGGTTGCGCAGATACGTGCCGACCAGGAACCCGGCGAACGCCTGCATGGCACCGAGAGCCTCCCGGCTTCGTGCCTCTCCGTCCGCGTAGGCATTCGCGGCATCCTGAACCACTTTGCCGAGCCGCTCGGCGCAGTCCGACGCGTCGGTGAACAACCGGCTGGCCTTCATCAGCGGGGGTTCCGCGAATCCGTATGGTGCGGCATCCGTCGACCACTCCGTCAGGCACCGCGCGATCGATGCCCCGTGTGCCCAGTCGGTTGCGTCGACGGCGAGAACATCGAGAGCGCTCGAGAATGCGAAAAGCTCCTCGGTTGAGACGCTCGTCAGCCCGCCCGTCGACAGGGTGAGCGAGTCGGACATCAGAGAGCGCCTGTCGCGCCAGGGCCGCCGCTCGCTGCTGGGTAGTCGGGGTAGCCACGGGAACCGGGCGCCGCTCCGCCCCCGGAATAGCTGGCGAGGGCCGCCCTTCTCGCGTGCTCACACTGCTCGAGCGCCTCGGTGAGATGAATCGCAGCGAGGGTGAGCCGGTCTGCGAGTTCGGAAACCCTCGCCTCGAACTCGGCCCGGCTGGAGGACCGCCAGGTCAGGTCGCCCGCTGCATCGAGAATGCGCCGTCGGCCGGGCGTGACATTCTGCTGGAGCGCATCGATCCGACGGCGCTGTTCGGAGATGACGTCCAGAGCCCGCAATTGCGCCGCGCGAAATTCCGCGTCCCCCGCTGCGCCGACCCCGCCAATCATCGCCGTATCCAGTGCCGCGGTGATCGCTGTCGTGATGGGCGTATTGACCCTCGTCATCGTGATTCTCTCCTTCACTTTTCACTGCACTCGCGGGGTGAGCTGTGCTCCAGAGAAGCGCTCGGCCGTCGGATCCAGTGTGGCCGGGCGACCCCGAGAGATCCGCGATGCGCACAGGCCGTGGACAGCCCACCCCGATTCGGGGGTTTGTGAAGGGGTTTGGGGGACTCCCGCCTGAGCCTCGAGCGGTACAGAATAGGGGAATGATTTCCGACCCGGACCCGACCGAGGTGCAACCTTTCCGGGTGTGCTTCGTGTGCGCAGGCAATATCTGCCGATCGCCGATGGCCGAAATCGTCTTCCAGCACCTCGTGCGCCAGGCCGGGCTGAGCCGATACGTGGAGACGGTGTCCGCCGGAACCGGAGACTGGCATGTCGGCGAACAGGCAGATGCCCGCACCATCGCCGCGCTCCGTAAGTACGGCTACGACGGCGCACGGCACCGGGCGAAGCAGTTCAACCCGGACTGGTTCGAGAAGCTCGACCTGGTCGTTGCCCTCGACCGCACCCACGATCGGGTCCTTCGGGCGTGGGCGCCGACCGAGACGGACCGCGGAAAGATCGCGCTTTTGCTCAGTTTCGACGCAGAACGCAGCGAATTGACCGACGTTCCCGACCCCTACTACGCGGATGACGAAATGTTCGATCGGGTATTGGGCATGATTGAGGGGGCGATCCGTCAACTTTTTCGCCAGATCGAACCCGCAATCCGACAGGGAGCCACCCGATGACCTCACTACCCGCCCAGCCACTCAGCCCGCTCGATGGCCGTTATTCCTCTGTGGTGAGCCCGCTGGGTGAGTACCTGTCCGAGGCCGGCCTCAACCGGGCGCGGGTGCAGGTCGAGGTCGAATGGCTCATTTACCTGACCGGTGCAGGAATGTTCGGATCCGCACCGCTCAGCGAAGAGCAGATCTTTTCGCTCCGTTCGCTGTACCTCTACTTCGGCCAGGCCGAGATCGACTGGCTCGCCGAGAAAGAAGCGGTCACACGCCACGATGTGAAGGCCGTCGAGTACCTCGTGCGCGACCGGCTCGCGTCCCTCGGCCTCGACTCCATCGCCGAGCTGACGCACTTCGCCTGCACGAGCGAAGACATCAACAACCTCGCGTACGCGCTCACCGTATCGAACGCCGTTCAGGCGGTGTGGCTCCCGAAGCTGCGGGTCACCATCGACACGCTGCAGGCGCTGGCCGTGAAGCACAGGGCGGATGCCATGCTGGCGCGCACACACGGACAGCCGGCGACGCCAACCACCATGGGGCACGAGCTCGCGGTCTTCGTCTTCAGGCTCGAACGCATCGCCAAGCAGATCGACGGCACCGAATACCTCGGCAAGTTCTCGGGCGCGACAGGCAACTTCGCCGCTCACACCGTCGCTGATCCGACAGCGGACTGGCCGGCTCTGTCCCGGGCTTTCGTCGAATCGCTCGGACTGGTCTGGAACCCGCTGACCACCCAGATCGAATCGCACGACTGGCAGGCGGAGCTCTACGGTCGCGTCTCGCACGCCAACCGGGTGTTGCACAACCTCGCAACCGACACCTGGACCTACATTTCGATGGGCTACTTCCGGCAGATCCCGCAGGCCGGTGCCACGGGTTCGTCGACGATGCCACACAAGATCAACCCAATCCGGTTCGAGAACGCCGAAGCCAACCTTGAACTCTCCAGCGCCCTGCTCGACTCGCTCGCCGCAACCCTCGTCACCTCCAGGCTGCAGCGCGACCTCACCGACTCGACGACCCAGCGCAACATCGGTGTCGGGCTCGGGCACTCGCTGCTCGCCCTCGACAACCTCGCCCGCGGTCTCGGTGAGATCGACCTCGACCGCGAGGTGCTGGCTGCGGACCTCAACGCCAACTGGGAGGTTCTCGGCGAGGCGATCCAGACGGTCATCCGCGCCGAGGTTGTCGCCGGTCGCTCGACGATCACCGACCCGTACGCCCTGCTCAAGGACCTCACCAGGGGCAAGCGCATCGGCCGTGACGACCTGATCGAGTTCGTATCGACGCTCGACATCGGCGTCGACGCGAAGGAGCGCCTGCTCGCTCTCACCCCCGCGCACTACACGGGCCTCGCCGACGAGCTCGTCGACTACCTGGCGTAGCGCCCGCGTAACCGCGAGAAAATCAGAAGCGGTCGAGAACATCACGCGCAACCGATGTTCTCGACCGGAACTGATGTTCTCGGCGCGTGCTCGACAAGTGCCACGCGTCGACCCTTCCGCGTTTCGCACACCGCGCGTACCCTGAAATCGGGAGGCGATCATGCAGACAACAGCCGGACAGCGGATTGTCATTCGGGGCCAGAGCGTCGGAGCGCCGGAACGGCACGGACAGATCCTCGAGGTGCGTGGCCCGGACGGCGCACCGCCCTATTACATCCGGTTTGACGATGGCCACGAGAGCCTCGTCTATCCGGGGCCGGACTGCGTCCTGGAACACGCCTGACCTGGCATCCGCGGACCGTGCCAGCAAGCTAGCGGGCGCGGGTCAGGAGCCGACCGGCAGAACCCGGCTGCCAGAGCCCTGGCATCAGTTCCCGAGAGTCAGAGCCCGGGCATTACCGCCCGAGAGTCAGTGCCCGGTGTCCTGGTCGTGAATGTCTTTCTTCTCCATGTCGTCGGGCTTGACCGTGAGGGCGAACATGGCGATGAAGACGAGCGTCACGATGAACGCGATACCGAACCCGATCAGCGCAAAGGAGATGTCGCGGGTCACCATGAGGGTCACGAGGCCGGTGAAGATTCCAGCGACCGCAGCGAAGACAAGCAACTCGACCGGTTTGAGAATCTCGCGACGGCTTGGTGGCTGTGGTGTGCTCATGATTGTGACTCCGTAGTGCCTGTTGTGGACGAACGCCCCGCGCCGTCCGTTCCCCATTTGAGCGACAAACCGCCAATGATGAGGAGTACGGCGACGATCGCGGCGTAAGCGCCGAAGACCCCCACCGTAACGATGGATGCTGTGAGGCTGCGGTCGACGCCGTCAGGCCCGGTGTAGTGCTGGTCGAGTCCCGGCGGCACGAGCAGGTAGACGATGCCGAGGAGCACTGTGGCCCCGCCGACGGTCATCCAGTCTCGCGCGAACGGCGATCGCCCGCGCAGGCGGAAGCCGCTGTAGAGCTCGAGAACGCCGGTGAGCAGCGCCCAGATGATCACCGTGAGGAAGAGACCGGGCAGCGCGGATGTGCCGGTTCCGGCGAGGAACAGAGCGGCCGCGCCGGCGAAGAGGCTGACAACTCCGCTCAGGAGGAAGTTGAGGCGCGAGCCCCGATCGTCAGCGAGGACCCGTGGCACGAACACCACGGCCATCAGGCCGGTGACCACGGCGAATGCGCCAAAGACCGTCAGACCGAGGGGAGCCGAGTGGTCGACGCTGAACGTGATGACTGCGGCCGCGACCGCCGCTGGTACCGCCCTCAGCACCTGGAAGATCCAGTACCGCGACGTCGAGTCGACGGAGCCGCGTGGTGCAGCAGCGGCGGAACTGGCCAAGGAGAACGCCTCTTTCGTGGTGGAGCGTGAGGGGGATACCTCTAGTCTACGCGGCGTAGAAGAACGCGGGACTCGGCCGGGGCTTAGGCCGGCGCGAGGTCGGCGAACCGCGAGAAGTGGCCGTGGAAGGCGACGGTTACCGTGCGCGTCGGTCCGTTACGGTGCTTGGCGACGATGAGGTCCGCTTCACCGGCTCGCGGGTTGTCTTTCTCGTAGGCGCTCTCTCGGTGCAACAGGATGACCATATCGGCATCCTGCTCGAGCGAACCGGACTCACGGAGGTCGGAGATCGCCGGCATCTTGTCAGCACGCTGCTCGGGTCCACGGTTCAGCTGCGAAAGCGCGATGACGGGAACCTTGAGCTCCTTCGCGAGAAGCTTCAGTGCACGCGAGAACTCCGAAACCTCCTGCTGGCGGCTTTCGACACGCTTTCCGGACGTCATGAGCTGCAGGTAGTCGATCACCACGAGCTTGAGTCCGACGCGCTGCTTGAGCCTGCGGCACTTGGCGCGAATCTCGACGAGCGTCATATTGGGGCTGTCGTCGATGTAGAGCGGGGCGTCGTTGATCCGCCCACGCACAGCCGCGAGTTTGTTCCAGTCGCGCTGGTCGACGTTTCCTTTACGCATGCTCTGAAGTGGCACGGATGCCTCGGCTGAGAGGAGTCGCATGGCGATTTCGCTCCGCCCCATTTCCAGCGAGAAGAAGATCGACGGCTGGTCGTTTCCGATCGATGCAGCGCGCGCGAAGTCGAGCGCGAGGGTCGACTTACCGAGCGCAGGTCGGGCCGCCACGATGATGAGTTGGCCACCGTGGAAGCCGTTGGTGAGGTCGTCGAGTTCGGCGAACCCGGTCGGCGTGCCGACCATCTTGCCATCTGAGCCGTTGTTCGCTTCGATCTCTTCGAACGCGGTTCCGACGGCTTCGTTGAGCGGCACGTAGTCTTCGGCCGTCGTCGACCCGGTCACGCCGTAGATCTCGGCCTGGGCGGTGTTGACGAGGTCGAGGACCTCACCCTCGCCCGCGTAACCCATCTGCACGATGCGGGTTCCCGCCTCGACGAGGCGACGGAGCAGCGCCCGTTCTGCGACGATCGAGGCATAGAAGCCTGCGTTGGCTGCCGTCGGCACGAGGCTCGTCAGCGTGTGCAGGTAATCAGCGCCGCCCGCACGGGACAGCTCACCGGTCTTGATCAGTTCATCGGTGACGGCGATGACATCCGTCGGTTCGCCGTGGGAATACAGCGACAGAATCGCGTCGAAGATGATTTCGTGCTTGGGGATGTAGAAGTCAACACCGCGCACCGACTCGACGACGTCAGCCACTGCGTCTTTCGAGAGGAGCATTCCACCGAGAGCGGACTGCTCAGCGAGCAGGTCGTGAGGTGGGGTCCGCTCAGCGCGCTGCTCCGGTCGTTCGCCCGACGACTGATGGTCGTTGAGCCCGAGATGAGCGATCGACACTCGTTCCTCCTCTGGCTTTTCAGCCCGTCCGGCGGGGACAGCTCATGACTTTCATGCTCAGTTACAGCAGATCATCGACCACCGACATTGGTGGGATGAACCGCCTGGCGCGCCCCGATAAAAACCTGCGCTGCTACACACTAGGAGCGCCACTCCCCCGGCACAAATGCGCCTGTGGATAACTCTGTGAATAAAGTGGGCGAAACGCCGGGCGGTGTGTGCACAAGGTGTGGATAGATCTGTGGAAAGGGAAATACTTTTTCCCGATAAATAGCTCCTGACCGGGCAAATCCTGTTTCCACATGTGTGCACTTCGGCCTGTTTAGAGTTTGTGTTGAACGTTGGCGCGCCGCCGAACACCTGTGCACAAATAACTTGACATTTCGGCTAACAGGGCTAGAGGCATCCATACAGAAGTCGAATAGATCCTCATGTTTACGGCGCGAAAAAGCGGCTAAGCCCGTGAGGGCTCAGCCGCTTATTCGAGAGGGGATGACGGGCTTTTGACCCGTCACCCCGCATCGCGTTGTACTACTTGGCAGCAACCACCTGGAGGGTGATGACGGCGCTGAGGTCTTCGCGCAGGCGGACCCGAGCTTCGTGCGTACCGACGGACTTGATCGGAGACGGGATCTCGATCTTGCGCTTGTCGATCTGGCCGAGGCCAGCTGCGGCGACAGCGTCAGCGACAGTGCCTGTCTTGACGGAACCGAAGAGACGGCCTTCAGCGCCAGCCTTGACGGCGAGCTTGACCTTGGTGCCTTCGAGGGCAGCCTTGAGGGACTGAGCGTCTTCGAGGGTGGCAAGTTCGCGCGCTGCGCGTGCGGCCTTGATCTGCTCGACCTGCTTCTCAGCACCGCGGCTCCACGCAATGCCGAAGCCCTGCGGGATCAGGTAGTTACGTGCGTAACCGTTCTTGACCTCGATGATGTCACCAGGAGTGCCGAGACCGGTCACTTCGTGCGTGAGGATGAGTTTTGACATGTGAGTGTTCCTTACCTGCCTGAGCCGGCGTAGGGAAGAAGAGCCATCTCGCGTGCGTTCTTGACTGCACGGGCGATGAGGCGCTGCTCCTGGACGGAAACACCGGTGATGCGGCGGGCGCGGATCTTTCCACGCTCGGAGATGAACTTGCGAAGGGTCGGGACATCCTTGTAGTCGATGACCCCAACGCGGATTGCCTTCGCGGGAGCGAGCGGCTTGCCGCCCTTGCCACCGCGGGCAGGCTTGCGGCTTGCGCCGCTAGACTTTCCAGCCATTTGGTTTCCTTAGTGTGAATGTGTCCGCCGGGACCTGGGCCCCAGCGGACGAAGTGTTTAGAAAGGGGTGTCGTCGCCGTAGGATCCGGGCGTGTTCCAGCTGTCGCCGGAATTGCCCGCATTGCCTGCGTTCGAGTTGCCGCCACCGAACGCCTGTGGGGCGGCCGGTGCACTTGCTGCCCACGGCTCGTCCTGGACTGCAGCGGGGCCGCGGCCACCACCACCGCCGGAGGACTGTGCGCGGCTGACCTGTGCGGTTGCGTACCGAAGCGAAGGGCCGATCTCGTCAACCTCGAGTTCCATCGAGGTGCGCTTTTCGCCTTCCTTCGTTTCGTACGAACGCTGCTTCAGACGCCCGGTAGCGATGACACGGCTACCCTTGGTGAGCGATCCGGCGACGTGCTCGGCGAATTCACGCCAAACGCTCGCTCGCAGGAACAGTGCTTCGCCGTCTTTCCACTCGTTAGCCGCGCGATCGAAATTGCGCGGAGTGGATGCGATGGTGAAGTTGGCAACCGCCAGCCCGTTCTGCGTGTAACGCAGCTCAGGGTCAGACGTGAGGTTGCCCACCACGGTGATTACGGTCTCGCCAGCCATCGGGACTAAGCGCCTTCGACCGTTGCCGGCTCGGCAGGCTTGGCGTCAACCTTGGCCTTGGTGGCAGCAGCCTTGCGGGCAGCCTTCTCCTCGGCGCGCTTGCCTTCGGACTCAACGAGAGCGATTGCTTCTTCGGCACGCAGCACCTTGGTGCGCATGACTGCCTCGGAGAGCTTCAGCTGACGGTCGAGCTCGACCGTTGCTTCGCTCGTCGCGGTGAAGTCGACGACGGCGTAGATGCCTTCGGTCTTCTTGTTGATTTCGTAAGCCAGGCGACGACGGCCCCAGATGTCAACCTTGTCGATGGTTCCACCATCGTTGCGGATGACATTAAGGAACTTATCGAGACTGGGAGCAACTGTGCGCTCGTCAATCTCGGGGTCGAGGATAACCATGAGTTCATACTGATGCGTCACTAACCCACCTCCTTCGGACTCGAACGGCTGCAGACGATCTGCAGCAGGAGGGTTCTAGCATCGTTGGACCGCACGGGAACAGAGTGTTCACATACGGGCAACCTGAGTAGCTTACCGGATCTCGCCGGGTTTTACCTATTGGGGCCGGCATCCGCTGACCCTGTCCGTGGCTGCTTCGAGTGCAGGACATCGCGAGAGCATCACTTCCGGTCGAGAACATCCGGCGCAACTGATGTTCTCGACCGCAGCTGATGTTCTCGCTCCGGGCTCGGTCGCGCCGAGAGAGGTCCCCCACAGCGCCGCCACCCCCGCCACCTTTCCCACCGCTTACCCGGGAACCTCGCTACACGCCGCCGAGCCGCGCCATCCTCGAGACCATGGCGACCGATCTGATTCGCGACGACGACCCCCTGCAACTCACCCGCTCCCTCGAACTGATCGGGGGCGACGGGAGGGCGCTTCGGCGCGGCCTCGCGTCCGGCACTGTCGTCGGCCTCCGCCGCGGCGCCTATGTCGCGAGTGATACCTGGGCAGCACTCACCGACCGGGACAGGTACCTGCTCCGCATGCGGGCGGCCACAGCCACCCGTGCGGGCGACGCGGTGTTTGGCTACGAGTCGGCGGCTGCCCTGTGGGGGCTTCCGGTGATCGGCAGCTGGCCCGACACCGTTCACCTCTATTCGGCCGACGGCAGTCGGCGCGCGTCCCGCAACGGTGTTCTGTGGCATCAGGCGCCGCTCGGCGACACTGATGTCGTGGAGCTCAACGGCACTCTCGTGACGAGTCTGGCTCGGACGATGCTCGACCTCGCTCGATCGGCGACCTTCCTCTCAGCCGTTGCCACGCTCGACGCCGCACTCGCTCGCGCTGCGCGCGGCCGCGACGACACGACAGCGGCCGAGCTCGTGCGGAGCGATCTTCTGGAGCGACTCGCCGCGCTGGGGCCGGCCAGAGGCACCCGCCGGGCCCTGCGGGCAATCACCTTCGCGTCGCCGAACGCGGAGTCACCCGGCGAGTCGGCGAGCAGGGTGACCATGCACCGGTGCGGATTTCCGGCACCTGTTCTCCAGTTCCCGGTGACCGACAGGAACGGCACCACCTGGTTCGCTGACTTCGGCTGGCCAGCGTTTCGACTGCTCGGCGAGTTCGACGGTTACGTCAAGTACTCGCGGGCATCCATGACCGGCGGCACCAGCATCGAAGAGATCGTGTGGGCTGAGAAACGGCGCGAGGATCTGATGCGCGGCACCGGCAACGGGATGGTCAGGTGGTTGTGGGATGCCGCGCTGAGCCCGCGGCTTCTCACCGCGGCGCTGCGCGAGGCTGGCCTGCCCCAGTAGGCACGCCGGTAAGCACGAGAACATCAGTTCCGGTCGAGAACACCCCGCGGAACTGATGGCCTCGGCCGGAAGTGATGTTCTCGGGGTGGGGCAACGCGCGGGGCGGGCTCGGGAGAGCTAGCCCGCGATCGCCGCGTTCGCCGCGTCCTCGGCCCGCTTCAGACCGGCCTTCACGTCGAGCGTTCCCTTGAAGATCTCCTGGAAGATCGGGTCGAACGCCTCGAATCCCTTGCCGTAGTTGGGTCCGGTCGGAGCGGGAATCGGACCGGCCTCGTCGATCACGTCGAAGAACGGGTCCACCGAGACGTTCTCGCCGTCCCAGAAGTCGAAGTAACCAGCCTGCGCGCTCTTCACAGCGGGCACGGCTGCACCCGAGGTACCGAGATACCCGTTACCTTCCTCCGAGCCAAGCCAGGCGAGGACCTCCGCGATGGCATCCTGTTTCTCGGATGCCGCGTTGCCAGCGACGACGACGCCGTTCGTCACCGAGACACGGCCAGCAGGCCCGGCGGGAATCGGCGCGACGCCCCACTCGAATTCCGCGCCGTCGGCGATGTTCTTGAGGTTGTAGAGGCCCGACTGGAACATGGCGACCTTGCCCTGCAGGAACGCGTCACGGCTGAAGTCGCTGTTGGTGTTGGTGTCAGCGGCTGACGGCGCGACCTTCGCAACGTTGATGGCGTTCACGAGGTAACTGACAGCTTCGACCGTCCTGGGATCCGTGAAGGCGAACTCGTCGCCCTCCTGGTAGACACCGCCGTTCGATCCGATGAACGGGAGCGTGATCGCCTGGGTGTCGTAACCGACGTTTGTGCCGTACTGCGCGATCGCCCCGTTGAACGCGGGGTCAGCGGCCGAGACTCCGGCTGTGTCGAGGGTCAGCGCCTTCGCGACAGGCAGGTAGGTGTCCGCGGCCGGGTCCGGGGACCAGGTGAGGTCGGCGAGGGACTCAGGGGTCACTCCCGCAGCGTCAAGAAGCGCCTTGTTGTAGTAGACACCCACTCCGGCGTCGTACAGCTGCGGAACTCCCCACAGCTTGCCGTCGCGGGTGAACTGGTTGACAACACTTTGTTCCCACTCGGCGCTGGCGTCGTCGCCGAGGACGTCGTCGACGTTCACGAGCTTTCCCGAATCGGCGTATGCGCCGAAGTAGGAGTTGTTGACCCAGAAGATGTCATCCATCGTCTTGCCGGCGATGTCGGTGCGGAGCTTGGTCCAGTAGTCGCCCCAGCCGACGATGTTGATCTCGACGTCGATCTCGGGATTCTGCTTCTCGAACGCCGCGAAGGATTCCTCATAGGCCTCGGCCACGGTGTCGTCCCAGAGCCGGAACGACACTGTCGTCTTTTCGTCGTCAGGGCTGCCTGCCGCACAACCGGTGAGTGCGAGGGCGGACGCGGCGACGACTGCCGCAAACTGAAGAAAACGCTGAGCCATTTCGGGTGGTCTTTCTTTTACTTGAATCCGGAGATCGTGATGGAGCGGACGACCTGCTTCTGGAAGGCCAAAAACAGCACGACCAGCGGGACCAGGGCGAGCGTCGTCGCGGCCATCACGAGGGTCCAATTGCCGTTGTACTGAGACTGGAGGCTAGCAGTTGCGACTGTGATGACCCTCCAGTCCGGTCCCGTCGTGATGACGAGGGGCCAGAGGAAACTGTTCCACTGGCTGACGATGGTGATGAGGGTAAGTGTCGCGAGAATCGGTTTCGAGAGGGGAACGATGATGCTGCGGAGGATGCGCCAGTGCCCGGCCCCGTCGATCCTCGCGGCATCGACGAGGTCATTGGGAATGCCGCGGAAATACTCGCGGAGCAGGAAGATCGCATACGGGCTACCGAACATGAACGGCAGAACCAGTCCCCAGAACGTGTTGCGAAGTCCCAGTTCGACCATCATCAGGTACAGCGGAATGACGAGCACAATATTTGGGACCATCAGGCCGGAGAGATAGACCCAGAACAGCACACGGCGGCCAACGAAGTCGATGCGGGCGAAGGCATATGCAGCGAGCACCGAGAACCCCAGCTGGAATATGACGATGACGGATGTCACGGCGACCGTCACGAGGATCGCATTCCCGAATTCGGCTGGCCCGGTGAGCAGCGTCACAAAGTTCTCGAACGCGAACGGAGCCGGCACGGTGAGTGAATCCTCACTCGCGAACTGGCGCGGCGATTTGAATGCGGTCATCACGCTGAGCACAAATGGCCCGAGCGTGACGATGGCGGCCGCGATGAGGATCAGGTAGGCGCCGATGGTGGTGATGATGCGGCTAGGAGAGGTCATAGGTCGTCCTCTTGCCGAAGTAGAGCTGCTGGCCAAGCGTGATGACGACGAGCACGGACAGAAGCACAACGGCCATGACGGCGGCGTGCCCGAGATCAAAGGTCGAGAAAGCCTCGCTGTAGATGCGGGACGCGACGACGTCGGTCCTGCCGTACGTACCGGCATCCGTCACGACGAACGGACCACCGCCGGTGAGCGCGTAGATCTGGTCGAACAACTGGAAGACGCTGATCACGCTCGTGACGAGCACGAAGAAGGTGGTCGGCCTGAGTAGCGGCAGCTTGATTCGGAAGAACGTGGCGATCGGACCCGCCCCGTCCATGCGCGCAGCGTCGAGGATCTGAGTGGGGATATTGAGCAGTCCCGCCATGAAGAACAGGGTGATGTAGCCGACGTTTGACCAGATCACCACGGCGGCAACGGATGGGAGCGCAAGCGCGGGATCGCTGAGCCACTCGATGCGTGTGCCGATCAGGTCATTGAGCAGGCCATCGGTGGGCGCCAGGATCCAGCGCCAGACGATGCCGAGAGCGAGCGGGGCACATACCCACGGGAGAATGTAAATGGTTCGGAAGAACAGTGACCCGGGGAGCCCGCGGGTGAGCAGCGAAGCGGCGACGACGCCGAGCACCGTCTGCACCGGAATCACGATCACGACGAAGAACAGCGTCACGGCGAGCGAGTTGTAAAACGTGGGGTCACTGAACACGTCACCGTAGTTCGCAAAACCGACCGGCGTTATCGGGGAGAGCAGATCCCAGCTCTGGAAGCTCAACCAGAACACCACGAGGATCGGCAGCACAAGGAACGCGGCGAGGCCGAAGAGGCTCGGTGCGAGCATCGAGTACGCGGCGACGTTGCTCCTGCCGCGATGAGTCCTGCGGCTGGGCATGGGAGGCCTGCCGTGGTCTGTCCTGCGGCTGGGCGCGGACACGCCTTGCTGCAGTATTTCGGGCATCCGTCAATCGTAAATGCTGCATCGGGGTCACCCCGACCGCGCACGACGGATGCTGCGGCGTCAGTCCTCGGGGATCACCGGGTTATTACCCGGCGTCGCGTGAGGCAGATCTTCCTCGACGTCGTGTTCCACCGACGAGATCGGATTTCCCGGCGTCGTCCGGTCAACGTCGTCGTCGACCTCATCAGTGCCCGAAAGCGGATTTCCCACCGTGGCGTGAAGTTGGTTTTCTTCGGCGAGGTGTTCCGGATCCTCGATGGGGTCACCGGTCGTTGTGTAATCCGCACCGTTCGCTGCCTGAGATTTGTCGGCGGTCCTGAATTTCTCGTCCGAGCCGTATTCCTCCGTTGGAATAGCTGGCTTCACCCGGTCGTCCGGGTCGTGTGAGTGAGTCATTCTGCAGACACTACGCGCGCGATGAGGCCAGCAACAGGGGCTTTCTGCGGGTCAGTGCGCGCCGAGCTTCTCCGGTGACACTGTGTTGAGGAGCGAACGGATGCTCCCGTCGAGAGTGAGCTTTTGGGAAACCTCGACGGCCCGCGCGAGGTCGGGACCCGTCAGCGCGACGTACACCGGTTCGACATGGTGGACGAATCCGATAGTCATGCCGTTAAGGAGCACTTTCTCAACGTCCTGCCCGGCGTGCTTGAGGTGAAGTTCAACATCCCGCTCCACCTTGTCGCTCTCGAGCTGGATATGAACAAGCCAGGTTGCCGTCTTCGGTTTGCGACCGAATGTGGTCGCTGTGTCGATTCGCTCGGCGGTGGTGATGCGCATGAGATCCTCCTGACATGCGTACGCTGCGTTGAGTACGCTCTCGACACTCAAAATAGGCGCGGAACACCCGAGTAAAAAGGGCTTGACAGCCGGACGCTGTGCGCTGCATGGAGCCTGAGCGCTGCAGGGCCCTCAGCCGCCGAGAATACCCGCGACGACAGCGGCGATGACACAGACCGCGTACGTGACGAGGACAATCGCCGTGAGGTTCGGCGTCGGCAGCCGTCTCCCGCCATCGGCGACGATGTCCGTCCTGACGTCCCCGACGCGCTCGTCCCGATAATTCACGGTTCGCTTGTACGCGCCCTCGGCAATAGTGCCGATGATCCGCTGGATGCGCTCCCACTCCGCGGGCTCAGCGAGGGCGAACGGCCGTGGCCGGTAGAGGAAAAGCCTGTCGTCAACGACTTCGATGTCGAAGTCCCGGCCTTCATCGATGAGGACGGCCATCAGGTCCGGGGTGAGCAGGTAGAGCGCGTCACGCTCGTATCCGGGCGGACAGGTCATCCGGAAGTGACGGCTGAAGTCACCCTCGAGTGCGATGGCGCCCTGTCCCGAGTACGGGTTCTCGAGTTCGCGTCCGCGCAGACCGTGGTTGGACAGCGAGTCAAGGACGATATGGGGGAACCGTCGGGGCAGGTCGACCTCGACGTAACCCCACACGTGCTGTTCAGCACCACCCTTCGGAAGGCTCCTCAGATA
Source organism: Mycetocola sp. Y791 (assembly GCF_059445325.1). Taxonomy (NCBI): domain Bacteria; kingdom Bacillati; phylum Actinomycetota; class Actinomycetes; order Micrococcales; family Microbacteriaceae; genus Mycetocola; species Mycetocola sp. Y791. The sequence goes on along the minus strand of NZ_JCAIUC010000002.1, from coordinate 543,608 downwards.
GGAGAGATTACCGACGCTCCACCGTGACTGCTCACCAAAGTCGACGACGTCGGACGCGCGCCTCCGGTCGCCGCGCGAAAAGAGCATCCCGGCCAGCTGCGGCGCTGGCATGACCACTGTGTACCTGGCGCCGTTCTGCTCGGCGAAGCGGGCGATCCGGACCCGGTCCCGCCACAACCGTGATCCCCATCGCGGCCAGCGAAATCGCCCGACGATGAGCGTTGAACCGAAGACCATCAGCGCTGAGACGAGGGCGACCACGACACTTTCGACGCTCACGCCCTCGACGAGGACCAGCAGGCCGACAAGGGCACTGGCAACGCCGAACACGGCCATGCCGATGACGGTCACCCATCCCCGGAGGCTCGGCGCTGTGGGGTCCAGCCTCGGCACCCCGGCAGCGATGGACGTGTGACGAAATGAGCGCAGGTCGGGGCCGGTCACCGGCTCAGCGAGGGCTCTCAGGTCGAGTGCCGTCGCCGCCCCGCCGCTCACGAACTCGCGTCCCGCTGAGCCCACCACTCACGAAGACGACGTTCGGCTTCTTCCGCGCCAAGCGGTCCCTCATCGAGGCGCAGCTCGAGCAACCACTTGTAGGCCTCGCCCACCTCGCGGCCCGGCTTGATTCCCAGAACCCGCTGGATATCGTTGCCGTCGAGATCCGGACGAACGGATTCCATCTCCTCGCGTTCGCGCAGGTCGGCGATGCGGGCTTCGAGGTCGTCGTAAGCGAATCCGAGGCGGTCTGCCTTGCGGCGGTTTCGGGTGGTGACATCGGCCCTGGTGAGGATGTGCAGTCGTTCGAGCAAGTGGCCGGCATCCCGCACGTAACGGCGCACCGCCGAGTCGGTCCAGGCCCCGTCGGTGTAGCCGAAGAACCGGAGGTGAAGCTCGATGAGCCGGGAAACGTCCTTCACCGTGTCGTTGTCGTACCGGAGCGCGGTCAATCGCTTCTTCGCCAGTTTCGAGCCCACCATGTCGTGGTGGTAGAAGCTCACGGCTCCGCCGGGCTCGAGCCGACGGGTTGCGGGCTTCCCGATGTCGTGCAGGATGGCCGCGAGTCGCAACGTGAGGTCCGGCGCCTCGCCCGGATGCCGCGCCTTTTCGTAATCGATGGCCTGTTCGAGCACAGTCAGCGAGTGCTGGTAGACATCTTTGTGGTGGTGGTGCTCGTCGATCTCCAGCCGCAGCGCGGGAATCTCCGGGATCACGATCTCCGCGATGCCGGTGTCGACGAGGAGCTCGATCCCCGCCCTCGGCTTGTCGGTGAGCAACAGCTTCGACAGTTCCCCCTGCACCCGTTCGGGAGACACGATCCGGATGCTGTCAGCCATATCGCTCATCGCCGCGGCTGCCGCCGGTTCAACGGAGAACCCCAGCTGTGCGGCGAAACGTGCGGCACGGAGCATCCGCAGTGGGTCGTCTCCGAAGCTGACCTCTGGGGCACTCGGGGTCCGCAGGGTTTCAGCGAGCAGATCCTCAACACCGCCGTGCGGGTCGACGAGGATCTTCTCGGGCACCCGGAACGCCATGGCGTTGACCGTGAAGTCGCGCCGGTGAAGATCGTCTTCGAGATTGGTGCCGAACGCGACGACCGGCTTGCGGGTTACACCGTCGTAGGCGTCAGCGCGATAGGTGGTGATCTCCACGGTCTCGGTCACACCGTTCGCCGTCACTCGCGCGCCGATGGTGCCGAAGTCGCGGCCGATGTCCCACTGCGCGTCTGCAACGGGTTTGGTAACCGCGAGGATCTCATCCGGCGACGCGTTCGTGGTGAAGTCGAGGTCGGTGACCGGGCGGCTCAGCATGGCATCCCGCACCGGACCGCCGACGAGCGCGAGTTCGAATCCCGCTGCGGAGAACGCGGATGCCACCTTCATCACGACCGGCGACGCGGCAAGTTCCGACAGGCGTTCCAACGATTCAGCCATGCTCACCATGGGTTCAATGGTAAGGGGGCCGCTGGTGCCCGGGCGACGGCGTCTTCTCGACAACCGACCTCAACAACCAACCGTGATCGACCAAAACTCGATCGACCAAAAGTTTGAGCCACGCGCCATCGGTGTTCAAGCTGCCCCACGAGAACACCGACGGACGCGAAGCTACAGAGATAGTGTGTCCGAGCTGACTACGCCGCACACTAGGGGGCATCCCTAGTCAGGGATCTCTCAGGTTGGGCGGACGGAGGTAACTCCTCCCCGTCGATCAGGTGCCGGATGCCGCGCCGCGAGGTGAGATGGAGCTTCGCGAGAACATTGCCCATGTGGTACTCGACACCCTTGACGGTGACGAAGAGGCGCTGGGCCACCTCTCGGTTCGTGAGTCCCTGGGCAGCAAGGCGTGCGACTTCGCGCTCCCGCCCGCTGAGCACGCTCAGGGGGTCCTTCGTCGCCGCCGATGGACGCGAGGGAAGCGCCGATTCGTCGCGGAGCTCGAGCCACCAGCCACGCTCAACCTGAGCGCGGGGGTGCTCGGTCGCGAGCGCCTGCCTGGCGATGCGCACGACAGCGGCGCGGTCACCCTTTGCCCGCGCGGCGACAGCCCTAACCAGCATGGTGAGGGACGTGTCGACCGCGGATCGCGACAGGTCGGCGTCGGGGAGGAGGATCTCCGCTGCTTCGAGTTCACCGCGCGCCGCTGGCACGAGCGCGGCAACGACCTGGCAACTCCCGTATGTCCAGGAACCACCGAAGTCGTCGGCAAGTGACACAGCGACAGCGGCGGCGGTCGACGCGTCGTCCCAGTTCCCGCGTCTGAACTGGGCAAGGGCGAGCTCGATGCGCCCGAAGGGAGCGAGTGCGGGGTTTATCGCGTCCGTCAGTTCGATCCCCAGCTCGAGGTCGCGGATCGCGTCATCGAGGCGACCCTGCTGGCGGCGAACTCCGCCGCGAACGACCAGCATCAGCGCGTGGCGCGGCTCAAAACCCGATTGCTCCCCCCGGCTGATGTGCTCGGAGATCTCCTCATCGACGGGTTCCGCGGCACCCGACCGCCACCTCGCGAGCGTCCGCCAGGTGAGCGCGATGCCTTCCAGCTCGTCAAGGTCGACGCCGCCGATTGACTCCGGAGTGTTCAGCAGGGCAGAACGGGTTCTCCCGACCTCGGAGAGGACAGCGTCGCACGCCTGGCAGACGGCCTCGAACCTGCGGGCTTCGATCTCCAGGTATGCCATCGAGCCATTGGCGAGAGCCACGATGGCTCTCTCTCGCAGGGTTGCCGGGCGACACAGCGCTGCACGGGAGAGCATCGTCCTCGCGGGCGCGATGTCTCCCATCGCGTAGAGAGCGCTGCCGAGGAGAAGATCCCGTTCCGGCCCTGCGGGGAGGTTACTGAACTCAGGCATGGCCGGCACCAGGAGGCTGTAATGCTGTGTCGTGACGGCGTAAATACCTGCCCTGATGAGCCGTTCGTGCCGGTCGGCCAAAGAGCTGGACACGGATGAACCCCAGCGAAGGTAACGTACGGCCCTCGCCGCCTCATGGTTCCGCAGGGCTTCTTCCGCCGCCTCATCGAGTGTTCTCGCGAGTGAATCGTCGGGGCCAGGCGCAGACCTGACCCGGTGACGGAGACCTCGATCGCCTCCGACAACCTCGGCAGCCGCTCTGTGCAGTTCCTGCCGCGACCTCTCCGGGAGCTCTGCAAGCACAGCGTCACCGACCCGCTGGTGATGCATCCGCAACTCGAGCGACCCGCTCCCCTCCCCGGCATCGATCATGCCGGAGAGGATTGCGTCGTCAATTGCATCCATCGTGACGGTCGGCGATCCCAGACGGCCGGCTGCAGCCATCAGCAGGCTGGCGCTGACCGGGCCCTCCAGCGTTGCGACGAGGTGTATGACCCTGCGCGCGGCCTCCGGCATCCGGTCCATTGCCTCCCTGGTGATGGTGTCGAAGCCCGGTGCGGGCGCGAGCGCTCCGTCACCGAGCCGGCGTTCGATTTCGACGGCCACGTCGGGGGCGGATGCCACCCGGTCCAGAATCGCCCGGATGTGGAGCGGATTGCCATCGGTGGCAGCGACCAGCCGCTTGGCGGTCCGGCGCGGCACAGACACACCGAGCACCGTCCGGACGAAGTCCACCACGTGATCCGGCGACAGCCCGTCGACCTCGACGCGGATACCGGATTCGCCATCGAGAGCGAACCTCCTCACCTGGTTGAGGAGGTCAGTGGCAACGGGGCGGGCGACGACGATAAAGAGCAGTCGGTCATACAGTGATCGCCGCGCGGCGAACCAGAGCGCCCTCGCCGATTGTTCGTCGACCCACTGCGTATCGTCGATGGTGATGATGGATGCTCCCTCGCTCGCATCCACCACCGCGAGAAGCGCGGCCCCCGCGACCAGGGCCGAGACGTCCTGCTCGACCCCGCCGGCCAGGACAGGCGGAAGCAGGGACTGGTCGAAGGGTGCGAGGAGCTGATTCAGGACACCGTACGGCAGAGCCCGTTCATAGGCGTCCGCCACGGCGTGGTACCGCGGCCAGTCAGGAAGGACAGCCAGAGCCGCCCGAAGAAGCGCCGTCTTTCCGAATCCCGACTCCCCCTCGATGAGGACGAACTTCGCTCCGCCCTCCACCGTCGAGGCTGTTCGCACTATCGCATCCAGCTGGCGGGCGCGCCCAAAAAGCACCGGTGGGGGCGGTGATTTTGCTCGCTCGGGGCGCACATCTGACATGGGACTCCAACGGTAAACGGGAATGGATTATGTCACCACCCCTCATACCGGTGTAGTGCGCCGAACTTTCTGGTCCGAACTCTGGCGGGTTACCGGTCAGCGCACAAGGTACCAACGTCCCTGGTCACGAGCGGTCACCGTCCAGTTCAGAACCTCAGCGATGAGCCCGGTCTGCTCCGCCACGTGACTGCCCACCCTCAGCGCCTCACTGGCATCCTCGGCGGTAAACCGAACGACGATCCGAGGAGAGCCGGCGACGACGGAGAGATCGGATGCTTCAACAACGACGAGCTCAGCCGCAGCGGCAGCAGCTCCGGGGAGCACTGAGTCAGGCATAACCCCTGGCGCCAGCCTGCCAACGCTGATGGTCACTCGGTAGGAGGGCATTCTCAGAGCCTACGGGCCGCCGGGCGAGAGAATACAGTTGACCGGTGCCTTCACCACGATCAGCCGCTACCCCGGCGCGCTCCGGCGCTCCCCTGGCCCCGACGGTTCTCGCCACACTCATGAACCCCAAAGCCCTGAGTGTGGAAGTACTCGCCGGCATTGTCACGACGCTGGCGCTCATTCCCGAGGTGATCTCGTTCTCCGTGATCGCGGGCGTGGATCCGAAGGTCAGCCTCGTGGCATCCGTCGTTCTCGCGATCTCGATGTCGTTCCTCGGCGGACGGCCCGCGATGATCACCGCGGCAGCGGGAGCCGTCGCACTTGTCGTCGCTCCGCTGGTCAAGGAGCACGGCGTCGAGTATCTGCTGCCCGCCGTCATTCTCGCCGGACTGATCCAGGTGCTGTTCGGCGTTACCGGGCTGGCCCGCTTGATGCGATTCATTCCCCGCTCCGTGATGATCGGTTTCGTGAACGCCCTCGGCATCCTGATCTTCACCGCGCAGGTGCCCCACCTCCTCGGACAGCCGTGGCTGGTGTATCCACTGTTCGTCCTGACCGTCGTCATAGTTCTGGTCCTGCCGAAAATCACGACAGTGATTCCGGCACCGCTCGTTGCGATCGTCGTCGTGACGGCGATCACCATGGTGGCCCACCTCACAGTGCCCACTGTCGGCGACGAGGGCGACATTGCCGGTGGCCTTCCCGGGATCACGCCTCTTCTCGTGCCGCTCAACCTCGAGACCCTCTCGATCATCGGCCCGACGGCTCTCAGCGTTGCCTTCGTCGGTCTCATGGAGACGCTGCTCACGGCCAAGCTCGTCGACGACATCACCGAGACCCGGTCAGCGAAGAACCGCGAGTCCTGGGCACTCGGCATTGCGAACATCCTGGCTGGCTTCTACGGCGGCATTGCCGGCTGCGCCATGATCGGCCAGACCGTGGTCAATGTGAAGCTGGGCAGGGCACGCACGCGGATCTCGACCTTCGTTGCCGGCGTTGTGCTTCTTCTGCTCGTGACGGTGCTCAGCGACGTGATGGAGCAGATCCCGATGGTGGCCCTCGCCGCGGTGATGATGATCGTTGCCATCACCACGGTGAACTGGCACAGCGTCTCGCCGTCGACGCTCAGGCGGATGCCGGTTCCCGAGACTGTCGTGATGCTCACGACGGTTCTCGTCGTTGTCGTCACGCACAACCTGGCCGTCGGCGTTGCCGCGGGCGCTGTCCTCGCCATCGTGCTGTTCGCGCGCCGGGTGGCGCACGTCGTTCGCGTCTCGAGGACCGTCTCAGAGGACGGCTCGAGTGTGCGTTATGCCGTGAACGGTCCGCTCTTCTTCGGATCGAGCAATGACCTCGTCGAGCAGTTCTCGTACGGCCAGGACCCGGCCGAGGTGATCGTCGATTTCAGCGCGTCGCAGATCTGGGACGCGTCGACAGTCGCGGTCCTCGACTCGATCGAATCCAAGTACAGGGCGCACGGCGCGACCGTGCAGTTCGTCGGGCTCGACGACCGATCGACGAGCTTCCGCAACAACCTGACAGGACGACTCTGACCCGCGAGGGCGAGCCGCAGAGCGCGGGAATGTACACCCAATGAGGCGACAGTGGAAGAGCTGTGCGCTTTGTGCCGCCGGTGGGTAGCCTCGGGGCATCCGTCAATGAAAGGACCCCCGCATGACCGACCAGCACCCCACCGAAAGCGGAAACGACACGCTCCCTGAGCTCCCCGACCAGGGGCAGCGCGACGGCAACTACGAAGAAGCCAAGAACGCTGACGCGGCTGACCACTCGTCGCTCGAAACCCCGCCGGCTGACGGGACGGGCTCCGACGGCGCAGCCTCTGCCGACGGCGCCAGCTCCGACGACTCAGTGGACGGAGCAAACGACCACGGCGGTTCGAAGCCGTCCGGCCAGTCCGGCACCTACGCCGGAACCGATGCCGTCGACGAGACCGTGCCCGTTCAGGATTGACCTGACGAGGAGAGCGCGACGCCGCTCCCGCGCTCAGAGGATCATCAATCCTAGGTGCGACCGAACTCTGTGATGTCCTTGTGGTGCCGGGCGAACGGGAGCGGCACGGCGCCAGCGTCGTCCGGGTCGCGATGCCGCAGGGGGAGGGCGACGAGCCCGACAATCAGGAGAATGATCCCGGTACTCGCCATCGTCGGCGGGAGGCCAGCCAGGAATGCGGCCACCGGTCCGTCGAAGATGGCGAGTACCGATCCACTCAGATCGGTTACGGATGCCGTCCACGCGGCCGGACTGACGATGTCGCGGAGCGCGACAGTGCCGTCGTCCACCTCAGCCACGCGCCCGACGGCCACCGAGAGCGGTGTCGTCGACGTGCGAACGACCACCGTCTCCCCCACGGCCGGCGCGCCGGCGGCCGGACCGACGATGGCGATGCTGCTGGCGGCGTCGCTCAGGGCTCCCTCAATCCTGAGGGTGCGTTGACCGGTCACCGCCGTCCACAGGGTTGGCCCGATGAGCAGCAGCATGAGAGTGATGATCATTACGCGACGAAGCACAATTCCGAGGCGGAGTATGGGCTCGACGGCTGGTACGGCGCCTGCAGCTGCCTGGCGCCCTGACTCTGATACCGCCGAGGAAAGTCGGTCATTCACTGGTCGTCCCCTCGATGCCCGAATCCGTCGGGTACGGAGGTACGCCGGGCATCCGTAATTCTGGCGGTCCTGCGCGTTCAACCCACTGGGGTTGCCCCCTAGGTTTCAGCTGTTGGCGCTGTCATCGTTGACGCCGGAGCAGGCCCGGATGCCGCGTCATCCGTCTGGAACCTGTAGCCCATGCCGGGTTCAGTGAGCAAAAATCGCGGCCTGGACGGATCCGGCTCGATCTTCTTGCGCAACTGGGCGATATACAACCGCAGGTACCCGGTGTCGGTGATGTGCTCAGATCCCCAGATGTCGCTGAGGAGACTCTGACGAGTGACCAGTTTTCCCGGATTCCGGACGAGAAGCTCAAGTACCTGCCATTCGGTGGGCGTGAGTCGTACCGACTCGGTCCCGGAGGCGAGGGAGCGGGTGACACTGCGCGCTGCGAGGTCGATGGTGATATCGGCGATCCGCGTCACCGGAACGGATTCCTGTGACGGCACCCGCCGGGTGAGGGCCCGGATCCGGGCGAGGAGTTCATCGATGGAGAAGGGCTTGGTGACGTAGTCATCGGCACCGGCATCCAATGCCTCGACCTTGTCGGTTGCGCCCGTGCGACCTGAGACAACAAGGATCGGCGCCTGGGTCCACCCGCGCAGCGCCTGGATCACCTCGATGCCGTCGAGCTCCGGCATCCCGAGATCGAGCATGAAAATGTCGGGGCGGTGCTCGATCGCCGCGTTGATCGCTTCCACTCCGGTCGCGGCGGTGACGATGTCATACCCCCGTGCCCGCAGGGTGACCCGAAGCGCGCGGAGGATCTGCGGGTCGTCGTCCGCGATGAGAATCTTCATGTCGGTCATTCCTGGTCGTTCGGAGCGGGCGGGGTGCTAACGAATCCGGTCTCGGCCGGAACGTGCTCGGCAATGGGGAGAGCGATCACCATGGTCAGTCCACCGCCGGGGGTGTCCTCCACCTCGAGAGTTCCGCCCATCCCCTCGGTGAATCCCTTGGACAGCGCGAGCCCGAGGCCGAGTCCCGTGAGGTTGTCGGTGTCACCAAGACGCTGAAACGCCATAAAGACGTCGTCGCGACGTTCGGGGGCGATGCCGGGGCCGTGATCGATGATGCGGATCTCGACGGTGCCGCCGAAGCTGCTCCCCGCGACCCGCACCCGGGTTCCTGGCGGGGCGAAGCGGGTCGCGTTCGCGAGGATGTTGACGACCACCCTCTGCAGCAGCCCGGGGTCGGCGATGATGTCTGGCAGCCCGTGTTCCAGGGCGATTTCGACGTCGCGCGGTCCCAGGTGAAGCTCGTCAAGCGCGGGAAGGATGACGTCGTCTGCGGCGACTCGACTCAGTGACACCCCGAGCACGCCGGCTTGCACCCGGCTCACATCGAGGAGAGTAGTGACGAGCGATGAGAGGGTGCCGAGGCTTTCCTCCGCGGTAGCGAGGAGCTCCTCTCGATCGTCGGGCGACCAGGAAACATCGGTCGCCCGCAATCCGCTCACCGCAGCTGTTGCCGCGGCGAGCGGGCGCCGAAGATCGTGACTGACCGCGGACAGCAGCGCGCTCCGTACCCGGTCGGTCTCGGCAAGCGGACCGACCTCGCGAGCCGTTGCCGTGAGGTCGGAGTGTTCGAGTGCCGCGTTGACCTGAGCGGCGATCACGGCGAGAAGACGACGTTCGGATGCCTGCAGGTCGCCTCCGTGGAGCTCAAGCGTTGCCCGATCGCCAACGGGCACCGCGGTGAATTTCTCGTCAGGGGTCGGCTCGCCATCACGAACCAGTACCTGCCCGTCGACCACGAGGCGCACTCCGGTCAGGGAGAACGCCTCCCTCGTCCGGCTGATCAACGCCTGGAGCGCGCTCTGCCCGCGGAGCACACTCCCCGCGACAGTTGCGAGAAGTTCCGCTTCTGCTGCGGCGCGCCTGGCGGCTCGTGTCCGACGCGCGGCCTGGTCGACGACGTAGCTGACAAGCGTCGCATTGAGAACGTAGAGCGCGAGCGTCACGAGCTGGATGGGTTCGTTGACCGTGATCGTGCGCACCGGCTCGACGAAGAAGAAATTGAGGGTGAGTCCCGAGAGGAAGGCGGCGAACAGTGCGGGCCAGATTCCACCCACGAGCGCAACGATGACGACGAGCAGCTGGTAGGCAAGCACGTCGCTCGAGAACGAGTCAGGGTTGCGGAGCGAGACGAGCAGCCAGGTGAGGAGTGGACCGGCGCCGAGAGCGAGGAGGAACCCGGCGATGCGCCGCTTCATGGTGAGCGCCCCGCCCAGCCGCGGGAGCGAGAATTTCCCTCCTCCCGCTGCGGAGTGCGTGACGATGTGCACGTCGATGTCACCGGACTCGCGAATCACCGTTGCGCCGATTCCGGGGCCGCTGATGGCCGCCGCGACGCGGTTCCTGCGGCTCACCCCGATGACGAGTTGAGTCGCGTTCGCTCCTCGCGCGAACTCAACGAGCGCACGGGGAATGTCGTCACCGACGACCTGGTGGTAACTGCCGCCGAGCTTCTCGACGAGGGCTCGTTGCTCGGCGAGGGCTTCGGGGTGTGCGCTCCGAAGCCCGTCCTGGCCCGTGACGTGCACGGCGAGGAGCTCTCCTCCAGAGGATCTGGCGGCGATCCGGGCACCGCGGCGGATGAGGGTCTCTCCCTCAAGGCCACCGGTCAGCGCGATGACGACCCGCTCCCTCGCCTCCCATTTCGCGTCGATCCCGTGCTCAGCGCGGTAATTGCGGAGCGCACTGTCGACCTCATCAGCCAGCCAGAGCAGCGCCAGTTCGCGGAGAGCCGTGAGGTTTCCGAGCCTGAAGTAATTCGACAACGCGGCGTCGATCCGCTCTGCCGGATACACCCGGCCCGCCGACAGCCGATCCCTGAGCGCCTGCGGGGCCAGGTCGACGACCTCGATCTGCTCGGCCGCTCGCAACACCTTGTCGGGAACCGTTTCGCGTTGGGGCACACCGGTGATCTGGTGAACCACGTCGTTGAGCGACTCGATGTGCTGGATATTGACCGTCGAAATGACGTCGATCCCGGCGTCGAGCAGGGCGTCGACGTCCTGCCATCTCTTCTCGTTCGCGGATCCGGGAGCATTGGTGTGGGCTAGTTCGTCCACGAGGGCGACATCCGGATGCCGGGAAATCACGGCGTCGAGGTCAAGCTCGGTCAGTTCCACACCGCGGTGCGAGACGGCCATGCGCGGGATGACCTCGAGGCCTTCGACCATCGCTGCTGTGGCCGCGCGACCGTGGGTTTCCACGATCGCGACGACCACATCGCTGCCTTCATCGCGAAGGCGTTTGCCTTCTTCGAGCATGGTGAAGGTCTTTCCGACACCGGGAGCGGCGCCGAGCAGCACCCTCAGCCGCCCTCGCTTCATCCTCAGCCCTTCAGGCCCTGGAGGGCGATATTCAACTCGAGCACGTTCACGGTCGGCTCGCCCAGAAAACCGACATCCCTATTCTGGACGCTATCCTCAACCAGAGCTGCGACATCATCCTCTGACAAACGTCGTTCAGCCGCTACCCGTGCCACCTGGAGACGGGCGTATTCGGGGCTGATGTGGGGATCGAGACCGGAGGCCGACGTGGTGAGGGCATCGACAGGGACCTCTCCGGGATCGACCCCGTTGAACGCGGCGACCTGGTCCCTGCGCTCTTCGATTGCCGCAATCAGGTCGGGGTTCTCCGGGCCCAGATTGGAGCCGCTCGAGGCGCCAGCGTCGTAGCCGTCACCGGCTGCTGACGGCCGCGGCTGGAACCACTCGGGCAGAGGGTCGCCTTCGGCGTCGCTGAAGGACTGGCCGATGAGGGCCGAGCCGACGGTTGTCCCGTTCGCTTCAAGAGTGGAGCCGTTCGCCTGGCCGGGGAAGGCGATCTGCCCGATACCGGTGATCGCGAGCGGATAGGCGAGGCCGAGGGCGACGGTGAGGACCGCCATCGCCCGGAGCGCTACCCCTGCTGTTCGCAGGGTGCTGCGTGAGGTACTCATTGTTTTTTCTTCTCTCTCAGGAGGTAAATCAGAATCCGGGGATCAGGCTGACGACGAGGTCGATGAGCTTGATTCCGATAAAGGGAGCGATGACGCCGCCGACGCCGTAGATCAGCAGGTTCCTCGACAGCACCCGTGAGGCGCTCAAGGGGCGGTACTTCACTCCGCGGAGGGCGAGCGGAATCAGCACGATGATGACGACAGCGTTGAAGATGATCGCGGACAGCACAGCGGATGCCGGCGAGTGCAACCCCATGATGTTGAGCACGGCCAGACCGGGGAAGACCCCGGCGAACATCGCGGGGATAATCGCGAAGTACTTCGCCACGTCGTTGGCGATGGAGAACGTGGTGAGCGCTCCACGCGTGATCAGCAGTTGCTTGCCGATCGCCACGATGTCGATGAGCTTGGTCGGGTCGGAGTCGAGGTCAACCATGTTGCCCGCCTCCTTCGCCGCTGATGTGCCCGTGTTCATCGCGACTCCGACGTCGGCCTGTGCCAGCGCCGGGGCGTCATTGGTGCCGTCACCGGTCATGGCGACGAGGTTGCCGCCCGCCTGCTCCTTCTTGATGAGCTCCATCTTGTCTTCGGGTGTGGCTTCAGCCAGGAAGTCATCGACTCCGGCCTCCGCGGCGATCGCCTTCGCCGTCAGCGGGTTGTCGCCCGTGATCATCACCGTGCGGATACCCATGGCCCGCAGCTCAGCGAAACGCTCGGCCAGTCCGTCCTTGACGACGTCCTTCAGGTGAACCACACCCAGGATCCTGGCGCCTTCCTCCGGCGACTTCGCGGCAACGACGAGGGGGGTTCCGCCCGATGAGGAGATCCGCTCCACCTGCTCGTCCAGGTCCGCGAGTATGGAACTCGCGGCACGCTTGTCCTGCTCGATCCAGGCAATCACCGCAGAGCTCGCGCCCTTCCGGATCTGGGTGCCGTCCGGCTGGTCGATTCCGGACATCCTGGTCTGCGCGGTGAACGGCACGACGTCACCGACGGCAAAGTCACCGACGTGGACACCCTGCTCGTTGGCGAGGTCGACGATCGACTTGCCCTCCGGCGTCGGGTCGGCGAGCGACGACAGCGCGGCAGCCCGAACGAGCTCCTGCTCGTCGATTCCGGCAAGCCTCACGAACTCGGATGCCTGTCGGTTTCCGTACGTGATCGTTCCTGTCTTGTCGAGCAGCAGGGTCGTCACGTCTCCGGCGGCCTCAACGGCTCGGCCCGACATCGCCAGCACGTTGTGCTGCACGAGCCTGTCCATTCCGGCGATGCCGATCGCGGACAGCAGGGCGCCGATGGTTGTCGGGATGAGGCACACGAGAAGCGCGATGAGCACCGGAACGCTCACCTCGGCCGACACCGACGACGCAATCGGGTTGAGGGTGAGGGTGACGACAACGAAGATGATGGAGAGACTCGACAGCAGCACATTCAGCGCTATCTCGTTGGGCGTCTTCTGCCGTGCCGCACCCTCGACCAGCCCGATCATGCGATCGACGAAGGTCTCGCCCGGCTTGGACGTGATCCGGATTACGATGCGGTCGGACAGCACCCGGGTGCCGCCGGTGACGGCGCTTCGGTCGCCCCCCGATTCGCGGACCACCGGCGCTGATTCGCCGGTAATGGCTGACTCATCGATTGAGGCAATGCCCCAGATGATGTCACCGTCTCCCGGTACGAGTTCACCGGCGCTGACGACGACGACGTCCCCGAGGGTCAGATCGGCCGACGAGACCTCGTCGGGGACCGCCCCTGAGGCGGAGGGGTCCCCCGCCTCGTCATAGTCGACAACGCGGTGGGCGGTCGTACTTGTCCTGGTCTTTCGCAGGCTGTCGGCCTGAGCCTTACCGCGCCCCTCGGCAACCGACTCCGCGAGGTTCGCGAAGAGAACGGTCAGCCACAGCCAGACGGCGATACCCCAGGTGAACGTCGAGGGGATCGCGGATCCGCCCGACGCTTCCGGTCCGCCGAGGAACGGTTCAGCGATCGCGATCGCCGTGGTGAGAACGGCTCCGACCTCGACGATGAACATGACGGGGTTGCGCCACATGATTCGCGGGTCGAGCTTACGGAATGCGCCGGGAACGGCGTCGAGGAGGGCGGCGGGCCCGAACGCCGCCTTGGGTTCTTCCGCCGGTTTCTGCTCGGGAGCGTTCCGGGACGATGACGGTGCGGTGAGTGTGGACATGGTTTACAGCAGCCCTTCTGCGAGGGGTCCCAGTGTGAGCACGGGGAAGAAGGTGAGTGCGGTCACGATGACCGTCACACCGGTGAGAAGACCGACAAAGAGCGGCCGGTGGGTTGGCATGGTTCCCGCTGTTGCCGGAACCTTGTCCTGTGCCGCGAGCGAACCGGCGAGCGCGAGAACGAAGACCATCGGCAGGAACCGCCCGAGGAGGATCGTGACGCCGAGGGCTGTGTTGAACCACGGAGTGTTCGCTGTCAGTCCCGCGAATGCCGAACCGTTGTTATTCGCGGCAGAGGCGAACGCGTAGATCACCTCGGAGAGGCCGTGGTTGCCCGGGTTCCAGATCGACGTCGACTCAACGTCAGAACGGATGGCGGGGATCGCGAAGCTCAGGGCCGTGCCACCGAGAACGAGGGTAGGCATGACCAGGATGTAGAGGCTCGCGAGCTTGATCTCCTTCGGCCCGATCTTCTTGCCCAGGTACTCCGGAGTGCGGCCGACGAGCAGTCCGGCAACGAACACGGCGATGATCGCGAGAATCAGCATGCCGTAGAGCCCAGAGCCGACCCCACCTGGCGCAACTTCTCCGAGCATCATGTTGAGCATCGGCATCATGCCGCCGAGAGCCGTGTATGAGTCGTGCATCGAGTTCACGGCACCGGTCGAGGTGAGCGTGCTCGTCGAGCCGAAGAGGGTCGAGGCGAAGATTCCGAAGCGCTGCTCCTTGCCCTCCATCGCACCTCCGGCCAGCTGTGGCGCCGTACCGAGGCCGGCGCGCTCGACGAGCGAGAGGATGGTGAGTGATGCGATGTAGAACGTCGCCATGACCGCGAGGATCGCAGAGCCCTGACGGCGGTCTCCGACCATGCGGCCGAAGGTGCGTGGCAGCGCGAACGGGATGGCGAGCATCAACACGTTCTGGAAGAGGCTTGTCCACGCCGACGGGTTCTCGAACGGGTGCGCGGCGTTCGCGTTGAAGAAGCCACCACCGTTCGTGCCGAGGTTCTTGATGGCCTCCTGCGAGGCAACGGGGCCACCCGGCAGGCTCTGCACGCCACCGGACAGTGTGGAGATTTCAGTGAACCCGTTGAAGTTCTGGATGACTCCGCTCGCGATCAGCACTATTGCGCTGAGCACGGAGAGTGGCAGCAACAACCGGAGGGTTCCGCGTGTCATGTCGACCCAGAAGTTGCCGATGGTGCCGGAACGACTCCGCGCGAAACCGCGGACCAGCGCGATGGCAACCGCAATTCCGACGGCAGCTGAAACGAAGTTCTGCACGGCTAGACCAGCGATCTGCACTGTGTAGCCGACGGTCACCTCGGGCGAGTACGACTGCCAGTTGGTGTTACCGACGAACGATGCCGCGGTGTTGAACGACAGGCCCTCTGGCACAGCCGGGAGCCCGAGAGAGTACGGCAGCACGGTCTGGAAACGCTGCAGGAGATAGACCAGGAGAACACCGATGCCGGAGAACCAGAGCACGCCGCGCACGTAGGCCTGCCAGGTCTGTTCGACCGAGGCGTCCACTCCGATGAGCCGGTAGAAGCCGCGCTCGATCCTGAGGTTCTTCGTCGAGGTATAGAGGTGCGCCATGTAGTCGCCGAGCGGGCGATACAGGAGAGCGAGGATGAGGGCAAGGGAAGCGACCTGAAGGATCGCGAAGAGACCGGCCATCCTAGAACCGCTCCGGTTTTACGAGTGCGTACACGAGATAGACGATGGCGGCGATTCCCAGGCCAGCGGCCAGGAGGGAGAAGAACATCACAGCTTCTCAACCCCCTTGGCGGCAAGGCCGACCAGCACGAACACGGCAATGCTGCCGAGCACGTAGACGATGTCAAGCAATTTCGGTTCCTTCAGGGGATTTCTCGCGCGATGCCGACGGGCATGCGGTCACCCGGGCTCGGGTGCGACATCTGATTAGACACCCGGGGTTCAGGGCCTTTGCGGCGTCCTAACGGAATCCAAACGGCGCTTACGCGAAACCTAACGACACTCGAGCAGCGGGTCCGAACGACCCTCGCTGCTCGCGCACACCGAGATGGATTCCGGGGAGGGCCCGTCGTCACAAACCCGTGGGGCCTCTGGTAATCGACACACCCGGCGTGAGAATGGGAGGGTGATTCGCAAACATGTCATCGTGCACGGCAGTGTGCAGGGGGTCGGCTTTCGCTACTGGACGAGAGCCGAAGCTGCGCGCCTCGGTGTCACCGGTTGGGTGCGCAACAGGCTCGACGGCAGCGTAGAGGCCGAGGTCGAAGGAACTGAGTCCGCCGTTGCCGCCATGATGGCCTGGCTTCAGCACGGCCCGAGTTCAGCGGTCGTCTCCGATGTGGACAGCGCAGACATCCACGTGAGGAACGACACCGAGTTTTCGGTGCTCTAAAGCCCCGTTCCCCTGGCCGTAGACTCGGCACATGTCGCGCGTGGTGGTGGTCGTTCCCTTGGAACCGCTCCGGGCCGGCGACAGTTTCCTCGTCAGTTCGTGGCCATTGCACATCACAGTGGTTCCCCCGTTTGCAACGGAGGCGGAGACGGCCGTGATCGCGACCGCTCTCGCCGACGCGGTCGGTGACCTCACACCGTTCAGCGTTCGCGCCACCGGGGACGCCCTTTTCGGGCGCCGCCACGACATCCCCGTCACCCTCATTGCCGACGACGAACGCCTGTTCGCCCTCCGCGACCGGCTGGTTGCGGCTGTGCGGCCGCTCGCGACGACACCGGACGAACCTGCTTTCTCGAGGCCGGACTTTCGCCCGCACGTCACCGTGAAGGGTGAGAAGCGGGTTGTCGACGGCCAGGAACTCCACCTGGCGCAGGTCGCTCTCGTCGACATGGCTCCGCGCCAGTCGCCCGGCGGACGAACGGTTCTCGCGACAGTGCCGCTGAACTTGTGCGGCTGAACTCGTGCCGCTGAACTCGTGCAGCTGAAACCTGCTCCATTGGAGCCAGGCGTACTGGGCCAGGCCGCTACGCCTGGTCCTCGGCTCCGTCGACCTGCTGCTCGTCCTGGTCGTTATCGAGGAACACACGTTTGTATTTGCGTCCGTCTGGCAGCTCAACAGTCTCAGCCCGAAGAGAACCACGGCTTACCCGAAGGTAGATGGCCTGCGCGGTGACTCCCAGGCGGGCGGCCGCCTCCGACACGGACAATCCGGGAAGGTCCGTCGGCACGCTGCTCGGTCGTGCTGCCCGCTTGCGTCCCGCCTCGTGACGCTCGGTGATCTCCTCGTCAGTGCCGAGCCAGCGCCATTTCGCTGCCGACGGTTTCAGGCCGGACGCATCGGCGACGCTTTCCCACGACGCGCCGCCGTCGATGGCCTCGCGCACCGCCGTGAGGGTTGCCGGGTCTTTCTCCAGCTCTCTGAGAAGTGAACGGATGTCGCGAAGCCGGCTGAGGGCATCCGGCGGCGTTTCGGCACTGTCGCCATCAACGACGCGGGAGAGGGCTGCACGTGAGGCAGGCGACAGGTAAGGCACGGCCCCTATGGTAACTGCAGGCCGCTGCATGACGCGGATCTGTCTCGAGCGCAACCCCTTGAACCGTGGAGCATTAGGCAACAGGGTTGACGCTGTCCCCACCATGACTGTCAGGAGCTAGACATGAGTCCCAGGTTCATCTTCATTCTCGCCATAGCGTTCAGCGCCTATGTGCTCGGTGCCAGGGCTGGCCGGCCGCGTTATGAGCAGATTCGCAAGAGCGTGACCTCGTTCTGGGACGACCCGCAGGTCAAGGCAGCCCGCAAAACCGTCGGCAAGAAGGCCAAGAGGTCCGAAAAGGCGCTCGTGAAGAAGATCAAGCAGCGCAAGCGGTAACCAGCACGACCAGACACGACCAGAATTGACCGACCACACACTTTCCCGGAGGTAACAATGAGTGAGCCCACAAAAGACGAAATTCCCACCCCGGCGGAGGTCTTCGCCAACTCCGACCTGGCCGATGCCCCCGACACCAGCCACACAGACGACGACGCTTCGGCGGACGACTCAAGCAGCAACGAGCCGAACGACAGCGACTCGAACAGCAACGACTCGAACGACAGCGACTCGAGCGACAATGACTCGAACGACAATGACTCGAACGACAATGGCGGGTCGGATGACGCAGACAGCGCTGCCGACGCTGACGCCCCGATCGCTTTCGAAGAGCCCCACGCCGACCAGTCCGGTGACGAGCAGTCGGATGAGTCCGACGGGCAGTCCGATGGCGAGCCGTCCTCGATCGGCGAACCAGACGTGGAGGCCGCAGCGGACCACGCGCACACGGCAGTCGACGAGGCGCCAATCGACGCACCGGGGCTGAAGGACGCCGCCCACGATGCTGTCGAGCGGGGCGCCGAGGCGGTGAAGCCTCTCGCCGAAAAGGCCGATGATGTTGGCGAAGCTGCCGAGAAGGCGGCGCAGGCGGCCCAGGCGGTCGCCGCCCAGGTCTCCGAGAGGCTCGCGAAAGCGGCGGCGATGGCCTCTGACAAGGCGTCACAGGCTGCGGACGCCTCACGCGAGGCGATCGATGCCGCCCGTGATGCAACGCAGGCCGCTGTCGCAGACTTGCGGACGAACTACGAAAAGCGTCCGGGCAGGCTAATCGCTATCGCGGCCGTCGGCGTACTCGCGACCGTCGGACTTCTCGTCAAGGCGTTCCGCCGCTAGACGTTCCCAACACCGACGAAGGCCCCCGACGATCCGTCAGGGGCCTTCGTTCTGTGGCGGGTCAGGTCGGGTCAGCCGGCGTACGGCAGCACGGGCTTGCCAGCCACGTCCACCCTGACGGTGAATACCGCGCCAGCCTCCGGCTCGGGGTCGTCGAGGTTCTCCCTGGAGGTGGTGATGAACAGATCGCGACCGTCCTCTCCGCCAAGGGTGCACGCTGTGACAAGGCGAACCGGCAACGCGATCTCGGTGAGGATCGTGGCATCCGGTGAATACAACCGCACCCGGCCGACGGAGTTCATCGCGACCCAGATATTGCCCTCGGAGTCGACGCAGAGCCCGTCGGGGCTGCCGTCGCCTCCGTCGGCGAACGGCCGGCGGTTCACCAGGACGTTGTCGACGACGTCGAAGACATCGGTTCGGCCGGTGGCCGTGTCGTTGTAGTACGCGAGGCTGCCGTCCGGGGAGAAGTCGATACCGTTCGACACCGTCACGTGCGGCAGAAACGTCGACACCGAGCCGGCTGGATCGATGCGGTAAAGCGCCGCGGCACCCGGTGTCTGGTCGTAACCCATCGATCCGGCGTAGAGACTGCCGTCTGGTGCGCACCCGCCCTCGTTCATGCGCACTCCCTGGTCGGTCCACAGCTCGATCTCCGACGTCGGCGGCGCGTCGACATCGTCGGCGAGTCCGATGCCGCGCTCGAGGCCGACGACATAGCCGCCGCGCGTGCGAGGGCGCACGAACGCCGCCACGGTGCCGACGTGCATCCGTGTGACGCCGCCGGAGGCATCGACGGAGAGGATGTCGCCCGCGAGCATGTCGACGAAGCGGAGGCCACCCCAGGTGGTCGACCAGACGGGGCCTTCACCGTGGTACGCGACCGGGTCTGTCAGTTGGTGCAGGGGAGCCATACCGTCAGATCTCGTTCGGGATGAGTATCCACAGGATGACGTAGGCGAGGATCTGTGGGCCGGGAAGCAGGAAGCTCAGCACGGTCAGCACCCGCACCAGGGTGGCCGATACTCCGAAACGATTGGCGACCGCCGCGCACACACCGGCGATGACACGGCCGCGACGAGGACGAATGAGGTTCATGCCTCACAGCCTGTCACCGCGGGCGGCCTCGCACAATCGGGGTTGTACCTGATCCTGAGTCAGGGTGAGCGACCGGCTCAGGAAAGCCGGCTCAGGTAAGCCGGCTCAGGCCAGTTCGAGGTGAGTGGGTGCGGTGCTCATCGCCACGCGGCTCGCGCCCGAGTCGGTGACCTCGATGCGAAGTTTCGCGTGGATCTGTTCCTTCATCGCGTCGACATGACTGATGAGACCGATGGTGCGGCCCCCTGATCGCAGGCTGTCGAGCGTTGACATGGCGATCTCAAGAGTGTCGCCGTCGAGGGAGCCGAATCCTTCGTCGATGAACAGGGTATCGAGGGTGATCCCGCCCGCCTGGTTCGTGACCACCTCGGCGAGGCCGAGCGCGAGCGCGAGCGACGCGAGGAAGGTTTCGCCTCCCGACAGCGAATGTGTGGGGCGGGCGCGCCCCGTGTGCTCGTCGAGGATGGCAAGCCCGAGTCCGGACCGCGTATTGCGGTATTGCACTGAATCGTCGTGCTGGAGCGTGTACCTGCCGCTGGTCATGGTGGCGAGGCGGGCGTTCGCCGCGGTCACGATCTCCTCGAGCTGGGCTGCGAGAACGTAGGTCTCGAGGCGCATGCGCTTCGTGTTGGGTTCATTACCCTGTACGGCACTCGCGAGTGCCCGCACGCGGTCGTATTCCTCCCTCAGCTGGGCGGATGCTTCCTGCTCGGCACGCACCCGGCGCACGATCACGGAGAGCTGGTCGAGGCGCTCCGCCAGAGAGCTTGCGGTCTGGAGTGCTGAGTCACGGATGGCCCTGGTCTCGGCGACGAGAGTTGCTGCTGGCGCGAGATCGACGAGATCGACCGGCAGGTCGGCCAGTTCCGGGTCGGCGAGGGTGGACCTTGCGGACGCCACGGCGTTGTCGAACTCACGGATGCGGACGTCGAGCGCGGCAATTTCGGCTGCGCCTCTGCGCGCAGAATCGACGGCGGACTCGTCGGCGAAGTCGT
Source organism: Mycetocola sp. Y791 (assembly GCF_059445325.1). NCBI lineage: Bacteria > Bacillati > Actinomycetota > Actinomycetes > Micrococcales > Microbacteriaceae > Mycetocola > Mycetocola sp. Y791. The sequence continues at coordinate 522,998 of NZ_JCAIUC010000002.1, read as the reverse complement.
TCTCGGCGAGTTGGCCGACAAGCGTTTCGGCGGCGGCAGCGAGGGCGTCCTGTCGCGTTCGGGTGACCGAGGTGGCTTCGAGCAGGTCACGCGCGGCATCGAGTCGCTGCTCGAGGTCCAGGGCGCGTTCGGCGACGGAGTCGAACCCCGCGCGGTTCTCGGTAACCAGTGACGTTGCGTCATTCAACCGGGTGGTGGCTTCGACCACATCACGAGCGGCGTTGTCGAGGTCAGCGCGCAGCGCCGTCAGGGTTTCTCTGGCGGTGTCGAGCCGGGTTCGGAGTGCCTCCTGCCTGGCCTCCAGCTCGGCGACGTGTTCATCGGCCGTTTCGAGGTCGACCAGCAGGACCGTCGCGTCGGCCAGCTCGGCGTCGATCTCGTCGAGTGGCTTTGACTCGGCGCGCGCCTGCTCACTCGCCAGGCGCGTGGCGAGGTCCTGAGCGGCAAGCGTCGCCGTCTCGAGGTCGGCGCGGCGGGCCTGGACGAGAGCTCGCGCTTGAGTGATGTCAGCCTCGGTCACCTCGGCACCGTCCCACGACGCGGGCTTCGGGTGCTCCGTCGAACCGCAGACCGCACACGCGTCTCCAGCCACGAGTGCACCGGCGAGCTCGGCCGCGTGGCCGTTCAGTCGAGCACTGAAGAGTTCGTCGAGGTGAGTGGCGGCGGCGAGGTGCGCCGCACTGGCGTCTTTCTCGGTGAACCGTGCCTCGGTGAGTTTGCGGTCGAGCGTTGCCGCGCGCTGGGCCGCAGCCCTGGCCACCTCGAGCCGCGCGACCCTGGCCCTCGCCTCAGTGAGACCGGCGGCGGTAACCCGAACCGTCTTGAGTTCATCAGCGACGGCGTCGAGTTGCGTTGGGAGCTCTGCGACCCGGGTGGTGGCGTCGGTGACGTCGGCCGCACGGGCAGCATGGACCTGTGTGCACCGCTCGACCTCGGCCGAGAGCCGCGGGAGGGCACGCTCTTCGCCGAGCACGCTCTGCAGCGTGCCGAGCGAACGCGCGAGTTCGTCGATGACCGAACCCAGAGTGTCCGGATCGATGTCGGCGGCACTGTCGGCGTCGATGTCGGCGTCGATGTCGGCGTCATTGTCGAGCAGACCGAGGTACACCCCGGTCTTCTCCTTCTCGGCATCGATCGCACGCTGGTACGCCGCCTCGGCACCACGGCGGGCGGCGACATGAGCCCAGACCGATGACGCCCGTCGCGCTCGCTCGAGTGCCTCGCGATCGACCTCAATCGCGCCTGTCTGCGCTTCGAACGTCTCGAGCGTGGACAGGGCACTGTCGCGTCGGAGCTGGCGACGGCGGAGGTCTTGCAACCCCCGGTGCTCGGCGTCGGCCGTGGAGAACTCGGCGTCAGCGACGGTCGCGGCCTCAGCAGCACTCGCGTGTGCGTCGGCGAGACCGGCGAGGATCTCATCGAACCAGGCGAGGGCCGGCTCGCTCGGTGCGTCGTCCTGGACGAGTCCGGCGGCGAGGGCCGCCTGGGTCCTCAGGCTGCCCGCCGAGGAATCGAGCATGGCAGCGAGGTTTTTGCTCCGGCTGACGAGAGCGAGCTCCATTTGTTCGAATCGCTCGGTTCCGAAGAGCGTTCGGAGCACGGCCTGGCGCTCGTCGTTCTTCGCGAGCAGGAACTGCTGGAACCGGTTCTGAGCGAGCAGGATGACCTGGAGGAACTGGTCCTTGGTGAGGCCGAGGATGGCGTCGAGTTCGTGTGCGACGTCGACCGGACGGGCGGCGATACCCTCCCACACACCGCCGGTCAGCCGAAACAGCTCTGCCGTCGCCTTCTGCGGGGTCGTGCCTGTGCCGCGGGCCTTCGGCCGGTCATATTCCGGTGCTCGGCGCACACGATAGCTCGTACCGTTCACCGTGAATTCCAGCTCGACGAAAGTTGGGTCGCCGGTCTCGCAGTAGTCGCTGCGCAGCCTGGACTGGGTACCGTCGTACCGGGGAACACTGCTGTACAGCGCGAAGCAGATGGCGTCGAGGAGGCTGGACTTGCCCGCGCCGGTCTTGCCGGTGATGAGGAAGATGCCGTCGTCGTCGAACCGCTCGAAATCGATGTGCTGCTCGTCTTTATATGGACCGAAACCGGCGATCCTCAGCTGCTGGATCTTCATGCGTCGACCTCGGCGAGGGCGTCAACCGGGCCACGGGCATCCGTCGGGGAGACGCTCGTCTTCATGGGCTTCGCGGCCGCTTCATCGGTCTCGCCAACCGCCACCTCGCCGATCGCCACCTCATTAAGCACCGAGCTGAGGATGTCGGTTTCGAGTTCGGTCGGGCCGATGCCGTTGCGCACGAACTCGAGGAACCCCGAGACGATCTCGGCGTCGGTGCGGGCTCGCACGCGATCGGCGTACGTGGTTTCAGTTGCCGCGGTGGTCACCGCCGGGCGGTGCTCGAGCGTCACGCAGTGCCCGAACCTCCGCTGCAACTTGCGCATGCCGTCGAGCGGTCGCACCTGGTCGGTGAGAATGACAGAGAGCCAGTGGTCTTCGACCGCTGTGTGAGCGGCATCGGCGAGTATCTCGTCGAGGGAACCGGTGATCACCGAGAGCGAGCGCGGAACCGGAAGACCGACCCACTCCACGGTGGACAAGCCATCAGCATCGAGGTCGACGAGCCAGCCGCCCCGCGGCTTCGATGCCTCGGAGAAGGAATAGTGCAGCGGCGCACCCGAGTAACGGACACGCGCACTGAGCGTCGACCTGCCGTGAATGTGCCCGAGCGCGACGTAGTCGGGACCGTCGAAGACGCTCAGCGGGACGTAGTCGATGCCGCCAGAGGTGATGTCGCGCTCGACGTCGCTCGGCTCGACCCCCACAGCGAAGCAGTGGGACAACACGACGCTGCGGCCCCCACGCTCGGCGAGATCGTCGCGGATGCGGTCCATGACGAAACCGAGGACCTGCTCGTGGTTCTTCAGCGGAACATCGGGGTAATGGTGCCGCAGCAGCGCCGGCTCGAGGTAGGGAATGCCGTAGAAGTGAACAGGACCAAACCCGTCGTCGATCGTGATCGGCTGGCTGTGCTGTTCCTGCCGTGTCACGACGTGCACCCCGGCGAGACCCGAGAACCGGGACATGAAGCCGAGGCGGGTCGCGGAGTCATGGTTGCCGCTGGTGAGAACGACGGATGCCCCGGCCTCACGCAGCGCGACAACGGCGGCTTCAAGCACGGTGTATGCCTCGGCTGACGGGGTCGCCGAATCGAAGATGTCGCCCGCAACAACCACCACGTCGACCGAGCGTTCGCGCACCTCTGCGGCGAGCGCCGCAAGCACGGTGCGCAGGTTCTCGATGGTCGAGTGACCATGGAACGTGCGACCGATGTGCCAGTCGGAGGTGTGCAGGATTCTCATACCGACACGGTAACCCGGGCCACTGACATCGCTCGCGTGCGACGCCGGTGGCGCGGATTCCCACCGACGTACTGGCGGCATCCGTTGATGAAATCAAGCCCCCCGCGCTACTTGTGCCTGTGGGTGGTGGCTGTCCTAGTCTTGCGGCATGACTGCAACCCAACTGTGGCTCGTGCGGCACGGCGAGAGCACGGCGAACGTGATCGCGACCGAGGCTCAGCGGGCGGGACTCGAGGCGATAGCGGTTGAACACCGGGATGCCGATGTTCCCCTGTCGGATGCCGGTATCCAGCAGGCAGAGGCGCTCGGTTCGTGGCTCCGAGCGGCGGAGGGCACACCTCAGTCCGTGTGGAGTTCGCCATACCTTCGCGCGCAGCAGACCATCGCCATCGCGATCGAGGAGTCGGGGCGGCCGCTGCCCATCCTCGTCGACGAGCGGCTGCGGGACCGTGAACTCGGGATCCTCGACGCGCTCACTGCGCACGGCGTCGACGTCCGGCTGCCGGACGAGGCCGCGCGGCGACGCTGGCTCGGCAAGTTCTACTACCGCCCACCCGGAGGCGAGTCGTGGACGGATGTCGTGCTTCGGGTACGTTCCTTCCTGCGCGACCTCGATTCGTCGAGCGACGGCGGCCCGGTGCTCATCGCCGCCCATGACGCCGTCGTGATGGTGTTTCTCTACGTCTGCCTCGGCTGGTCCGAGCGGGAACTCCTCGACTTCGCCTCGACCCACACCGTGCTCAACGCCTCGGTCACCCTGCTGTCGAGAGAAGCGGGCGACGCGCGATGGACACTCGATGTGTTTTCACACGACGACCACCTGGAGGCGCTCGGCGCCCCGGTAACCCGACACGGAGGAGACAGCAATGTCCAGCCCATCTGAATCGACGGATGCCGCCACGCCGGCTGGTGAGGTCGTGGTCACTCCGAACCTTCTCCGTGACTGGGCATTGCCCGACGCCGGGGAGTCCAAGTACGGCCGCGGCACAGTGCTCGTTGTCGGGGGCGCCAGGCGCTCCCCCGGTGCGACGATGCTCTCCGGGATGGCGGCGCTCCGGGTCGGCGCGGGGCGACTAACCCTCGCGATCGCCGACTCGGTGGCCTCGGCCGTCGCGGTTGCCGTGCCCGAGTGCGGAATCGTCCCGCTCCCCGAAACCGACGGCACCGTCTCCGGTGAGGGCATCGCGACAGCGGAGCACGATCTCGAAACCTCTGACGCTGTGCTCGTCGGACCCGGCCTCGACGATCCTGACCAGCTCGAGGTGATGCTCAACGCGCTTCCACCCCTGGTGGGCGACGAGACCGTCGTCGTGCTCGACGCGTTCGCGCTCGGCGTCCTCCCCCGCGTTCCCGACGCCGTCAGTGCGCTCGCCGGTCGGCTCGTGTTGACGCCGAACAAGGAGGAAGCCGCGCGCTTGCTCGAACGGGACCTCAGCGACGACCTCGCCGCCGACATCGCGGAGATCTCCCAACGGTACGGCGCGGTTGTCACCTGCTACGACGCGATTGCGCACCCGGACGGCCGGATCTGGCGCACGGGAAGCGGAGGCGGCGGTCTCGCCACCTCGGGAAGCGGCGATGTCCTCGCCGGCGCGATCGTCGGGCTGTGCGCCCGGGGCGCTTCGCTCGAGCAAGCTGCGGTGTGGGCGACCCACGCCCATGCCGCCGCCGGTGACCGGCTCGCCGTGCAGGTGGGTCCGCTCGGATTCCTCGCGCGGGAGCTGCTCGACGAGTTGCCCCGGGTGCTCGTCGAGATCAACGGGTAGTCGCGGAGTTTTCGGTCGACGGAAAATTATTCCCGCGAGTCGGGAATAGCTTGGCGTTCCCTGTCGTTGCGGCTACGGCGACGTCGATCAGGCGTTCGCATCGCACTCTGGCCCCCACGGTCCTGAAAGCTCGTCGAGCCTCGCGCCCGACCCCCAAGATTGGACCCTCGTGAACGAACGTGCCCCTCTCCTCGATGGCTCGGTAGCGTCATCCGCTGCCCCCATCACTCCTGACCACACCGCCCGTAACCGGCGCGTGATCTGGTTGCTGCTCGCCGCGACCTTCGTCGTGATCCTCAACGAGACGATCATGGGCGTCGCGATCAACGAGCTGATGCTCGATCTCGACATCGACGCCCGCGCTGCCCAGTGGCTCACGACGGCGTTCCTGCTCACCATGGCGATCGTCATCCCGATCACCGGGTTCCTGCTGCAGCGCTTTCACACGCGACCGATCTTCATCACAGCGATGAGCCTCTTCTCGGTCGGCACACTCCTCGCCGCTCTCTCCCCCAACTTCGAGGTACTGCTCGGCGCACGCGTCGTGCAGGCGTCGGGTACCGCGATCATGATTCCGCTCCTCATGACGACGATCATGACGCTCATCCCGGTTGCACAGCGCGGCCGCATGATGGGAAGCGTCTCCATCGTCATTTCGGTGGCACCCGCCATCGGCCCGACGGTGTCCGGCATGATCCTCAACGCCCTGAGCTGGCGCTGGATGTTCTGGATCGTCCTGCCCATCGCTCTCGTCATGCTCGTCATCGGCATCAAGCGGGTTGAGAACGTGTCGGAGCCCGAGCGCGTTCCGCTCGACGTGTTGTCGGTGCTCCTCTCGGCCTTCGGTTTCGGCGGCCTCATTTACGGCCTCAGCCGGATTGGCGAAAGCGCCCCCGCAGACGCCACAGCGGCGGAGCAGGCCACGGCGACAATGCCGATGTGGATCGCCCTCGGTATCGGCGTTCTCGGCCTCGCCTCGTTCGTCTGGCGACAGCTGCGCCTGCAGCGCACCGACAACGCGCTGCTCGACCTGCGCACCTTCCGCTCAGCGAACTTCAGCGTCTCGCTCCTCGTGATGGTCGTCAGCATGGCCGCGCTGTTCGGCACGATCATCCTGCTGCCCATCTACATGCAGCAGGTCCTCGGACTCGAACCGGTCGAGACCGGCCTGATGCTCCTGCCCGGCGGGCTCCTGATGGGACTCCTCGCACCGTTCGTCGGCCGCCTCTACGACAGGGTCGGTCCGAGGCCGCTCCTCATCCCCGGCACGATCGTCGTGAGCGTCGCACTGTGGGCACTCGCCATGGTCGGTGAATCGACATCCCCCATGTACCTGCTCGGCGCTCACCTCGTGCTGAGCCTCGGGCTCGCGTTCCTGTTCACGCCGCTGTTCACCTCAGCGCTCGGTTCGGTGAACCCGCACCTCTACTCACACGCCTCCGCGACAGTCAGCACCGTGCAGCAGGTCGCCGGCGCCGCCGGGACCGCCCTGTTCATCACCCTGATGTCGACAACGACGGCAGCTCTCGCGAGCGACGGAGCATCGGATGTCGCGGCTGCGGCGGGCGGTGTGCAGTCGGCTTTCATGGTCGGCGCGATCATCTCGCTGCTCGCCATCGTCGGAGCGATCTTCGTGAAGAAGCCGGCTGACGTGCCCGAGGGTATGCCGGTCGGGCACTGATCCTCCAGCGATCAACAGCACTCAACAACAGCACTCAACGGCGAAGGGCCGGTCAGGATTCTGACCGGCCCTTCGCCGTGTCATTACCGACGTGTCACCGCGGTGTCGATCCAGGTCACGCCCCCGCTCGCAGCACCCGATAAGTTGCCTGGGTGAAGCCAGCGCCGAGCTCGCGCGTCGCGGTCAGTTCGAGCGCCACATCGCTCTCGAGCGGACCGAACAGCGGGATCCCGCTTCCGATGAGTACCGGCGCAACGCTGATCGTGATCTCATCCAGCAGCCCCGCACGCAGGAACGTCGACACGGTCTTACCCCCATCGACGTAGATTCTCGTAATTCCCTCCCGCGCGAGCGTCTCGAGCACATCGTCGAGCGACCGGTGCACCGTGGCGTCCGGCCACTCGGTGCTCTCAAGTGACGTGCTCAGGATGAGGAGCCGCTTGCCCGCGTACGGGTACTCCTCAAACTCCTTGACCACGTCGTGCGTACCTCGGCCCATCACCAGCGCACCGACCGAGGCAAAGAAGTCGTCGTACCCGGTATCCCCGAGCGTTTCACCACGACCGACCAGCCAGTCAAGACCGCCGTCCTCACGCGCGATGAAACCGTCAACGCTCGTTGCAAGAAAAGCGGATGCCGTCAGGCCGTTGTCGCTGTGGTTGCCGTTGTTCGTTGCGTTCATGCCGACACGCTACTCGCAGCATCCGACTCCCGAAAGTGGCTTCACCCCGCCCTCGCGGTCAGGCTCCGGGATTACTCTTAACGGATGCCATCCACCCTCGCCCACGAACCCGACGCGAACCGGTACACACTGCGGATCGGCGACGAGCTCGTGTGCATCGCCGACTACTCGACGCGTCCCGGCGCCATCTATTTCACCCACACGTACACAACCCCGGCACGCCGCGGCAATGGCTACGCGGCCGAACTCATCGATTTCGCGATGAAGGACATCGAGTCGCGGTCAGACGACCGTGTGGTTCCGGTCTGCTCGTTCGTTGTTGACTGGTTCTCCGATCACCCGGAGCGCCGCGGGCTTCTGTCGCGCTGACGCCGAGCCCCGGACTTTAACCGCGCGTCGGCACCGGTTCCCGCTCGGCCGCCGACCGTGCTTCCGATTCGGCATCCGATTCTGGTAGCGGGTTCGGCCCTGACTGCGACTCAGACCGTGACTGCGCCTTAGAGCGTGACTGGGCCTTAGAGCGTGACTGGGCCTTAGAGCCTGACTGCGGCTCAGACCGTGACTGCGATCTCGGACTCCACCCGCGGCTCCAATCCTGATTGCGAACCGAGCTCGTGCTCCGACTCCGCCAGGGTGATGAACGCGCTGAGTTCCGCGACCTCCTTCGCGGTGACGGGGAGGTAGTCGGTGAGGGCGGGCGAGTACACGAGCCAGGCCGCCCACTTCGCCCGCGAGATGGCGACATTGAGCCGGTTCTTGAGGATGAGAAAGCCCATCCCCCGCGGCACATCCGCGGCACTGGACGCGGCCAGCGTCATGATCGCGACGGCGGCTTCCTGGCCCTGGAATTTGTCGACGGTGCCGACTCGAACGTCGCCGAACCCCGCCTCAGCGAGCGCCTCTCGGACCTCGGCCACCTGTGCGTTGTACGGCGAGACCACGATGACGTCCGCCTGCTCGAGCGGACCGGCAGGGCGCGCCTCGGTGGGGTCCGTCCATGCCCGGCCGATGACGGAGCGGACAATCTCGACCACACGGTTCGCTTCCTCTCGTGAGTATGTGGCGTTTCCGGTGTGTTCGCCCCGCTCCACGTGGAGTCCGGGTTCGACGCCCTCGAGCCGTCGCGTCGAGGCGACCTCGTGAGCCCGTAGTTCTCCCTCGTAGGACAGCCTCGACACCGGTGCCGTGACGGCGGGGTGCATGCGCCTCGACTCCGCGAGGAAGTACCCGAGTTCGGGCGGCAGCACGTCGTGTCCGTCGCTCACCCAGCCGAGTGCGGAGGTGTCGATGGGTTCGGGGTGGAGCCCCTGACTCACCTGCGGCAGTTGCTGCGGGTCACCGAGGAGAAGGAGATTGCGTGCCGCGACACTCGCGGCGATGGTGAACGCGAGCGAATACTGACCGGCTTCATCGATGACCAGGAGGTCGAGCGAGTGCCGGGGGAACCGCGCCTTGTTGCTGAAGTCCCAGGCCGTCCCGCCGAGGACGAATCCACTCTCCTCGCGCTCGGCGGCAAACATCAGCTGTCCGTTCGACTCCAGCTGGGTGTACGCAACGTCGGTGGCATCCGCACCGCTCTTCTGCACCTTGCCGACGAGACCGCCGCCGAGCCCAGCTTTGACGACCGCGGTGAGCAGGTTCTCCACAACCGCGTGTGACTGCGCGACGACGCCAATCTTCCAGCCGTGGTCGTTCACGAGCGCGGTGATCACGTGCGCGCCGAGGTAGGTCTTACCGGTGCCAGGCGGACCCTGGACAGCAAGGTACGAGGCATCAAGATCGAGCAGGGACGCCGTCACGGCGTCGATACGCTCACCCGTGACCGGCGCCAGGCGGCCGCTTCGTGTGCGGGGAGCTGTGCGGCGCAGAATGTCGACGACCGGGTCTTTCGGCCACTGGGGCTGGGCGTCGACGATGGCCTGCGCCCACTCTTCGATCGCCGGCTTCTGCTGCCCCGCTGGTGGCGGAGCACCCGGGGTCAGAGCGATGGGAACGGCGTCGTACGGTTCGACGCCCGCGGGCGTCGTCTCTTCGACGAGCGCGCCGCGGTCGTCGACCTCGAGCACGCGAACAGCCCTGGGCACACGCGCCCCGGGATCGCCGACCTTGGCGTCGAACGGGCGACCCTCGTACTCGTAAACGATGTACGGACCCGCCGATTCGCCGGGTTTGACGCTGCTGCCGGGGCCCCACTGCCCGGTGAGCCTCAACCAGCGGCGATCGTTCTTCTGCCTGCCCTCACGGAACCAGGGTTTCTCAACGCTGACACCGCCGGGCGCAACGATGAGGACATCGCGGGTGTCTGCCCAATCGCCGACATCCTGAACCAGCCGCGCAAAGTGCCCCCACCAGAAGCTCTTTTGTTCGCGCTGGTGGTAGTCGAGCGCGGCAGCGGCGAACGCGGCAGCGGTCTCGTCTGCGCTGCGCCCCGCGGCAAGCCGGTCGCCGGCGAGGCCGAGCAGCGCGTACCGCAGGGGCGACGGCTCAACATCAGGAACCGAGTCTTTTGCTTCGTGCAGGGTTCCGGGAAGGACGCCGTTCTCGCGGGCACGCTCAATGAGCCAGTTACGCAGTCGCACCGTCGAGACACAGTCGTACCGGTTGTAGTCGGCGATCTCGTCGAGCTTCTTCTGACCCGCTACGGCGTCGCCGGTCGCGATCAGGTGTTGTGCGTCGGCGTACTCCGTGATCGAATCAGCGGCGTTGGTGACGCCATCCTGGTTGCGGATCTCGTCGCCCATGTAGAGCGGCTCGAGCTTTTTGATCGAGTATGACCTCGACCCGACGCGGATGCTCTTCTTGACCATGGGGTACAGGTCGACGAGCACATTCTCCCGCAACAGCGCGTCAACCTCTTCTTCGCCGACGCCGTGCCGAGCCGCGATCGACGAAAGATGCGTCCGCTCGTATGAGGCGTAGTGGTAGATATGCAGATTCGGGAATGTCCGACGGCGCTCGGCGACAAAGTCGAGGAACTGCCTCAACGCGACGCGTTCCTCGGCGAAGCTGTGGGCCCAGAATGCCGTGAAGTTCTCGTCGTTGTCGACGAGGCCGAACAGGTAGTCGAGCCCCCAGGAGTGACCGTCGCCCTCGGTGTACAGCGGGTCGCCCTCGAAGTCGAAGTAAATGTCACCGGCATCCGGTTGCGGCAGCGCCGCGAGCGCCTCGGGGTGGAACACGCGAACGGGTGGCGGGCTGTGATCCTCGGGGCTCGACGGCCCGTGCAGCTGAAGGTCGGCCTGCAGTTTGAGGCCGGCGAGGGTGGAGTCGCCAATCCCGTCGATGCTCGCCCCGGAATACGCGGCAAGCTGTTCGATCGTCGTGATGCCGGCATTCGCGAGTCGCGCACGCTGGGTGACGCGCATGCCGGCGACGAGGAGCACGTCGCGGCTGGCCTGGATCTCGAGCTCGCAGGTTTCACACCGGCCACAAATGGAGTACCGCGCGTCGCCCCAGGCAATGGCATCCGTCTCGGCGATGCGCTCGGCGATGATGCGGGCGAGCCGCTGCTTGCGCTTGCGGTACACCGGCAGGATGTCGCTGACCCTGTGCTCGCTCGTGGTGCCGTTGCCCAGCAGGAGCTCGACGGTGTCTGCCGCCGCCACCCCGCGATTCTCGAGCTGTTCGACGTACGCGGCCAGCTGCAGCAGCGCCGTGACCTTCGCGGACCTGGCCAGCTTGGTGTCTTGCACGAGATACCTGCCGTCTGGCCTGCGCACGATGAAGTCGGCAAACCCCACGAAGGTACCGTCGAAGAAGGTGGCCTGGAAGACGACGTCAGCCTCGCTGGCGAATGCCCGGTCTGTGGCGGCGACAGCGGCCTCGAGGGCGTCTCGGGTCATCTTGTCTGGCCGCTTGATCTCCGCGACTCCGTCGCCGAACTCGGCGCGATAGGTATCGAGCACCCTTGCCTCGTGTTCGTCTCCGAGCCGGCCGGTGCGGGCCAGCATGGCGTCGGCTTTCTCATCGACCTTCTCGGCGCGGCCGAGCTTCGCATCGAGCTTGCGGAGGAACGCGAATTCGCACTTCGACGCCGCTGTGAGGTCGCTGGCGCTGGTGACTAGTGAGTCGTCGAGGAAGAACACGTACCCTCCGATGGTCGGTGCTTTGAGGCTAGCGGCAGCGACCGACATCGGGCTGGGCGACTTCCACTCCGGCTACTCCAGTGCGAGGGCCACTCCGTCGAGGATGTCGTGCTCGCTCGTGAGCACATCGGTCAGCGGATGCCCGCTGGCTTCCGTGAGATCCCGAACTCTGCGAAGCACCTCCGCCCAGATCACCGCGCCAGCCGGAAGAACATCCACCCGACCCTCGACCAGGTACGGCAGGGCAGCGCGTTGTTCCCGCGGCATCCGCACCAGCTCGTCACACGCGGCGAGCACGGCATCGAGGGGCAGCCGCGTCCCGTTGATCGCCACCGGGTCATAGCCGGGCAGGCGAAGCGCGTGCGCCGTGATCGTCGTGACGGTTCCCGCAACACCGAGAACCACGGATGCCGCCGCCAGGTCGACGACGCGACCCGCCTGCTCGAGAGCGGAGCGCACGTCGCCGGCGAGCGCGTCCCTCTCCGCATCAGACATGGGGTCGCCGGGCGAATGCCGCTCGGTGAGCCGCACGGACCCGACCTCCATCGACACCGCGGACACCGGGTGCGAATCGCCGAGGACCAGTTCGGTCGAGCCGCCACCGAGGTCGACGACGAGACGCATGCCCTCGTCGCGGTCGGCCGGTGCGAGTGCACTGAGGGCGCCGGTGAACGACAGTTCGGCCTCCTCGCGACCGTCGATGACCTCGGGTTCCACCCCGAGGATCTCGCGAACCGGGCCCAGGAAATCGTCGCGATTGGCGGCATCCCGGGTCGCACTCGTCGCAACGAATCGCAGCCGCTCAACCCCGTGCTCGCGGCACAGTTCGGCGTAGCGCCGGGTCACGGCGAGGGTGCGGTCGAGGGCGTCGGTGGCGAACCGGCCGGTCCGGTCGACGCCCTGGCCGAGCCGCACGATTTCCAGGGTCCTGACCACGTCGGTCAGGTGCCCCCGCTCAACATCGGCGATGAGCAGGCGGATCGAGTTGGTTCCGCAGTCGATGGCGGCGACTCGGGTCATGGGCGGCTCCCTGGGTGGATCGGGTTGGGCTGGGTTTACGGAGTTGGGTGGGCGGCGGGACGGGTTCGGGTGGGCGGCGGACGGGTGGATCGGGCAGCGACGCGGGCGCCCGATCGCCGAGCGCTGCAGTTCCATGCCCGCGCTACAGAAGTATCTGCAGCCCACGCATGGAACTGTAGCCGTCGACGAGACGTCGGGCACCGGGCACCCGGCCCGCACTCCAGCGCGCACCCAGCACCGCGCGATTAGGCTGAGCGGGCCATGACCACAGCACACGACCAGGACGCACTCGACGAGCAGACCCGCCGTCTCGTCGGCGCGCTTCACGGCCGCGTGCTGGAAATCGGCGCCGGCAACGGCGAGAACTTCGACATTCTCGCGAGCGGGATCGACTGGGTCGGCCTCGAACCGAACCCCAAACGGCTCGACGAACTCGCCTACGAAGCCGACCGCAACGGCCACAGTGCCCCGCCCCTGAACGCGAAGGCCGAGAACATCCCCCTCCCGGATGCCAGCGTCGACGCCGTTCTCGGAACCCTCGTCCTGTGCTCGGTCGCCGACACCGATCGCGTGCTCGCCGAGGTCGAGCGGGTGCTCAAGCCCGGCGGCTCCTTCGTTTTCGTCGAGCACGTTGGAGCGCCGCCCCGCACTTTCCGCCGCGCCGCCCAGCGGATCGCCGCCCCGTTCATGAAGCTCGCCGCCGGCGGGTGCGACCCTGTCCGCGACACCGAATCCCGGATCCGCGCCTCCCGCCTCGCCCTGACGGAGATCGAGCACTACGACCTGCCTGGCACGCTCGGCGTCAGCGTGCCGTTCATCGCCGGCCGCGCCGTCAAACCGGTCGAGTCGGTCACGCCGTCAGAGTCCGCGCAACCCGTATAGCACTCGAACCCCGCCGGAGTCTCGCCCTTCCACTGGAGCTTTCGGGCGGTTAGCGTTGGGTCATGACTGATCACGAGAACGCCAAGTCCGACGACCTCTCCACCGCGAACTCGGAGGAGTCCCCCAGCCAGCCAGCCGAGAACCTGCCTGACGGCTCGGGTTCGGACAACCCGAACAAGGGCGACACCGACCGCGACACGGTTTCGGGTGGCCCCGCAGACTAACTGCGCTCGCGCCCTCACGCGCAACCACCGACGAACGGATGCCGCCCGCGATCACCGCTGGCGGCATCCGTTTGTCTGCCCCCGGTTCTCCGACCGCCACCGAGCCAGATCGGCACCGATACAGCCCTCAGCGAACGGATGCCGCCTGCTCGCCACCACGCGGCTGCCTGTCAGTGGCGCGTGAGAACATTGACGTATGACGTCGACCGCAACTCCCCTGGTCGATGTGACCGACATCATCCGGCTCGTCGGCAACTCGGCGTTCAACCGAGCGGCTGTCTATGCCCGCAACGGCGCCGTTCTCAAGGTCAACTGGAACTCAGACACGAGCCGCCTGACCGGCACCGTCCAGGGCACAGACTTTGAGCCGTACCTCTGCAAGGTCAACCTGGCCGCCGGAAGCAAGAGCTACAGTCGTCCCACATCGAGCACCTGCACCTGCCCGCTCGGCGGTGCGTGCAAGCACGTGGCCGCGACCCTGCTCGCGAGCAACGCCGCCCGGGTGAAGCAGCTCAATGCCGGCTCGGCCGCGAGCGCACGCACCAGTGACGACGAGTGGGCCGACGAAGCACCCTCGGTTGAAGACAGCTGGCTTGAACGGCAGATGCGCGAAGCCGACGAGTGGGCTGGCATCGAACACCGCCCGCTGAGACCTGTGGCGAAAGAGCCATCCGGTCCGCCGCAGCCCGCGTGGAAAACCGCGGTGAGCGCCCTGACCGGCGACGCGACGGCATCCGCCCCGCTCACCCACACGATGATGGGCCTGCAGTTCGAGCTCCGCGAGCAGACGCCGCGCACCCAGCACCGGTGGAACGGCCCCACCGCCAAGACGGCGAAGTCGACGAGCGGAATCAGCGAGTACCGGCTCGGTGTTCGCCCGGTCATCCGCAACGGCAAGGGCAACTGGGTCCGCACCAACGTGGGCTGGAACACCTTCAGCTACCAGGTCAACCGGCTCGGCCTTCAGCCCGACCAGCACCGCTGGTTCGGCCAGTTCTCGGCGCTGCACCGCGCCACCCGTGAGGTCTACGTGGGCGGCCAGGAACTCGACTGGCTCTACCTCGACGATTTCCACAGCCCGCTGCTCTGGACCCTGCTCGCCGAGGGCAGGCGCCTCGGCATCGAAATGCTCGGTGCCAAGAAGGATGCAACGGTCACGATCGGCAGCGAAGCGAGCGTCACTCTCGACGCACGCACCGACAGCGACGACCTCCGCCTCGAGACCACCCTCATCATCGACGGCGTCGAGTATCCGGCCTCGGACGCCGGCAGCATCGGCAACCACGGCGTCTACAGCTACGCCCTCGAACCCGTGCCGTCGTTCACCCTCGCGCCGACGAAGTCCCCGCTGACCGACGAGCAACGCCGCCTCATCGGCAAGCCGTCGACCGTCATCGTCCCCGCCGACGACATCGGCGAGTTCCTCACCGAGTTCTACCCGAAACTCCGGCGGTCCATCGCGATCACCTCTTCCGACGAGACGGTCGCGCTGCCCGAGGTCGAGCCGCCGACGCTCGTGCTCACCGCCACCTTTGGCGCGAAGCACACGCTCTCGCTCGACTGGGGCTGGGAGTACGCCGAGGGAAGTTCGGTCAGACGGATGCCGCTGGCCGCGTCCCCGTCCGACGCGAGTCTCCGCGACACCGAGACCGAACTCGCCGTGGCACAGACCGCCATGCGGATCCTGCGGCCGGCCCCGCTCGCTCCCGTCGCCCTGCAGGGCCTCGACGCCGCCGAGTTCACCGACAAGGTGCTGCCGCAGATCGAAGCGGCCGACGGCATCCGCGTCGATGTCATCGGTGAGCGCCCCGACTACCGCGAACTGACCGAGACCCCGAAGCTCAAGGTCACCACCGTTGAGACCGACCAGCGCGACTGGTTCGACCTCGGCGTCGTGATCACGATCGACGGCCAGAACATTCCGTTCGGGCCGCTGTTCAAAGCGCTGTCGAAGGGGCAGAAGAAGCTCCTGCTCGTCGACAACAGTTACCTCTCGCTTGAGCAGCCCGAGTTCCAGCAGCTGCACGACCTCATTGAAGAGGCTCGCTCGCTGGCCGAGTGGGACACCGGCCTGCGGATCAGCCGGTACCAGTCCAGCCTCTGGGACGACCTCGAAGACCTCGCAGACGAGAGTGAACAGGCCGCGAGCTGGCGGGCATCCGTTACCGGGCTTCGCGAGCTCACGAGCGTCGAGCAGACGCCGCTGCCCGCCGGCCTCCAGGCGAACCTCCGGCCGTACCAGCACGACGGTTTCAACTGGCTCGCGTTCCTCTGGAAGCACCAGCTCGGCGGCGTGCTCGCCGACGACATGGGCCTCGGCAAGACGCTGCAGGCGCTCGCGCTCATCGCGCACGCCAAGGAGACGGCACAGCCTGGCACGCATCGCCCGTTCCTCGTCGTCGCACCGACGAGCGTCGTCTCCAACTGGCAGCTCGAGGCCAAGCGGTTCGCTCCAGACCTCAAGGTCGTGGTGGTGACCTCGACGCGGGCGAAACGGCCCCGCGCCGCCCAGATCGCCGACGCAGACATCGTCATCACGTCGTACACGCTGATGCGGCTCGATTTCGACGAGTACCTCGACCGCGAGTGGGCCGGGCTGATCTTCGACGAGGCCCAGTTCCTCAAGAACCGCACCTCGCGCGTGCACCAGGCCGCTCGCGACCTCCGCGCTCCGTTCAAACTCGCCATCACCGGAACCCCGATGGAGAACAACCTCCTCGAGCTCTGGTCGCTGTTCGCGATCGTTGCACCCGGCCTGTTCCCCTCGGCGAAGAAATTCACCGATGCATACGCGAAGCCCATCGAAAAGGGATCGAACGACGAACTTCTCCCCCGCCTGCGCCGTCGCATCCGCCCGCTGATGATGCGCCGGACGAAGGAACTCGTCGCGAACGACCTGCCAGCGAAGCAGGAGCAGGTGCTCGCGATCGACCTCAACCCGAAGCACAGGAAGCTCTACGACACGTTCCTGCAGCGTGAGCGGCAGAAGCTGCTCGGCCTGCTCGGTGACATGGACAAGAACCGGTTTATCGTGTTCCGTTCGCTGACCCTGCTGCGGATGCTGTCGCTCGACGCCTCGCTCGTCGACGAGCAGTACTCAAACGTGCCGTCGTCGAAGCTCGACGCGCTGTTCGAGCACCTCGAAGACGTTGTCGCCGAGGGGCACCGCGCGCTCATCTTCAGCCAGTTCACGTCGTTCCTGCAGAAGGCGGCGGCCCGGCTCGACGAGCAGGGCATCCCGTACGCGTACCTGGACGGTTCGACGACGAAGCGAGCGGATGTCATCGCGAGCTTCAAGGAGGGCGAGGCACCGGTCTTCCTCATCAGCCTCAAGGCGGGCGGGTTCGGTCTCAACCTCACCGAGGCCGACTACGTGTTCCTGCTCGACCCGTGGTGGAACCCCGCGAGCGAGGCCCAGGCCGTCGACCGCACGCACCGGATCGGGCAGACCAAGAACGTCATGGTCTACCGGATGGTCGCGAACGGCACCATCGAGGAGAAGGTCATGAAGCTCAAGGAGCAGAAGGCCAAGCTGTTCAGTTCGGTGATGGACGACGACGCCGTCTTCAGCTCTGCGCTCACGGCCGACGACATCCGTGGTCTGCTCGAAGAGCCTGAGGAGCCGACGGCGATCGAGAGGGCCGCCGAAGAGTTCGCCGTTGTCGATGCCGAGCGGCGCTCCCGCTGGGTCTCCGTCGAGTAGGCGTCGCTGCACCCCTCGGTTACGCCGTCGACTGCACCCGGCGGCTTGGCCGGCTGTTGGCCGTCGGTTACCGTACCCCCCGGTCGAGGGGTATGTGTCCATGGCATCCCGGCCTAGGCTGTGTAAATGTTGGGCCACGACAGATCGGACACCCCGCCTCAGGCAGTGCGCGAGCGCCTCGCCGACGCGGCCTACCCGCTGCTCGACGAAGCGGGCGTCCATGAGACTGGCATCCACGACACGGCCGAAACGCAAGGCCGACGGGCATCCGGAGTATCGGGAGACGACCGCGAATTCTCGCTGAACGACGACGTCGCCGGGGCCGCGAAGGGCGGTCCGGAGTGGACATTCGGAATCGTCTCGGCCGGCGCGCAACGGCGCGGAACGACCCCCGAGAGCAGGTTGCTCGCCATTTTCGACGTCTTCGACGAGTGGTTTACGCGCCACGACCACGAGGCGCAGACGTTCATCAGCGTGCTTCTCGACATGGAGCCGGCCCACTCGTCGGGGCGCGTCAGCATCATCCACCTCGACCGCATCCGGCTGTTCGTCCTCAGCCTCGCCCGCCAGGCGGGGCTCGTCGACGTCGAGGAGTTCGCCCTCTCGTGGCACATCCTGATGAAGGGCGCGATCCTCAACGCTGCCGACGGCGACACACGCGCTGCCACCCGGTCACGCGAGATGGGGCGCGACCTCATCGCCAGGTTCTCTCCCGGCAGCATCCGCGCGGAGCGGGCAAGCGACGCCTACGACGACGTTGACTGGGAAGTCGAGGATGCCGTGGCCGCGCGTCGGCCACGCGTCGACTCCAGCATGTCGTTCGAGGACTACCACTGAGCCGAGCGGTGCGGTGCTCCCGGGCGGGCGCATCGCCGAGCGCGGCACATCCATGCCCGCGCTACAGAAGCTTCTGCAGCCTGAGCATGGATGTGCAGCGCTCGAGCCCGCACCCGTGCCTGCACCCGTGCCTGAGCCCGCGAATGCCACGACGGCTCAGTGCGGGGCGTGGTACTCGGCTTCCCCGCGCTTCCAGTAGCCCTTGACGACCGCCGTCGCCGGATCGAGGCCCCACCGGTCGAAGAACAGGGCGCGCCCGGGCTTCATCACCGACTGCTCGGCGGCGATGAACGCGAAGATATCCCCGGGGGGCCGGTCTGCTTCGGTGAGAGCGTCGAGGGCCAGGCCGAGTGTTGAGCCCTCCTCGGCCCGCCCGCGATGCACCCAGCGCAGCTGAACTCCGTCCGGGGTTGCGAGATTCTGCTCACTCGCGGCATCCGGGACTTCGACGACGACCTGGCCAACGGCATCCGCCGTCATCGCGCCAGTGAAGCGCTTGATCGCCGGGAGGGCTGATTCGTCGCCGGCGAGGAACCAGCCGTCGGGGGCGCCGTCGAGCACGAGCGACCCTCGCGGGCCGCCGATCCCGACGGTGGCGCCGACCGGAGCGGTTGCCGCCCAGGGGGCCGCGACCCCGGCATCGCCGTGGAGCACGAACTCAAGATCGAGGATCCCTGCCTCGGCATCCCACGACAACGGGGTGTATTCACGACTGATCCCGACGGAGCGGACCGCGGCAGGGTCAAGGCCGGCGAGGGCATCCGGCGCACTCTCGCGGTTGGGGAAGAAGACGCGAATGTGGTCGTCCGAGCCGAGCGATCCGAAGCCGCGGAGATCGGCGCCCTCGAACCTGAGACGGACATAAGACGACGTCAACCACTCACGGCGGGTCAGGCGGGCGGTGCGAAAGACAAGCTCGCGGGGTGAGCGGGTGAGCGAGAAGGTCATGGCACTCCGAGGTCGACAGACTGAATACTTTTAGGTTAGCCTAACCTACAGAACGCCTCCCGGCTCCGAGCCGCCTCGGGCTTCCCACCGGCCGAACGGCCCATCCCCCCACGAACTGGAGTTCTCCAATGACCCATGCCCGCACGCGCATTTTCTCGCTCGGCGTCCTCGCTCTCTCCGGCGCTCTTGCCCTCTCCGGGTGCGGCTCCGCTCCGGCCGAACCGGCGCCGACGAAGGCCGCGGCCACCGAGATCGATGTCGAGCACGTGCAGGGAACCACCGAGGTTCCGCTGAACCCCGAGACCGTCATTACCTTCGACATGGCCTCCCTCGACACGCTCGACGCGCTCGGCGTGAAGGTCGACGGGCTGCCGCAGCAGAACGTTCCCGAGTACCTCAGCGAGTACGCGGGCGAGGAGTACCTCAACGCCGGCACGCTGTTCGAGCCGGATTACGAAGCCGTCAACGCGGCCGAGCCCGACCTCATCATCGTCGCGAACCGCTCCGCTGCGGCGTACGAGGAACTCAGCAAGATTGCCCCGACGATCGACCTCACCCTCGACTGGGAGAACTACCTCCCGAGCTTCCGCACCAACGTTGAGACCCTCGCCAGCATCTTCGAGAAGGAGGACGAGGCCACCACGGCCCTCGAGGAGATCGACTCGAAGATCGACGAGGCGAAGGAACAGGCAACGGATGCCGGCACCGGCCTGATCGTGATGACCAACGCCGGTGAGATCACCGCCTACGGCAGCGGATCGCGGTTCGGCTGGCTGCACGACGAGCTCGGCCTGACGCCGGCCATCGACGACGTCGAGGCCGCGACCCACGGTGACCCGGTCTCTCCCGAGTTCATCCTCGAGACCAACCCGGACTGGCTGCTCGTCATCGACCGTGACGCCGCGGTCGGCGAGAGCGGTTCGACAGCGCAGCAGGTGCTCGACAACGAGGTCATCGCTGGGACCACCGCGTGGCAGAACGACCAGGTCCTCTACCTCGACAGTGTTCCGTTCTACGTTGTCATGAGCGGTCTTGGCGCGGTCAACCAGATGGTCGACCAGATCACGGACGGCCTGAAGTAATTTCCGCTCCGACCGGCACCGAAGCGCCCTCCTCGACCGGGGGCGCTTCGGTGCGCCAGAAATCGGTGGTCCGGAAATTCGGGCGCACGGCCTCCCGGCACCGATCGGCGCTCCTGCTGACCGGCGCCGGCATCGCCGTCATGCTGCTCGCGGCGCTCAGCACCTTCATCGGCGTGAGCGATGTTTCGCCACTGAGCCTTCTCGAGGGCGGGCCCGACGGCAAGGCCGCTCAACTGCTCGTCGTGAGCCGCATCCCCCGCACCCTCGCTCTCGTGCTCACCGGCATCGCCATGTCGATCGTTGGCCTCATCATGCAGATGCTCGTCCGCAACAAGTTCGTCGAGCCGTCAACAACCGGAACCGCGGAATCTGCTGCGCTCGGCCTGCTCGTCGTCACGATTTTCGCGCCAACCCTGCCGCTCTTCGGCAAGATGGTCGTCGCAGCGGTCTTCGCCCTCGCCGGCACCGGGCTGTTTCTGCTGATCCTGCGCCGTATCCCGGTGCGCTCGATCGTGCTCGTGCCGCTCGTCGGCATCATGCTCGGTGGGGTGATCGGCGCCGTCACCACCTTCTTCGCGTACCGGCTTGACCTGCTACAGACGCTCGGCACGTGGATGACCGGCGACTTCTCCGGCATCCTGCGCGGACGGTATGAGCTGCTCTGGCTCGCCCTCGCGATGACGGCGATCGCCTGGATCGCCGCCGACCGGTTCACCGTCGTTGGCCTCGGCCAGGAGTTCACCACCAACCTCGGCCTGCACTACGGCCGCGTGCTCGCGCTCGGCCTCACCATCGTCTCCGTCGTCACCGCCATCGTGATTGTGACCGCTGGCGTCATACCCTTCCTCGGGCTCATCGTGCCCAACATCGTGAGTATCGCCAGAGGCGACAACGTGCGCCGCTCCATCCCCTGGGTCGCGATGCTCGGCGCGGGCTTCGTGCTCGTCTGCGACATCATCGGTCGCGTGCTCCGGTTCCCCTACGAGATCCCGCTGGGCATCGTCGTCGGCGTGATCGGCTCTGTGCTGTTCCTCTACCTGCTGCTGCGGAGGCCGTCCCGTGCCCACTGACACCCTCGCCCCGAGCCGAACCGACACGGTTCTCGCCTACACCCGTCGTCCGGGCGTGCGACTCTGGATCCTCGCGGTCCTGGCTGCGGCATCCGTCGTCGTCTTTCTCACGGTTGGCATCACGGGCAGCTGGGACTTCGCGGTGCCGTTTCGGGCCCGCAAGGTTTACGCCATGGTGCTCGTCGCGTTCGCGATCGGGGTGTCGACTGTGCTGTTCCAGACCATCACGGACAACCGCATTCTCACGCCGTCGATCATGGGTTTCGACTCGCTCTACCTGCTGATCCAGACGCTCGTCGTGTTCGTATTCGGTGCATCCGCGCTCGCGACCGCTGACGAGCAGGTGAAGTGGGTGGTCGAGGTCGCGGTCATGGTGGCGTTCTCGACGCTGCTGTTTCGCTGGATCTTCGCGGGCGCCAAACGCAGCATCTACCTGCTCGTTCTCGTCGGAATCGTCTTCGGCACGCTCTTTCGCAGCCTCTCGTCGATGATGCAGCGGATGCTTGATCCAGCGTCGTTCGCGGTGCTCGCGGATGCCTCCTTCGCCAGTTTCAACGCGGTCGACGTCGAACTCATGCTGCTGGCGGCGATCGCAATCCTGCTGGTCAGTCTCGTGGGGATCCGGATGATGCGGGTGTTCGACGTGATCGGACTCGGGGAGAGCCACGCGATCGGGCTGGGTGTGAACCATCGCCGGGTCGTGACGGTCATGCTCGTGCTCATCGCGGTGCTCGTTTCGGTGTCGACAGCACTGGTCGGACCGATCACCTTCTTCGGGCTCATTGTGTCGAACCTGGCCTACACGCTGCTCGGCTCGTCGCGGCACGCGCTCGTGCTGCCGGCGACGGTACTGCTCGGTGTGATCTGCCTCGTCGGTGGACAGTTCATTCTTGAGCACGTGTTCGCGCTGGACACGGCGCTGAGCGTTGTGATCGAGTTTGCCGGCGGCATCCTGTTTCTTGTTCTGCTGTTGAAAAGAGGAGTGCGATGATCTCGATCTCGCGAGTGACGAAGCGATACGGCCGGCAGGCGGTCGTCGACGATGTGTCGCTTGAGCTTGGCGGGTGCGGGGTGACGTCGATCATCGGGCCCAACGGGGCAGGCAAGTCCACGTTGCTCTCGATGATCGGGCGGCTGCTGCCGGTCGACAGCGGGTCCATCTCGATCGACGGGCTCGACGTGAAAACGACGTCGGGGTCGGTGCTCGCGACGAAGGTCGCGGTGTTGAGGCAGGACAACCACCTCGCTGCGCGACTGACCGTGCAGGATCTCGTGTCATTTGGGCGTTACCCGTACTCGAAGGGGCGGCTCACCACCGTCGACCGCGACGCGATCGCCCGTGCGATCGGCTACCTCGACCTGACCCCGTTCGTGGACCGGTTCCTCGACGAGCTGTCCGGCGGGCAGCGGCAGCGCGCGTTCATCGCGATGGTCATCGCTCAGGACACCGACTATGTTCTGCTCGACGAGCCGCTCAACAACCTCGACCTGCGGCACGCCGTCGAGATTATGAAGCTGCTGCGGACCGCGGCCGACGACATGGGCAAGCGCATCGTGCTGGTGATGCATGACATCAACTTCGCGTCCGTGTACTCCGACGAGATCGTCGCAATGCGCGACGGCCGCGTAGTGCTGCACGGTACGTCGGAGTCCGTCATGCGGTCCGAGGTGCTGAGCTCGATCTACGACGTCGACATCGATGTGCGGGAAGTCGACGGGGAGCGGATCGGGTATTACTACCGGTAGACGGCCCGCACCAGCCACAATGGGACCAGCCCGCACCCCGGTGCATCGCCGAGCGCGGCAGATGCATGCCCGCGCTACAGAAGCTTCTGCAGCCTGAGCATGGATGTGCAGCGCTCGAGCCTGAGCCTGAGCCTGAGCCTGAGCCTGAGCCTGAGCCTGAGCCTGAGCCTGAGCCTGCGCTCGCGCCCGCACGTGCGCCCGAGCCGCACCCGAGAGGACCCCGTGACCACCATCGCGATCATCGGCGCCGGCTACATGGGCCGCACCCACGTGGCCGCATTCGCCGCGCTCGGCCACGCCGACGACATCGCGTACGTCTGCAGCCCGACGGCCGTTACCCTCGCCGACGCCCCGAACGCGCAGTACGTCTCGGACCTCGGCATCGTGCTCGCCGACCCCGCCGTCGACGTCGTCTCGATCTGCACCCCGACCCCCACCCACAGGGACATCGCGGTCCGAGCACTGGGAGCGGGCAAGCACGTGCTGCTCGAGAAGCCCATCGCCCTCTCGATTCTCGACGCGCTCGCAATTTCCGCCGCGGCCCGCCTGAGCGGGCGCATCCTCATGGTCGCGCACGTCGTCCGGTTCTTCGAGGGCTACCGTCGCGCCCGCGCCGACGTCGACGCGGGCCTGATTGGCACGGTGCTCTCGGCGCGCGCCCGACGGCTCATCACCAAACCAGGCCCGGGCTGGTGGTACGACGACGCAAAGTCGGGCGGGGCGGTCGTCGACGTCGGCATCCACGACTTCGACCAGCTCAACCTCTTTCTCGGCACACCGATCGCCGTCACGGCCCGCGCACGCGACGCACTCGGCCCGATCGAGACCACCGTCGACTACGAGTCGGGTGCTCTCGGCCAGGTGCTGACCTTCGCCGACCTGCCCGACGGCGCACCGTTCACCACGGGACTTGAGCTTCTCGGCAACGACGGGCTGCTCGACTACGATTTCGCAGCGGATGCCCCCACCGCGTCGACACCGGACTCGGGCGTCAACTCGTATCGGCTGGCCACACCCAGCGGCAGCGCAACCGACACCCTGTCGAGGCTCGATCACTACACCCGGCAGGCGGAGTACTTCCTCGAGTGCGTCCGAAACGGGAACGACCCCGTGTTCTGCCCGACGGCATCCGCAGTTCTCGCGCTCGACGTCGCACTCGCCGCCCGCCAGTCGCTTCTCAGCGGCGAGACGGTGCTGCTCGAGGCGCGCGCCTGACGCCCGCCACGCGCTGGAACGAGTTCGCCACGCGAAATCCGTCGTTCCAGTCGCGCGATTACGTCGTATGAACCGCTATTCGACGTAATCGCGCAACCGGAAGCGGCAATCGAGCGGATGCCGGGGCGCGGGTTCACACTTTCACCCAATACTCACCAACGAGTGCCACGATGCATCCATGACCGTCACGACGACCTCCCGCGAACTGGCCCAGCAGCTCCGCGACGCCGGGCTCGGCTGGATCCCGGAATCGGGCGACCAGTTCTGCCTCGACGCCGCAGAATTCGACGGCGAAGTGTTCACGGTGAGCGACATGACCATCGAGCCGCACGACTACGACTCGGGCACGATCCTCGGCTTCAACGGAACCACCGAGTGGGCGCTCGACTCGGTCGCCCTCGAGAACACCCTCTGGCTGCCGCGCGAGGACCAGCTGCGCGAACTGCTCGGCTCCACGTTCAGCTTCCTGCTGCGGGTCGACGACATGTACGCCGTCGAGATCGACCGCGGCGGTGAGACGTTGCGATTCGACGCGGCGACGGTTCCGGATGCCTATGCGCTCGCGGTCCTCGGAGTGCTCAGCGCGCAGACCGCCTGACACGAGCGGCGGCAACAGCGACCGCTCGCCGCAGGCACACGGCATCCGCTCGCCCCAAGCGCAGGCACACGGCATCCGCTCGCCCCAAGCGCAGGCACACGGCATCCGTTCGCAGGCACAAAAAAGACCGCCACCGCACAAGCGGTGGCGGTCTATTTCAGCAGTGCTTACGCGGCCAGCTGGGCCTCGAACGCCCTGGACGTGACGGAGAGCTCCTCTCCGGCGACGCCCACTTCGATGATCGAGCCGGCGGGAAGCTCGGCGTCGACCATGAGTCCGGCGATCCGGTCGTCAACCTCGCGCTGGATGAGCCTGCGCAACGGGCGAGCACCGAATTCGGGCTCGTACCCGTGCGTGGCGATCCAGTCGACGGCACCATCGCTGACACTCAGCGTCAGGCCCTGCGCGGCGAGCCGCTCGGTGGTCTTGGCGAGCATCAGGCGAACGATCTCGTGCAGTTGCTCGAGGGTGAGCTTCTGGAAGAGAACGATCTCGTCGATCCGGTTGAGGAACTCGGGACGCATCGCCTCACGCAGCTTGCCCATCACCCTGTCGCGCAGCGCCTTCTCCGATCCGAAGCCTGTGCTGTCGTTGGCAGCATCGGCGACGAAACCGAGGGCGCCGCTGCGGCTCGCGAGGAACTCGGAACCGATGTTCGACGTCATGATGATGACCGTGTTGCGGAAGTCGACGGTGCGACCCTGCCCATCGGTCAGACGCCCGTCGTCGAGCACCTGCAGGAGCAGGTTGAACACGTCGGGGTGCGCCTTTTCGATCTCGTCGAGGAGAACGACCGAGTACGGGTTACGGCGAACACGTTCGGTGAGCTGCCCGGCCTCGTCGTAACCGACGTAGCCCGGAGGAGCACCGACGAGTCGCGACACTGTGTGCCGCTCGCCGAACTCGCTCATGTCGAAGCGAACCATGGCCGAGTCGTCACCGAACAGCGAGAAGGCGAGAGCCTTCGCGAGTTCGGTCTTGCCGACACCGGTCGGGCCGAGGAACAGGAAACTGCCCACTGGGCGGTTCGGGTCCCCCATCCCCGTTCGGTTGCGGCGCACGGCCTTCGCGATCGACGTGACGGCGTCATCCTGGCCGATCACCCGCTGGTGCAGCTCGGCCTCGAGGTGACCCAGGCGCTGCCGGTCACTCTGCGTGATCCGGTGTGCCGGGATCCCCGTCGCACGCGAAATGATCTCCGCGATCTGGCCTTCGTCGATAACCGTGTCGACAACGGATGCCGTCCCTGACGATTCCGCAGACGCGATTCGCTTGGTCAGCTCCTCGATTTCGTCGCGGATGCGGGAGGCCTCCTCGTACTTCTCGGCGGCGACAGCCGTGTTCTTCGACGCTTCGAGAACTGCAAGCTGTGCGTGCAGTTCACTCGTGTCGACGACGGGGCCGCGGCGAAGACGCAACCGTGCGCCGGCCTGGTCGATCAGGTCGATCGCCTTGTCCGGCAGGAACCTGTCGGTGACATACCGGGCGGACAGGTCAACGGCGGCCTTGAGGGCCTCGTCGGTGTAGGTCACACCGTGGAACTCCTCGTAGCTTCCGCGCAACCCCTGAAGGATGCGCTCAGCGTCTTCGACACTGGGCTCGTCGACGTGTACCGGCTGGAAGCGACGTTCGAGAGCCGAGTCCTTCTCGATGCGGCGGTACTCCTTGAGCGTCGTCGCACCGATGAGGTGCAGGTCGCCGCGGGCGAGTCGCGGCTTGAGGATGTTTCCGGCATCCATTCCGCCGCTCTCTCCCCCGCCGCCGGCACCGACAACGGTGTGCAGCTCGTCGAGGAAGATGATCAGCTCGCCCTTGTGCGCGGTGATCTCGTCGACGAGTTTCGTGAGTCGCTCCTCGAAGTCTCCGCGGTAGCGGGTGCCACCGACCATCGACGCAAGGTCGAGCGAGATGAGTCGCTTGTCCTCGAGCAGGCTCGGCACTTCGTGGTCGACGATCGCTCGCGCGATTCCCTCGACGACAGCGGTCTTACCGACGCCGGCTTCACCGATCAACACTGGGTTGTTCTTGGTGCGACGCGAGAGGATCTCGAGGGTCTGCGCGATTTCGTCAGCCCGACCGATCACCGGGTCGAGTTCGCCGTTCCGGGCGAGCTCGGTGAGGTCGGTGCCGAACTGGTCGAGCATCGGGGTGTCGCTCGAGGCTGCGCCGTTCGACTGGGCCATCGGCTGCCCGGTGCGGGCTGCCTCGTGAACGGCCTGCAGCGACTGCGGGGTGACGCCGAAGGACGTCAGCAACTGGCCGGCGATGGCCTCCTGGTTGACGACGAACGCAAAGAAGAGGTGTTCGGGGTCGATGTAGGTCGAGCCAAACGCACGGGCCACCTGGTGGGCGTCGAGCAGGGCTCGTTGCGCGGCCGACGTGAGCGAGGGAGCGGCCGAGGTCGACCCGTCACTCTTGTCGGGAAGTCGTTGTTCTGCGGCATCAGCGAGAGCGGCCGGATCGGTACCGATGGCACGGAGAGTGTCCGCGATCGGGGCCGTCTCGACGAGCACGCGGAGAATGTGCAGCGCGTCGACTTCGGTGTGGCCGTGCGCGATCGCGAATCGGGCCGCCTCAGCGAGCACTGCGTGGGTTCGCCGGCTGAGCAGCCTGGTCATGTCGACGCTGCGTCCCGACTGTGCGGAGCGCTGTCCCTGCAAATAACGAGCGAGGAACTCGTCGAACGATTCGCTGCCGGAGCCGGCAGGACCGAAGAATGTAGGCAATGCAACCTCCTGTTACGTGAGTAATGATCACTCAACTTAACGCTGGGGGCGCCCGCCTATTCCCGTGCTGGGAGAAACCTGAGTCGGGGCAACTCAACTTTGAAATCAGTAGTCGACACGGCGGCCGAATGTGCGGGGAGCACGCGGCCGTGGAGAGCAGAATGCCGCGTCGCGGAGCCGCACCAGCTCGTGCGGCTGGAGTCCAGCGGAGGACGCGAAGTCGTCGAGCGAGACGAAGCCGCCGCGTCTGGTCCGGTCGGCGACGACAGTCCTGGCGAGATCGCGATCCATGCCGGGGAGCTTCGCCAGCGCACGCTGGTTCGCGGTGTTCACGTCGACCAGCCCCACCTCGTCCTCTGCCACCCGGGAAGGAGCGCTCCGGCCGACCGACGCTGTGGAACCCACGGAATCCGTGGCGGCAGCATCCGCCCGCGACCGGGTCGCCGCCGTACTGCGCTTCGCTCGTGTGCGACGTTTCCGCGCTGGCGGTGCCGCCGTCGCGACGGGCGCTGATCCGTCGACGTAATCGGCCTTCGACGTTCCCATCGCGCCGAGCAACCGCTCGGCTTCCTCCGGCATCGTTTGGCTCTCGCGCGCCGCGGTGGAGTTCCGTCCCTTTTTCGCGGCCCTGGGCCCACCGACGAAGGTGAGGCCGGCCTCACGCCGCGCCCACAACAATCGGAGCCACGCGTCGTTGACGATCAGCCCGTGCAGCAGGGCGACGAGAGAGAGGCAGCCCTGCGCAACATCTCCCGCCGCACCGTCCGGGATGTGTACGACGAGCGCTGCGACCGCGTACACGATTGCCGCGATCTGCCAGGAACGCTTTCGGCCGATGAGGGCAAGCAGGCCGAACCCGATCCAGGCCAGCGCGCCGGCCGGCGCAAGGAGCAGCACCAGCCACGAACTCGCCCACAGCATCCACCGGCGGGACGGTTCGTTCTCCTCGGTCGACGGCGCCGCTCGCCGTGCACGCTTCCTGGCCTGTGCCATCGTTCGCTACGCGTCCGTGCGGACGTTGAGCACCATGGTCACTGTGTCATCGCTTTCGCGGGTTTCCGACACGAGGTCGAACCCGGCGCCGTCAGCGCGCATCCGGATTTTCTCGGCGACCGCCTGCTGCACCCGTGCGGCGTATTCCGCATCGAGTCGCTCCACGAGTTCGGTTGCACTCGCGACGGTAACGGAACGGCCCTCGACGTGGGCCTCCCAGACGCCATCGTCGGTGAGCGACATCGTCAGCACCCCACCGTCGACCTCTGCGGTCACTCTGGTCTGCGACACCTCGACGGCCGTCGCACCGATACCGGCCAGCGCGTCACCGAGCAAGGTGCTGTCCTTCATGCGGGTGCGTACCCTCACCTCCGGTGACGATCCGGATCCAGAGTTCGCCGACCTGCCGTTGGCCGCGGTGATCGCGGCACCGAGTGCGCCGACCCCGCCGGCGGCAGCTGCCGCTCCCAGCGCGATGGGGAGGAGGACAAGAGTGACACTCATGCGCGTCTCGCTTTCGTTACGGGGCGGTCCTGGCGGGGCCCGAGGTCGTGGAGCAGGTCTTCGAGCGCCGCGGCATCCGCCCAGCCGTTCACATCGATGCGCCCGTCGGGACGAATGCGGATCTCGAGCCTGTCGAGGCCGCCGTCGCGTTCGATGGCGGCGACCGCGTCGGCGTACGCGGGTGTGAGGGCACGGATGCCCTGGTTGGTCGAGCCGAGCCACGGCCTCACCGGGTCGGGCCTGTCGCGCAGGTACGGACCGTCGATGAGCAGGTCGGTAGCGGCGAGCAGGCGGGAGATATCCGGCCGCGACCTGGACCACCCGGTGAGCCGGTCGAGCGGGTATCCCGTGAACGTCATCACCGTCAGCCCCGCTGCGCGGAAGGCCTCAGCGATCGTCGCGAGCGCGGCGGCCTGGTCGAAAGGTTCGCCACCGAGAAGCGTGATTCCCTCGACGCCGGCGCCGACGGCATCCGCCACAAAGCTCTCAGCGAGATCAGCGGGGTTCCCGATCATCCCGCCGCGCTCAGCCCAGAGCTGCGGGTTGAAGCACCCGGGGCAGCGCACGCTGCAGCCCTGGACCCAGAGCGCCGAGCGCAGGCCTGGGCCCTCCGCAGCGGTGCTCGGAAGAAACCGCGACCAGCGGAGCGCGTCGGCAGGACGCTCGAGCGGCTCGACCGTGCCGAGCTCGCTGCCACGCTCACCCCCGGCTGTCCGCGGCGCGGCAAGCAGGGTCACCTGGCGCCATCCCAGTTGTGCGACGCGTTCTCCTGCTGCGCGGCGGTCTGCGAATACGCCTCGGTGAACGACGACGAGGTCGCTTCGGCATCGAGCAGGTCCTCGAGCACAGCGATGTAGTCGAGGCACTCCTGGCCGTACATGCCTATGGTTTCGGCGTGCACGGTTCCGTCGGTGCGCACCTGCACGATGAGCTGCTTGTCGGTCATTCGTGGTCCTCGTTGTCCTGATGGTCAGAAGCTGGTGTTGGGATGGGGTGAAACGGATGCCGTCGGCCGGCCTAGAAGTCGACGGTGCGCCCGCCGCGCCGGCTCGACAGCCCGGCACCGACGGCATCGCCGGCACCGACCAGGGCGTCTTCGTCGGCGTCGATGTCTTCACTGCCCGTCGCGCGAACCGCGCGGACTTCGGCCCACGCCCGGATCGACTGGACCTCCTCCGCCTGGGTCACGGCGAGCGGGATCATGTTGGTGACGGCCTCGACGAGGTCATCGACGCTCACCTGGCGGCGCTCGGCGAATGCCTCATAGAGCGCGACGATCACAGCCTGTTCGATCTCGGCCCCCGAGTAGTTCTCGCTCGCCTCGACGAGAGTGTCGACGGCCTGAGGCCCGAGCGCGGAGAGACCGTTGTGCTCCGTGGCGTTCGACGCGAGCTGGATGGTCCAGATCGCGCGCCGTTCTACGGCCGTTGGCAGGTCGACGAAGAAGATCTCGTCGAACCGCCCCTTGCGCATGAATTCCGGCGGCAACGAGTCGATGTTGTTCGCCGTGGCGACAACGAACACAGGATGCTTCTTCTCCTGCATCCAGGTCAGGAAGTATCCGAACACACGCGCTGTGGTGCCCGAGTCGCCGCTGCCCGTGGTGTTGGAGAATCCCTTTTCGATCTCGTCGACCCACAGGATGCACGGCGAAACGGCCTCGGCGGTCGCGAGAGCGTTGCGGAGGTTCTGCTCGGAGGATCCGACGAGACCGGAAAAGATGCGGCCGATGTCGAGGCGGAGCAGGGGCAGGCCCCACGAGGCGGCCATCGCCTTGGCGGTGAGGGACTTTCCACAGCCGGGAACACCGGTGATGAGCACACCCTTGGGCGCGGGAAGCCCGAACTCCTCCGCCTCGGCCAGCCAGGATCCGTTGCGCCGGGACAGCCAGCGCTTGAGGTTATTGAGCCCGCCGACGCTGTCGAGGTCGAGTGCCTTCGTGACGAAGTCGAGCAGGCCTGACTTGCTGACGATCTGGCGCTTCTCGTCGAGCACGACAGTGATGTCACTCGCGGTGAGGTGCCCGTCGTCGACCATGGCGCGGGCGAACGCGTTCTCCGCCTCGCTCATGGTCAGGCCGCGGGCCGCCTGGACGAGGCTCTCGAGCGTCTTGGCGTCAGCCTCCACGCGGATCCTGCCGCCACCCGATGTGTTGTTCTCGATCATGGCGTCGAGCATCGCGGCCAGCTCTGTGGTGTTCGGCAGCGGGAATTCGAGCAGGTGGGCGAGCTTGTCGAGCTCCGGAGGGATGGCGCGAACCGGCGCCGTCACGATCAACGCGCGCGCGGCATCCGCGTGCCGTAATTCGAGGACCGTCTCCCGCACCTTGCGCACGATGACCGGGTCTCCCGGGCGCTGCTCGGTGCCGAAGTAGGCGTGCAGGTCGCAGAACACGAAGACCGCGTTCTCGGGGATAGTGATGATGTGGTCGAGCGCGCGGGAGGGCGTCGTCGTGTTGTTGACGCCCTTGCCGTCCGGTCCGATCAGTCCCGTTGCGCTGGTCCAGGTCCAGACCTCGCGGGGACGGCGGAGAGCCTGTGCAGCACGTGTGATCTCCTCGAGGGCGCGGACTTCCTCACTCGTTTCGATGTACAGAAGCGGCAGGCGTGCTTTGAATGCCTGGTCGAGGGTCTCGGCGAAACTCATGGCGTTCCTCTCGTGGAGCGTGCGGATGTCGTCGGCGAAGTTGCGTCGCTGCCGAACGCGGCCGGTGCTGACGGTGCCGTCGGTGCTGGCGGTGCCGTCGGTGCTGGTGTCGTCGGCGAGTCGGGATCGGGGCTCGGCTCGCCCGGAGCATCAGCCAGCTCATCGATGTCGACCGACCAGACGCCGCGATCCATGTCCGACTCGATGGTGATGAACACCGAGTCTGCGGGATCCCACGACACCCGTTGCTTCACATCGCCGGACTCGATGATGGGCTGGTCGCTCTCACCGCCGGCGGTTTGGATCGTGACAAAGAAGGTGCCGTCGCCCGAGTGGGTGAACAGTGCGCTGACGGCATCCCCCCGGTACAGGAGGAGGCCATTGCCTTTCCCTGTCGAATACCCCGTGGTCATTTCGTGAACCTCAGCGCGAGCCATGGTGAAGCTCCAGTCACCCTCGGCGCGCACCCATAATTCGAGGTCTCCGTCGGGAGGAATCACGTAGGTCTCAGCGCCCGGCTCGTACAGATAGGCGATGTCGTCGGGGTAACCACGGTCGTCGGCTGGCCTGCCGAGGTCTTCCGTGCGCGTGCTGTACAGAGCGACGTTGCCGCCATCGACCAGGTTCACCTGATATGGCTGCTGGTCGTGCTGCTCGAACGGGATGCTGATGAGCCCGCTGCCGCTGCCGGAATAGACGTCGGCATCGCCGTCTACGTCGGCATCCGCGGTGAGGATCGCCGGTTCTTCCTGCTCCCACGGCATTTCACCGCCGAGGGTACCCACCCCGTCATCCCCGATACCCACATTGTCGAACGCGTTGAGCGAACCGATAAAGAGGGCGATGGTGCCCACCAGCCACACGCCCACCGAGAAAGAGCTGATGCGCCTGCTCGCGGACTTCGACACTGTGATGTCCCTCAGACTCACGATGCGTATCCCTCCCGGTGTTGCGGCACGACGTCCCAAGACTAGTGGGCGAGCGCGCCGTTTCGCGGGAGTTGTGATGGGCAGAGCTGCCCATCATCGGGGGTCAGTCGACGGGCAGCAGGGTCGCGCGTTTGGGCTCTCGTCCGTCGCCAGACGACCGCCCGGTGACGCGGCGGCCGATCCACGGCAGGACGAACTCCCGGTAGTACGCTGCGGTGTTGCGTGAGCGGGGCCCTGAGGCCGCTGCCGCGACCTCGTCGACGCCCCACTCCGGCGGAACGGGGACGCCGAGGGCGGTGAGTACGTTGGATGCGACACGGGCGTGGCCGAGTGCGTTCAGGTGAAGCTTGTCTGGCGACCAGTAACGGATGTCGGTGAGCGTTTCGTCTGCCCAGTTGTTGACGATCGTGACGCGAGGGTCTTTCAGTGCCGCGAAGACGGCATCCGCCAGCTGGTCACCGCGCTTCTGCATCAGGCCGCCCATCGGGAGGTGACGGGACGGGTTCGCGCCGGCGAGGACCACGATCGAGAGGTCGGGCTCCTGGAGGGCGCGGTCGACGAGTTTGACCGTCTCGTCGACGACCCAGTCGATGGCAACGCGCGGCCGCATGATGTCGTTGCCGCCACCGTTGAAGCTGATCAGGTCGGGCTTCAGGGCGAGGGCTGGTTCGAGTTGCTCGGCGATGATCGGGCCGAGTTTGCGCCCGCGGATCGCGAGGTTAGCGTAGCCGATCGGTTCGTGTGCCGCGGCCTGCAGCCCGAGTGCAACGAAGTCCGCCCAGCCTCGCACGCGGCCGTCGGGCAGTTCGTCGCCGACGCCCTCGGTGAAGCTGTCGCCGAGGGCGACGTAACGGAAGTATCGAGCGGTCATTGGGTCACTCCGAACGGATGCCGTTCGCACCGGATGCGCGGACGGACACATTCCATTATCACCGCCGCCGCCGCGGGCTCCAGAGGCGTCGGGTACGCGGGCTGCGATGGGCGCGTTCTCCGGCGCGGGCTCAGCCGTCGCACATGCCGGGTTCCGGGTGGATAACTCGACATTCGCGACCGATGAGGGCCGCCGCCGCGCGACCATTCGACCCATCCGTCGCACATGCCGGGTTCTCCACCGGAAACCCGACCCCCGTGACGGATGAACGCAACCCGCGGCACCGGCCCAGGTTCGTCCGTCGCAGATGCCGGGTTTTGCACGCACAACCCGACATTCGCGACCGATGAGGGCCACCACCGCGCGACCATTCGGCTCGTCCGTAGCGGATGCCGGGTTCCGCTCCCGAAACCCGAGCCCCGTGACGGATGAACGCAACCCGCAGCACCGGCCCGGGCTCATCCGTCGCAG
Source organism: Mycetocola sp. Y791 (assembly GCF_059445325.1). Taxonomy (NCBI): domain Bacteria; kingdom Bacillati; phylum Actinomycetota; class Actinomycetes; order Micrococcales; family Microbacteriaceae; genus Mycetocola; species Mycetocola sp. Y791. The sequence goes on along the minus strand of NZ_JCAIUC010000002.1, from coordinate 488,953 downwards.
ATGCCAGGCTCCGGGTGGATAACTCGACATTCGCGACCGATGAGGGCCACCACCGCGCGACCATTCGGCTCATCCGTCGCACATGCCAGGTTTTGCACGCACAGCCCGACAGGTGTGCCGGACGAACCCGTGGCATCACGCGGGGCGTCAGGCCTCGGGCGCCAGCCGCGCGAGCTCGGGACCCAGCCCGATGTCGACGACCACGATCCGGCCCGCGTAGTCGGCGGCCGGACGGGTCAGCAGCCCGGTCTTGCACGCTCCGAACGTGACGGTCAGGTCGGCGTGCAGCACCGTCGGGTCCGGCACCGTGCCGTCATCGGGGTGCACACCGCTCGGCAGGTCCACCGCCACCACGACGGGCGGGCGCTTGCTGGCCAGTACCGGCAGGATCGCGGCGACGAGCTCCCTGGCCCGCCCGCGCAGCGCGGGGCTGTCGCTCGTTCCGGTGCCGAGGATGCCATCGACCACCACGTCGGATTTTCTGGCGACGGATGCCACGGCATCCGTGTCGATATCGGCCGACAGCATCCGCGCGCCCGCGTCGAGAACGGCCGCGCGGCCTTCGTCGTGCATGCGATCGGCGGTGGGGAGGACCGTGACATCGACCCCGGCCGCGGCGAGCTCGGCACCGGCGAAGAGGGCGTCGCCGCCGTTGTTGCCAGGGCCGACGAGCAGGAGGACTCGCCCGGGGCGGTCGGGAGGAAGGAGCAGCCACAGCTCACGGGCGAGCGCCGCGGCGGCCCTCTGCATCAGTGGAACGCCGGCGGCGAGGAGCGGAGCTTCGGCTGCCCTGATCTGCGCGGCGGTATACGCGGCGGGTGCAGCGCTCACCGCTCTGCGCCGAGCAGTTCACGCCAGTTCGGGGGAACCAGCGACGCGGGGCCAGGAACCGGCTGCCCGGCGGGATGGCTCGTCGGTTCGGCGAGCGCCGGTCCACGCACATACGTCTCGTCGGTGTAGCTCCAGAACCAGTCCTCGCCCGGTTCGAAACTCTGGATGATGGGATGCCCGGTCTGGGCGTAGTGCGCCGTCGCATGCTTCGCGAGGGAGTCGTCGCAGCATCCGACGTGGCCACACTCCGCACAACGACGCAGGTGCAACCACCAGCCGCCGTTCGCTTCGCAGTCCACGCACCCCGTCGTGGTCGGCGCGGCCCCTGGGTTGATTCCGTCACTGTCGGTCATGGCGTGTCACCTCCCGCTCGGATGGAGCCTACTCCGCGGGCCCCGTCGACGGTACTGTACGGGGGCTGTGACCGGCGCTGCGAGCGACGCTAGCGACCGGCGTTAGAGCCGAGCGAACCGGGCCCGCGCGAAGCAGTACACGCCGTAGGCAATGAGGCCGAGCGCCACGACGGTCAGGATCACCGGTCCGAGCGGCAGCTCGGCCAGGGACTTGAGGGCGCCGTCCAGACCTGTCGCTTCACTGGCATCCGCGGTGAACCCGGCGACACAGAACAGGATGCCGACAACCGCGATGGCGATGCCCTTCGCGATGTAACCGGTCTGGCCAAGCACGGTGACCGTTCGACCGGTCTTCCCCGACGGCGCGGTGATGTCCTCGAGGAACTTCTTACGGGCGCCCTTCACGACGAAGTACACGCCGACGGCGAGAACACCGAGTCCGAGCAGCACCACGAGGATGACGCCGCCCGGTGTCGCCAGGAGCGTCGCGGTGAGGCCCTGCGTTTGGCCTGAACTGCTGCTGCCGCCTCCGGTCGCCACACTGAATGCTGAGAAGCCGATGGCGAGGTACGCGATCGCCTTGCCGCCTTCCTTCGCGCGCTCGGCCCAGGCATCCTTGTCGCTGCCACGCACCAGCACGGTTTCCAGCACCTGGAACAGCCCGAGAGCCCAGAGGCCGATTGTCACGGTCCAGAGCAGGAAGGTTCCGCCCGGAGACGACGCCAGACCGCTGAGCGCCCCGCCCTGGTCTGCCTCGCCGCCGGCGCCGAATGCGACACTGAGGGCGATGCCCCCGATGAGGATGTGCAGGAGGCCGTTGACCGCAAAGCCGCCGCGGGCCATCAGCTGGAAGGCGTGGTTGTCCTGAAGCCGGGATGCAGCCGAGCGTGCCGATCCGGACGAGTGGCCGCTGGGTGAGGCGGAGGACGATGACGCTGCGCGAGAAGACATGGCTTTTACCCTAGGGGTGACCATCGCTTCGGCGACAAAATTGCGACCCCCTTGCACTCGGGGCCGTCAGTCTCTACCGCGTCAGCTCGCGGTGAGGAATGCCAGGGCCGCGCTGCGGAAATCCTTCGACGTCGGTGCGTTGAAGTGGTTCCTGCCGGGGATCTCGAAGAAGGTGCCGTTCGGCGCCGACGCCGCGAGGGTGCGGGTTTTCTCGAGGATCGCATCCTCACTGCCCGTCGCGAACAGCACGGGCTGCTGCGGCGGATTCGCCGGGTCGGGCTGCGCGCCGCCGCGCATCCCCTCGACGAGCGAGATCAGCGCGGCGAGATCGTTGCCACGGATGCCGCTCGCCATCGACACGTAGGCTCCCGTGAGTTTGTCGGTGGGTGCGGTTCCAGTCTCGAGGCATTCGCGAGCCTCATCGATGCGGAACCGGGTCAGCGGGTCGCCGTCGGGGATCCCGCCGAGAACAGCGCGGGTAATCCGGTGGGGAAGGTCGAGGCACGCCTGCCAGCCCACCCTGGCGCCGAGTGAGTAGCCGACGAAGAGTGCTTCATCGATGAGGAAGGTGTCGAGTACATCGAGCAGATCGTCGACGAGCAGCGGCATCGAGTACGCCTCGGGCGAGTGCGGCTTGCTGCTCGCGCCGTGCCCGCGCTGGTCGATCGCGAGCACGCGGAATCCGGCACGGCTGAGCACACGGGTCCACCCGGCGTGGTGCCAGTTGAGCAGTCCCCCCGAGGCGAAACCGTGCACGAGGACAACCGGCTGCCCGGCGGGATCGCCGAACTCATAGGTTGCGATCCGGATGTTGTCCCGAGCGAGAACGAAGCGGGGGTCCGGCGATTCGGGCAGCAAGGGCATGCTCCCATTATCGCCGGACCCCCGGTTGGTTCCGTTTCGTCAGCTGCGGCGGTCGTTCCGCGACTCCGACCCCGGAGCGGACTGCGACTCGCCTCGCGTCTCACGCAGCTTGCGGCCGCGCTCGATGTCGTCTTTTTCCTTCTCGAGCTTCTTCTCGCTCGCTTTGGTGTCGCGCGGCGGAAGCTGCAGCGAATCCTCGGCCTCGATTCCGCCCTGGAGCTGGCGACCCCGCTCCATTTCAGCATCGAACTCTGCACCGAACAGCAGCGACAGGTTCATCAGCCAGAGCCAGAGCAGCATGATGATGACGCCGGCAATGCTTCCGTAGGTGGCCTGGTAGTTCGAGAAGTTCGACACGTAGAAGAAGAAGGCGACGGTTGCGATTGCCATGACGAGCAGGGCAATGAACGCGCCGAGGGTCATCCACTTGAACTTCGGCTGCTTCACATTGGGGGTGCCGTAGTAGAGGACGGCGACCATGATGATCGCGAGAATCGCGATGACCGGCCACTTGGCGATGTTCCAGACGGTCACCGCAACGTCGCCGAGCCCGATCACATCGCCAATTGCCTTGGCGATCGGACCGGAGATGATCAGCAGGAGGATGATCACGACAGCGATGACGAGAAGCACGACGGTGATCAGCAGGATCACGGGGCGCAGCTTCCAGAACGGCCGACCCTCGTCGACTTCGTACACCTGGTTCATTGCCTGGCTGAAGGCATTCACGTAACCCGAGGCCGACCAGATCGCACCGAGGAGACCGATGACGAGTGCGAGCCCGGCGCCCGGTGCACTCGCGAGTTGCTCGATCGGTCCGCGCAGGGTCTCGGCCGTCGACTCGGATCCGGCGGTCTCGATGATCTGCAACAGCAGCTTGGTTGTCTCACCGGCCTCGCCGAACAGGCCGATCAGCGAGATCAGCGCGAGCAGCGCGGGGAAGATCGCCAACACGGCGTAGTAGGTCAGAGCGGCGGCGAGGGTGGTGCACTTGTCACGGCCGAACTCGCGGAGCGTTCGCTTGAACACGTATCCCCACGACGGCTTCTTCACGTCGCTGGGGTCGTCTGGCTTACGCGAGTCATTCGGGTCTGGAGCGTTCTGCTCCTTCGCGACGCTGTCCTCGCGGCCCTTGCTCGGGTTGTCTTTGGTACTCATGTGTTGCCCCTTCGAATCGGCCGTTCACACGGTCGGCATTCAAGGTTCGCTGAGCAACCCGCTTGAGGCCAGAGGGTCGACGGATGCCGTCGGCAAAGTTATAGTGCCGGTCACTGGCCGCGGGGCTCGTGGCTGTCCGCCTCTCCGGAGACCGCCGCGACCAGGCGATCGAGCGTCAGTTCCCAGTTCTCTTCGACGCCGGACTCAGCCCACGCCCGCGCTTGCTGGGTAGTGAGGTGGTCGGGCAACGCGAGGGAAAAGACCATGTCTGTCCCGGCATCCGCTCCGCTGTCCGTTCCCGGGGCCGCGCCGCTATCGGGAGTGCTGTCGGTGGATCTGTCGGCAGCTCTGTCCGCACTACGGGCTGCACCGCTGTCGGCACTCTCTCCGCTGTCGTCCGCGCGGCGGGTGACGTCCGCGGCATCCGACCGGTCAGCGTCTGCGTCTGCGTCACCGAGGATCACCGTGACAAGAGGGACATCGCCGAGTTGGCTCATCGTGATCTCCGGCCACCCGCCGACGGCGCCCCACGAGAACACGAGCCTGTCGACCGGCGAGATTTCGCGGTAGATCCCGCCGGTCACGTACCTCGTGAACTCATCGATGACCATCTGCTGCCGCCACGCACCGCCCACGCGAAGGTCGATATCGATGGGCTCGGTCGGGAGCGGAGCTGTGTCGTTATAGAACCAGCCGAGGTGAGCCGGGTCGGTCCAGGCTCGGAATACCGCGGTACGCGGGGCGTTGACGTGGCAGACCAGCGTGAATCCCCGGTGCAGCTCGTATGTTGCGATCATGGTCGTACTCCTTGCGGGCGGATGGTGCTCGAACGCCGCCTCACTCAAGAGAACGCTCCGGCACACGGGCCGTCAACCCGTAGACACCGGGGTTTTTGCGCCTCCACATTCGACGCTCTGTTCTCTTGTGGACTGCTCGATGCCGACCTACACTGAACCACATGGTTCACGATTCAGTTCTCGACCGGGCGTTCTCCGCTCTCTCAGACACCACACGACGTTCGGTTCTCACCCGGCTGGGTGACGGGCCGGCAACGATCGGTGAACTCGCTGAACCAGCGGGCATGACGCTGACCGGCATGAAGAAGCACGTCCAGGTGCTCGAAGACGCCGGACTCGTCTCGACCGAAAAAGTCGGGCGCACACGACAGGTCCGACTCGGAACCGAACGACTGGACGACGCCATGGCGTGGATCAGCTTCTACCAGCGGCTCTGGGAGCGTCGACTCGACGGCCTGGACGCCTACTTCACGCTCCAGAAGGGAACAGAGAAATGAGCGAACAACCGGGCACCACCGACACCATCGGACTGCGGATCACGCGGTTCCTTCCCGCGACCCCCGACGAGGTCTTCGACGCCTATACGGATGCCGACAAGCAGAAGATCTGGTTCAGCATTCTTGACGAGAAGCCAGGGATCGTCGACATCCACGTCGACTTGCGCGTCGGCGGAAAGCAGACCGCCGTGTGGGGTCCTGATGCCGACACCCTCTTCCACGAGACGCAGACGTTCCTCGAGATCGACCGCCCGCACCGGCTCGTGACGGAGTCGACCGGCGGCGGACCGGACGGGTCGGCGATGACCACTCGCATCGAGGTCACTTTCGACGCCCAGGACGACGGATGCCTCGTCACCGTCGTGCAGACCGGATTCCCGGCCGTCGAGGTACGCGACTTCTTCAGCCAGGAAGTGTGGAACGGTGCGTTTGCGCGCATCGAAGCGTACCTGCGAGCCCAGCATGTCTAGCCCGGCCACCGTCGACGAGTACATCGCCGGCTTTCCCGCCGAGCGTCAGGTCGTCCTCCAGAACATCCGGGAGGCGATTCACCGGGGCGTACCTCACGCCGATGAGAAGATCCGTTACGGGATGCCGGCGATCATGCTGGGCGGGCGCTACGCCATCCACTTCGCGGGCTGGAAGAAACACATCGGTCTGTATCCGGTGCCGCGCTTCGACGAGTCCCTCGAAGCCGAGGTGGCGCCCCACCGCAGCGAGAAAGACTCGGTGACCTTTCCGTGGGAATCGCCAGCGCCGCTGGCTCTGATCGAGCGGGTGGCCGCCGCCATCGCGCGCAAAGCACCGGGCGGCTCTCCGTAACGCCCGCAGCCGGCGGTCCGCTCACGGTCAGTACCCGGTGCCGCGTTCAGCCGGCGGTCAGTACCCGGAACCGCGTTCCTGCAGAAACGCGTACCCGTCGCGCCGACCGACCACTGACCCCACTGGCCACCGATTGGCGGTGAAGCGCGAGTCACGCACCATCTGGTCCGCGTAACCGTCGCGGCCGCACTCGCGGCAGCATCCGCCCACCACAATTTTCCGGAATTCCCTGACGTCGAGAAACGGCAGGTCGGCGATCACGGCCTGCGTCGTCAGTCGCCCGGACGCAGCGCCGATGAACGAGAAGCCGCCAACACAATCCCTGACGTCGCACGAACACGGGCCGGGGTCGATCACCAGTTCACCCTCGATCGCCAGTGAGTTGATGCTGCCGTCGGGGCCCTCGATTACGGGTGGTGCCACAAGTACCTTCATGATGTCCTCCATCGAATTGGATAGGTTCATCCGGCACACTTCAGGTATAGAACGCCCCACCGACATTGCAGCGAGGGCGGATGCGGCGAGCGCCAGCATCCGCACAGCAAAAAACGGCGGGCCCCGGGAGATTTCCCGGGGCCCGCCGTTTCACTACGGGTTGGTGCTGGTTACAGCGTTACAACGACGTGCTCGTTGGGCACGCAGTGGGTCATCACCAGTCCGGCGATGTCCCGCGGGCCGTTGTTGCCGAGGTTCGCGAGACGGGCAAGCTCAGCCTCGTTGAGCGTCTGGCTCGCGAGCGGCGGCAGGTGACGAACGTCGTCAGCGCTGATGCCAAGACCGGCACCGACGCGGGCGCCGAGGGAGTCCTCCACCATGAAGAAGTGCCAGACCATACGTTCCTGCACCTCGCGGCTCGCCTGTCCGATGAGCTCGACGAAGTTGGCGACGAGGTCGTCCTGCTCCCACGGCTCCATGAGCAGGAAGCGCTGGCCAGCCTGCGTGTAGTCATCGGTGCGCGGGATGCGCTTGCGCGTGAGGCGCCCGACGATCTCGGGACCCTGCTCGTCGTGGGTCGGGTACGTGGCTTCACGCAGCGAACCATCGGTGATCGACGGCTCGTAGTTGATGTGCGGGTTCTCTCCGCCGTCCACGTGATAGGTCATCTGGCCGTCGCGCTGGTTCGTGTGAACCTTGGCGTTCTTGGCCTGGTTGACCGGGAGCTGGAGGTAGTTCGGTCCGACGCGGTAGCGCTGGGTGTCGCTGTACGAGAACGTACGGCCAACGAGCATCTTGTCGTCGGAGAAGTCGAGACCGTCGACGAGCACACCGGTGCCGAACGAGAGCTGCTCGTTCTCGGCGAAGAAGTTGGAGACGTTGCGGTTGAGCACCATCTTTCCGACCGTCTTCGGCGGGAAGTCATTCTCCGGCCAGAGCTTGGTGTCGTCGAGCGGGTCGAAGTCGAGCTCGTCGTGAGCGTCGTCAGACATGAGCTGAACGCGCAGTTCCCACTCGGGGTACTCGCCGTTCTCGATCGACTCGTAGAGGTCCTTGGATGCGTGACCGAGGTCGCCGGCCTGAACTGCCGCTGCGTCCTTCTCGGTCATGCTCTTGACGCCGACGCTCGGAATCCAGTGGTACTTGACCAGCTTGGTCTCGCCCTCAGAGTTCACCCACTTGTAGGTGTTGACGCCGAAGCCCTGCATGGTCCGGTAGTTGGCCGGGATGCCGCGCGGGCTGAAGAGGTTGACGAGCATGTGCATCGACTCTGGGGTCTGCGACATGAAGTCGAAGATGCGAGCCGGCTCCTGGCGGAAGGTCACCGGGTCTGGCTTCAGGGAGTGGATGACGTCGGGGAACTTGATCGCGTCGCGGATGAAGAAAACGCCGAGGTTGTTGCCGACGAGGTCCCAGTTGCCGTCTTCGGTGTAGAACTTGACCGCGAATCCGCGGGGGTCACGTGCGGCTTCGGAAGAGTCGCGTCCGCCGATAACGGAGGAGAAGCGGATGGCAAGGTCAGTGCGCTTGCCCGGCTCCTGGAAGAGCTTGGCGCGGGTGTACTTGGAGATGGGCTCGTCGCCCCAGTTGCCGGTTGCCTCGAAGTAGCCGAATGCGACGGCGCCGCGTGCGTGAACGACGCGCTCGGGGATACGCTCGCGGTCGAAGTGGCTGATCTTCTCGAGGAACTGGTAGTTCTCGAGTGTGGCCGGGCCGCGTGCGCCGACGGTGCGCGAGTTCTGGTTGTCGTAGACGGGGTGACCCTGTCGGTTGGTCAGGACCTCCCGGTCATCGCCCTCTGCGGGTGGCTGGCTTGCGACATCGGTCATGGATTTCTCCTCATTTACTGCATTACGCATCTGGACGTTCCAAACACGGAAGTTGCTTCAGCTTACGGCCTTGTTTTGACTAAATCAAAACAAGGCCTAGCATTGACCCATGGCACTTGCGGCTGACCCCCAACTCGACGTAGAGGTGTTCGGCGCGGCCGCACTCGACACCGATGTACTCCGACAGTCGCTTCGCGCGGCGGGACTCAGGGTGACGGCGCCGCGCCTTGCCGTTCTGGAAGCGGTCGAAAACTATCCGCACTCCAGCGCCGAAGAGATCTTCACGAGGGTCCAGCAACTCCTGGGCAGCTCATCACCGCAAGCCGTCTACGGCATCCTCGCCGTGTTCACCTCTTCAGGCCTCGCCCGGCGCTTTGACCCGCCAGGATCCCCCGCGCTCTTCGAGCGAAAGGTTGGTGACAACCACCACCACCTGCTCTGCGTGCGCTGCGGTGCGGTGAAGGACGTGGACTGCGTCATCGGCGAAGCCCCCTGCCTGACTCCCTCCGATACATCCGGGTTCGAGATCTTCGCCGCCGAAGTGATCTTCAACGGCATCTGCGAAGAATGCCAGACGGCATCCGCCCAGTAACTGACCGGCGTCTGTACCGGTAACAATCTGTACCGGTAACAATCAGAGCGCGTCCTGCCCCGCGGTCAGTCTGGCGAGGTCAGCGACGACGTCGGCGAACTGCCCGGTGCGCGCGAGAACGGCCCGCTGGCGCATCGCACCGTTCCCCCGTGCCAGCACCGCGTCCATGCGCTGTTCGACGAGCTCTTCGTCGCCGCTCTGACGAAGAGCGGGCCGTACCAGGTCGAGGAGATCGGTGACGACCTCCGCAGCCGGCCGCGGCGTGAGTTTGACCGGGTCGACAAGCATGCCCTCGAGTCCGTAACGACCGGCCTGCCAGCCCGCGAGGCGCACCAGCGCAGCCGGCACCTGCGGCGCTCGCTCGCCGTCACGCCACAGGGCCACGGCCGTCTCCACAAGACCGCGACACAGGGCCGCGATCAACACGGTGTCGGCGGCATCCGCACAGACATCCGGCACCCGGATCTCCACCGTCGGCGCGTGGTGCGACAGGCGCGCGTCGAAGTACACCATGCCCCTGTCGAGCATGACGCCCGAGTCGAGCATGGCCGCGACCGTCGCGTGATAATGCTCTGCTGAGCCGAACACTTCGGTCGGCCCGGCGGTCGGCCAGCGCAGCATTGCCTGCGACCGGTAGCTCGCGTAGCTCGAGTCAGCTCCCTGCCAGAACGGCGAGTTCGCGCTCAACGCGACGAGCACGGGCAGCCAGCAGCGGATCCCATCGAGGGCGGCAACACCCTCCTCGTCCGACTCGACCTGCACGTGGACGTGACACGCGCAGGTCAACTGTTCCGTGGCGGTGATTCCGAATACCTCGGCCATGTGCTCATACCGGGGATGCGAAAACAGCCGCGGCTCAACCCGCAGCGGCGACGTGGCCGACGCAATCACGCGCACTCCGGCATCCCTCGCTGCGTCGATCGCCCGTGAACGACACTGACGGATGTCATCGGCCAGCTCTGTGAGATCGGCGTGCGGGGCCGTATTGGTCTCGACCATCTGCTGCTGCACCTCGTGCTCGAGCCGTCCGCCGAGGTGGTCGTGAGACCCGGGGACATCGTTGGTCTGGCGGAGGACGCGCGTCGCCACCGACCGCGCGGCACCACTCTTCGGATCAACCAGGAACAGCTCTTCCTCGACCCCGACGGTGCGCATGCGTATAGTGTCGCAGCCCGCATCGGTTGCCACCAGCGCGAGAGTGGAGAAAGCTGGACACTGCGGAAGGGGGTGCGCCATGTGCCGATTGCTTGGTTACGTTGCACACCGCCCTGTCGCCGCTGTCGACGTGCTGGGTGAGGGGCCATTCGAGGCGTTCACCTCGCTCGCGTCACTCCACGGCGATGGCTGGGGAATGGCATGGCGCGACGGCGACCACCTCACGCACGCGGTCTCCAGCCCGGATTCGGCGGCCCGCGACCCTCGGTACACCGAACTCACCCACACGCCGCTCGGCTCAGCGGGGCTGGTGCACCTGCGCTGGGCCACCGGGGGCCTTCCCGTCGCACCGGAGAACACGCATCCGTTCACCGATGGGCAATACGTGTTCGCCCACAACGGCAACATCACACCGATCTCCCGGCTCGACGAGCTGCTCACGCCGGAGTCGACGGCGAAGCTCAGGGGTGCGACCGACAGTGAGCGGTATTTCCGTTTCATCATGCAGTGCATCGGGGAGAGCGGAAGCGAGGCGAGCGGCGTCACGCGCGCGCTGCACACGATGATGAAGGATTTCTCGGACGCGAGTCTCAACGCGCTTCTGCTCACGCCAACGACCCTGTTCGCGATCCACATCAACAGCCGGGCTGCGTCACCGCCCCCCGCGCTGAGTGCCCTCTATGACTCGTATGAGGACATGCCACCCCGGCACGCGACCGAGTATTACGCGATGGACTACCGCGTGAGTGCGGATGCCGTTCACATCATTTCGAGCGGGCTGGACGAGCCGGGGTGGACGCACGTGCCGCCCGACTCGGCGGCGATGATCGACCTCGACACCCGTGCGGTGACGCGGCTCGACCTCCTGCCGGTCGGGCCGGGGATCTGAGCGGGCCGCCGGGGCGGCCCTTCACCTCGAGCGCGGCATATCCATGCCCGCGCTACAGATACTTCTGCGGCCTGAGCATGGATGTGCAGCGCCGGGTGAGGGCGCCGCCGAGCAGCCCGCCCGCTTGCCCCGCGGCATCCGCTCACCGCGCCCACAGCAGCCGCCGCCCGCCCGCACCCGCCCGCGCGGCATCCGTACTCAGCATCCGCGCCCCACACTGAGCGCGCCACTTCCATGCCCGCGCTACAGATACCTCTGCAGCGCGGGCATGGATGTGCAGCGCCGGGTGAGGGCGCCGCCGAGCAACCCGCCCACTTGCCCCGCAGCATCCGCTCTCAACATCTGCCGCCGCCCGCCCGCACCCGCCCGCGCGGCATCCGCACTCAGCATCCGCGCCCCACACTGAGCGCGGCACTTCCATGCCCGCGCTACAGATACTTCTGCAGCTTGAGCATGGATATGCAGCGCCGGGCGGTGAAGGGTGGGGTTGGTGAGAGGGAGCCCAGAGAGAGGAGTGGGGCTCGGCGCGCGCCGCAGCCCGCTACTCGCCGATGTCCTCATTCCAGAGCGACGGCTCCGCCGCGATGAACTCGCCCATGAGCTCGACGCACTCCGCACTGTCGAGCACCACCACATCGACGCCACGCTCGCGGAGATAGTCCTCGCCGCCATAGAAGGTCGAGTTCTCGCCGATGATCACGCGCGGAATCTTGTACAGCAGGATCGCGCCGGTGCACATGTCGCACGGCGACAGCGTCGTCACCATGGTGGCCCGAGCGTAGACGCTCGCCGGCAGCCTGCCCGCATTCTCCAGGCAGTTGGTTTCACCGTGGTGGATCGGGCTGGCGTCCTGCACGCGTCGGTTGTGCCCGGTGGCGAGCACCTGTCCATCGACGATCAGGGCAGCACCGATCGGGATGCCGCCTTCCGCTCGACTCTTCCTGGCCTCGGCGATGGCCACGTCGAGTTGTTCGGCGTCAGTGAGGGGTGTCGGCATTGTTGCTCCGTTCGAGAGACGTGACGGGGTGGGATGTGAGGAAGTGGGATGCGACGGGGTGGGACGAGACGAGGTTGACTTCGGCGCTGTTGGCTTCGGCACGGTCGGCGCAGTTGGCTTCAGCACGGTGGAAGTCGGCGCAATTGGCTCTGGCGCAGTTGGCTGAACCACAGTTGTCTGAAGCGCACTGGGCTGCGGCGCCGGGGCGGACAACGGCATGGAACCGGACATCACGCCCGCCGATACGGTTTGAGGTAGGCACCCGGATACCGGACGCCGCGCCCCCAGATGGCGAGCGCCGCGATGACGACGAGGTACGGGAACGCGATGAGCAACTCGTTGGGCACGTCGCTGAACAGCGGCGTGATCGCGAGCTGCAGCTGCAACGCGTCCACAACGGCGAAGAGCAGCGCGCCGGCGACAACCGGCCACACCTTCCAGCGTCCGAAGATGACGAGCGCGATACAGATCCAGCCGCGCCCGCTGACGATGTCGATGGTGAACGCACCGAGCAGCGACAGCGTGAGAAAGGAACCGCCGAGAGCCATCAGCACGCTGCCCAGGATCAGCGCGGCGTAGCGCGTTTTCGCGACCGGGATGCCGGCGGCATCCGCTGCCTCAGGGTTCTCGCCGACGGCCCGGAGACGCAGCCCAAACCCGCTCGAGCGCAACACCCACCACAGCGCCGGTGCGAGCAACAGGAACGCGACGTACGTCATCGGGTATTGCGACAGCATCCCGCCACCGGGCAGCAACCGATCGAACTTCTCGGTCGTGGTCTGCCCACCGCCCGAGAACAGCAGCCGGTTGGTGAAGTCGCAGGCCGCGACGAGCAGCAGGGTCGTGCCGATACCGGCGACGTGCTGGTTCACGCCGAGCGTGACGGTCAACAGGCCCATCAACGCACCGGCGAGCGCACCGGCCACAATGGCCGCGGCGAGGCCGAACCAGAGCGACCCGCTCATCACCGTGGCGAGGAACCCGCAGAACGCCCCGGCGTACATCGTCCCCTCGATACCCAGATTCAGGATGCCGGCACGCTCGTTGATGACCGCACCGAGCGCCGCCCAGACGAGCGGGGTAGCAATGGTGAGGGTGGCGGCGAGGATCGCGAACAGTGGCAGGTTCATGCGCTGTCCCCCTCGCTCGTCGACGGCTTTCTTCGGCGGAAGACGACCGTGTAGCGCCGCAGCGCGAGGAAGGACACAACGGAGAGCAGGAGCGTCGAACTGACGATCGCGCCCATCTGCGTCGGCAGCTGGAGCGTGATCGACGCATTCTGCGCACCGACGGTGATCGTGCCGAGCAGCAGCGCGACGAGGAGCACGCCACCGGCGGTCAGCGCGCCAAGCGTCGCGATGACGACACCGGTGTAGCCGTAACCGTTCGAGATGCCCGCGGTCAGCTGGTGCTGCACGCCGAGCACCTGGGTCGCGCCGCCCAGCCCGGCGATCCCGCCGGAGATCAGGGCGAAGCGCCACTGCAGCTTCGCGACCGGGATGCCGGAGAACTGCGCGGCCGCTGGTGCCTGACCCGCCGCCTTGAGCTTGAGCCCGAGCGGGGTGAACGACATCACGACGAAGGCAATGAGAACGAGCACGAGGCCGATGATGAGTCCCCAGTGCGCGCGCGAACCGTCGATGATCGCGGGCAGCGTGTAGCCGTCGCCGTACCTGTCGCTGTCGGGGAAACCGCTCTGCGAGTTGCGCCACGGCCCGTTGAGCAATCCCTGGATGAGCAGCAGCGCAACCGGGTTGAGCAGCAGTGTCGTGACGACCTCGTCGATGTGGGCGTGCCGCTTGAGCCAGGCCGGCACGAACGCCCACGCCACTCCCCCGAGTGCTCCGGCTCCGAGCGCCAGCGGCAGGGCAACAAACGCCGGAGCGTCGGCGAGATACAGCCCGGGTACCGTTGCGGCGGCGGCTCCCGCGAGAAACTGCCCCTCAGCACCGATGTTGTAGTAACCGACCCGGAACGCGACGGCCACCGCGAGTCCCGTGAAGATCAGCGGGGTGGATGCCAGCAGCACCTCGTTGAGGCCGCCGATGGTCGTCAGCGGGGTGACGAGGTAGCGCTGGAAGGCGGCGGCGGGATTAGCGCCGGCCAACCGGATCGGCGCCGCGGTGATGAGGAGCGTGACGATCACCGCGAGCGCGACGGCAGCGGGTGCGAGCCATCGGGGCTCGGTCGCGCGAAGGAGGATTTTCATGCGGCATCCTCCGCCCGGTGTCCGGTCATCAGCAGTCCGAGCGAGTCGTGCGTCGCCTCGGCCACAGGCAGTTCGCCGATGATCCGGCCCGAGAAGATCACGGCGATGCGGTCACAGAGGCCGAGGAGCTCGTCGAGGTCCTCGGAGATGAGCAGAACGCCGGCACCCTGGTCGCGCAACGCGCGCAGCTGGGAGTACACGTACTCGCACGCACCGATGTCGAGCCCGCGGGTCGGTTGCGACGCGACGAGCGCGCGCGGATTGCGGGAGATCGCGCGGGCGAGGAGCACTTTCTGCATGTTCCCGCCCGACAGCGACTTGATCGGATCGCTCGCCGACGCGCGGATATCAAAGCGCTCAATGAGCGCAGCGACGTGCTCGCGAATCGCCCGCCGGTCAAGAAACGGCCCACGCCGAAAATCATCGAGGTCTTCGAGCACGAGGTTCTGGCCCACGCTGAGCGACGGAATGACACTTCCCTTGCGGTCCTCGGTGAGCCGGCCGAACCCGGCTTTGATCCGAGCGCCAGGCTCGAGCCCGGTGATGTCGGTTCCGGCAACGCGCACCGATCCGCTCGTCGCCGGCAGGGTTCCGCAGAGCACCGACACGAGTTCGGTCTGCCCGTTGCCCGAGACCCCGGCGATCCCGACGATCTCACCGCGACCAACGCGCAGGGTGACACCGTCGAGCACCGTCGAGCTTGCGGTGCCGAGGCTGACCCCGCTGAGTTCGAGTGCCGCTTCACCGGGAAGGTCGCGAGCGGATGCCGTCGGCGTCACGATTGCGTCTGCCGTCGGCGCAGCATTCGTTGCATCGGCAGCCGTCGGCGCAGCATCCGTGGGCGCAGCGGCAGTCGCGACAGAAAGATCGTCGGGCTCGAGCCCGATACTCGTGGCCAGCGCGATCGATGGCGCGTCGACCGGTGCGGTCGAGCCCACCATGAGCGCGGCGATATCGCGCGGCTCGAGCCCCTCGGCGGGACGGGACGCGACGATCCGGCCGCGCCGGAGGATGCTCACCCGATCGGCGATGCGGGTGACCTCGTGCAGTTTGTGGGAGATGAAGATGACACCCATGCCATCGGCGGTGAGTCGTTCGATCGATGCAAAGAGCAGCTCGACATCCTGCGGCACGAGCACAGCGGTCGGCTCATCGAGGATGAGCACGCGGCAGTCATGGAACAGCGCCTTCACGATCTCCACCCGCTGGCGTTCACCGACCGAGAGCGCGCCGACGAGAGCGTCGGGGTCGAGCGAGACGCCGATCCGCGCCGCAGCAGCAAGCACCCGCTCCCGGGCATCCGCGGTCCGCACCCGGCCCAGCCCGACGCCCGCGAGCATGAGGTTCTCGGTCACCGTCATGGTGTCGACGAGCGAGAACTCCTGGGTGACCATTCCGATTCCGGATGCCATGGCATCCGCCGGTGAATCAATACGGGTCGGCACACCGTCGATGCGGATCTCGCCGCTGTCGGGCTGACTGAGGCCGTAGAGGATGCGGGTGAGCGTCGACTTGCCCGCGCCGTTTTCACCGAGGAGCGCGTGGACCTCCCCTCGGGCGACGGCGAGCGAAATCGAGTCGTTCGCGACGACGGCACCGAAGGTCTTGGTGATGTCGATGAGCTCGGCGAGCGGGGTGGAATCGTGTGGGGCGGCGTCCGGCACCGCCCCGGTGGTGCGAGAGATCACGGAGCGCTTACTCGCCGATCGTGGTCGAGCCCGCTGGGGCTTCTTCGTTGACCGGCGTCTCGAAGCTGCCGTCGAGGATCTCGGCCTGGCGGGCCTCGACCTTCTCGATCAGGTCTGCCGGGATCTCGAACGCGGTCTCGGTGTTGATCGGGGCGAGTGAGCTTCCGCCGTTGACCATGAAGGAGTATTCGGCGAGGTTGGATGCCTCGAACTCACCGGCGGCGACAGCCTCGACGATTGCCTCAACGGTGGGGCGCATGTCCCAGAGCAGGGAGGAGACCACGTGGTCGGGAGCCTGGTCCTGCTGGTCGACCATCATGCCGAAGACGGGGAGCCCGTTCTCGTCCGCGGCGGCGATGACGCCGTCACGTTCGGCGAAGAGCACGTCGGCCCCGCCGGCAATAGCGGCCTCCGCAGCCTGCTTGGCCGTGGCCGGGTCGAAGAACGAGTTGATGAACGACACGGTGACCGTCGCCGTCGGGTTGGTTTCCTCGACGCCCGCGATGAAACCGTTGACGATGCGGTTGACCTCGGGGATCGGCATCGCGCCGACGACGCCGATGGTGCCCGTCTCGGTGAGTCCACCGGCGAGCATTCCGGCGAGGTAGGCAGGGTCCTGCATCCAGTTGTCGAAGACGCTGAAGTTCGGTGCCTGCTCCTCGCCGCCCGATCCGAACGCGAACGCAATATCGGGGAACTCGGCCGCAACGGTACGGACAGCGTCTTCCGCCGCGAACGCGTCGCCGATGATGATGTCGGGTGCCTGGTTGGTGGCGATGTCGCGCAGTGCGCGTTCCATCTCATCGGCGGTGTGCAGGTTGTCTGTGTGCTCGTAGGTGATCAGGCCGTCTTCCTCGGCCGACTCGAGCGCCGCGTGGATGGCGCCGTCCCACGGCTCTTCGAGCGGCGTCGCGAACGCGCCGAACACCGAGGGAACGTCACTGCCGCCCTCGCTCGTCGGCGCACCGCCCGAGCCCTCGTTGCCCGTCGTGCCTCCGCATCCGGCGAGGAGAAGCACTGCTGCGGATGCCACGCCAATCGTTGCGAGCATTCGGGCGGGACGGCGGGAGGAGCGGTCGAGCATCGGGGCCTTCTCTCGGGTGGGTGCGGGGTGTGGCTGGCGGTGTTGCTGGACTCGGGTGGTGGTGGTGCCGGTGTTCGTGCGGTGTTGCGCTGGTGCAGGTGGGGCGGTGTTCGGGTGGGGGTGCGGTGCTCGGGTGGTGATGGTGCGGTGTGCGGGCGGGTATTGGGCGGTGTCGCAGTGTGCGGGTGGGGCGGGCGTGAGCCGGGTGGGGTGACCTTCTTTGAGAATAGGGTGACGGCATCCGATGTCATCAGGGACACAGTGTCATTTCTGCCGCGTTAACTCTTGACACTGTGTCTGGTGCGCTGGGAGGGTATGGAAATGCCCCTGACCGTGACTGACCTCCTCGATTTGCCCGTGCTCGCGCGGGCACGACCCGAGATTGTCAGCGGCGAGAACCTCGACGCCCGGGCGGTGCGGTGGGTGCACTCGAGCGAGATTTACGAGATCTCATCGCTTCTCCGGGGCGGAGAGGTGCTCCTGACCACGGGTCTTGGTCTGGTCGCGCTGACCCCCGAGGCGAGGCGCGCCTACATCGCGGACCTCGCCCGCGTCGGAATCTCCGCCCTGATGCTCGAACTCGGCCGTACGTTTCCGGTTGCGCCGGATGACCTCGTCGACGAAGCCCGCCGGGTGGGACTGCCCCTCGTGCTTCTGCACGGGGTGGTCCCGTTCATCGAGGTGACCCAGGTTGCCCACGCACTGCTGCTCGGTTCCGACCTTGACAGCCTGACGCTCGCGGCATCCGTCACCGAACGACTGCTGCTCGCGCTCGGCGAGCGCGCCGGCCTAGTCGGGTTGACCGGCATCGTCGGTGAGCTCGCGGGGTGCGGAGTTGCGCTGTACACCGCTGACGGGGAGCTTGTTGCCGGGATAGCGACGGATGCCGGCGCAGAATCCGCGGCCCACCGTGAACCGATCGTCGCCGGCGGGGTCGTCTGGGGTGAGCTCGTGCTCGATGGCGCTCCGACCGACCGAGTTCGCACGGTCGCCGCCCGGGCCGCGCAGGTGCTCGCCGCCGAGGTTGCGCGCTCGGGCTCGTCTCCGGTGAGCCGCAACCAGGCCGGGGCGGAGCTGCTGCGGGACATCGTGACGGGGCGGTATGGCTCCACCGGCGAACTCACCAGCCGCGCCCTCGGAACCGGTATGACGGTGCGGCCCGGGCATAGGGCGCTGGCTCTGTGCGTGCGACCGCGCACCGCGAACACGACGGCCAACGCCGTTCTCATCGCGGCACGGGAGGCAGCACGGCGCGTGTTCACCGGATCGATCACCGCTGAGCACGATGGCGACATTCTCGTCGCCGCAGTGATCGCCCCCCGTGACCTGCGCGCGGCCGTTGCGCGGTTCGCCGACGAGGTCGAGGGCGAGTTGCGGTCGACCACGGGTGGAAGCGTGCTCGTCAGTGCCGGCAACGCCGTCGATGATGTGCCCGCGCTCGTGAGTGCCTTCCCGAGCGCGCGCGACACTGCACGGCTGGCGATGCGGCTGACTCCGGCGGCGCGTGTCGTGGTCGCGGCCGACTTTGCGCTGTACCAGCTGCTTGCCTCGTTCGTCGACGATGAGGCGCTCGAGCGGTTCGTCAACGACCAGCTCGGCGACCTGCTCGCGCATGACGCCCACACCGGCGCCGGCCTCGTGATGACCCTCGATGCGTACCTCGCTGCCGGGCTGTCAAAGACGCGAACGGCGGATGCCCTCGGCATCCGTCGCCAGACGCTCTACGGCAGGCTCGAACGGATCAGTCGGCTGCTCGGCGGGCTGGACCTCGACAACCGCGAGCGGCGCACCGCCCTCGACCTGGCGCTCGTGAGCTGGCGGCTGCGGGTGGCGGCGGCGGTGCGGGCCTGAGTCGCATCCGCCCTCAACGCACCCAGCGCTGCAGATGCATGCCCGCGCTGCAGATACTTCTGCAGCGTGAGCAAGTAACTGCAGCGCTCGGCACTCGCGTCACGCTGCCGCGCGACCATCCTGCTCGACTCGCCCCGCAGCATCCGTTGCCCACCTCAGCCCGTCTGCACGCCCACCCGCCTCGAGCGCTGCAGATCCATGCCCGCGCTGCAGATACTTCTGCAGCGTGAGCAAGTAACTGCAGCGCTCGGCACTCGCGCCACGCTGCCGCGCGACCATCCTGCTCGACTCGCCCCGCGGCATCCGTTGCCCACCTCAGCCCGTCTGCACGCCCACCAGCCTCGAGCGCTGCAGATCCTGCGTTCCGCTACAGAAGCTTCTGCCGCGCACAACGAGTTTCTGCAGCGCTCGGCGCGCGCGAGCGCGCTCAGGCGCCGTCGTACGTCCGCGGCCCGATGCTCAGCGACGGGACAAACCGGGTACGCCGCACCTGCAACCGAAGCTGCCCGCGCCGCGCGAGCACGATCGCGACGATGGCCGCGGCGAGCGCCGGCACACCACCCGAGACGATCATGCCGACGTTCGCGCCGAACTCCTCGATGAGAACACCCATGAGCGGCCCGCCGATCGCCTGCCCGCCGAGCAGCACGAGAACGTAGAGCGACATCACCCGCCCGCGGATGCCGATGTTGCTCGACATCTGCACGAGCGAGTTCGACGCGGTGAGGAAGAGAAGGGATGCCACGCCCACCGTGACGAGGCAGACCGAGAACAGCGCAACCGACGGCATGAAGCCTGCCGCAGCCTGGAGCAGCCCGGTCGCGCCGACGCAGATCACGATCGTCCGCAGCCGGATGGAGGCCCGTCGGGTCGACAGCAGCGCACCGACGAGCGCCCCGACGGCGACCATTGAGTTGAAGAGGCCGTAGCCGCCCGGTCCGACGTTGAATACGTCGGCGGCGTATGACGCAAGCAGCACGGGCATCGTGAGCCCGAACACGGCGAACACCGCGATGAGGATCACCGGGTACACAATCGTGGGCTTGGACTTCGCGTAGCGCAGCCCCTCCCTGAGCTGACCCTTCGCCCGCGGCGACGGCGCGAGCCGGGTCATCTGGTCGGTGCGGAGCATCCAGAGCATGCCGATGACGATGACGCACGCCACCCCGTTGATGACGAACGCGGGCCCGGCTCCGACGGTGAGCAGCAGCACACCGGCGATCGCGGGCCCGATCATCCCGGCCAGTTGGAACACCGACGAGTTGATGCTGATCGCGTTGCGCAGGTTGCGCTGCCCGACCAGCTCGGTGACGATGACCTGGCGCGCGGGGTTGTCGATCACCGTGACGAGCCCGGTCGCGAACGCGATCGCGAAGACGTGCCACGCTTCAACCGTGCCGGTCAGCGCGAGGGCCGCGAGACCCAAACTGAGCACGGCGAAGAGCGCCTGCGTGATGACCATGAGCATCCGTTTGCTGTATCGGTCGACGATCACGCCGCCGAACAGGCCCAAAAGCAGCATCGGCGCGAACTGCATTGCCACGGTGATGCCGACCGCTGTGGCGCTGCCGGTCAGTTCGAGCACGAGCCAGTCCTGGGCGATCCGCTGGGTCCAGCCCGCGGTCATCGCGAGCAGGTTGCCGATGGTCCACAGCCGGAAGTTCGGCACGCTCAGCGCGATGAAGGTCTTGCGCCACGGCAGTCGACCGGTCTGAAGGGAGAGGGGTTCGGTGGGCGGGAATGCGGTGAGAGGCGCGCTGGCCACGGAAGATCTCCTGAAACGTTGAAAGAGCGGATGCCTCGATTAACAGTAGGGGCGGCATCCGTATTCGGACCCTCAATAGATAGAATTATGGTCATTGGTGTTCTCAATGGCTGAGACTGGAGTGGCATGTACGACCCGGTATTGCTCAAGACATTTCTCGTGGTCGCCGAGACCCACAGCTTCACCAATGCGGCGCTTCGACTCGGAATCAGCCAGCCCACCGTGAGCCAGCAGATGAGCAAGCTGGAGAAGGCGGCGGGGCGGATGCTCATCGTGCGGGATACGCGCGAGGTGCGGTTGACGGACAACGGCGACGCGATGGCCGGTTTCGCCCGGACGATCCTCGCCGCGCATGCCGCAGCGGAGAGCTACTTCAATGGGTCGGCGATGAAGGGACGGCTGCGCTTCGGTGCAGCTGACGACCTCGCGATCACGCAGCTGCCGAGCATGCTGAGGCACTTCCGGCAGCTGTATCCGGAGATCAATCTTGAGTTGACCGTCAACCAGAGCGCACCGCTGCGCCGCCGGCTCGAACAGGGTCACCTCGACCTCATCTTCGTCAAGCAGAGCGCGGGCGAGGCGACGGCGAGCACCCGGGTCGCGAAAGACACCCTGGTCTGGATGGCACAGGACACCCTGACGATCGCGGAGGGCAATCCCGTGCCACTCATCGCGTACCAGGCGCCGAGCCTCAGCCGGCAAATCGCGATCGACGCGCTTGAGTCCGCCGGTCGCACCTGGCGCATCACGTGCAATACCCGTGACGTCAATGGGATGCTCGCGGCGGTGCGGGCCGGGATCGGGGTCGCGGCGTTCCCCCACTCGCTCATCCCGTCCGACCTGGTGAAGGTGAGCAACCGGTTCAGCCTGCCCGAACTCGTCGACGTCGACTACGTGCTGATGGCGAACCCGTCGGCCGCGCGCGAGCCGGTGCAGGCCCTCATGTCGGCGATCATGAGCCGAGGGGTGCGGCGGGAGGCGTAGTGCGCGCGCTCGCGCACTGAACGTGGCGACAGCATCCGTTCTCGCACGCTTTCGCCCCGAGATCACTCGTGCCGGACGATCTCGGCCGCAGCGTGCGCCGCCGTGCGGTCAGCCCGCCGCCAGCGCGGCCCCGGTGAACGTGGAGCGGTAGCTCTGCGGCGTGACGCCGACAAGCCGACGAAAGTGGGACCGGAAATTGCTGGGACTGGCGAACCCGACACGACGGGCGATCTGCTCAACACCGTGGTCGGCCGTCTCCAGCAGTTCCTGCGCGTGGCGCACGCGAACCCCGGCCACCCACTCCATCGGGCTTTGCCCCGTCTCGGAGTGGAAGCGCCGGTTGAGGGTCCGAACGCTCGTGTGAGCCGCCGCCGCGAGGTCGGCCAGGACCAATTCTCGATGCGCGTTCTTCTCAATCCACACCAACACGTCCTCGAGCGTCGCGGTCGCATACCCCGGTGTGTTCCTCACGATGAACTGTGCCTGCCCTCCAGTGCGATGCAGCGGAGCAACCGCGAGTCGAGAGGCATCCGCCGCGACCGCCACGCCGAAGTCCCGTTGGATCAGGTGAAGGCAGAGGTCGAGGCCAGCGGCGGCTCCCGCCGAGGTCAGCACCGCCCCTTCGTCGACGTAGAGCACGTCTCGGTCGACCTGCACCGCGGGATATCGCTCGGCCAGCAGGTCAGCGGCGAGCCAGTGCGTCGTCGCGCGGCGGCCGTCCAACAGGCCGGCCTCGGCGAGCGTGAACGCTCCGACGCAGATCGACGCGACGCGTGTGCCATCCTCCGCCGCCGTCCGTAGAGCCTCAAGGATGGGGGCGGATGCCGGAGCGTCAGCTCGGTTCCGCCCCGGGACGATGATGGTGTCGGCCTGGCGCAGCTCGCCGAGCCCCGAGCCCGCAGAAATTTTCATCGGTCCCGCGTCGACCGTCGGTTCTGCGCCGCAGACGATAACGCGATAGGCGGGCCTGCCATCGGGCATCCTCGCGCGCCCAAAGACTTCGACGGCGGTGGCCAGATCGAATGCGATGACATCGGTCAAGGCGAGAACCGCAACGGTGTGCATAAGGTCATGGTAGCCCCGCTCCGCCGCCCGTGTTCGGGCGACTGTCGCCGATCTGCGCCGAAGGACCGGTGTGGCCAGATTCAGTCGAAACGCGGCAGCACGGCCACTGGCACTGTCTCGACCCACACGGGACGATGAGTGAACGCAGGCGCACTTCCCCGCCTGCGCCAGCCTGCAAGGAGCCGTTTTTGCCACTGTCAGCCCAGATCCTCCTCTTCGACGGCTTCGATCCCTTCGACGTCATCGCTCCGTTCGAGATGCTCGCCGCGGGCAGTGATGCTCTCGGCGGCGAGCTTTCGGTCGAGCTCGTCTCAGCGGAAGGGCCGGGGACCGTCGTGTCCGGAACGCGGGGACTCACGCTCACGGCAACCGCACGGTTGGACCCACGGGCGCGGGGCTACGTGATCGTTCCGGGAGCATCCGGTCCGGTCCAAGGTGACCCGGATGCCGGCGCGGAAACAATCCCGGTTCTGCTCGCCCGCCTTGCGAACGGCCCAGCTGCGCCCATGCTCAGAGACGCCATCGACAACCCTGAAATCACCATGGTCGCGGTCTGTGGCGGTGCGCTCGGCCTCGCCATGGCCGGCCTCATTGAGGGCAGAAACGCAGCCACCCACACGCTCGGCGTGGACGTACTCGACGCGACCGGCGTGAACGCGATCCGCGCACGCGTTGTCGACGACGGCGACCTCGTGACATCCGGGGGTGTGACGTCGGGACTTGACCTCGCCCTGCACCTGCTCGATCGGGATTTCGGCCCGGCTGTTGCTCGCGCCGTCGAGGATCTTTTCGAATACGAACGACGTGGCGTCGTCTGGCGCGCGGGCGGTCGCATCCCCGTCGCATATTGACCCTGATCTACCGACAACGACCAAGAGAGAGAACACATGAACACCCTTCCCGGCATCTGGGACCTGAGCTTGAAAACTCCCATCGGCACCCTCGCCGCCGAGTACCGCTTCACCTCACGCGACGGCATCCTCGAAGGCACCGCGACCGGCGCTGGCGAAACCGTGCCCCTGAATGACATCGTCCTCGAGGCAGCCGACGGCGAGACCGCGCGAGTGACCTGGCGGCAGAGGGTGACCAAGCCGATGCGGTTGAACCTCGAGTTCGACGTCACGGTTCAGGACGAAAGCATGACCGGCTACTCGCGTGCGGGGCGCCTGCCGCGCACCAGCGTCTCGGGTCACAAGCGCGCCGAGTAGCAGGACGACCGTGGGCCGAGCTGCGACTCACGCGCCGACGGCATCCGTTTCGGTCGAATCACGGGCACACGTTCACCGAAAGCATCCGTTCCCGCCGAACGCATCAGTTGCGCCGAATGCTCTCGACCGGAACGGATGCTCTCGCGAGCGTTCAGAGGACGCCGCTAGAACACCTGGGTCGGCGGACGGTCCGAGCTCGACGGTTTCCTCCGCCGTTTGAAGATGGACCTCCGCCCCGCGGGGACGGCCGGTTCGAGATCCTCGGCATCGAGCCCGTAGTACGTGCCGATCCGATCGAGGAACGCCGACCGCCGCGCCTTCTCCCACGCCTTGTACTCACGGTTGAACGCGATCGCCGTCGCCCAGCAGATGAGCAGCATGATCACGCTGAACGGCAGGGCGATGATGATCGCCGCGGTCTTCAGCGCCTCCAACCCGCCAGCGAGAAGCAGCGCCGTGGCGAGAACCGACGTGATCACGGCGAAGAACGCGCGGATCCACCGCTTCGGCTCGACCTCGCCGCCACTCGCGATCATGCTCATGACGAGCGCACCGGAGTCCGCCGACGTGACAAAGAACACGGCGATGAGGATGATCCCGCCAACGGTGAGCACCGAGCCCGCCGGCAGCTGGTCGAACATCGCGAACAGTGCGCCCTCGACGTTGACAACGCCGTCGGCACCGATGAGCCCACCCGGTCCGTTGAGCTCGGAGTACAGTGCCGTGCCGCCGAGCACGCTGAACCAGAGGAAGGTCACCAGGGTCGGCACGAGCAGCACGCCCGTGACGAACTGTCGCACCGTGCGGCCACGCGAAATTCGGGCGATGAAGACGCCAACGAAGGGTGCCCAGGAGATCCACCAGCCCCAGTAGAACGTGGTCCACGCCGCCTGCCACGCCTCCCCTTCCGCACCGGCGAACGCGCCGACATTGAACGACAGACCGATGAAGTTCTGCAGATAGGTGCCGATCGACTGCACGAAGTCGCGCAGCAGGAACTGCGTCGGTCCGACGATGAGAATGAACAGCACGATGATGCCCGCGAGCACGAGGTTGATGTTCGACAACCACTTCATGCCCTTCGACACCCCGGACAGCACAGAGAAAAGCACAGCACCCGTGATGAGAACGATGAGGACGATATTAACGAAATCGGATGCCGCGATGATCCCGGCGCTTTCCAGCCCGGCGCTGATCTGAACGACACCGAGCCCGAGCGAGGTGGCAACACCGAACAGCGTGCCGACCAGGGCGACGATGTCGATGAGGTTGCCCCAGACGCCGCGCACCCGCTTGCCGAGCAGCGGTTCGAGCGCCCAGCGAATCGACACCGGCCTCCCACGCCGGTGGATCGAGTAGGCGAGTGCGACCCCAATCACGACGTAGATCGACCAGGCGTGAACACCCCAGTGGAGATAGGTCTGCGACAGCGCCGCCTGCGCGAGCTGGCTGGGCGTACCCTCGACCCCCGGGCGCGGGTCGGCGAAGTGACTGAGCGGCTCGCCAACCCCATAAAACACGAGCCCGATGCCCATCCCCGCGGCGAAGAGCAACGAGAACCACGACCCGAGCGAGAACTCGGGCTCGTCGTCTTCCTTGCCGAGCTTGATATCGCCGTACCTGCTGAACCCGATCCACAGGCTGAAGATCACGAAGAAGGCCGCGATCAGCACGTAGTACCAGTTGAAGTTACTGACGATGCTGGCCTGGATGTTCGCGAACAGAACCTCTGCGGCCTCCGGCAGGAAGATGGCGAACGCGGCGAAGACGATCACGATAACCGCGGCGGGCCAGAACACCCATCGCGCGACTCCAGGGGATTTCGTCGCGGCGGGTGAGCGGTTCGGATCGGCTGACATGCGGCAGAGAATACGTCTGTCGCTGTGGCGCCTATAGAGAGGAAAGACTCCCCTCGCCGTTACTCTCGCGGCAGCAGAGCTGCTCCCCGGTGATCGCGCTGTTACGACAGAAACGGTCGCAGTTCACGAGGAACTGCGACCGTTCCTGGCCGAGCAGAGCGGATGCCGCGTCAGTGGTCGAGCGGACGGCGAACGGATGCCGCGTCAGCGCAGGAACGTGACGCCGAGCGTCGCGAGCACTCCGAACGCGACGCCCCAGAGCACGATCGAGATGACCTGCCAGAAGATGACGGCGTTCTTCGATGCCCCGAATGACACCATCGCTGCGGAGGTGATCTGGCTGGGCAGGAGCGTCTGGCCAAGGAGGCTCACCCCGGCCACACCGTACTTGTCGAAGCGCTCGCGCAGCTTCGCGCGGCGGGGCGTTTCGGGCTTGGCGGGCTTGCCGTTCCGAACCTTGGACCGAACCCCGTGGGCGCTGAGTACGAAAACCAGCATGGACAGGATATTGCCGACGATCGCGGCGGCAATGGCGATAACAGGAGGGATGCCCGCAAGCACACCGATGACCGCTCCGAAGTAGGACTCAACGAACGGAATCGCTGCCGCGAGGATCACACCCACCCACTGCAGTACGTCGGGGAGGGTGGAGGTGAAGTCGCGCAGTGCGTCAATCATGAGGTGCCTTTCGTCGAAGCCGTGAAGCCGTGGTGCTGTGATGCGGAGCCACTCGCGACCGCCGGGCGGTCCGCCAGTCGAGGTGATGAGACCATCCTTCCGGCGCAACATCAGGGCGGTAAGTGTCGCCGCGTCACAGCATCCGGGGCGGTTTCACACCCGCGACCGTGACAAATGTCACTGCTCTACGCTGAGAGCATGTTTCCCCAGACCTCGCCAGAACGCGCATTGTCGTGACCGCTCAGCGCAGCGCCGCAACAGGGACACCCGACGAGCCACAGCGCGAACAACCGGCACGCAGCGTCCAGACGACGTGGACCTATACGCTCTCGTCGATCATCTTCTTCTTCGTCGTTCTCGATGCCATCCTGCTGATCATCGCGGGGGCCAATTATGCGCAGTCGCGCAGCACGCTTGACGCCATCCTTCTCGCTCTGCTCATCGTTTCGGCGGCGGTGCAGGTGCGGTACTGCTGGTTCCTCCGCGTCGGGCGCGGGGGCGGGCTGCCGCGGGTCGGCTGGACGCTCGCTCTCTTCATTCCGCCAGCACTCGCCTGGGTGCTGGGCCTGTTCACTCCCGCTGCAGGGCTCTTCGCGGCGTTCCCGCTGTGGATGGCGGTCAACGCGGTCGCTCCCCTGCTGCCGGTCACGTCGAGGCGGGCTGTGCTTCTCGCCGGGGCTGTGGTGACGGTGCTGCACCCCATCCTCGCCACGATGCTGGGGCATCCGTTCGATACCACCGGCATGTCAGGATCGGGGCTCCTGTACTTCTATGGCGTCCTGCTGCCGCTCATGGTTCTCTCCAGCCTCTGGTGGTGGGAGATCGTTGTGACGCTCGATCGGCACCGTTCGGCCGCGGCCGAACTCGCCGTGGCCAAGGAGCGCCTGCGGTTCGCCTCCGACCTGCACGACATCCAGGGCCACCACTTGCAGGTGATCGCGCTCAAGTCGGAGCTCGCCGAGCGCCTGCTCGCGGTCGACCCCGAGGCCGCGCGCGAGCACGTGCACGAGACGCGGATGATCGCGAAGCAGGCGCTTGAGGAGACCCGCTCGCTCGTCGCCGGTTACCGTGAGGTCGACCTCGCCGCCGAACTCGAGAACGCGCGCGAAGTGCTCACCGCTGCGGGTGCCGACTGCGCACTGCAGGTCGACGCGCTGCCCGCCGACGCCGAGGTGCGACGGGTGCTCGCGCTTGTCGTGCGCGAGGCGACCACGAACATCCTGCGCCACAGTGCAGCGACGCGGGCGTCCATCCGCCTGGCGACGACGGCCGAGAGCGTGGCCCTGGAGATCGAGAACAACGAGGCGGCTTCCCCAACGGATGCCACGGGGCGGGCAGACAGCAGCGGTCTGGTCGGGCTTCGTGACCGGGTGTCTGCTCTGAACGGGTGGCTGGAGACCGACGTCGATGGCGACCGGTTCGCGTTGCGGGTCGTTGTGCCAGCGCGGATGGGCGTGAACGCATGACCGACCCTCAAAACGGGCCCCGTGTCATCCGTCTGCTGATCGCCGATGACGAGCACCTCATTCGCGGCGCGCTGAGCGCCCTGCTGAATCTCGAGCCGGACATCGAGGTTGTTGCAAGCGTTGACAACGGGGTGGCGGCCGTCGAGAGAGCGCTCGAGACGAAGCCGGACGTCTGCCTGCTCGACCTCGAGATGCCGCAGGCCGATGGAATCGAGGCGGCCGCGCGCATCCTCTCGACGGTGGCGACGAAGGTCGTGATCGTGACTCGGCACGCCCGGCCCGGAGTGTTGCGGCGGGCGCTCGCGGCGCGAGTGTCGGGATTCGTGCCGAAGTCGACGCCCGCGGAGGAGCTTGCCGATGTCATCCGCGATGTGGTCGCAGGCAAGCGCTACATCGACCCGGAGATCGCCGCGACGGCGCTGACGGCCGAGCGCTGCCCGCTCACCGATCGCGAGCTCGACGCGCTGCGGTTCTCGCGGTCGACGATGAGCGTGCAGGAGATCGCGGATCGGCTGCACCTCGCGCCCGGCACCGTACGCAACTACCTGTCGGCGGCGATGACAAAGCTCGACGCCCGGTCGCGCCACGAGGCCGCGGAGATCGCCTGGCAGCAGGGCTGGATCTAGGGCGCTGGTCGCACGCTCCCTGGCGCTGCTCGGCCAAAACGGTCGCACCTTTCCGGAAACGACGACCGCTTCTGCCGAGCACGGCACGAGCAACCGTTTGTGACGGAGCAGAGCGGATGCGGCGCAGAGCGGACGCCCCGGCGGGCGGGCGGGCCGCTGCCCCCGTGCGCGAGAACATCAGTTGCGGTCGAGAACACCCCGCGCAACTGATGCGCTCGACCGAAACGGATGCTCTCGGGCGCGCCGAGGGGAGCGTGCGGTACCGGTTCGCCCTCGACATGGACCCGGCCTGAGCACAACCGGGAATGAAATGCCCACGTTAAGACTTGAGGCTTCATCATGATCCACCAACGAACCGGATCCGCCGGTCCACACAGATAGGAGAAATTGACATGAACGAAGACATCGACATCCGCCGACGTGCTCGCCGCAACATCGTCGCACGCAGGATATTCACCGCCATTGTCGCGATCTGGGTTATCGCATCGCTGGCGATGGTCCTCATCTGGACTCTGACCACACCTGACGGATACTTCTGGCCGATCTGGCCAATCCTCGGCTGGGCGGTCGCCGTGATCGTGGCGGCAATCGCTGTGTTCGGTGGGCGTTTGTTCGCCATCCGTGACGCCCGGGTGGAGTCGGAGATGGCGCGACTGTCCGGAACCCCGAACCGCCAGAGCTAGATGCCAGGTACCCGAGTCCCAGCGCCCACGTTCGGCCCTTCCGCCACCAATTGAATGGTCGGAGGGCCGAACAGCTCCTCGTCTGGGCGGCCGGGATGCCCCACTCGGTTGCCGGGTGCGGAAATCGCTGCCAGCATTACGGTCGTGTCCGCTCTCGCCCCGCACCCACCCAGAAGCCGCACGGTCGCCAGATGGGCAGTCGCGGCATCCGTTATCGGTCTCATCATTTTCGCCAGTTGGTTGTTCCTCCGGGACTCCCGCGTCGACCTTTTGCCTGAGGACTTTGTCGGTGCCGAGGACCAGCCACCCAGCATTGCGCTCCTCGCCGGCGCCTCGGATGTGACCGCAACGAGTTGCGATGCGGAGGTTCCCTGCGTTTCCGCCTGGGGCACCGCCGACATGGTGCTGATGAAGTTCGACACCCAGGACGACGCAGCAGCCGCCGCGCGAGCGCTCGGTTCAGCCGCCTATCGGTCGGACTGGCTCGTCGCCAGTTTCATTGGTGAGTCCGTTTCGGAGACTGAGCGCCGTCATGCGGCTGAGGTCCTCGATGGAACCTGGCAGGATCACGTCGACTGAACCGCGCGCCAGGCGCGAGAGTCACGTCTGGGCATCCAGATAGGCGATGACCGCGAGCACCCGCCGGTGGTGCTCCACCGTGCTCGTCACCTCCAGTTTGCCCAGGATGCCGTTGATGTGGCTTTCGACGGTGCGCTCGGTCAGGTGCAGGTGGCGCGCAATCCCGACGTTGCTATGGCCCTCTGCCATTTGGCTCAGCACCTCGCGCTCCCGCGGCGTCAGTGCGGAGAGTCGATCGTCAGCCTGACGCGAGGACACCAACCGGGCCACCACCTCGGGGTCAAGCGCGGTCCCGCCCTCAGCGACCCGGCGCAGCGCGTCGAGGAAACCGTCGAGGTCGAGCACCCGGTCTTTCAGGAGATAGCCGAACCGACCGGTCGCGATGAGTTCGAGCGAGTTACGCGTCTCGACGTGTTGCGACAGCAGCATGATCCCGATCTCAGGCCGCTCGCTCCGCAGCTGCCGGGCCGCACGCGCACCGTCATCGGTATGGTCAGGCGGCATCCGGATATCCAGAATGGCAACATCCGGCTCGTGGTGCAGCACCGCGCCAAGGGCGGATGGGGCGTCGGATGCCGTTGCAACGACATCGTTCCCCACATCACTGAGCAGTCTGGCGAGCCCCTCACGAAAGAGCAGCGAATCCTCCCCGATCACCAACCGCATGGCAGCTCCGCCTCGATGGTGGTGCCTGATCCCCGATCGCTCGTCAGGCGCAGGGAGCCTCCGAGCGCCTGAACCCTGTCCTGCAGGCCGACGAGTCCACCGCCGGGACGCAGCGTTGCGCCGCCGTGTCCATCGTCGCTCACGCGAATGGCGAGGGTTTCGCCAGATCGGGCTACGCGAAGACGGATCCGGGTCGCCCCTCCGTGTTTGACCGCATTGGCAACGCTCTCGCTGGCGACAAAATAAGCGGTGGTGCTGACGGCATCCGGAAGATCTCCGGTATCCAGTTCGAGGTCGACAGGAAGCGGCGCCGAGTTGGAGAGATGTGCCAGTGCCGCAGGGAGCCCATCGTCGAGGCTGCTGGGGCGGAGTCCGTGAGCGATCTGTCGGAGTTCAAGCACCGCCTGCCCGAGTTCGGCCACCGCCTCGTCGAGGGCGTCGTGCACGAGCTGGGAATCGACGGGCAGGTGGCGCTGGGTCAGTCGCAACGACATTCCGACCGCAACGAGTCGTTGCTGCGCACCGTCGTGGAGATCCCTCTCCAGCCTCTCGCGTTCCTCGTAACCGGCGCGAAGCAGTCTCGTCCGACTGGCGTCGACCTCGCGAAACGTCTGGGCCAGCTCGAGCCGGAGCCGGGACATCTCGGTGAGAACAGTGACCGCATCCGCGATCTCCCGGACCGGCAGCGCTTGCTTGTCTGACAGGACGAGGGCACCGATCGTCTGGCCCGCGAATGTAATCCGCGGGGCGTCGTCGCTCACCAGGAGCCGACCGCCGTCAGCGCCCACCATGACCTCGCTCCCCGGCAACAGATATCCCAGGCGGAAGTTCGGGTCGCCGAGGGCATCGCGCAACACACCCTCCAGCTCCTCGGGCACCGCATCCCCCGCGTAAACCCGCGCTTCCAGGTCGGAAATCGCGCGAAACGTGCCGTCGGCGATCGGGTACATCCACGCCCCGACGACGCGTTCGAGTGACGGGCGCAGACGGACGAGAAGCAGCACGGCCACGACGGTCACGGCAACCGCTGGCACCGGGGAGTTCACCGCGAACGTCTGGATGACCGGCAGGGTCAGGCCGAGAACGGCCGCGAGCGCCGCTGCGAGTAGAGCGAGTACGGTCCCGCGGACGAGCACCCGTTCGACGTCATAGTCATCCAACCGAAGCAGCGCGACGGTAACCGCCGCTGGCACGGCGAGGTAGATGATCAAGAGGCTCAGGGCGATGACGTTCACGCCGAGGGCGAGATAACAGACCCACGCGACGGCGAGCGCACCGGGCACGACCCAGCCGGCGAGCGCGAGCCACCGTAATTGGCGGCGGACCAGAGATGAACCCGCGCGAAATCGGCGAACCGCTGAGACCACACAACAGATCAGGAGAGCGAGAAAGAGGGGCAGGAGCGCGACACCCGCAATATCAGCACCGGGAACATCCCCAAACGGATGCTCGATGGCCGCGTACGGGGCGGCATACGGTCCCGGGGAAACAGCGGCCAACACCGAGAACACCACGGCAATCACGGGGAGCGCCACGGCGACGGCGCGGTCGAAGGCTGACCGGAATCGTCCATCGGGGAAAACGAGCAACAGCCAGCCCCACGGGATGAAGAACAGCATCCACACCCCCTGGGAGAGCGCGACGGTCGCGGTGTCGAGCGGCAGGTCGCCCGGCTGCTCGAGGGCGGCAGCGACATAGGCGTCGAACGCGGCAGAGGAGATCACGGCGACGCCGGGGAACATCAAAAGAACACCGATGCGAGCGAACTGGGCCCTCCGGGTGATGGCGAAACCGAGCACCAGGCAGGGCAGGCCGGCCACCAGGCCGAGGACGAACCACTGGGCAGAATCGGGGGTTGCGTGACGGGAGAGCCCGGCCACGCCGACCGCAACAGCGGCAACGGTGATGGCCACGGCTGCGAGAGATACGGCGCGGAGCCACGACACACGTTCAGCCTATGACCGCACTGGAGCCTGCGCATCGGTGCTGGCACGGATACCGATTCCGGTGCCAGCACTGTGGTGCGCCCGAGCGGCCGGTTCAAGAGTGGATGTGGGCCATCGGCCCGCCGAGCCCGGTGTCACGGGCTCGCCGCAGCGGACTCGGTCCGCCCGATTCAAGGAGTTGTCATGACCCGCACCACATCCCCGTCCGCGGCACCGAGTGACGTCGCCGTGAAGCCGCCGCGCGACCTCCGGCGTTTTTGGCGGACTACCATCGCGATACTTTTGCCGATCGGCCCGTTGGGAATCACCATCGGTCGCGCGACGATGCCGTACTGGACCGACCAGGACGGCGAGGCGATCATCACCAGCGTTCTGGAGCATCCGGACTCCATAGTCCTTGGCTCCTGGTTCGGACTCATCATGTTCCCGTCGATGCTGGTGGGAGTCCTCACCCTCGGCTATCTCGCCCGGAGAGCGGCTCCAGTGCTCGCGACAATCGGCACGATCGTCACGTTCCTCGCCTATGCCAACTGGGGAGCGGCGGGCAACGCTGACTTTATGACGGTCACATTGGGCGCCGCGGGCATCGACGCGGCCACCATCCTCCGTGTCAACGAGGTCATGCTCGCAGCCCCGTTGGCCACAGTGACCGGAATCAGCTGGATTTTCGGCCACATCGTTGGCACCGTCCTGCTCGCGATCGCCGTCGGCAAGGCAAGGGTCGTCAATCGCTGGGTGGCCATCGGCCTCGCCCTGTCGCAGCCGATCCATTTCGTCGCTGCAGTGATCGTGCCCAAC
Organism: Mycetocola sp. Y791; assembly: GCF_059445325.1. Lineage (NCBI taxonomy): Bacteria > Bacillati > Actinomycetota > Actinomycetes > Micrococcales > Microbacteriaceae > Mycetocola > Mycetocola sp. Y791. Next base: position 455,628 of record NZ_JCAIUC010000002.1, on the reverse strand, counting down.
CGTCTGCTCGACGTGACCCTGGGGTGGGGCCTTACGACGGTGTGCTTCGCACTGGTCTCTGTCGCCATCCTCCGCATGTCGAACGACGAGTGGGATGTTGCTCCGCTGCGTCCGGTGCGCTGACGGAACTCAGCGGCCCCGCGCCCGCCACCATCGCGGTGGCGGGCGCGGTCTGCCGCCGAGCCGCTCGGCCTCACTGGCTTCTCGACGAGGCAATCTGACCGCTCTCACTGCGGGCGATTGATCCCGTCGCCATCCCAGGTCAGGTCGGCGTCGGTGCGGATCGGCAACACCTCGAGTCCCGGCGTTCGCACGAGTTCCCGGATGAGCTCGTGGGTTCCGGCAACCAGTGTCGAGTCGAAGTCGATCTCGGTGGCGAGTACCCACGAGTGATCGTCGGGCCACAGGATGCTGGGCGATTGCGCCCACATGACCTCGCGTACCCACGGCGCTAGACCCGGCCACGCGGCATCCGCCAGGTCGTTCGCCCCGACCTCGAACAGCACGTAGTGTCGCCCGGTGTCACCGTGCAAATGAAATCGTGGCCCTGCCGCAACCTCGCGCCCCAGCAGTCCGGAGCCCGGTCCCGATTCGGCGTCCGGCCGGACGCGCGGCCCGTCGCTCCCCACCAGCGTGAGGGTAGCAAAGCCGTCCGAGCTTACGAGGCCACCCCAGCCCTCCCAGATCGCGGCGATACCGCCATCCGGTGTCGTTGTGTGCCGAGCGAGAACCGCGGATGCCGTTGCGACCGACCCAGCATCGAGGCGGCCCTGGCTGGTGGAGCCATAGCGCCAGCCGTCGGGGCTTACGACGCCGTCGATACTGTCGGAGTCGCGGCGCACGAGGCGAGCGTATTGCGCTTCAGCGTGCATGGTTGTGCCGAAGGACTCGGCCGCCTGCGCCCAGGTCGCGCGCTCGGTCTCGAGCGACGCCGCGATGTCGGCGACGCAGGTCGGCTCGGTGACGCCCAGCCACGTCTCCGTGGCACGCGGTCGATCACGCTCGACGGGATGGAACACGCGCGCGTACGCCTCAAACCCGCGCGGGACGATCGACAGGATGCTGCCAAAACGCTCAACCTCCATCGAACGAAGCCATTCGCCCCGCGAGACATCGGCCACCCACTCGAATCGCTCTTCCATGCGCCCCATCCTCGCCCATGGGGGAGCCACGCTCGGCCACAAATGGTCGCTGTTCCTGAGGAATCCCGACCATTTTCGGCCGGACAGGGCGCGAACAACCGTTTGCGGTCAAGCAGAGCGGATGCCGCAGGGCTGAGCGGCAGCATCCGCCCCGCTCGTGCGGTTTTCCGACGGCGCATGCATGGCGTATGGTCGGACGCATGAAGCGCATCACACACAGTGGCGGGTCTTTCGTCACGGGCAATGCCATCACGGCGGCGCTTCTCGAGTACACGACAACGGTGGCAGACGCAGAACACAGCGTCACCGTCGATATCACTGTCCTCGAAAAACACGGCGAGACCTCCGTCCACACCCTCCTGCTCAGCAAGGCCAGTCAGTTCGACGTCGCCGACGTGGGCGGCATCACCGCCGAGGAAGAAGCGCGACGCTTTCCCGTTCCCGAAATGCCGCAGGTCGGCATCAGAGGGACCGTGGAAGAAGAGGGCACCGGTGCCGGCCAGACCGCCGAAGACTTCAATCAGATCATGGACGAGCTCGACGCAGGGCTGGGACAGTAATTCATGGGCAAATTCATCTACGGAACCCCGTCGATCTCCGTCGAGTTCGACGATCGGGTGCTCGCGCACCTCAAGGTCGTCATTCTGTCGAAGGTGCGACGCGGTGAGAGCTTCACGTTCTCCTGGGACTACACAGTTGCCTCGGGCAGCGGACACAGCTCGATCTGGATCCACCCCACCATCCCGCTCCAGTTCGACTTCGTGGGGAGCCGGGAGCCTCAGCTCAATCGGGCCTGGGTGGAAGAACTCGTCAGGCTGGCTAACTCTCCGGCGGGCCTGCGGGTAGTCCCGGAGCCCGACGCACCCGCGACGGCAAAGCGGTAACCCGAGGCGCGCCCCAGGTCGACTCCGACGTGGCGGTTCGGCCGGTCAGAGCAGGTCGGCGATGTCCCAGGTGGAGTGATCCTCGAACGTCGCCCCGTGATCCGTGTCTGAATCGTCGTCAGGAACGTCGAGCGTGGCGAGCGTGACCGCGACGCCCGGGCTGATCAGGACGCTCACGCCAGCGTCTCCCACCATCGTCAGATCGACGAAGCGGCCGCCGGAGACCACCGCGCGTTCGACCTCGGCCTTCACCGCAGCCGCGTCGGTTCCCTGCGCAAGCACGTAGGAGTTCCCCTCGACCGTGAGGATCGTGCGGCGCATCGGAACCCCTTCCGGTTCGGGCATCGGCAGACGGCCCACGCTACCGCTGAAACCCCGAAACAGTAAGACGTTCCCCGTCATACAGACGAGTCGTACAGGCGCGCCGCCGGTCGCACCCGCGAGCGGGCCTTGCTCGGACGAAAACGGTCGCTCACGCCCAGCGGGCGTCGTGCGCGGACATAAACGGCTGCTGGTCTCGAGAAAGTCCAGCTCTTTGTGTCCGAGCAATGACCGAATAGCCATTTTAGGCCGAGCAGCGGATGCCGTCACGCGGCACCGTCGGGAAATTCGGCAGCAGCAGACCGCTCAGCGGGGAGCGTCGAGCGAGACGAGGTACTCGGCGTTCCCTCGAAGCGCGGCCTGGTACCTGTCGAGTTCCTCAGCGTGGACGTGCTCCGCAAGCAGGGTGAAGAGACTCCCGAGCGCCGTGTTCGCTTTCCCGGCCGCGTGCAGGGTCAGCGCCTCGAACGCGCCGAGCGAGACCGAGTCGGGGAACTCGCGGCGAGCGCGCGCAAAGAGTTCGATTGACTCGTCGAGTCGCCCGAGGTTCCTCAGCGTGCTGCCCTGCTGCAGGTAACACCGCCTGCGCACGTCGCCCTCGAGCCCCTCGGCCATCGCCCGCTCATAGAAACCCAGTGCCGTCGCTTCATCACCCGCGGTGTCGTACGCGCCGCCGACCTCATAGAGAACTCGTGGATCGTGCGGATGCTGTTCGTAGATCGGGAGCAACGCCGCAATCGTCGGCCCCATGTTGTCGCGATCGCGGGCGGCAAAAATACGCTCGAGTTCTGCTTCTGTCTTGCTATCCACGGTGCCGACTCCTCCACAACGACGTGCGCCGAAGATCGAAGCGCGCTCCTACGCTAGCGCTCCGGTACCCAGGGGCGGGCTACTCAGGCTCGGCCGGTGACGTGGAATCGCACCAGCACCGCTTCAGTGGCATCCGACACCGTGAACTCCGGGTCGCGCATCCACTCTCGGAATTCAGCGCCGTGCCAGAACTTCTCGTGGCCGGCACGCCAGTCGGCGACGGTCTCGAAGCCCTCGCCCTCGTCGATGGCGTGGGCGAGGTCGACCTCGCCCAGTGGCACGACGCGGACACCGGTGACCTCGGTGACGCAGACGGGATTCTCGGAGGAGTCGACGACAACGCGACGCTCGCCGATCACGGGCAGCTGCTCCTCCGACAGGTCGTAGTCGGCGACCAGCGACGTCGTGCTGGTCTTGCGTCCGTCGAGGATCGCGCCGACGAGAGCGTCCCGGAGCGGCCCGGGGAATGCGTACTCGTCGATGGGCAGAGTCGACAGGTCCTCACGAGAGATCATGCTGAAAGCCTATTACGGCCCTGCAACCGCATTGAGAACCATGACGAGAACACGGCGGCAGATGCTGCGTGCGGCTGATGCGGGCGGATGACTCGGGCACGGTGGCGACACCGTGACGGCACGCCCTACTGTCGGGCAGCCGCCAGCTCGTTGGCCGTCAGCGACCGATCCGCGAAAACGAGCCGCACCGCCAACGGGTCGGGGTTTCCCGCATCAGGTCCCCTGTCGACGAGTCGCAAGCCGAGTTTCTCAGCCACCGCTGACGAAGCGGCGTTCTCTTCGAGCAGATAGGCGATCACGGGGCGGTTGCCCTTGAGGCATGCGGCTCGCTCGAGCGCCCGGCGTCCAAGTTCGGTCGCCAGCCCTCGGCCCTGCGCCGCCGGGGCGAACCGATAACCCAGATTCCAGGCGACACCACCGAGCGAGGACGGGCCACCATATCCGACGATCGCGTCAGACCCATGTTCGCGGGCGATCCAGGTCCCGATGCCGTCGGCATCCCAGCCCCGCAGCCACCGCTCGAGGGTGGCCTTCGTCTGGGTGATGGCTGTGTTGCGAAGCGATGGGTAGTGCGCCCACACGCGCGGATCACTAAGAATCGCGTAGAGCCCAGGTGCGTCATCCGTCAGCGGGCGGCACAGACGGAGGCGATCCGTTGAGTCCTCGGGGATGCTGTGCATGGCCACGGGGTTACGCTAGCGCGTCGACGGTACCGTGCGACACCGCCCCACGCGACATTGCGCCTCGGGCGGCCGTTAGAGTCGCAGGATGCTTCCCGCTCCCACCGCCCGCTTGCGGTTCCGCCCCATGACCGACGCCGATCTCGACGCCATGGCCGCGCTGCTCGGTGACCCCGCCGTGATGCGCTTTTACCCGGCACCGAAGTCACGCTCCGAGGCCGCCGCCTGGATCGACTGGAACCAGCGGAACTACGCCGATCACGGTTACGGGCTCTGGATCATCGAGACCATCGACGGTGAGTTTGTGGGCGATTGCGGACTGACCTGGCAGGACGTGAACGGAGTGCCGAAACTCGAGGTCGGCTACCACGTGCGCTCCGCCCTTCACGGGCAGGGACTCGCGACTGAAGCCGCAGCGGCGTGCCGCGATTTCGCTCGCGAACACACCGACGCCGAGGAGCTGGTGGCGATCGTACACCCCGACAATTACGCGTCGAGTCATGTGGCCGAGAAAATCGGGATGCACCGGGTCGCTGACGACCACGGTGGGAACCTCGCGGTCCGCCACGTCCTCAGCATGCGCCTCTGACACAACCGAAGAGGGCCGACTCAGAACAGGTCGGCGATGTCCCAGTGAAGACTGTCGTCGAAAGGCTCGGCGAGCTCGCCGGTGTCGCGTTCGTCTTCCGCGACCTCACGGGTCGTGAAGTGAATAGCAACGCCAGGGCTGACCAGTACGCTGACCGCGACGTTGCCCACAACAGTGAGGTCGATGAACCTTCCCCCCGCGCGCACCGCTTCTTCAGCCGCCGCTTTGAGCGCCCCCAACTGCGCTCCCTGCGCGAGCACGTGCGAATGACCATCGATTGTGAGCGTTGTGCGTTGCATCAGCGTCCCTTCGGGTTTGGGCCTTTGCGATCCGCTCACCCTACCTCCGGAAACCCGAGATCGGTTAGGAAATTGACATGGCCGTAACGTAACGAAGGGTTTGCTAAACGACCGCCGGCGTCACGGTCGTGCGGATGCGGTACAGGCTCGTCGAGGCCGTGATGTAGAGCTCGGAGCCGTCCGGTCCACCAAAACACAGGTTCGATGCGACCTCGGGTACGGCGATATTCAACTCCAGTTCACCGTCCGACGAGAACACTTGAACGGCATCCGACGACGAAGTCCACACCCGACCACCGGCATCCACGCGGAATCCGTCAGGGGTCCCCGACGGATTCACGAAGACGCGCCCCTCTCCCGTCGCCACGTCATACACACGGATGTGCCGCACCGATTCTCCTCCGGTGTCGGCCACGTAAAGCCGCTTCTCGTCGGGCGAGAATGCGAGGCCATTCGGGTGCACCATGTCGGTGATCACCGGCGTCGCGACGCCCGTGGCGGGATCGAAGCGGAACACGAAGCATCCGCCGTACTCCTCGACACCCGGGTGCCCTTCGCGCCCGCTCTCCTGAATCCCGTAGGGCGGATCGGTGAACCAGATCGTTCCATCGGATGCCACCACAACGTCGTTCGGGGAGTTGAAGCGTCCACCTGCCCAGCGATCGACGAGCACCTCGACCTCGCCGTCGACCTCGCGCTCAACAGCACGACGGCCGTGGCTGCACTGAACGACGCGGCCCTCGCGGTCGAGGGTGCGGCCGTTGGTGTACTCGACGTCGTCGCGGTGCACGCGCGTTTCACCGGTGGCACGGTCGAACTCGAGGATGCGGTTGTTCGGGATGTCGCTGAACCGCACCGACTCGCTGCCCGGCAACCACAGCGGGCCCTCGAGCCATTCGCCGCCGGTCCAGAGCTTCTCGAGCTCACCCGCTATCAGGCCGGTCTCATCGGTTGGGGAGTTCTGTGGCGTCGTTGGCATGGCCCCAAGCTAGCAAGCTGGCGCTCGCGGTGCATCCGTTCTCTTGCGACGACACAAACGGCCGCTCGGCGGCATCCGCTCTCTTGCGACGACACAAACGGTCGCTCGGCGGCATCCGCTCTCTTGCGACGACAGAAACGGTCGCTTTTTCCGAGAATCAGCGACCATTTGTGGCCGAGCAACGCGCCATCGACCCTTTCTGGCCGAGCAACGCTCGCACGCGATCTGCGCGCTCGCCCGCGATAAGCCCGGTCATGGCGCCACGGTCTTTGCGAGCCGGTCACCCGCTGTGCTCATGTGCACGGCCATGGCGGATGCCGCGGCATCCGGATCGCGCGTCGCTATCGCCGCGTACACAGCGGCGTGCTCATCGATGGCGACCCGCGCCTGCTCGGGCTGCTGCACCGCGCGATCAACCCACACGCGCAACAGCGAGCGGATGCTCTGCAACAGGTCGAGCAGCACCATGTTGTCGATGCTCCGCGCGAGCTCGAGATGGAACTGCAGGTCCGCCTCGACAAAGCCACCGAGGTTGTCGACGTTCTTGCGCATGTCTTCCAGATGATCGGCGAGCCGACCGAGCGCTTCGTCTGAGATTCGGGATGCCGCCAGTCGCGCCGCGTAAATCTCCAACGCCCCGCGCACCTCGATGAGCTCCCTGGTCCGGGGCTCGTCGAGCATGAGGCCCCAGCTCAGGGTTTGCGGGAGCATCTCACTGGCCGTTCCGCGCAGATAGGTGCCAGATCCGGGGCGCACGTCGACGATCCCGAGCAGCTCGAGCGCGGCGAGGGCCTCGCGAACCGCGGAGCGACCGACACCGAGGCTGGTCGACAGCTGGCGCTCGGGCGGCAGGCGGGTGCCGGGCTCGATGTCGCCCCGAGTGAAGATCTCGAGCAGCCGCTTGGCGACCGCAGACACCGGCGTTCCCCCGCTCAGTGTGCCCATAGATGCCGCGATCTCAGCGGAGGAGTCATTCGGATAGGCCGGCATGGGTCAAAGCTAGCAAAACTGCCTCCACAATGGATCACCGGTTGACCGGTATTGGTCAACCGGTTGACAGAAAGCTCATTTCGCAGAATACTCATGGGAGCGAATGATGCGGCCCTGCCGCCGTCGCGCTCCCCCTTCCTCACCAAGGAGTCAACGTGGACACCACCACACGCAAACCCACGCCGCAAAGCGCCGTGGAAAAATCCGCCATTAAGAAGGTCGCCGTTCGGCTCGTCCCGTTCGTGGCGTTGATGTTCTTCATCAACTACCTCGACCGTACGGCCATCGGCTTCGCCGCCCCGAACGGCATGAACGAAGACCTCGGGCTCTCTGCAGCCCAGTTCGGTTTCGCCTCCGGCGTCTTCTTCATCGGCTACATCCTGCTCGAAGTTCCGTCGAACCTCGCCCTGCACCGCTTCGGCGCCCGCAAGTGGCTCGCACGCATCATGGTGAGCTGGGGAATCGTCGCCCTCCTCTTCACCTGGGTCGGCAGCTTTGAGCACCTCGCCATTCTGCGCTTCGCCCTCGGTGTCGCCGAAGCGGGATTCTTCCCCGGTGCCATCCTGTTCCTGAGCCTCTGGGTCCCGGCGGCCCACCGCTCCAAGATCCTCGCCCTCTTCTACCTGGCACAGCCGCTCACCACGGTCATCGGTGCTCCCCTCGCCGCGATCCTCATCGAGCAGGACGGCATCTTCGGCCTCGAAGGCTGGCGGTTCATGTTCGCGGGCGTCGCTATCCCCGCGATCATCATTGGATTCGTCGCCTGGTTCTACCTCAAGGACCGCCCGGCTGATGCGAAGTGGCTGACCAAGGAAGAGCAGGTCTGGCTCACCAACGCCCTCGAGTCCGAGCGCGCACACACCCAGAAGACTGGTGGACACGGACGCATCCGCGACGCGTTCAAGAGCGGCCGCGTCTGGGCGCTCTCGTTCATCTACTTCGGCTTCATCTACGGCCTCTACGCGCTCGGTTTCTTCCTGCCGACGATCATCGAGGGCTTCCAGGCACAGTTCGGCACCGAGTTCGATACGTTCCAGAAGGGGCTCATCACGGCAGTCCCGTATATCCCGGCAGCCATCGCACTGCATTTCTGGGCTCGGGATGCCACGAAGCGCGGCTTGAAGACGTGGCACATCGCGATTCCCGCGTTCGTCGGAGCACTGAGCATTCCGTTCGCGCTGTTTGCGGGATCTCCGTTCGCCACGATCGCCATCATCGCGATCACTGCCATGGCGATCTTCTCCGCCCTGCCCAACTTCTGGACCCTGCCGACGCAGTTCCTGACCGGTGCAGCAGCGGCAGCGGGCATCGCCCTGATCAACACCGTCGGAAACCTCGCGGGCTTCTCGGCGCCGTACATCACCGGTGCGGTCGCCGACCTGACCGGCAACTACGAGGTTCCCATGTTCATCGTCGGTGGCTTCATGGCCCTCTCCGGCGTGATCATGCTTCTGCTCTCGAGAGCACGCCGCACCACGCGTCCCGTCGTCGACGAGACCGACGCACAGGCGCTGGCGCAGTAACCAGGGCGGGGCGGTCGACTCCCCGACCGCCCTGCATCCCCTCCCCCACCCTCGAGCACTTCGGAGCACATTCCCCATGACTCGCCTCTTCAACGATCCTGCCGCGTTCGCCGACGAGATGATCGACGGTTTCGTCGCCGCGAACGCCGAGCAGGTGCGGCGCGTGCCCGGTGGCGTCATCCGGAGCACCGTGTCTGAGCCGGGCTCGGTCGCCGTCGTCACCGGCGGTGGCTCCGGCCACTACCCGGCGTTCGGCGGGCTCGTCGGCCAGGGCCTCGCCCACGGCGCCGCGCTCGGCAACCTCTTCGCCTCGCCGTCAGCCCAGCAGGTTCACTCGGTGGCCTCGGCCGCCGACCTCGGCGGAGGCATCCTGCTCAGCTACGGCAATTACGCGGGCGACGTGCTCCACTTCAGCCAGGCCCAGGAACGCCTGCGCGCGGCGGGAATCGACTGCCGCACCGTCGTCGTCACCGATGACATCGCGAGCGCGCCGGTGGGCGAGAAGCACAAACGCCGTGGCATCGCCGGCGACCTGACGGTGCTCAAGACCGCCGCTGCGGCATCCGAGGCCGGTTACTCACTCGATGACGTCGAGCGCATCACCGCCCACGCCAACGAACGAACCCGCTCCTTCGGCGTCGCGTTCACCGGCTGCACACTGCCAGGCGCGACGGCCCCGCTCTTCACCGTGCCCGAGGGCCGGATGGGCGTGGGAATCGGCATCCACGGCGAACCGGGGATCGGTGAAACCGACATCCCCACCGCCGCAGGCCTCGCCGAGCTCTTCGTATCCACACTGCTCACCGAGCTGCCCGACGGCATCGATTCAGCCGACGGCCAGCGCGTCGGCGTGATTCTCAACGGCCTCGGCTCGGTCAAATACGAGGAGCTCTTCGTGGTCTACCGCCGGGTCGCCGAGCTGCTTAGCGATGCGGGCATCACCGTCGTCGACCCTGAGGTCGGCGAACTCGTCACGAGCTTCGACATGGCCGGCGCGTCGCTCACCCTGTTCTGGCTCGACGACGAACTCGAAACATTCTGGCGCGCACCGGCGAATACCCCGGCCTACCGCAAGGGCACCGTCGCGGTGACCGAGCAGTCCGTTCTCGTCGACATCATCACTGAAATCGACGAGATTCCGGATGCTTCGCCCGCGTCGCGCGCGTCGGCCCGGTTCGCTGCCGCCGCATTGCAGGCCCTCGCCGACGTCATCGATGAGAACGTCGACGAACTCGGTCGCATCGATGCGGTCGCCGGCGACGGTGATCACGGCATCGGCATGCAGCGCGGGGCTCGCGCTGCGGCAGCGGCCGCGGCCGACCTGCGGGACGCGGGTGCCGGCATCCGCACCCTGCTCGAACGCTCCGGCGACGCGTGGGCCGATCGAGCCGGCGGAACCTCGGGGGCGCTGTGGGGTTTGTCGCTCCGTGCCATCGCCGGGCAGCTCGGTGACGATGCGGGCGCGACCGGCGCATCGATCGCCGCTGGCGTCGATGCCGCGAGCCGCGGCATCCGTGAATTCGGAAAAGCGGAGCTCGGTGACAAGACGATGGTCGACGCGATCGTGCCGTTCAGCGACACCCTCACACTCGAACTCGCCAACGGCGCCCCGTTCACCGCAGCCGTGTCGAGGGCTGCGGATGCCGCCACCGCCGCTGCCGCCGCCACCGCCGACCTGCTGCCCCGCATGGGCCGCGCTCGCCCGCACGCCGAGAAGAGCCTCGGCACACCGGATGCCGGCGCACACTCGTTCGCGCTCATCGCGCAGCGGCTGTCGCGCCTCATCGACACCCAACAGCACTAGGAAGAGGAACATAATGGACAAACTGCGAATCGTGATCGGCTCGGACGACGCCGGATACGACTACAAGGAACTGCTCAAGAAGGACCTGCTCGCCAGCGACCTGGTCGAGAGCGTCACCGATGTCGGCGTCGACGCCGACGGTCACACGCCGTACCCGCGCGTGGGAGTCGCGGTCGGTGAAGCCATTGCCGCGGGTGACGCCGACCGGGGCCTGCTCGTCTGCGGAACCGGCATGGGCGTCGCGATGGCGGCGGGCAAGGTCAAGGGCATCCGTGCGTCTGTGGCGCACGACAGCTTCTCGGTCGAGCGGCTCGTGCTCTCGAACAACGCACAGGTGCTTGCCCTCGGGCAGCGCGTGATCGGCGCAGAGCTGGCCCGCCGTCTCGTGCGCGAGTGGCTGACCTACCGGTTCGACGAGACCTCGGCGAGCGCTGAGAAGGTTGCCGTCCTCGACACCTACGAGACCACCGGCAGCTGCTGATGGCTCCCGTCGTCGTTGGGGTGAGCCTGAAGATGTACTTCGGGCACGCCCGCGCGCGCGAGTGGTTCGCTGATGTCGCTGAGCTGAGTCGCGACAACGAGTCGCTGAAGGACGGGGACGTCGAACTCTTCGTCATCCCGAGTTTCGTCTCGATCCCCGCCGCGATCGAGACCCTCGGCGAAACCGACGTTGTCGTCGGCGCCCAGGACCTGTTCTGGGAGGACAACGGCGCCTACACCGGCGAGGTCAGCGGCACCGAGCTCGCCGAGATCGGTGCCGGCGTTGTCGAGGTCGGGCATGCAGAACGACGACGGCTGTTCGGCGAGACCGAGGAGATCGTGGCCGCCAAAACCGCGGCGGCCCTCCGCAACGGCCTCGCTCCCGTTCTCTGTATCGGCGAGACCGTTCAGGGAGAAGCGGATGCCGCGGCGAGCGAGGCAGTTCGCCAGTTGCGTTCCGCTCTCACCGACGCTCCAGCGGGCCGGGTCATCGTCGCCTACGAACCCGTCTGGGCGATCGGCGCAGCAGAACCTGCCAGCGCTGAGCACATCCGTACCGTGTGCGCCGAGCTGCGCAGTGCGATCAATTCGATGGACGGTCGCGACGGCAGCGCGGTGATCTACGGCGGAAGCGCCGGCCCCGGCCTGTTGACCGCCCTCGGTTCCGACGTCGATGGGTTGTTCCTCGGCCGTTTCGCGCACGACCCCGCAGCGCTGGCATCCGTTCTCGACGAAGCAGCGACACTCGCACGATCGGCGGCACGGGCGTGATCGGACTCGGCACCTACGCGTTCCTCTGGCAGCATTCGTCACGGGTGCCAGAGCCGCTCAGTCTGGTCGGGGCGTTCGAGCGCACGCGCGAACTCGGTGTCGACCTGTTCCAGATCTGCGACTACGCGCCGCTCCTGTCGATGTCCCACGCCGAACTCACGGCAGCGGCCGCGGAATCCCGGAACCTCGGGCTCACGATCGAGCTGGGGACCAAGGGCATTGAGCCCGGTCACCTGACGTCGTTCCTGCGCCTGGCGGAGATTTTCGACGCGAAGCTCGTTCGCAGCATGCTCTACGGGCCGGACCACCGCCCGAGCCTTGATGACGCGGAGCAGATCCTCACCGACATACTGCCGTCGTTCGACGCGGCCGGTGTGACGCTCGCGCTCGAGACCTACGAGCAGGTGTCAACGACAGACCTCGTCGGGCTGGTCGAGCGGGTCGGCAGCGACCGGCTTGGCATTTGCCTTGACCCCGCCAACGTCGTTGCCGGACTGGAACTGCCGAAGGATGCCGTCGAGCGGTGCGCCGCCCTCACCCGCAACGTGCACGTGAAGGACTTCGCCTTCGCCCGGCAGGACGGCTGGGTCGGTTTCACCTACAGCGGTGCGCCGATGGGTGAAGGGCTGCACGACTACCGGCACCTGCTCGACACCGTCGAGCCCGAAGCCCGTGGCATCAACGAGATCGTCGAACACTGGTTGCCCTGGCAGGGCGACCCCGAAACCACCGTCCAGGCGGAGATTGCCTGGACAGCCACCACACTGGATTACCTGAGGAGAAACCGATGAGCACCACCGACTTCAACCCCACCATCGCCGTGATCGGTGCCGGAGGAAAGATGGGGACCCGCGTCTCCGACAACCTGTCGAAGACCGACCACAAGGTCTTCTACAGCGAGAACTCCCCCGTCGGGCAGGACCGCGTCCGCGCGGCAGGTCGCGAACTCACCGAGACCGCGGATGCCATCGCTGACGCTGACATCGTCGTTCTGGCTGTTCCTGACCTTGCGCTTGGCCCGGTCACGGCCGAGATCGTTCCGCAGCTCAAGTCGGGTGCCATCGTGCTCACGCTTGACCCCGCCGCCGCGTACGCCGGCCTGCTGACAACCCGCGACGACGTCATTCAGGCCGTCGCGCACCCGTGCCACCCGTCGATCTTCCTCCAGCGCACCACACCGGAGGAGTACGCGGACACCTTCGGCGGAATCGCTGCGCCCCAGGATGCCATTGCGGCGATCGAATCGGACGACCCCGAGAAGAAGGCCATCGTTGAGGCCACCGTCCGGGCGATCTACGCGCCCGTCATCGACGTGCACTGGGTCACCATCAAGCAGCTCGCGCAGCTCGAGCCGACCCTCGTCGAGACCATCGCGTGCATGATCGGCGCCCTGCTCAAGGAAGCGCTGGACGAGGCCGTCAACACCATGGGCGTGCCGGAGCCGGCCGCTCGGTCAATCCTCCTCGGCCACACCCAGGTCGCACTCGCCAACGGACTCCGTGGTGACAACCCGTTCAGCGACGCCTGCCTGATCGCCATGGACTACGGCCGGTCGAACATCATCAAGGACGACTGGAAGAAGGTCTTCCGCGACGACGAGCTCGACAAGAACCTCGCCGCGATGCTGCACCTCGACAAGATCGAGAGGTAGGCCGCGCGGGGCTCGCGCCCCGCGGCATCCGCTCGCTTGCTCCGATGGAAACGGTTGCTGTTTCCGAAAATCAGCGACCGTTTTCGTCCGAGCAGCGCGGATGCCCTCCCGTCACCTTTCGATGAGAGCGGCGGTCGAACCGCGGATGATGAGTTCCGGCTCGAGCACGAAGTGGTTCGCGTGCTCGCCTGACCGGATCTGCTGGTGCAGCATCCGGAACGTGGCAACGCCGAGCGCCCGAAAATCGAGCCGCATGGTTGTGAGTGGTGGAGAGAAGTACGCGGCCGTCGGCATGTCATCGACGCCGACGATCGAGAAGTCCTCGGGTGCCCGGAGGCCCCGGTTCTGCAGTGAACTCATGAAGCCCAGGGCAATCTCGTCGTTGCTCGCAACCACCGCCGTGAAACCGGACACACCCGCCGACTCCCCCGCCATGAATCCCGACGCCGCCGACCAGTCGGTAGCCCCACCGATCACGCGGGACGGGAGATGCTCGTTCGCCATGGCCTCGCGGTATCCGCGCACGCGTTCGGCAGCCTCGTTCCGTGTAGCAGGGCCGGCAACGTGGACGATGTCGCGGTGACCAAGGCCAATGAGGTACCTCGTGGCCTCGAATGCGGCCGAATACGAGTGCGCACCCGCTGAGGCCTCCTGCGACCGCGGGAGCTCGGAAACTGTGAAGACGGGGATCTCCTTGCCCACCCGGGCGAGAAGCCGGTCTGCGTCCGCGATGGGCGTCGACAGGATGATGCCTTCGACCTGCACGGCAACGAAATGATCCAACGCTCGTCGAGCTTCGGACTCCCAGTTTTTTGCCTCGAGGTCGAGATCGAGCTGGGCGATGATCAGCGTCACATCGGCCTCGCGTGCGGCGAGCCCCAGGCCGGTGAGTATGCCCGCACTGCCGAAGTTCAACGCACCCATCGACAGCACGCCGATGGTATTCGTCCTCCTCGCGCGAAGATTCCGCGCGGCCTGATTGGGGATATAACCGAGCTCTCGAATGGCATCCGCGATGCGTTTCCGTGTCTCGGCCCGAACGTACCCGGTACCGGTGAAGTACCGGGAAACAGTCTGCGTGGATACCCGAGCGACCCGCGCAACGTCGGCCATGCTGGGCCGCGTTGATGCGTTCGAATTCGCCAACCGGTACTCCTCTGTGCTCTGTCTTCCGAAGATAACGAAAAGGTAACGAGGTGATCGACTCTATAGGTTATCGATCACCCAGATAATAAGTTATCGATAACCCAATCGGTCAACCGGTTACGCAATTCGCACACAGTGCCCAACGAAGGACACCACCATGACGTCGATCCCGGACCCTGAAGCTCCGATGCCAACCGCGGCCAACCGCTGGGCATTGGGTACAACCCCGTGGCAGGCCATACCGCCGCTGGCACCAGCGCGAGCCAGGGTCATCATTGACAACGACTTCTCCGGCGACCCCGACGACCTGTTCCAACTGGTTCACCACCTCCTCTCGCCGAACGTCGACATCCGTGCCGTCATCGGCTCGCACCTTCGCGAGGGTGACCCGTTCGATCCCGGCCCCCAGTCCGCAGAGAATGCCGTCGCGGTAGCCAGGGACGTGTTCGCCCGCATGGGGCTGGAATCCACGGACGCCATCGTCACCGGATCGAATATGGGCCTGCGCGACCGCCACACGGCGCAACCGTCGGCGGCCGTTGACGCCATCATCGCTGAAGCGATGCGGACTGACGATTCACCGCTGTTCTTCCTCGCTGGCGGCGGACTCACGGACCTGGCTTCCGCATACTTGCAGGAGCCCCGGATCGCAGAACGGATGACCGTGGTCTGGATCGGCGGCAATGAGCATGAGGGACTCGCCGTTCCCCCACCGGGCGCGATGCCCATTGAGTACAACCTGCTCATTGACGTTCTCGCCGCGCAGGTGGTTTTCAATGACTCCGAACTGCAGCTCTGGCAGATCCCCCGCGACGTTTACCGCCAATGCTTGATGTCCGACGCGGAATTGCGCCTGAGGGTCGCAACCGAAGGTGCGCTGGGTGAGTACCTCTACGCCGAGGTCGCCAAGGAGATCATTCGCGCCACCGAACATGGGCGCGGGCCGTCGGAGACGTACGCGATGGGCGACTCGCCTCTCGTTCTACTGACTGCCTTGCAGTCCCTGTTCGAGGCGGACCCGTCGTCGAGCGACTACGTCGCAATGCCCACGCCGACTCTTATGGACGACGGACGGTATGAAGCGGCACCCGATTCCCGCCCGATGCGCGTTTACACGCGCGTCGACACGCGGCTTATGTTCGAGGACTTCTACCTCAAGCTTCGGGAATTCAGCCGCTGGCAGCACGCGGAATAGAGACACGGCGACTCGTCCCCTCACGAATCGCCACATTAACCCAACCGATACGACAACGAAATGGAAGCAATGATGCACATTAATCGCTCGTGGCGCGCAGTCGCCCTCGGTGCCGCAGCAGTCACGGTCCTGGCCGGCTGCTCCGGCGGTAACGGCGGGGACTCCGCCGACGCAGACGCCCTGTCCGTATGGATCATCACCCAGGAGGGACCACAGGGCACCAATCTTGATACCCTCATCGACACCTATGAAAAAGACAATCCCGGTGTGACGATCAGCCTGGAGGAGCGGTCCACAGACGAGCACAAGAATGCTCTTCGCCAGATCGCCGGAACTGACGCGGGACCCGACATCTACTGGTACTGGGAAGGCTCGGGACTCGGCGGAGAACTGGTCGACGTCGGCATGAGCGCTGACCTGTCGGATTACTACGATGAATACGGCTGGGATGACCGCTTTACAGCGGCGTCTTTGGGCGGAATCACACAGTATGGGGGCTACCACGGTGTTCCCTGGACCCAGCAGGGCGAGGGCATTTACTACAACAAGACGCTGTTTGCGGAGGCTGGCATCGCCGAGCCGCCCACGGACTACGACGGTCTGGTGGAAGCCGCTGAGAAGCTGAAGACCGCGGGCATCACACCGATCGAATTCGGCGGCACCGTGAACTGGGACGTGATGCGCCTTCTGGACTCTCTGATCGAAACCAAGTGCGGCGCAGACGTCGCTGATGAGCTCAACACCGGTGACGGCGACTGGGGTTCCGAACAGTGCGTCACCGATGCGTTCACCGAACTCAAGACCTGGGGCGACAACTACTTCAACGAGGGATACCTCGGGGTCAGTAACGACGACGCAGCCCAACTGTTCTTCGCCGGTGACGTTGCCATGTCTCTGGAAGGCAGCTGGTACAACGCTCAGGTCGTCGATAACGGAATGAACCCCGAGGACATTGGGATCTTCACGTTCCCGACGGGCACCGGCCGCCTCTACGGGTTCGGCGAAGCGTTCTACATTAACTCCGCAAGCGAGAAGGCGGATGAGGCCGCGAAGTTCCTCGATTTCATCACCTCGGACGACGGTCAGGAGATTGCGGGCGACGCCTGGAGCCCTCTCTCGGTGAACAAGAACATGCCCGTCAACGCCGAGAACCCGCTCAACCCCGTGTGGGTGGAACTCTTCGAGGCAGCGGACGGCGTTTACACAAACAACGACCAGAACTTCTCAACGGCGGAGACCACCGAGTTCTGGCGCGTGCAGAACTCGGTTCTTACCGGCTCACTTGACCCCGCGGACGCGGGTGCCGAGTTCCAGAAGTTCCGCGACTCCCAGTAGCCGTCCGGGGACACGGGGGCTGAACCTCGTCCTCGTGTCCCCTCGGAACCCTCCCTTCCCTCACCCTGCCGGACGCTGTCCGACCCTCCGAAAAGAGGACTGTCCATGACCGCCGCAACATCTGTCGCCAGGGGTCGAGTTAAGACACGTACCCCGAAGCACCACCGGTTTGTGTTGGCGCTGCCGTACCTCATCCCGGCTCTCGTCCTGTACGGCTGGTTTCTGCTCTACCCGATGGCCGACGCGGTGCGCCTGTCGTTCTTCCAGTGGTCCGGTTTCCGTACCGAGGAGCCGGTTTTCGTCGGGATCGACAACTACGTCAGGCTCTCCACCCAGGACGCCGTGTTCTGGACCGCACTTCGCAACTCAGTAATCTGGGTGGTCCTGTCGCTGCTCGTTCCGACCGGCATCGCGCTTCTCCTCGCTCTCGGCCTTAACCGGAAGATGAGGGGCCGCAATCTCATGCGAGCGGTCTTCTACATTCCGGCAGTGTTCGCATCCATCACCGTCGCTGCGATGTGGCGGTGGATCTACAACCCGACCCTCGGATTCGTCAACCAGCTCCTCGAGACGGTCGGCCTCGGCGCATGGGGACAGTCGTGGCTCGGCGATCCACAGTTCGCGCTCGGGTCGATCTTCGTCGCGAGCGTCTGGCAGGGCGTCGGATTCAGCATGGTTCTGTTTCTCGCTGGCCTTCAGACTGTCCCAGGCGAACTGGTCGAAGCAGCGAAGCTCGACGGCGCCAACGCGTGGCAGCGCTTCCTCGCGGTGACGGTTCCTGCCCTCAGGCCCACGACGGTCGTGGTCGTCATTCTGGCGATCATCAACGCACTGAAGGTCTTCGACCTCGTCGTCGGAATGACCGGCGGTGGTCCGGCACAGTCCACCCAGGTACTGGCCCTCTGGTCGTACACACAATCATTCACCAACCACAACTTCGGAATGGGTGGCGCCGTAGCCACCGTGCTCCTCGTTGTGACACTTGCCCTCGTCATTCCGTATATGGCCTGGTCGATGAAGGGAGAAGACCGATGAGCAGCGCACTCGCTACCCCGGCCATCGCGCAGGAGATACTGACGGACGAACCGCGCCGACGCGCTCCGCGGGACTATGTCGGCATCGGCCTCTGGGCCGCGCTCGGTGTCACCGCCGTGCTGTGGTTCCTTCCGCTCTACCTGATGTTCACCACCTCGGTGAAGAGCAAGCCGGACCTCAACAGCCTGCCGATGTGGTCGTTGCCGTCCACCTGGGAATGGGGCAACTACACCGCAGCTATGGAGACCGGCGACCTGTGGGTGACGGCGGGCAACAGCCTCCTCGTCGCGGCAATCAAGGTCCCGCTGGGGCTCGCGATCGCGGCCGCTGCAGCATACGCACTGGCCCGCATCCGGTTCCGGGGAGGCCGTGCACTGATGATGGTCATCGCCATCGGCTCCATGGTGCCGGTGCAGATCGGGCTCGGTCCGCTGTTCAGCACCATGCTGGAACTCGACATCCTGGACTCGCTCTTCGGCCTGATCCTGCCGTATCTCGCCTTCGGCATCCCGTACCAAATCTTTGTGCTGTACGGGTTCTTCCGCGGGATACCGGATGAGCTTGAGGAATCGGCCCGACTCGACGGCGCCTCCTCCTTCCGGATTTTCTGGCAGATCGTCCTGCCGCTCGCGAAACCCGCTCTTGCCGCACTCTTTGTGCTGGACTTCGTGGCGACGTGGAACGAATACGCGATGGCGACGACGCTGCTGCGCTCCCAGGGCAACTGGACGATCCCGCTGGCGGTCCAGAGCTTCTCGACACAGCACGGCACGGACTACGGGCCGATGAACGCCTTCATCTTCATGTCGGCGATCCCGGTTCTTATCGTCTACCTGCTGTTTCAGCGATACTTCATTCAGGGCGCACTCGCCGGAGCCGTGAAGGGTTAGGGGTGCGCAGGCGAGGAGCGACCCCATGACCGAAACCGACGCTCAGCGACTGGACCGTTTGTGGTCTGCCGAGCCGACACCGATCCCTGTCGAACGGGGACCCTGGCGGTTCGAACTGCGTGGCGACGAGATCGCCGATCTCAGCTTCGACGGCAGTCCGGTGGCGCGCAGCGTGCGCGCCGTCGCACGGGACCGGGACTGGAACACGGTGCCGACGACGGTCACCGCCGTCGAGTCCATCAACGGCGGGACCCGGCTCCGACTCGACCTGCAGGGGTTCGGCGCTGACATCAGTGCGACGGTCGACGTTGTCGCTGATGCCCAGTCGCTCACTGTCGTGCTGGTCGCGACATCCCACTCCGAATTCCTCACGAACAGGCTCGGCCTCGTCGTCCTGCATCCCCCGACTCTGGCGGGCGAACACCTGACGGTCGGAACGGAAACGGGCGAGGTACGCACCACCTTCCCGGTGGCTGTTTCACCACACCAGCCGGCCGTCGACATCCGTTCGCTGACCTGGACGCATGAGGGTGTCACGACGCACGCCGAGTTCTCGGGCGACACGTTCGAGATGGAAGACCAGCGCAACTGGACCGACGCGAGCTACAAGACGTACAGCCGACCGCTGAGCCTGCCCTTCCCCTACCCGATCGAACCGGGTGAGACGGTCGAGCAGTCGGTGTCGTTCACTGCCACGCGCGTGCAGCCGCGAGCGCACGCTGATCGAACGGATGCCGTCGAGCTGGTCAGGACCGGCCGTCCGGTTCCCGAGGTCACGGTTGGCGCGTCGACGATCCCGGATGCCTCGATGCCCGGGAGCCCGGCGGACCTGCCGCCCGGAGTCGCCGCGCTGCTCGTCGAACTGGACACGAGAACACCGAGTTGGCGGCACGCGCTGGCCCGTGCGGCCTCGGAGGCGGGCGACCGTCCCCTCGACGTTCGCATCGTCGCCGATGGGCCGGATGGGGTGCGGCAGGCGGTCGAGCAGCTCGTTGAGAGCGGTACGAGGGCCCTGCGACTCGGGGTCTTCTCGGCAACCAGTCACGTCACCGAAGCGGAACTCTGGGATGCGCTCACCAGCGCTGCCAGAGACCTGCCGGACGTTACCCTCGTCGGTGGCGCGCGCTCACATTTCACGGAGCTGAACCGCGAGCATCAGCGCCTGCCGGACGGCATCCCGGAACTGACCTTTTCCCTCACGCCGCAGATGCACGCCACGGAACGGGCGCAGATCATCGAGTCCATTCCGATGCAAGCGGTCGTCGTGGCAAGCGCGGGCGCAATCGCCCACGGGCGGCCGTTGCACGTCGGTCCGATCACGCTCCGGCCTCGGTTCAACGCCGTCGCAACCAGCGACGCGACCGGCCAGGCGCCCTCGGACCTCGGTCAGGGTTACGGCGCAGAACTGACCGAAGGCGCCACCGATGAGCGGCAACGGTCGGAGGGCCTCGAGGCGTGGACCATCGCCAGTTTTGCAGCGATTGCCTCTGCCTCCGACAATGCCCGGGTTGCGAGCGTGAGCTACTTCGAGGCATCCGGCCCCCGAGGTCTTGGCGACCAGCACGGTTCGTACCCCGTCGAACGCGCCATTTCTGCACTGGCGAGCCTCGCCGGTGGGGAGCTTCTGGTCCCCACCGGCCCGACCGTGCCCGGCCTGTGGTGTGTTGGCTCGCGACAAGCCGATGGGTCGTGGCAGGTGGCGCTGACGAACATCGGCACGGCGACGATCGCAACTGAGGTTCGGATTGAGGGCTCGCACCATCTCATTTCGCTCGACCCGTACACCGTGCTTCGCCTCTCGAACGTGACGGATGCCGTCAGCCATAAATTCACCGACCCACGCTCAACCACCGAACGGAACGGAACTCCATGACCTCTCGCCTGCAGGAAAAAGCCATCGTCGTGACCGGTGCCGGCTCGGGAATCGGTCGGGCCATCGCCCAGCGCTTTGCCCGCGAGGGGGCCCGCGTCGTGTTCACCGATATCAACGTTGAAGCGGCGACGGATGCTGCGGGGCAGGTTGAGAACGCACTCGCGGTGCAGATGGACGTGTCCGACGAGTCCAGCGTGACAGCGGCGTTCG
This sequence comes from Mycetocola sp. Y791, assembly GCF_059445325.1. Lineage (NCBI taxonomy): Bacteria > Bacillati > Actinomycetota > Actinomycetes > Micrococcales > Microbacteriaceae > Mycetocola > Mycetocola sp. Y791. Next base: position 434,506 of record NZ_JCAIUC010000002.1, on the reverse strand, counting down.
AGCGAATGGCCGCCGAGGGCGTCGCACCGGACGTCGTTGTGGCGAGCGCCGGGGTGCAGCTGTTTGGCCAGGATGCTCCCGTCGCCGATCTCGATCTCGACGTGTGGAAGCGCACTCTCGAGATCAACCTCACCGGGGCCTTCCTGACAGTCAAGCACGGTGTCCGCTCCATGCTCGGTCGCGGCGGTTCGATCATTCTCATCGGCAGCCCGACGGCGCTCAACGGTGAGGGCCAGGATTTCACCGCATACAGCTCGTCAAAGGCCGGCATGCACGGGCTGGGGCGTGCGGTCGCGGCGGCCTACGCCGGCGACGGCATCCGGGTGAACACGATTGTGCCCGGCTACACCGAGACACCACTCGTTGCAGCTATTGCGAACGACCCGGAGGATCGGGCGGCCATCGTGTCGCGCATTCCGCTCGGGAGGGCCGGGCAGGCGTCGGATGTCGAGGGCATCGCGGTGTTCCTGGCCAGTGATGAGTCGAGCTTCGCTACGGGCGCGACCTTCCGTGTCGACGGCGGGATGACGACGCTCTAGAGGCTCGCCCGGCCGAGCAGGAAGCCGCCAGACCCCTCGCGCGCCCGGCCCGCCCGTTCTACAGTCGAGCCATGAACGGGAGATGGGTCAACCCGGTCCTGATTGGCGCGGTCGGCGGGCTGGCGTGGGCGGCGAGCCTGCGCGCATTCATGGTCGAACTCGCCGGAGTGGAGTCACAGTTCGCGTGGCTCGAAACGTTCGTCGGCATTCTGCTGCCCGGCGTTCTCGCGGGCGGGCTGCTGGGGTGGGCCGAAGTGCGGCGCCGGGCCGGGCGCCCGATTCGCGTCCTGATTCTGGCGCCGCTCCTGTTCCCGCTGGCAACGCTGTCGCTGCCGGGCCAGCTGTGGACGCTGCTCACAACCGGCCTGGGCAGCGGTGCGCTCGCAACGCCGCTGCTCGGAATGGCCGGCGGATACGCCCTGGCGGGATCTCGGCGCTGGGCACGAATCGTCTGCGGCGTCCTCTCGCTGTCGCTCCTGCCGTTGTCGGTCGTCGCGGTGGTGGCCCTTGGCATCCCGGTGACCGCGCGCTTCGCATGGGTGCTTGTGTTGTTCTTCTCCCTCCTCGCCGTGCAGGCCTGGGCGTGCGCGATCCCCCTCCGCCCGGCGCCGGTCGAACCAGCGGAGGCGGAACGGGCACCCCACACGACCAATGCCCGGTAACCATCCGGGCGTGCGCGCTCCGCGGCATCCGCTCGCCTGCGACGACAGAAACGGTTGCTTCTGCGGCATCCGCTCGCTTGCAACGACAAAAACGGTCGCTGATTCTGAGAATCAGCGACCGTTTGTGGCCGAGCAGTGCGGATGCCGCCGCGGGGCGAGTTACGCGGCGGGCGCCGGGATCGTCGCGGTGTCGATCACGAACCGGTAGCGCACGTCGCTCTTGATGACGCGCTCGTAGGCCTCGTCGACCTCGTCAGCGCCGATGAGCTCGATGTCGGCGCCCAGGCCGTGCTCGGCACAGAAGTCGAGCATCTCCTGGGTTTCGCGGATGCCACCGATGTTCGATCCGGCGAGGCTGCGGCGCCCGCCGGTCAGCGAGAAGACGCGGAACGACTGCGGGTTCTCGGGCAGCCCGACAAACACCATCGCGCCGTCGAGGGTCAGCATCGACAGGTAGTCGTCGACCGGCAGGTCGGCGGACACCGTGTTGATGATGAGGTCGAAGCGCTTGCGGTTCTTCTTGAACGTCTCCGGGTCGGAGGTCGCGAAGTAGTCCGTCGCGCCGAGACGCAGCCCGTCCTCCTTCTTCGACAGCGTCTGGCTGAGCACGGTCACTTCGGCACCGAGCGCCGCAGCGATCTTGACGCCCATGTGCCCGAGTCCGCCCATGCCGACGATCGCTACTTTCTTGCCGGGGCCTGCGCCCCAGTGCTTGAGCGGCGAGTAGGTGGTGATGCCCGCGCAGAGCAGCGGGGCCGCGACGTCGAGGTCGATTCCCTCGGGGATGCTCAGCACGTAGTTCTCGTCGGCGACGATCGAGGTGCTGTATCCGCCGTAGGTGGGCTCGCCGGTGTATTCGCGGCCGTTGTAGGTGCCGACGTTGCCCTTGAGGCAGAACTGCTCTTCGCCGGCGAGGCAGTTCTCACACTCGCGGCAGGAGTCAACGAAGCAGCCGATGCCGACGCGGTCGCCGACCTTGTGCTTCGTCACGTCATCGCCGACCGCCGTGACGATCCCGGCGATCTCGTGACCCGGCACCATCGGGAAGATGCCTGCACCCCACTCGGCGCGCGCCTGGTGGATGTCCGAGTGGCAGATCCCCGCGAAGGCGATGTCGATCTCGACATCGTGAGGGCCGACATCCCTGCGTTCGATCGTGGAACGCTCGAAGGATGCTCCAGCGGATGCTGTGACGAGGGCGGGCACGGTGGTGGGCATAGAGACCTCCGGGGTGTAGGTGTGAACCGCGGCTGCGCGGCCGACCTTAACGCTACAGCGCGGGCCTGATCTGGTCCGGAGCCTTGACAGGTCCGCCGCGGTGCTCCGCATCGAATGCGTACCGGAACGGATGCCTCACACGTTCAGGTCGTAGACCAGGACCTCGGCCGCCCACTTGCCGATCAGGTCCTTCACCGGTTCATGATCCGGATGCGGCAGGTACTCGTCGCGCGCCCTCTCGCTCGCGAAGGTGATCGCGAGCGCCCACTCGAATCCGCGTTCCATTCCCTCGGGGCTGGAACTCGGCCCCGAGTTGATGCTCAGGATGCCCGGGATCCGCTCGGGCAACACGCCAACCGCGCGGGTCAACTGATCGAGCTCGTCCTGCTCCAGCGGCGAGCTCCAGCGGACGAGCACCATGTGCAAAACCTTCTGAGATGTCATGAAGCAATCATGCCGCGAGAACCGCCCAGACCCCCCGCTATCGCGTGCCTGGTGATGCCGGCCCTTGTCCCGAGCGCGAAGGAGCGTCGGCTAACGGATGCCAGCGGTCACGCCCGCGAGCGCGGCAAACCCATGCTCGCGCTGCAGAAGCATCTGCAGCGCGGGCATGGAAGTGGAGCGGTCGGCGAAAGCGCCGCGGGCGACGGATGCCGCCGCCCCGCAACGGGTGCCCAGCGACTGCGCTCTATGCCCGGTGAGGTCGGATATATTGACCAGAGCGCCACAAGGACGGAGTCATCGATGAGGTCGACCATTCGCGATGTGGCGCGGGTCGCGGGAGTTTCTGCGAAGACGGTCTCGAATGTCATCAACGACCATCCGCACGTGCGCACCGAGGTGCGCGATCGGGTGCGCAGCGCGATCGTCGAGGTGGGGTACCGGCCGAATCTCTCCGCGCGGGGCCTCCGCTCAGGCCGGACGGGTGTCATCGGACTTGCCGTGCCCGCCCTCCGCGAGAACTACTTCGCTGAGCTCGCGGATGCCGTGATCCGCGCTGCGGAGAAACGGCAGCTTAGCGTCCTGGTTGGGCAGACCAACGGCGATCGGCTCAAGGAACTGGACGTGGTCAAGGGCACGCTGCTGCAGGGCACCGACGGGGTGCTGCTGAGTCCGGTGCGGCTCGGCCAGGGCGACGTCGACGAACTCAATGTCCCGCTGCCGCTCGTGCTGCTCGGAGAACGCATCTTCGGCGGCCCCACCGACCACGTCACCATGCACAACGTGTCGTCGGCCCGCGCTGCGGTCGAACACCTCATCGCGCGGGGCCGCACCCGTATCGCTCTCATCGGCGTCCCGCAGCAGTCCGACTCAAGGCAGGGCGGGCATGAACCGAGCTCGGCGAGCTTGCGTCTTCACGGGTACCGGCAGGCGCTCGAGGCCGCTGGCATCCCCGAGGCTCCAGAACTCATTTGCGCGGCCCGCCCGTGGGGTCGGGAGGCGGGGGCAGCCGCCGTGCGCCGCCTGATCGCCGAGCGGGTCCCCTTCGACGCTGTTTTCGCCCTCAACGACACTCTCGGTCTCGGCGCCCTCCGCGCCCTCGGCGAAGCCGGCACTCGAGTCCCCGACGAGGTCGCGGTGATCGGGTTCGACAACATCGACGAGACCCGCTTCTCTGTGCCGTCACTCTCGAGCGTCGATCCCGGCCGCGAGTCCATCGCCGAGATGGCTGTGGAGATGCTCGTCGAACGCATCCGCGAAACCGGCGAGCGTCGGCCGCCCCGGCTCGCCAAACCGGACTTCCACATCGTCACGCGCGAGTCATCCGGCTCCGTCCCGGCGTAATTCAGCCGAGCGACACCGCCGTCCACGACACCGCAGGCAGAGTCACCGTGAGGATGCCGTCATCCACCGCCGCAGTCGTGTTCGGTATCAGTGACACCCGCTCCGAATCCTCCCTCGTGTTCGTGGCATAGACGTCGAGATCGGCAATCATCTGGGTCTCCAGGACCGACAGGTCTCCGAGCGCGGCAAGGCTCACCGACACCGTGACTTCATCGGTGAGCGACCGGTTGACGAGGAAGACTGCGGCACGGCCGGACTCCGCGTCGTACGTGGCGCCGGCATCCACAACGGGTACCGCACCGAGTTCCTCAGACTCGTAGTGCGCACTCTCGACCCGGACGTCGAGGGACACACCGGCGGCGAGGCGGGAGGTAACCGCGAACGGAAAGTACGTCGTCTGCCGCCAGGCGGGCCCACCGGGTTCGGTGGTGATCGGAGCGATCACGTTCACCAGCATCGACATCGACGCTGAGGTGACCCGGTCGGCGTGCCGCAGCAACGAGATGAGCAGCCCGCCGACGACGACGGCGTCCGCCACCGAGTAGACGTCTTCGGCCAGGCGAGGCGCTTCGGGCCAGTCGTCTCCCTCGATCTCGTCGGTGCGGTAGAAACGGTCCTTCTGCCGAGGGAAGCTCCGGAGATTCTCGCCGAGATACCAGACGTTCCATTCGTCGAACGAGATGTTGAGCGTTTTGTCGCTGCGCTTGAGCGCTTTGACGTGGTCCGCTGTCGCGATCACCGTATCGAGGTAACGGTCCATCTTGACCGGCGCGGCGAGGAAGGACCCGAGGTCACCGTCCTTCTCCTGGTAGTAGCCGTGGCAGGAGATGTAGTCGACATCGTCGTAGGTGTGCTCGAGCACCACGCGGTCCCACTGCGGGAAGGTCGGCATGGTCGGATGCGATGATCCGGATGCCACGAGCTCCACTTTCGGGTCAAGCTGACGCAGCGCTTTGGCCGTCTGTGATGCCTTTTTTCCGTAGTCATCCGCCGGTGAGTGGCCGAGCTGCCAGGGGCCGTCCATCTCGTTGCCGAGGTACCACATCGAGATTCCGAACGGCTCACTGCGGCCGTTCGTGATGCGCTCCTCGGCCAGCGCTGTCCCGCGGGCGATGTTCGAGTACTCCACCACATCGAGCGCGTCCATCGTGTCTGCCGTGCCGAGGTTGACCGCGTACATGAGCTCACCGCCGACCTTCTCGACCCAGGACGCAAACTCGTGAAGACCGACCTCGTTCGTTTCGGTGGATCGCCACGCCAGACTGAGCCGGCGCGGGCGTTCCTCACGCGGCCCGATGCTGTCCCGCCAGCGAAACCCGGAGACGAAGTTCCCGCCCGGGTACCGGATCGCCGACACCCCCATCTCCCGAACGAGCTCGATGACGTCCTGCCGGAAGCCCTCATCGTCGGCGCTCGGGTGGCCCGGTTCGTAGATTCCCGTGTACACGGCACGACCCATGTGCTCGATGAACGAGCCGAAGAGCCGCCGGTTGACCGGGCCGACGACGAAACGCGGATCGACGACCACGCTGGCACTGAACATACTTCTCCTTAAGTCGTGCCGACGGCATCCGTTCGGCTCTGCATGTTCGGCTCTGCACAACACGAGAGCCGAACGGGCCGCTGTTACTTGATGCTTCCCATCGAAAGCCCGCCCTGCCAGTACTTCTGCAGCAGCAGGAACGCGATGATGAGCGGAATGACGGAGACGAGCGAACCGCTGGTCACCAGGTTCCAGACGAGACCTCCAGCCGTGGCGGAGTTCGACTGCACCTGCCACGTGTTGAGGCCGACAGTGACCGGCAGCAGCGTCTGGTCAGACAGCATGGCCAGCGGCAGGAAGTAGTTGTTCCAGCCACCGACGACGGACAGCAGCAGCACCGTCACAATCGCCGGCCGCATCAACGGCAGTGCGATCGTGGCGAAGGTCCGGAACTCACCGGAGCCGTCGACACGCGCGGCGTCGAGCAGTTCGTCGGGAATAGCATCCTGAATGTAAACGCGCATCAGGTACACCCCGAACGGGCTGAGCAGCGACGGCAGGATCACGGCCCACACGGTGTTGGTGAGGCCGAGGTTGTTGAACAGCACGTACGTCGGGATGACGAGGGCCGTTGCGGGGACCATAACGGATGCCAGCAGCACCATAAAGCTGACCGAACGTCCCCGGAACCGGTACTTCGCGAACGCGTAACCGGCGAGCACGGCCAGGACCGTCGCGCCGACGCCGCCAGCGAAGGCGTAGAGGAACGAGTTGCCCAGCCAGCGCACGTAGATGCCGCTGTTGTACGTCGCCAGCTGCGCGATGTTGTCGAACAGCGCGAAGTTCTGGTCGAACCACAGCGGCCCGCCGGTGCCGTTGAACAGGCCCTGGGTGCTCTTGGTGCCCGCGACGACCAGCCACCAGATCGGGAGCAGGAAGTAGAGGGCGGCGATGGTGAGGAGGATGTGCATGCCGACCTGTTTGCGCTCCCCCGGCAGCACGTCTGGCCGCTTTTTGCGCGGGCCGGACTCGGTGATCGCATCGTCGATGAGTGGCAGAGGTGAGGTAGTCATCAGCGGAGTCCGCTCTTCTTGCGTGTGGCGATGAGGAAAATGATCGAGGCGAGGAAGACCATCAGTCCGAGCGCGAAGGAGATCGCCGACGCGTAGTTGAACTGCTGGTACGAGAACGCCAGGTTGTAGGCGTACAGGTTCGGCGTGTACGCCGCATCGATGGCGTTACCGGCCAGCGGGGCGAGGACCTGCGGTTCGGTGAAGAACTGCAGTGTGCCGATCAGGGAGAACACGACGGTCAGCACGAGTGACGACGCAACGATCGGTACCTTGATATGCAGTGCCGTCTGGAGCTTCGTCGCCCCATCGATGCGCGCGGCCTCGTAGATGGCCGGGTCGATCGACTGCAGTGAGGCGTAGATGATGATCATGTAGTAGCCCGTCCACTGCCACGTGACGATGTTGGTCAGGGACCAGAAGATCGAATCGCGGTTGAGCAGGTCGGGCGCCTGGGTGTTCAGGAACTCGAAGACCGTCACGAGCGGGCCGAACGACGGGCTGTACAGGAATCCCCACATCAGTGCGCCGATCACACCGGGGATCGCGTACGGCACGAAGATGAGCAGCCGTGTGAACCGGGACAGCCTCGTGCGGATGTCGTCGAGGATGAGCGCAAAGACCAGGGCCAGCCCGATCTGGAGGGGGACGAACACAACGGCGAACGCGGCGACCCGCACCATTCCCGACAGGAAGCGCTCGTCGGTGAACGCTTTGACGTAGTTGGCGAGGCCAGCGAACTGTTCGCCACCGGCGAGGGTGTTGGTGTGCAGGCTCATCCAGAAGGCATAGACCAGTGGGAGGACGAGGAAAACGAGAAACACGATGGCGAACGGAGCGAGAAACACCCAGCCGAATCGCGCGTGCTTCCGCTCAAGACTGGCGCCGCGCTTCACCGTTGGTGGGCGGACGGGATGCTGAAGCTGAGGGGTGGTAGACATGGGTCACTTCCTTGGGACGCATTGTGAAGAACTCCTGTGCGGGCGGGGCGCTGCCCCGCCCGCACAGGACCGAACTCAGTTCAGGGTGAAACCCTGTTCGGTGGCGTAGGTCTCCAGCGATTTCTGCAACTCGTCCGCCGCTTCGGCCGCGGTCATGTTGCCCTCGATCGCCTCGGACAGAAGGCGCTGCGACTCGTCGTAGTAGTACTGCGAGAACGGCGAGAACATCACACCCTCGTAGTCGAGCGCTGCCTGGGCGAAGAACTCTCCGTTGAACTTCTGACCGCCGAAGAACTCGTACTCGAGGTCCTTGAAGTAGTCAGACTCGATCATGTCCGGCATGGCCAGGAAGAGGCCACCCTTCTCAACGCCGAGCTTCTGTCGCTCCTCCGTGTTGTACAGCTCAGCGGCAACCTTCGTTGCGAGTGCTGCATCGCTGGCCTGCGTCGTGACGGCGAGCGTGCTGCCGCCCCAGTTCACCTGCACCGGGTTGGCGGCATCCCACTGCGGGATCGGAGCCGCACGCCAGACGGCGCCCGCTTCCGGGTCCTCGAAGTCGGGGATGTGCGCGTTGTACCAGACCGGGTACACGGCGGTCGCGTACTTGCCGCTGGCCAACGCAGTGCTGAACTCGGGCGTCCACGCCTGGTCGGTGCCGACGAGTCCGCGGTCGACCAGGTCGAGCCAGTATTCGTAGACCGTCTTGGTCGCGTCATCGTTGTGGTTGATGGTGATTTCGGTGGGGTTGCCGTTGTCGAACTCGAACGGAACGGCGCCGGCCTGGTCGAGGAAGGCGTAGTGCTGTCCGGCACCGTTGGGGGCGAAGTTGCCGATCTTGACCGCTCCGCCGGTCGCGGTGTTCAGCTGCTCGGCCGCTGCCGCGTATTCATCCCACGTGGTGGGGATGGCGATGCCGTTCTCTTCGAAGATGTCGGCCCGGTACCACATGCCCACAGGTCCCAGGTCGACCGGCACCGCATAAACGCCGTCGCCGCTCGAGACATCGCGCCAGGCACCTTCGGTGAAGTTGTCCTTGTAATCCTCGATGCCGTGCTCGGTCATGTCGACGAGTCCGCCCTGGATCAGGAAGCTGTTCAGCCAGTCGTACTCGATCTGGACGATGTCGGGCGCGCCTGACTTCGACTCGAGCGAGGTGGAGAGCTTGGTGTACTCGTCACCGCCCTGGCCGGCGTTCGACCAGCAAATCTGAACGTCGTCGTTCGATTCGTTGAAGTTGTCGACGGTCTCGGCGGTGTCTGGGAGCCATCCCCAGTACGTGACGACCGGAACATCCTTCACCTTGATGTCATTGGTGCAGTTGGATTTGCTGGCACCGGAGCCACCACCGCCTCCGCTGCCCCCGTTGTTATTGGTGCATCCGACGAGCGCTGCTGCGAGCGCCGTCGTCATGCCTGCTGCGAGCAGGGCTTTTCTCTTGATCATGGGATTGCTGGTCCTTTCGCGGTGCAAAGACACCGTTGTCGGGCACCGGAGTGCCACTGTTGCTGCGAGAGAAAATGCACCCATTTCACGCCGCTGGATCGCCGGAATCGGGCCCACTACAACAGCCTGACGCCGGAAAAACGCGCGGTCTTCCGCCGTTTACATCGTTGAAAGCTTTTCGCGAAGTGAATGCAGCATCAGGCTAGGACGAAAGGTCTGGTTTGTCCATGGAAATTGTTTTTGCGGATGCCAGCGGTCACGGCGGCGAGCGCTACAGATCCATGCCCGCGCTGCAGAAGTATCTGCAGCGCGGGCATGGAAGTGGAGCGGTCGGCGAAAGGCCACAGCCGCAACCACCGCCCCAGCCGCACCCGCAGCATCCGCAGCATCCGCAGCATCGACAAATCGAGGAATCACGCCAGCCTGGAGAAGCGGATGCCAGCGGTCACGGCGGCGTGCGCTACACACCCATGTCCGCGCTGCAGAAGTATCTGTAGCTCGGGCATGGAAGTGGAGCGCTCGGCGGCGGCCGACGCTGCAGCGGAGTTACTACGCGTCACCCTTGGGCGTGAGGTGGGATGAGGCCCACTGCCCCAGCTGCTCAAGCAGCGGCAAGAGCTCCACTCCACTCGCCGTGAGCGAGTAGGCAACCGACACAGGCGGGCCGGGGTCGACGGTGCGCGTCACAAGCGCGGCGTCGGCAAGCTCGGAGAGCCGGTCGGAGAGAACGGCATCGCTGATTCCTGTGACGCTTCGGCGCAGTTCCACGAAGGACAACTCGCCTTCACCAATTGTCGCAATGATCAGGCCATTCCATCGTTTGCCCAGGACAGTGAATGCAAGGATGACCGCCGCGTCGCACACGCTGTGCTGGATCGGCTGTGGAGTCATACCCAGATTCTACGCTGCTAATCTAGAACTAGTCGCTCTGAAAAACAGAGCGACTCTTATTGAATGGAGATTCTGTGACGCTGTTTCGACTTGATGCAAGCATCCTTCCCGCTATGTCTGCCAGCCGCGCGCTCGGCGACCTCGTCGAGAAGGAGTGGGCCGCGGTTCACCCCGACTCGACAGTGATCCGCCGGGACCTTGCAGCAGACCCGATTCCACCGGCGGCATGGCAGAACGCGGTCACGGCCGGATTTACTCCGGAGCCCGACCGCACCGACGCGCAGCGCGAAGCTGTAGCGCTGGCGACCGCGTTGAGCGACGAGCTCGTCAGTGCGGATGCCATGGTGTTCACGGTTCCGCTCTACAACTTCGGAGTGTCCCAGCACTTCAAGACCTGGTTCGACCTCGTGCTGACCGACCCGCGCCTCGGGCCCGGAAGCACGACGCTGGCCGGCAAACCCGCGACCCTGGTCACTGTGCTGGGCGGAAACTACAACGTCGGCACGCCGAAGGAAGGCTGGGATCACTCAACGCCGTGGCTGCGCCGCGTACTCGAAGACGTGTGGGGCCTCGACCTTCGCGTGGTCGAGCGCCAGTTCACGCTCGTCGGCGTGAACCCTGCCCTCGATGCCTTCACCGACATGGCCCAGGAAATCAAGACGGAGGCCGAGACCGTCGCTCGCCAGTCCGGGCGTGAGCTCGCTGAGCTCCGCGGAGCCCGCCCCGCGGCATAGTCACCACCGAACCGTCGAAGACCCCGGCCGCGCACGACGCTGCCGGGGTCTTGGCGTTTCGACAATGGGAAGTTCCACACCGAAGGGGTGCAGCCCAGCAGCCCGATCCCGCCGCGGACCGCCAGCGATGGTTACACCGACGGGCCCTGGACCACTGACGCTGCCCTTATTCCGCGAGCGCGGCAGATCCATGTCTGCGCTGCAGAAGTATCTGCAGCGCGGGCATGGAAGTGGAGCGGTCGGCGAAAGGCCACAGCCGCAACCGCCGCCCCAACCGCACCCGCAGCATCCGCAGCATCCGCTTCGACAAATCGTGGATTACGCCGACCTGACCACCGGATGTCCGCCGTCACGCTGGCGAGCGCGGCACATCCATGCCCGCGCTGCAGAAGTATCTGTAGCTCGGGCATGGAAGTGGAGCGGTCGCCGAAGGGCCGTCGGCTAACGGATGCCGTCACGCGCGCGAAAGCGCCTCGGGCGACGGATGCCGCCACCTGCGCGACGCGTCAGCGAGCGACGTCCTCAAGCACCGGCGGCGTCGGTTCGGAAGCACTACTCCCCCGGTGCGGCACGAACAACCCGCCGACAAAGACACCAGCGAGAACCAGCCCCCACACGAGAGCCGCGACAGTGCCGCCGACGAGGAACGGGAAGTTCCACAGCGAGATGGCGAGCACTCCCAGCAAGCCCAGTCCACCGAGGACCGACGCGGTGACCACCCACGGTGACGGCGCCTCACCGGGTGTGCCGCGCCGCTTCGCCCCGAAGGCGAGCACGGCGAAGCTCGTGAGCGCCATCATCCAGATGACACCGACCGCGCCGGCTCCCGAGTACCAGGTGTAGATCTGCACCACCGGGTCGAGCTGGGCGAGAGCCGACACCACAATGACGACGGATGTGATCGCACTGACCCACAGGGACGCCCGCGACGGTGCGCGGTGCTTCGAGTGCACCGCGGCGAGCGTGCGGGGAAGCACGCCGCGCTGTCCGAGGGTGAAGAGGTAGCGCGTGACGATGTTGTGGAAGGCCAGCATGCACGCGAACATGCTCGTCACGACGAGCACCTGCACGAGGTCGGCGAAGATCGGCGCGACGACCTCGCCCGCCAGGCCGACGATGACACTGTCGGGGTTCGCCTCGGAGGCGGCAATGGCATCCGTCCCGCCGAGTCCGGAAATCACCAGCCAGGAGGAGACGAAGTAGAGCACGCCAACGGCGACCACCGCGATGTACGTTGCCCGCGGCACGGTCCGTTCGGGGTCGCGGGCTTCGTTGCGGAACACGGCGGTGGCCTCGAAGCCGAAGAACCCGAGGAACACGAAGAGCAATCCGAGGCCGGGTGCGCCCGAGAGCGCTTCGGCCGGGCTGAACGGGGTGGTGGTCAGCTCCCGCCCCGAGAACAGCACGCCGAGGTCGATGGCGATCACCGCCACGACTTCAAGCACGAGCACGATGCCGAGCACCTTCGCCGACAGGTCGATGCTGCGGTAGCCGAGCAGCCCGACGATCACCAGCATCACCGCCGAGATGAGCCACCACGGCAGCTGCAGTCCCGTCCAGAGTTCGATCAGGTTGCCGGCCTGCACGCCGAGGTACGCCGTCATCGACACGGTCAGCAGAACGTACGACAGGAGCGCGATCGCCGCGGTTCCGAGGCCAGCCCGCCGCCCCAGCCCGCGATCCACATAGGAGTAGAACGCGCCGGCATCCGGCACCCGCGGGGTCATCCATGCGTATCCGACCGAGAACAGCAGCAGGATGACCGTCGCCACGAGCACCATCAACGGCGCGCCGATCGACCCGGACACGGTGAGAACGAGCGGGAAGTTCGCCGCCACCACGGTGATCGGCGCGGCCGCCGCGATCACCATGAAGACGATGCCGGGCACGCCCAGTCTGCGGGTCAGAGTCGTTTCCAAAACAGTTCCTTAGGGATGGGGCGTGGGCAGGGCGCGATACACGGATGCCGCTGGCCGGCATCCGCAAAATCGCAAGACTAGATTGCGGCGATACTCCACGACGCGAAGGTGACGCCGCCGGGCTGAAGCACGAGCAGGTCCTCGCCGGAGTTGAACGCGTCAGGCGGGCAGGTCATCGGCTCGACCGCGAGGCCGAGGCGGCTGGGTTCCGGTGCGGGCCGGTCGGCGGTGTGCACCTGGACCCACTTGCACGACGAGTCCCAGCGCATCTTCACGCCGGTGCCCGACGGTGCGGTGACGCGGACTTCGGCTGTGCGGTTTTCGTCGCGGACGATCGACGTGAACGCGTGGTCGATGAAGGTGTCGCCGATGACGCGGGGTTCGCGGAAATCGAAGATCCCGCCTGACTCGGTGGCGACATCCGCTTTGCCGATCGGGATGAGTCGGTCGTCGGTGACGGTGAGCACCTGCTCGGCGGGGAGGAGGAGGGTCCAGTCGTCGACCGTGCCCTCGCCGGCGACGAGGTACGGGTGCGGGCCGGTGCCGAACGGGGCGGGAGCGTTGCCGGTATTGCGGGCGGCGACGGTGGTGTGGAGGCCGTCGTCGTCGAGCGTGAATTCGACGCGTACCTGGATGCGGAACGGGTAACCGGTCTGCGCTTCGATGGTGGTGGCGAGCATGACGCGGTCGTCGGCCTCGTCGAGGGCGATGAAGTCGTGCCAGGCGACGAGTCCGTGCAGGGCGTGGTGACGCTCCGGTTCACTGAGCGCGAGGATGTAGTCGGTGCCCTCGAAGCTGTAGGTGCCGTCGACGACGCGGTTCGGCCACGGCGCGAGGGTGGCGCCGCGGTAGGCCGGGCGCACCTGGTCGGCGTCATAGGGAACGACGAGGTCGCGGCCGTTGTGCTTCAGCTCGCGCAGCGAGGCGCCGACGCTGGCGATGGTCGCGGTGTATGGGCCGCTGGTGAGCTCGAACTGCGTTCCGGAAAGAGGAAGGGTCATGGGTCAATTCTGCCGGGTGTTGGGGTTGCTCCGTGCCGCGCCGTTCGCTTGTGGTTCGCCGAGCGCTGCAGCTCCATGCTCGCGCTGCAGAAGTATGTGCAGCGCAAGCATGGAAGTGCAGCGGCGGATGCTGCGCAATGCGTCGGTCGGTTGAGCTGGGTGTTGGGCGTCGCTCCGTGCCGCGCCGTCCGGGCGTGGTTCGTCGCGCGCTGCAGATCCATGCCCGCGCTGCAGAAGTATGTGTAGCGCGAGCATGGAAGTGCAGCGGCGGATGCTGCGCGATGCGTCGGTCGGTCGGGCCGGGTCGGGTGATTACTGGGCGGCGGTCGCTGATCGCAACCACGCCTGCGCGCGCTCGATCAGTTCCCGCGCCACAGTTGTGTCGTTCGCCCAGTTCTCAAAGCCGTGCACGCCGCCCGGCACAACATCGGTGGTCACTGGCACGCCCGCAGCCCGAAGCGCGTCGGCGTATACGCTGTCCTCGTCGGCGAACAGCTCCAGGTCTGTCCAGGTCAGGTACGCGGGCGGCAAACCCGTCAGGTCGAGGCGCCGCGCAGGAACTGAATATGGCGGGACGTCGGCCGAACCGACCGGAGCACCGAGGTAGCCCGACCACCCCTCCCGATTCTTCCGGTTATTCCACACGAAATGCTCCTGAGCGTCGAGGTCACGACGGGCTGCCGTGCGGTCATCAAGCATGGGAGCGAACAGCCATTGCGCACACGGCTGGGTGCCCCCGTCGTCGTGGATCCGTTGCACGAGTCCCGCCGCGAGGCCGGCACCAGCGCTCTCCCCACCGACGGCGATTCGGGCGGACTCCACTCGAAGCGCTGCCGCATGCTGCAGGAACCAGCGCCATGCGGTCAGCACATCCTGGTGCGCGGCCGGGAACGGATGCTCCGGCGCGAAACGGTAATTCGCTGACACGATGACGACGCCCAACCGTTCCGCAGTGGACAGGCAGAGCGTTTCATCCTGCCTCGCATCGCCGAACAGCAGTCCGCCGCCGTGAATCCACAGCAATCCCGCGCCGCTCCGTGCGCCAACCGGCTCGTAGATTCGCAGTCGAACAGAGCCCGCCTTCGCGACACGCACTCGCACGGCTGATGACTTCGGGACTGGCATCATCGTGACGAGGGGCCGGACAAGCCAGCGTGGGAGCGACACTTGCGCGCGCTTCATCGGTTTGCGCAGTTCGGGAAGGACGTGTTCGATCTCCATGGTGTGGGTCCTCCGCGACGCGCGCTGCTCGATATACCTGACTGCACCCTATCCGGGACAGTCACGGAGGCCAGTCGGCAGCATCCATTCCGCGGGTCGCACGTGCGCTCCACGCGGGCGTCGAGACGACAAGCCCGCGTCGTGCAGCTCAGGCCAGTCGGCGAGCGCTGCAACTCCATGTCCGCGCTGCAGAAGTATGTGCAGCGCGAGCATGGAAGTGCAGCGGTGGGCAGCGCGGAT
This sequence comes from Mycetocola sp. Y791, assembly GCF_059445325.1. Classification (NCBI taxonomy): domain Bacteria; kingdom Bacillati; phylum Actinomycetota; class Actinomycetes; order Micrococcales; family Microbacteriaceae; genus Mycetocola; species Mycetocola sp. Y791. Next base: position 419,359 of record NZ_JCAIUC010000002.1, on the reverse strand, counting down.
GGGCCGGGTGACGCGGAAAGTGTGGCGGAGCTTCAGATCGCGAGCGCGCCCGCCATCAGCGCGACGGATGCCGCCATGCTCGCGGCCTCGAAGCATCCGAGCCAACCGCGGCCGCCGTGTTCGGCGAGCGCTGCAGATCCATGCCCGCGCTGCAGAAGCACCTGTAGCGCGGGCATGGAAGTACAGCGGCGGCCGATGCGGATGGGATGGAGCGCGTGCAGCGCATGGGTTGGCGCAGCCTCAGACGGCGAGCGCGCCCGCCATCAGCGCAACGGATGCCGCCATGCTCGCGGCCTCGAGGCATCCGATCAGGTCCCGCAGGAGCGGTTCGTCGGCGAGCGCTACAGATCCATGCCCGCGCTGCAGAATTATGTGTAGCGCGGGCATGGAAGTGCAGCGGTCGGCGAGATTGGGAGGGCTCCACGCGCAGGGAGTGCAGCGCTGGGCGAAACGAAAGGTGTGGCAGGGCCTCACACAGCTAGCGCGCCCGCCATCAGCGCAACGGATGCCGCCATGCTCGCTGCCTCGAGGCATCCGAGAACGTCGCGCCTCGGCAGACGGTACAGCGCTGCCGCACGCCAGGTCGAGTAGCCGACATAGACCGCTGATCCGGTGAGCACGAGGGTGGGGAGCAGTCCCCCCGTGGAGTGGTGCGATGCGACGGATGCCGCGTGGCCTGCCGCCATCACGGCGAGCAGCCCGGCCATCACGATTAGACCGAGACTCGAGTGCAACAACGGCGGGTGGCCACGGTCCCGGTCGCGCATGTCCGACGACTCGGTGGTCGCGCGCCCGCCCGAACCAGGTACCGTCGCAAGCGACACCCGCCCCAGCGGCAACCCGACCAGGGCGAGCGCGACCAGGGCGACCACCCACAGGATCGGGGCGACGAGACCGAGGCCGAGCGCGACATCCGCCATCGCCACCAACATCGCAACGGCGGCAAAGCCCTCGAACCCGGACAGCACCCGGCTCCCCCGCCGACCCCCGACGGTGCAACACGCACCGAAGGCGGCCGGCAGGAGAGCCGAGAGGTGGAGCAACTCCGTCATGGCGAAGAGCTAGTGCCCGCAGGTGCAGTTGTCGCCGCACCCGCCCGATGAAGCAGCGGCAGCAGAACCAGCAGCCGACGAAGCCGACAGCCCGAGATCCGCCGACGCCACCCCATCGCCATCAGCAACACCGAGCTCGTCCGAGGCCGCCGCATCGGGCGACGCGATCCCCGACGAACAGTGCGCCACCGCCGCCGGCACATTCAGCGCCGGGTTCTTGCCGAAGAACCCATACGGCTTGAGCGTGAACTTCGCGTAGTCGACGGGCATCACTGGCCAATCCTCCGGCCGCGGAAAGTGCGTCGGCCCGAACGTGTGCCACAGCACAATGTCCTCACCGTCGACCGACGCGTCATCCGCGATATACCGAGAGACGCCGTCACGACCCGGGTTCTGATGCACGAAGTCGCCAGCCGCATACTTCTCGGCGGGGTCGTACTGAGTGACGAACAGGTGCTTGGTCGCAAACTCCGCGCGCGCAGCGATCGAGGAGGAGGCATCCGCCAGCAGCGTCGGGGCATCCTGCGGGTAGAGCGTGTATCCGGTCGGCCGCCCCATCCGGTTGGTCTTCTCCGTGTTCACGACGTTCCAGGAGCGGGCAACGGATGCGTCGGCGACGCGACCCGAGACCGCTTCCGTTGAGATGCGGGTCGTCTTCTTGGTGAACGCGTTGCCGTGCTCGTTGCCCGGTCCGACCGGCACCCGCCCGACTTCAACCTCATCGACGGCGTTGGACAGCCCGTCGACCATCATGTCGAGCCGCGCCGAGAAGAGGTGCTGGTGGTACGGGCCGCCGAGTCCGGGCGCGACCTCCGACGCATACGGGTAATCGTCACCGGAGGCGGAGAGCCCCGGGTACGCCGAGGTAAACAGGATGCCGGTCAGCTTCGCCTCACACTCGATGGTGCCGTCGAGGTAGAGGTACCAGTAGAAGCCGTAGTCGTAGTTGCCGACGGTGGTGAAGAACGAGATGACGAGCCGGCGAGAGCGGCGCACCTCGTTCGAGCCGGTGTAGAGGTCGGAGTGCTTCCACAGCGTGCCGAAGTCTTCCTCGTGCATGCAGATGCCGTTCGAAATGGTGAACGGGTTGCCGGTCTCGTCGGCCATCACCGCGTCGAAGTACTTGATCTCGCCGACACAGTCGCAGCCGAGCGCGAGCGAGTTGGTGAACCGGCCGAAGAGGTACTCGCCGGTGTCGAAGTAGTTCTGCCAGAACCGCACCGGCGACGGGTCCGCGTAGGGAACGAGCATTTCATTGATCGAGGCACGGTAGATGACCGAACGCTCCTCGCCGGCATCCGTGAAGGACAGCTGACGCAACACCAGACCCTCGCGCACGTCGAAACCGACCTGGAACTTCCAGTTCGCCCAGCTGACCACATCGCCGTCCACCGTGAAGCTCGGCCCCTCGGGCTGAGTGATGACGATCGGCTTGAGCGTCGTGAGCGGTTCGCCCTGCACCGCCGGGTCGTCGAAGTTGCCGCTCTCGGCGGGAATCGCCAGGTCAGCCGAGTCAATCAGCCGCGTGATCGTGCGGGATGCCGTGTCGACGTACGCGCTGAGACCGTCAACCGGGTGCGCCCAGACGTGGTCGCCCGGGTAGTCCTGCCGGAAGGCGAGCACACGCAGCATCCGTCGCCCTTCCTCCTCGGGGAAGTCGTAGTACCCGGCAGACAGCGGCACAACCTTGACGTCCTCGACGGTGGTGCCGCGGCGGGTCAGCGCCTCGACCCAGCGCGGATCCTCGGCGACGATGTCGGCCACCGCGTCGAATTCCTCGACCAGGATCGGCAACTGACCCGCCGAGCCGTCGAGCACCGAGGTGGAGAGCACTTCACCGGCGTCGAGCGACACGATGTTGTCCGTCGAGCGCCCGGTCGCCATGTCGAGCAGCATCACCCGCGCCCGGCGTTCAGGCAGTGCGCCCTGCCCCGCCTGCCAGGCGAGCACCTCGCGCTTGTGCGGTTCGTCGAGCCCGACGTAGGCGAAGCGGGTGGTCCCGGTGAAGTCGTCCGATGCGGTGACGATGTCGCGGATGGTCACGAATTCTTCGGCGGTGAGATTGGCGAGCGGATGCTGCGTGCCCGCTTCGTTCTCGCCCGAGGTTGCGGTGGGGGTGTCGACGAGGGTCATGAGGGTGGTCTCCTTGCTGGTGGTGCGGGGTGGGAAATAAGAGGAATAGAGAGGGTCAGCCGCTGATCGCGTCGGTGAGCGTCTCGTAGACGGCGGGATGGGTCTTCTTGATGACGAGCGCCTGCACCCAGCCGATGAGCGGGAACAGCACGATCAGTCCGAGGAGCACGGCGCTCACCGCGCCAAAGCTCGGCGTCCCTGTCGCGTCGACGTCGCCGACGAGCATCGGGAAGTTGGCGATGATGACCACGGCGGCACCGACCAGTCCGACGAAGCCGAGCCCGGGAGCGATGACCGTGTTCCAGAGCCGTCCGTCCTTCTTGGTGCGGGCGAAGTAGACGATGATCGCTGCGCTCGTGATCGCCATCAGGATCGCAATGGCGAGGGTCGCGACGCCGGCGAACCAGGTGAACACCTGCAGCACCGGGTCAAGCCCGAGCACCGCGAAGATCGCGACGCACACGGCGGCGGTGATGCTCTGGGTGAGCGACGACAGGTGCGGCGAGACGTGCTTCGCGTGCACCGAACCGATGCGGGCCGGCAGCACGCCAGCGTTCGACATCGAGTGCTGGTAGCGGGTGATGACGTTGTGGAACGAGAGCACGCAGGCGAACATGCTCGTGATCAGCAGCACGTTGATGATGATCTCTCCGACAACACCGAGGTACTGCGCTGTCGTGACGAGGATCATCGCGCCGGGATCTTCGGCGGCGACACCGAGCACGTTGTCGGGGCCCCAGGCCATGACCAGCCCCCACGACGCGAGGGTGTAGAACAGGCCGATGCCGATCACTGCGACGTAGGTGGCGCGCGGGATGGTGCGATTCGGGTCCTTGGCCTCGTCACGGAAGATTGCCGTTGCTTCGAAACCGATGAACGCGGCGATCGCGAACATCAGACCGATACCCGGTGACCCACTCATCACGTGAGACGGCTCGAACGGCGCCAGCGAAAGGCCATCCGCCCCGCCGGCGAACACAACAGCGGCGACCAACGCCAGCACGATACCGACCTCACCGATCAGCAGCACGCCGAGCACCTTGGACGACAGGTCGATGTGCCGGTAACCGAGGATGCCGACCAGCGCGATCGACGCCAGCGAATACAGCGGCCAGGCAATGTCGGGTCCGCCGAGGCCGGTCACCGTCACGTTGAGCAGGTAACCGATATAGCCGTAGACCGACACCTGGATGGTCGTATAGGTGAGCAGCGCGAGGAACGCGCTCGCGAGCCCCGCCTTCTTGCCGAGCCCGTAGCCGACGAAGGTGAAGAACGCGCCCGGCTTCGGCACGTGCTTGGTCATCGCGGCGAGGCCAACCGAGAACAGCAGCAGCACGACCGCCGAGATGGCATACATGCTCGGAAAGCCGACCCCGTTGCCGAGGAGGATGCCGAGCGGAGCGGCACCGCCGATCACGGTGAGCGGTGCCGCCGCGGCGACAACCATGAAGACGATCGCCGTGACGCCGAGCGAGCCGGAGAGCGCTCGTCCGGTCGGCGCGGCACCGGCGTCTGCGGCCGGTTTGGTGGTGACGGTCATGAGAGTTCTCCAAGCTGAGCGAACGATGCAGGTGAAGAGGAGCGGATACCGGCAAGCTTCACCCGCCGCTGTTGCGCCGAGATTCCTGCCGCGTAAAACACCGAGCATGGTGAATGAGACGAGAGCCGCCCCGCCGTCTCATTTAGACGTCACCTGCCCGAAACACGCGCGTCGCGGCGGCGCAACGAGGGCCACCTAACGTGAGGTCATGTCGGAGATCGTCGAATGACCGCCCTCGACCGGGCGATTTCACACCCTGACCCTGTTGAGGGGCTGGGGAGCCGCTCCCCCATGCACGGTCTCGACCGGCGCAGTGTCGGCTTCGCCGAAGTGCTCGCCCAGTCGGTATCGGCGGTGGCGCCGTCGGCCGCCGCGACGACCATGCCGCTGTTCATCGCCGTGGTTGCGGGCGGCGCCTCGTTCTGGTCGCTCGCGCTCGCCATGGGGCTGGCACTGCTGATCGCCACGACGGTGAACTCATTCGCGAAGCGGATCGCCGCCACCGGCTCCCTTTATACCTTCGTCGCGAAGACCTTCGGCGCCGGGGCCGGTGTCGTCACCGGTGTGGGGATGCTCATCGGCTACGGCTTCATCGCGATGTTCGCGCTCGCCGGTGCCAGCTACTACCTCGTCATCCTGCTCGGCCGGGTCTCCCCGTACCTGACCTCGAGTTCGGCGGTGGCCGCTCTGATCGTGGGGATTCTGGCAGCTGTGGTGTTGCTGGTGCTCGCGCGGGGCATCCGTTTATCGACACGGGTGACGCTGCTGGTGGAGCTCGTCTCGGTGACCATCATTTTGATTCTCGTCGGCACCCTGCTCGCGCAGGTCGGGCCGACGATCGACTGGTCGGCGTTATCGCTGGCCGGGGGCACCCCGACGACGCTGTCGGTAGGGGCGGTTGTCGCGTTGACGGCGTTTGTGGGCTTCGAGAGTTCGGCCACCTTGGGGGTGGAGGCCCGCAAGCCGTACGCGGCGATTCCGCGCGCGATTGTCTGGACGGTGCTGGTGTCGGGCGGGCTGTACCTGCTGGCGTCGTTCAGTCAGCTCGTCGGGTTTGCGTCGCTGGGGCAGGACATCCGGGCGAGTGAGTCGCCGGTGAATGACCTGTCGGCGGGGTTCGGGCTGGAGTGGATGGGGGTGCTGCTCGATGTGAGCATTGCGGCGTCGTTCCTGGCCTGTGCGATCGCGTCGACGACGGCGCTCGCGCGGGTGTTGTTCACGATGGGGCGGGAGGGGCTGCTGCCCGAGGCGTTCGGGCGGGCGCACGCCCGGTATCGCACGCCGTTCACCGCGGTGATGGTGGCGGTGCCGGTGATCGCCGTTGTGCCGATCGTCGCGGTCTTCGTTGGTGACGGGTTGTGGCCGGCGATGCAGGTGCTACTCGTGGTGGCGGCGGCCGGCTACATCACGTCGTACATCCTGGTCTGTGCGGCGGCGCCGGTGTTCTTGAAGCGGATCGGCGAGTTCACGGTCTGGGCCGGGGTTCGCGGCGTCGCAACGGCGGTGCTGTTGACCGGTGTGCTCGTGGTGTATCTCGGAGCCGAGGTGCTGTCGTCGCGGGCGGCCGGGGTGTGGATGTTCGGAGTCGTGATGCTCGTCGGGGTGACGGCATACCGGCTGCGGGTGCGGCGGCGGCCGTGGCTGCGCGAAACCATCGGGGCGTGGGATGAGCCCAGCGCCGGTGATGTGCTTGGAGGGGCCGTGTCGGATGTCCGCCGTGACTGAGCCGCGGGCGGTGCGGCCGCCTCCAGCTGCGTCGGCCCCACCGGCTGCGGTCGGGGAGGTGCGGGCGCGCCAGCCGAAGGCGATCCACAGTGCGCTGACCGTGCTCGAGGAGGTCGCCCGGCTCGGTGCCGGTGTCACCGCGCAGGAGATCTCCCAGAGCCTGGGCCTGCCCCGTGCGACCACCTACCGCCTGATCAACCTGCTGGTCCAAGACGAATACCTGGTGCGGATGCCGGACCTCACCGGTTTTGCGCTCGGCCGCAAAGTGGTCGAGCTCGCGCACCTCGTCGCACCGACGCCACCGCCCCAGGCAGTGCGGGACGTAATCGCTGACTTGCGCTCCCGCATCCGCGGCGGCATCCACCTCGTGCGCTACGAGGGCGACCGAATCCTCATCGTGGATGCTGACCCGGACTTTCCCCCCAGCGACGAGTCGCGAATCTCGCGCGACCTGACCGCCTCGGCGATGGGCCGCCTGCTGCTCGCGGAGCGAGACGGTGGGGCGTCAACGTCGGGTTATGCGTCACAGACCGGTGAGCTGACGCCGGGATACGGATGCCTCGCACTGCCGATCCGGGCGGCCGACGGTCGGCTCGTGGGCGCGCTTTGCCTGTCAGCACCGGCCGTGCGGATTGCGCAGCCGGGCGAGTTGCTCCCCAGCCTCGAAGAGAGCGCGCGTCACTTAGCGCCACTTTTGGCGTAACAGCCACCCGACACGGTTTCGGTGTAATCAATGCAAGCCCCCGACAGCCACGGTCATAAAGCGGGAGCTGATGCATCCAAGTCAGACATTGCACCATCAGCTTCTACGGTCATCGTGCGGTTCCCGGGTTCCGGACGAACCGGAAACCCAGACCAGAAAGACAAAAACTTAGATTCGAAGCCTTCGCGGAACCTGAGCATCTCGTTCGGTTCAGCAAAGACAGCGCCTTGCATTAGATACAGAGGTTTCGCAGTTGATGGGAGCCCCAATAGGTCGTACCCGGACGGTGATGAGAACCGGATCTCATCGCCATGAGATCGCAGCACAGTCACAACGCGACCCCACGAATCGGTCTCAAGCCGTGAAACTTCGAACGTCGACCGTACGCATCCGATCTCCTCGAGCTGATCCAGAGCCTTACGGGCGCGAGCGAGCGCATCATTGACCTCCACGATTGACGGAGTTCGCTGCTGAGTCTTGGCATGCAATAGGCCATTGCGCGCAGTCATAATGCCCGAATCATTCAATCCACGCCCCACAGCTCCGAGGATTTCCGCCACATGAACTTGCGATGAAGCGGTGAGATCCAGGAAGGGCACTGAGTGTTTGAATGGGAAACGCTGCAGCGACGTTTTCTTGACGAATTTCGGTATCTCGGCGGGGGGTCGGACGAAACGCGCCTCTTCTTCACGTAAGCGATCTAGCTTCTTCGAGAGCCGAATGAAGCCCTGGACGATCGCGCTCAAGTCGGGCTCCTCGCTGAGCTCATTGTGTTTCGCGCCTTCGACAGAGGCGGAGGCGTTCAGCGTGTCAATGGCGAAGGCGCGAGCCATCGACTGATGAAAATGAAACGGACGCTCAGACGTGAAATGGTCGTTTAGAAGAGACCAAGTTGCAAAAACGAGTGAGTCGAAGAGGAATCGCTCCAGCGCCACAAAGTAGTTCGACGCAAGCCCGCGCAACTTGTCCTCATCTAGGCCAAGGTTCACTCCAGCAGTTCTGGACAGGCTCTCTAATACATCGTGCCGCGTCCAATACTCGTCGCGTATGTCTTCGCGCCGCTGCGGTGAGAATCCGAGCTTCCACAGAAGAACATCAATGAATGCATCATCGGGCTGTATTTCCTTTATCCCTAGAAGTGAGGCCACCCTGGCTGCATTTTCTCTGCGCGCAAGGACGAGCCGGCGCAGCACTTCGGCCGGCTCGGACTTCCTCAAAAAGGCCTCGAGTTTTTCAGTCGGAGTGTCGCCTTTGATCTCCCGCAGAGTCCACGACAAGTCGTCCATATCTTGCGCTGAATCTGCGTCGAATAAGGATCGCGCCATCGACGATAGTCGGAGCAAAGCGACAGATCTGCGGCTGGCGACAGCACGATAACCTAGTGAGCTAACTTCTGATCGAAGACGCCAAGCGCCCGACCGGACCCGGTGATTCACCATCGGCCGGCGAATCTCCCCGGGCGGCAGGACGATGTGCTGTTCCCTCACGCACTCATCAATCACTCTGACCAAATCACGATCCGATTCAGTGAGAAGTAGTTGTAGAAGACGCGATCGATCCAGTCCGACCGACCATTTCGTGGGGGAACCGATAAGCCCAAAGGACTTCGCAACGCCATCCAAACGTCCCGCGCTGGTTCGATGTGCCTCTGCGAGTAACACTCGCAGTTCCTCGTCGTCGAATGCGTCACCGAGCAAGTAAGGAAGGGTGGACTGGTCATTCTCTTCATAGGGGTTGAGTAGGTCCTCCATGACATCCGATAGGAATCCATTCCAGTCGGAAGGGTCCTTCGATACCTGGTCAAGGACTTTATACAGAGCCGACCGATTGCGATTTACTCCGGGTTCATAGCTTGTCGTCAATCGAATATCGTGCACCACAGGGCACGACAGATCGGCACAGTGTTGGAGTGGGATCGACAGGGTTGGGGAAAGGTCTCGACGGTGCGCTAACCGGATCACACCATATGGACCCAACAGAAAATGTCCGGCCTGAAACACGCCCTGTGGTTCGTCGCCCAGTAGCTTCAGCGAATCTTCGTGCCGCAGGTGGGTGCGTTCGTCTTTGAAGAATTCAGCCGTGCGATCGTAGAGAAGACGTCCAAATATCATCGGAAACCTCATGCGCTTCGACACGACGCTGCGGGATATGGCGTCCACCAAGCGGCCCACGTCTATGGCCGCAATGTCGATGAGAGGTTCAACGTGAACGAGACCCAATAGACAGAGCAGATTGGCGTCCTTGGCGTCCACGTCCTCCTTGGTAATCAATTGATCACGAACTCTTTTGCCCGCATCGGTGAGCACGATTGCCCGGTTCAATTCATCCGAGACTTTATATTTCGAGTCGATGATGCAACTACTAAGAATTTCAACCAAGGACAGCAGGTCCAGAAATTTTCCTCGCCATGTCGTATCGGAATATCTCGATGCGAGCTCAATACGGGACAGTGGTTGAGTGATTGGCATTTCCTGACCTGCCTCTATTCTCGGTGAGCGATTGCCCCAGTTTTCTCATTGCTCGTAGGTTTTGACCATCTCGCGGATCGCCGAAGCGTGGTTGTAGATCTCATCGAGCGATTCAATCGGGTGGCGCGTCTCGTTCTTGTCAGCGTCGAAAAGGCCCAGGTACTTCTGCTTCTTTCCGTTGAAATGCAGGCGCGCAATCGGCTTCCGGTTGTTGTCGTCAAGCAGGACTGCGAAGTAGGACTTGGCGTCGCGGTGCACGACCCGGTGCGGGCGGACCTCGCTGCAGGCGATCGCTTTAACGATCTGGTAGCCCTCGAGCTCCTCGAGAGTCGTCTCCAGTTCGGTGTCGCGGTCCAGATCGTCTTCGGCAACTGGCCGACTGGTGACGGCTTCCGCAGCGGCAGCGCTCTCAACCACCGGAAAACTTGAAGCGCCGAGGGCGGTCTTCAGCCGGTCGTTGACCTGGTCATTCAAGTACTGCTTTGTTGCCTTGGTGACCAGCGTGGTGAACTGTTCGCGGACCTTCTGAGTGAAGGCACCGTCGTAGACACGGGTCGCGAAGAACCGAATCCAGTCGTCCTCCGGGTCTTTGAACTGTGCGGCGATCGTCCGCTTGATCTGGCCGATGTACTTCAGTTCACCCGCAGCGGAGATGATCGAGTCGAGGTCGAACACATCCTTGGTGAGCTTGATCAGCTCGGGAATCAGCGTTTCATCAATGTCGAGGAGATCGAGGACGAGGAACGGCTTCTCGTCCATTCGGTTCGGCGCATCCAGGTCCGTGTAGAACTGGTAGGTCTCACCGTTGGTGAGCACTGCAATACGTGCATTGGTGACAGCGAAGTACCGGAACAGCTGTGATGCGTGCTCGATCTTAAGCGGCTCAGTCGACTTCTTGCACTCGATGAGCATCTGGACTTCCCCGTCGCGCATGATCGCGTAGTCGATCTTTTCACCGCGCTTGATACCCACGTCGGCTGTGAATTCCGGCACAACCTCTAGGGGGTTGAAGACGTCGTAGCCGAGGATCGTTGAGATGAAGGGCATGATGAACGCATTCTTCGTTGCCTCCTCCGTCTGAATCGCGTCCCGCTGATTGCGGACCTTCGTTGCGAGTGCGGTCAGCAGTTCTGCGAATTCCATGTCACTCCAGGTCGGTGCTTACGGCGGCGACCGTTGCCGCTGCCGTGTGCGGGGAATGGTCGCGCAGGTCACGCGCGCGAGTTGCGCACATTGCGTCATTTCCCCTCCCCGATGCTTCCATTCATCGGCATACCTTTTCCCACCCAGAGCGGGGTACACCTGGCGAGCGACAGGGTCAGCCAAACGGATGGTGAGCTGACGCCGGGCTACGGATGCCCCGTACTGCCGATCCGCGCTGCCGACGGTCGCCTCGTGGGTTCCCTCTGGTATGTCAGCGTCCGCTCAGCGAATTGCGGCGACGGTGGGCAGCGCCCTCAGCTACAGGGCGCTGCACTCGGCCTAGCGCCGCTACTACATCCGTCGGAGACCGCCGCGGAACAGGACGAGTGGGTTAGCTGGTCCTTCAGCGGGACACAACGAAGGCGCTGATATCTTCGGTTGTTCCGCGCTGGTCGGGGACCGTTTCATTGATGACTCCGAAAGGCACGTGCACGCTGGGGATTTCATCGGCCGAGTCTTGGAGGTGTCGAAGCTGATCATCAAAAAAGAGATGGGGTTTCAGGACGCGCAACACCTTTGCCTTCTCAATCCCGCCTAGGAAAAAAGCATCGTTCACACGGACACCCCACGATTTAAGAGTCTTGACGACTCGTTCGTGCGATGGCGCGTTTCGCGCAGTGACGATGGCGACATGCACGCGCCGATTGTAGCCGGGCTCGGCAGCAACACGCGCTTCCTCAATATCTTGGATTCGATTGATACCCCGCAAGAAATCCGACAGCCTTCCCTCGGCAAGCGGCACTTCAGTGTGCTCTGTCTCATGAGCATGAAAGGCGGGCAGACCCCCCGCCTGCATGACGCGCTCCGATGAGTCATCGGCCAGCACACCATCGAAGTCAAACGCGATTCGCAAGTCGGTACCGTTCGGGTCCGCGGCTGGCAGCCCGATGACCTGCCCCGCAGAAAATCCCATCTTCAACGCGACCCTGACATCCTCTTCGTTTTGCGACAGGAACAACGACATGTTCAGCGCTCCCATGTACTCGTATGGCGAGCGCCCTTGCATGAAGATCGCACGGGAAATTGGGAGATTGTGATTCTCGATTGAGCGCATTACACGGAGTCCGGTCTCCGGATCATTGCGCGAAAGCACGATCACCTCCACGAGCGGCGTACCATCCGGCGACAGGTCGTTGAGGGAGAGGAGACGCTTGATGAAAGGGAACGCGACGCCCGGCTGCAGCGCCTCCTCCAGATGTTTTTCCTGGTACTCGCGATACCCGGATTCGCCTTGGTCCCTGAAGACAGAATCGGCGGCGGATAAGTCAAAGAGAGCGCTCGAGGCAACACCGACGACGAGCATTTTCTCCAGATCGTATGCCACGGAGCTCCTTATCCCACGCACAGTGGACCAAAGCAGGCCTCCCGCGCGCACAGCGAATCCTTAGATGCTGGCACAGCCGGACTAAGGCTTTCCCACCCAATCTGGGGTACATGCGCCTGTGCACCTCAGCTCCCCTGATGTTCTCCCGACGTCGGGGCCCGACGCGCTGCTAGGTTGACTGGATGATGGAAAAGTCAGTCGGCGACGAGATCGCAACGTTCATGGCCGAGCGCGACTGGGCGCAATTCCACAGTCCCGAGAACCTCGCCAAGAGCATCGCCATCGAGGCCGGCGAGTTGCTCGAGTGCTTCCAATGGAATGCCGACGCCGACCCGGCCCGTGTTCGAGAAGAACTGGCCGACGTCCTCACCTACTGCATGCTCCTCGCCGATCGCATCGGGGCTGACCCCAACCAGATCGTCCTCGACAAGCTCGCCATCACCCGCGAGAAGTACCCCGTCGATAAAGCGCGCGGTCGAAGCACGAAATATGACGCTCTCTAGAATCGACCGTCTCGATTTCACTCGACAGGCAGTGTCGGCGTGGGGTCCGACTCACTCCCAAAACTCGAACTGGCCGGTCGTCTACGTCCTCGATGACGACGGTGTGACCAGTACCACACGGCGAAAACCACTACTGAGCGATATCTACGTCGGTGAGTCTCGGAGCGCAGTCTCGCGAATGCGACAGCATTTCGATTCACCTGACAAGCAGCATCTCAAGACAATCCGTGTCGTCATCGATGAGAGGTACAACAAGTCCGCGTGCCTCGACCTGGAATCGTTTCTCATTCGGTTGCTCGCTGGCGACGGTGCCTACCGTGTTCTCAACCGGAACGACGGAATCACGGACAGCGATTACTACGACCGAGACCTCTACCGGGAATCGTTCCGCGACGTCTTCGAACAGCTCCGTCGCGACGGAGTCTTCACCCGCAGCATCCCGGAAATTGAGAACAGTGATCTGTTTAAGCTCTCACAGTTCAAGGCACTAACCCCGGATCAAGCTGTCGCTGTAGAAGGCATCGTGGAGGGTTTCCTAGAGGATCTGCAGTCGGGAGCCAACAGCACTCTCGTCATCCAAGGCGAGCCAGGCACGGGTAAGACGGTTGTTGCCATCTACCTCTTGAAACTGCTGGTCGACATCGCAGCGTCAGCGCCTGCCGAAGATTTCGACACCGACACCATGTTCTCCGAGTTCTTCATGGCGGACTATCGAGAGCTTCTTGGGGGCATCCGAGTGGGTCTGGTCATACCGCAGCAGTCTCTTCGCGAGTCGGTGAAGAAGGTCTTCCGCAAGACGCCCGGATTGCATCCATCGATGGTTATGACGGCGTTCGACGTTGGCAGCGCGAGCGAGCCCTTCGACCTTCTGATAGTCGATGAAGCTCACCGGCTCAATCAGCGAGCGAACCAACCATCGGGCGTGCAGAACAAGAAGTTTGCTGAGATCACGCACACACTGTTCGACACCGACGACACGAGCAAGACCCAACTCGACTGGGTTACGGCACAGAGCAAGCATCAAATCTTCCTCGTCGACGCGGCGCAGAGCGTGCGACCGGCTGACGTTCCTTTTGAGGTGCTCCGAGAACTCGTCGAAGAGGCAAAGACTCACCGTCGCCACTACCCACTTGCTACCCAGATGCGGGTTCAAGCGGGAGCCGACTACGTCGGATATGTACGCCGTATTCTCGGTTCACCCGACGAACTCGGCGCCTCTGTCGCGCCTCGACCTGAAACATTTGAGGGCTACGACTTCCGGATGTTTGACAACATCGCCAATATGCGAGATGAGGTTTTCCGAAAGGAGAAAGAGAGCGGGCTGGCCCGCCTCCTCGCCGGGTTTGCCTGGCCATGGAATTCGAAGAACGACAAGGCCGCCTACGACATCGAAGTGGAGGGGCACCTATTCCGATGGAACAGTACACAGACGGACTGGATCGCGTCACCGAAATCGCTCGACGAGGTCGGTTCGATTCATACCGTGCAGGGATATGACCTCAACTATGCCGGCGTGATCATCGGCCCAGACCTTCGCTACGACCTGCAGGCAGGTCGCCCATTTGTGGACCGGGCTTCCTACTTCGACAAAAAGGGGAAGGAGAACAACGCCGTTCTCGGCAAGACCTATACGGATGACGATCTGCTCCGGTTTGTGCGCAATATTTATGCGGTGCTCTTGACCCGCGGCATCCGCGGCACGTTCGTTTATGTCTGCGATCCGGGCTTGCGCGAGTACTTGCGGCGGTTCATTCCCGCGGATGTTTCGAGCGCCGGGCGTGCTGGATAACGACAGGAAGGCAACCAAAGCCGCACTCCGCGACGCGAGCGAGGAACGAGTTGACACCCGTCATCAGAGTTGCGCGGGAAACCGAGACGCAGTCGTCCCTCGCGCGACCAGCTCCACGGGTTTCACAACTCGCTCCGTGACTTCACGCAGCCCCTCGATCCGGTCGAGCAACATGGTCGCGGCTGCTCGCGACATCTCGGCGTGGGGCTGACGGATCGTCGTCAGATCGAAGGCCTTCCACGCTGTCATGTACATGTCGCCGACGCCCATCACATGGAGCTCTCCGGGCACGTTGATGCCCAGTTCTGCTGCCGCCTGGAGTACCCCGAGCGCAACAAAGTCGGTGGTGCTGAAGATGGCATCTGGCATCGCCCCGTCGCGGGCCATTGCGGCGAGGGCCAGTTCGCCATCGTGCGGCTCGACCGCCCCGTGGTGAACCGTGATGTCGGTCTCAGGGATGCCCAGTTCACTCAACCGCGCGGTGAACGCCGCCTCGCGGGCACTCGAGGTCGGGTTGTTCGCCGGGCCTCCGACGACGGCGAGGACTCGATTGCCTTGAGCCACGAGATGCTCGGCCGCGAGCCGGCCGGCGGCAGTGTCGTCCGCCACGACCCGGTCAACATCGACCGCCTGCGGGCTGTCGCGACCGAGGACGACCAACCGGTGGCCCGTCTCGACGAGCCGATTGACGAGATCGGAATCCAAGCGCGACTGCATGAAAATGGTGCCGTCGACCAGGCCGCCCTGAAGCACGTCGATTCCGGCGTCGCGCGTGCCTTCCGTGCGGTCGGTGAGGAGCACCATCCGGTAGTTGCGCTCGGCCAGCACCTCCTGGATCGACTCGACGAACTGGGCATACATGGGGTTCAGCAGGTCAGGAACCAGAACGCCGACGGCGCGAGCCGAGCCAGTGATCAGGCTCCGCGCGGTGAGGTTCGGGATATACCCCAGCTCGACCGCCACCGCACGGACCTTGACTCGCGTCGCCTCGGAAATGCGCGGGTCGTCACGCAAGGCGCGGGAGACAGTGGACTGCCCCACACCTGCGCGGCGGGCGATGTCATAGCTCGTCGGTCTGTTTGTCATTTCGGGTCAATGCTAGGGCCCGCCCGCACCACGCGACGAAGCCAGGCTGGAACCGCAATCGTGTTCCAGCCTGACTCCGCGTGCACCTCGTTCCTATCGCGTCGCCGTTTCCTCCAGCGGCATCGGGCTGGGTGACGGGTCCTTCCCGGCTTCGTCGATGGACGCGCCGCTGGTCTCCACCGGTACCAGGATCAGGGTGATGATCATGGCGATCAGCACGGCCACCACCAGACCTACCGGCCCGGCAACGCCGAACGCACCGAATAGTGCCGCGATGACGTACGGGGTGCCGATCGACGCCCCGCGGGCAGCGACCGAGGAGACACTGTTGCCGCGCAGCCGCAACGCCGTGGGGAAGAGCTCGGGAATGTAGGCATAGAGCGTGACGGCGGTCATCGTGTAAACGCACGACACGAGCATGAAGCCGCAGATCGCGATAGCCCAGAACTCCGTCAGGTTCGGGTAGATGAGCCCGACGACGATCGCGGTCGGAGCGAAGATGAACAGCGTCGTCCGGCGCTTGATCCGGTCGGTCACCGCGTAGCCAATCAGTGCACCGACGGGGGCGCCGACTGCCATGAACGTTGTGAAGCCCAGCGACTTCACCACCGTGTACCCCTGCTCAACAAAGAACGTCGGGATCCAGGACACGAAACCGTAGACACACACGTTGATCGCGACCGCGCAAACGACAGCGAGAATGACGCGGCGTCGCATGCGGCCCTTGAACAGGTCGCTGAACGGTGCCCGCGCGGCGGGTGGCGCGGGAAGTGTGGTGGCTGGGGCATCGAGCGGGCCGTGCTTCGCTTCGATGCGGCGTTCGAAACCGTTGACGATGGCATCCGCTTCGTCATAACGACCTACGGATGCCAGCCAGCGCGGTGATTCCGGAACCGCACGACGCACGAACCAGACGATGAACGCGCCGACACCGGCGATCAGGAACATCGGCTGCCATCCGATGGCCGGAATGACGATGAGGCCGACGCCGGTCGCCAGCAGCAGACCGGAGTTGATCATGAAGCCGAGGATGGTCATCCAGCGGCCGCGGATCTTCGGCGGCAGGAACTCGGAGAGCATCCCGCCGGCGATCACGAGTTCGGCACCGAGGCCGATTCCCATGATGAGGCGGCACAGGATGAGCACCTCGATGTTAGGTGCGAACGCCGCAGCGATCGACGCCGCGCCGAAGAGGAGGAGGTTCCAGGTGTAGGCGGTCTTGCGGCCGAAGCGGTCCCCGCTCCAACCGGCGAGCGCCGCACCGATGAGCATGCCGAGGAAGGTCATGGACATGAACGTGGCGATGCTGCCGACGTCGGCGAACCCTTCGGCCCGCATCGCAGCGGTGACGCCACCGGCCAGGTAGACGTCGAAGGAGTCGAGCATGGCTCCGGCACCGATATAGAGAAGGAGTCGACGATGGATGCCGGACACGGGGAGACGGTCGAGGCGCGCACCGATGTCATTGATGACAGGAGTAGTCATAGCGGTAGTCCTTTGAATAGGAGTGGTGAGAAACAGGTGAGGGTCAGTGGCGTGGGCCGACCTGGACGGTGCGCTTCCAGCTGTCGCTCGTCTGCACGCGATGAGCCAGCGCAAGCAGCTCAGATTCTGCGTGCGGCCGACCGACCAGCTGAACGCCGGTGGGCATCCCTCCGGCGAATCCACTGGGGATGTTCACCACCGGGAGCCCCAGATAGTTGATGGCGCGGGTCCAGTAGGAGAACTCGCCGAAGCGAACCTCGGCTTCCTGGGGGTCACCGGCGCGGGTCTCCGCGATCGTGGGCACCGGGAACGCGAGGGTCGGGAGGACCAGGGCGTCGGCATCCGCCAGGTAGGTGTTGAGAAACTCCGCCAGGAGTGCCGGCCGAATGCGAAGCGCACGGACGTAAGCGTGTGCCGGGTACGCGGCCCCGCGCTCCACGCGCCGACGCACCTGATCGCCGATCGCACCCGGTGTCACCTCGAGGTAGTCGCGGAAGCTCTCGAAGGCCTCCACCCCGGTGATGATGGTCGCGACTTGGTTGAGGAGGTCGAAGTTCGGCAGCCCAGCCGGCTTCACTGAGGCTTCACCGTCGGCCAGAGCCTCGGATGCCGCCACGAAATTCGCGGCGATCTCGTCGGTCACGTGTCTGGAGCCGGTGACGTCCGGGATGGCGATTGTGTACGGGCGGTCGCTGGCTGGTCGGCCGCCATCCGGGGTCAGGGCTTCGAAGACGACGGCGCAGTCCGCGGCGGTTGGCGCCAGGATGCCCGGGCAGTCGAGGGAGGGCGCGAGCGGCATGGCATGTTTGGTCGACAACCCGCCCTGCGTCGGCTTCAACGCGGTGACACCGCAGACGCCAGCGGGAATCCTGACCGATCCACCGGTATCGGACCCGAGGGCCGCGAACACGAGCCCGTGGGCGACGGCCATGCCGCTGCCGCTGGACGAGCCGCCCGAGACATAGTCCGGGTTCCAGGGGTTCCGGCCGTCGCCGATGTGGTCGTTCCTGCCCATCGGGCTCATCGCGAGTTCGGCCATGTGCAGGCGTCCGACGTCGACGGCACCGGCCGCGTCGAGGCGTTCGATCAGCGGCGACGTCTGGGAGGGGATGTACCCGTCTACGAGCGCGCTGCCGAACCCGGAGACCTCGCCAGCACGGAAGAACATGTCTTTGTGGGCCAGCGGGATGCCGTCGAGAATGCCCAGGCTCTTGCCCTGCTCGCGACGGCGGTCACTCACCCGGGCCTGCTCGAGCGCCTGCTCGGCCGTTACCCGAATGAAGCCCGAGTGCTCGGTGGCCGCGATCGCGTCGAGTCGAGCTGTCGCAAGGGCCTCGGCGGTGACGGTCCCGCTGGCGAGGCTCAGTGCCGTCTCGGCGATGCCCGGCCAGGTGATGTCGCACGCGGCGGGAATGGTCTGTGCTGTGACGTCGGTCATACGGTCGCAACCTCCTGCGGCGCCAGAGCGTCGAGCGTGACGGAGAACGGTTCCGTGTCCCACCCGAACTCCAGTGGGTTCGGTGTCGCTGCGGCCAGCGCCGCGAGGTGTCGTGCGACGGTGCCCGTCGCTGCTGTCTCGTCGAGTGTCATGGAGCCCCCAGTTATGTCGATGAAAGAAGTTGTGCATTCGAATGTACGGATGCATTATTTCGGCGGCGTGACTCCCTGTTGCCTCCGAACGACAGCTGTGTAAAAGGCATGTTTCGGGCGCCCGGTAACGAAGAGGAGAATCATCGCTCGCGCCTCGGCGTTGCCGCGCACCCGACCCCCGACATCCGCTTGCTGGTTTCCGCAATGCGGACACACCCTGACCGCATCCCCTCCTACCGTCGAACCACACGGAAGAGGAAGGAGCAGCAATGAACATCCGCCCATTCACCATTGAGGTACCGCAACAGGAACTCGACGACCTCCGCGACCGGCTCGACCGCACCCGCTGGCCCAACGAAACCCCGCCGACCGGCTGGCTCCGCGGCACCGAACTGACCTACCTGCAGGAGCTCACCGAGCGCTGGCGCACCGGCTACGACTGGACCGCCGCCCAGACGCAGCTCAACCGATTCGACCACTACCTCGCCGAGGTTCAGGGCCTCGACATCCACTTCATTCACCAGCGATCCGGGCGACCAGACGCCGTGCCGTTCGTGCTGCTGCACGGCTGGGCCGACTCCTTCTACCGCTACATCCACCTGATCGACCGGCTCACCACCGGCGCCGGGCCCGCGTTCGACGTGATCGTGCCGTCGCTGCCGGGGTTCGACTTCTCCGACCAGCGCCCCGCCGGAACCGGCGAGCAGGACTCCGTCTTCGCCGCCGAGGTCGTCGCCGATCTGCTCGACGGTCTCGGCTACGACCGCTACCTCGTGCACGGCGGAGACTGGGGTGCCGCCATTGGCCAGGAGATTGCCCGCGCCCACCCCGACCGCGTAATCGGCCTGCACCTCACCGAAGTGCCGTTCGCCAACATGTACCTCCTCGACCCGACCGAGACCACCGACGCCGAGAAAGCATTCGTCGCCGCAGTCGAGGCCTGGGGCGAGAGCTTCGCCGGCTACGTCGTCATCCAGTCGACCCGCCCGCTCACCCTCGCCTACGGGCTGAGCGACTCCCCCGTCGGCCTGGCAGCCTGGCTGATCGACCACTTCGAGCGCTTCTCCTCCACCCGCCTCCCACCCGACGACCTGCTCACCAACGTGGTGCTGTACTGGCTGCGCAACAGCATCCGTTCATCGATCCGCTACTACAACGAGGGCATGGGCGACTGTCAGCGGAACAATCGTGGGGCGACGAAACCGCCGACGATCAGGCGACGGATGCTGCACCCAGCGACCCTGAATGGTCAACGGATGCCGGTGGCTGGTCGATGAAGATCGAGGTTCCGACTGCGATCGCAGTGTTCCCGGACGACATCGCCGACCCGCCGAAGGAGTACGCGGAGCGGTTCTTCGACGTCCGCCGGCTCACGAAGATGCCGACCGGAGGACACTTCGCGGCGCTCGAGGTGCCGGACCTGGTCGCGGAGGATATTCGGGAGTTTGTGTCGGAGCTGGCCGTGGCGGAGCATCCGTCATCCTAAAGAGACCCGGGTGACGTGCCGCCCCAAACTGGTGCTGCCGCTCCTGCATGCCGCGCTGACAGTCTGAGTGGCGTGAGTAACCCGAACCAGTACCCCCATGCCCAGCAGCAGGTCATCTACCAGTCCGTGATCAGGCAGCCGGGAAACGGAATGGCGGTTACGGCGCTCGTTCTCGGCATCGTGGCGATCGTCTTCGGGATCTGGATTCCGATCCCGATGATCGGCCTGGGCATGATGTTCGTTGCCTTCCTGCCCGCGCTCCTCGCGATCGTCTTCGGCCATGTTGGCCTCCGCACTGCGACCCGCAATGGTGTTGGACGCGGCGGGTCGATCACCGGGCTCGTCCTTGGCTATCTCGTTATCGTCCTGTCGGTCGGCACCACGGTGATGTGGATCATCGCCGCCGCGGCATCGTCGAGCACAACGACCGTGGTCGGCTCCTAGCCGCGCCCCGAGCACACGACCATGCCCAAGCCCTCCCGCGACCGCGTCGCCGTCTACATCGATTTCGACAACATCGTCATCTCCCGCTACAACCAGTTGCACGGCGACGGCCAGTTCGCCAAAGACAAAGTGCGGTCGTTTCCTCCCACCTACGGCAAGCCCGACCCGGCGATCGCTGCCCGCATTCGTGAAGCGACCGTCGACGTTGCCGCGATCCTCGACTACGCCTCGTCATTCGGGGCGATCGTGGTTAGCCGCGCCTACTCCGACTGGTCCGCTCCCGCCAACGCGGTCTATCAGAAGCAGCTCATCGGCCGCGCCGTCGACCTGACCCAGTTGTTTCCGACGACCCAGGCGCTCAAGAACGGCGCCGATATTCGCCTCGCCGTCGATGTGATGGAGGACGTTTTTCGCCTCAAGGGACTCACCCACGTGGTGATCGTCGCCGGCGACTCGGATTACATCCCCCTGGCACAGCGCTGCAAACGCCTCGACCGCTACGTCATCGGTATCGGAGTGTCCGGATCAACGAGCCAGTCACTCGCGGCCGCGTGCGACGAGTTCGCCGACTACGACACTCTCCCGGGAGTTCAACCGCTCGCGCCGAAGGACCTCGCGCCAACCGCAGCGGCGCCACCCGCCGCAGCGCGCAAAACCACCGCACCTCCGGCAAGCGCCTCGACCACGGGCACCACCTCGGTTCCGGCCGATTCACCCGGCGGCGCACGAAATGTCCAGAAGGCAGCTACCGCCGCACTCCGACGAGCAATGGAGCTGCTCGAGAAGAACGACCTCGAGTGGCAGCACGCGTCCGCGGTCAAAACACAGATGAAGCGAATCGATCCCTCGTTCCAGGAGAAGCAGCTCGGCCACAACCAGTTCTCCGACTTTCTCCGGTCACGGTCGACCATCGTCGAAATCGACAAGAGCAGCGCAACGCCGGTGCGCTTGAGGCTCCGGCCGGAATTCGCCACCTCCATAACGGAGGCCGACTAGCGGCACGACGCGAGGCGTTCACGAACGCCCTGCATGGCATCCGCCCGACGATGTGCCGGCGTAAGACGCCGGCACATCGATTGGGGGCCGCGAATCGCAACCTCAGTCCCGAGCGGCGACGCTCTCCCGTTCGGCCTCGCCATTCGCACCGAGAGCGGGAGCATCCCCGAAGTCACGCACCGGCAGCCGCTCCCCGCCCAGCAGAGCTGACTGGTGCGCAACGATCCCCGGCAGGGTGAAGCGCGCCGCAACCCAGGCGTTGACCGGCGGACGGGTGCCTTCCGTCGCCGCGGTGACGAAGTCATCGACGAGGAAGTGGTGGCTCCCCTCGTGGCCGTTGTGCGCGCCGTGGAACTCCTTGGGCAACCGTCCGATGTCGTGCACGGAGGAGTGGCCGGAGACAAACGCATCCTTCAGCGCGGGCGCCACATTCGCCAGTGCCGGGTCGTTGGCATCCGCCGTCGCCTCCGTGGCCAGAAGAGCCGAGACATCCGTGACCCCTTCCTTGTCCTGCCATACCGACACCGTCGCGAGCTGCTCGAAGCTGCCCTCGGTGCCGAAGTACCTGAACCGGCTCTCCCTCAGGTGTGAGGGATACCCCACCCGACGCATTTCATTGATGCGCATCGACCCGCCACCCGCGAGCTCAAACAGCGCGGTGGCATTCGAGAAGTCGTTGCCGAACATGCTCACCTCGGTGTCGAACACTCCGTCGCCGCGGTCATCACGAACACCGATGCAGCTCACACTGGTGGCGTAGGTGGGAATCGCGCCGAGCACTCCCCCGATGGAGTGAGTCGGGTAGAGCATCGGCGGGTACGACGCGGTCCGCTTCCATTCCGCTCCACCGCTGTACTGGTACGCCTCGTAGAACCCGAGGTCCATGTCGTGGACGTAGTCCCCCTCGGCATAGAACACGCGCCCGAACTTTCCCGCCGCAACCTGGTTGCGGGCGTAGATCGTGGCCGGGTTGTAGTAGCTCGTCTCCCCCATCATGTAGGTGAGTCCGGTGCTTTGCACCGCGTCGATGATCGCTTCGATGTCGGTCTCGGTTGTCGCCATCGGCACCGCCGAGTACACGTGCTTGCCCGCGGCGAGCGCCTGCAGTACGAGCGGCCCGTGTGTCCAGCGCTGGGTGAAGATGGCCACCGCGTCAACCGTCGGGTCAGCGAGCATCGCCTCGAAGCTCTCCCGGGTGCCATCGAGGCCGAGCCGCTCGTTGAGGTCGGCCGACCGTTCCGGGAGCACGTCGGTGATGACCACACGGTCAACCCGTGGGTGCAGCTTGAACAGGGTCGCGAACTGGCCGGCGAACTGACCGGCTCCAACCATTCCGAGGGTGAATGTCATTATTTATTGCCTTTCGTGGTGCGATTGCTGAGATGTCATGCGATGTTGAGAAATCACAGGGCGGATGCCGTAACGAACCGGCGATGGACGGGTCATTCCTGCAGGATCTTGTTGATCCTCTCGTTGACCTGTGTGAGTTCGGAGACGTCCGAGCTGCCGATATAGATGCCCTCCATCACGGGGAGCATGATCGACAGGATCTCGGCACCATTCGTGGTGACCGGGAACAGGACCGTGTAGTTGTCGTCGACGAGCTCAGTAAACGCAGAGACATCGAAACCGCGCTCCGCGAACGCGTCGACCGCGGCTTCGGTTCCAGCCGGACGCGCCGGGAAGACGACGCCCTCGTTGCCGACGATGACCTGACACGTGTCAGAGCCCAGGAAGGCCACGAACTTCGCAGCCTCTTCCGGATGGTCGGTCTGTGCGCTGATGGAGTCGCCGAGGCCGTTGTACATCGAAACAGGGTGGCCGATCGGGCCTGCCGGGAGTTTGGCAATTCCCAAGTCGATGCCCTCGAGGCGCCCGTAGGCGCTGATGTTCCACGACCCGTTCGGCGAGAGCGCTGCCTTACCTGATCCCAACTGCTCCACCGGGTCCGGTGCACTCCCGACGGTCTGGAACGAGGGCATGAACCCCTTGTCGACGAGGCCGAAGAGCCATGCGAGTGATGCCTGGAAACGCGGGTCGTCGTAGTGGTATTCGTCGCCCCAGACATCCGCGTTGGTGTACTCCCAACCGGTCGCTGCGGCGAGCCACGCCCACTGGGTCTGCCCGCTGACGTCACCGGCCCCTCCCGACGCGAGGCCGTACACCTCGACGTTCTTGGGATCGAAACCCTCTTCATCTCCGCGAACGCCGTTCTCATCGACGGTCAGTCGAGCGATGACGTCTTCGAAGGTTCCGCCATCCTCCGGGTTCCACTGCAGGTCTTCGAGGTCGGCAGCCGACAATCCCGCGTCGGCGAGCATGGCGTTGTCGTAGAAGAGTGCAACAGTGTCGAAGTCCTTCGGAACGCCGTACTGTTTTCCGTCCTGGCCGACCCAGAGATCGGCGAGGCCTTCCTGGAATTCGGCACCATCGAAGTCGCTCGTCGCCTCGAGATCGTCGAGCGGCAGCAGCACGCCACGGGTCACAAACTCGGGGTATTTGCTGAGGTGGTCGGTGAAGACGTCCGGACCTGCCCCGGCCACGAGACCTGCCGTCAGTTTCTGCCAGTAGTCACCCCAGCCGTACTGGGTGATCCGCACCTGGATATCCGGATTCTCCTCTTCGAACGCGGCCGCGCACTTCTGGTAGGCCGGCAGCTGGAGTGCGTCCCACAACCAATAGTCGATGGCGACACCGGTCGACACGCCCGGAGCGGCGCAACCGGCGGTGCCGAGAAGCCCGACAGAGAGCGTCGAGGCGGCAATGGTGCGCCACAACGTGCGTCGTCCGCTGGTACGGCGGGATTTCGTCTTGAGCCTGGTCATGATTCGCACCCTCACTTAATTCCGCTGAAGCCGATGGAGTTGACGATCTTCTTGGCGAAGCACGCGAAGAGGATGATCATCGGGAGAGCCGCGACGAGCGTCGCTGCCATCAGTCCTGCCCAGTCGGGTCCGCCCGACGGGCTCTGCGCCCTGAAGGCTCCAAGCGCGACAGTCAGCACCCTCGATTCGTCACTGTACGAAACCATCAGCGGCCAGAAGTAGTCGTTCCACGCGTTGATGTAGGTGAGGATCGAAATCGTTGCGATCGGGGCAACCGACATTGGCAAGACAACACCGAAGAACACCCGGATTTTGCTTGCACCGTCGACCAGTGCCGCTTCTTCCACCTCGAGGGGCACGTTGAGGAAGAACTGCCTCAGGAAGAAGATCGCGAACGGTGCGAGCAACAGCGATGGCAGCATGATGCCGAAGAGCGTATCGATGAGCCCGAGCTGCTTGATGAGAAGGAAGTTGGGCAGCAGCGTGAAGATCACCGGAACCATCAGTGACAGCAGAAAGACGCTGAAGACGAGGTTGCGGCCCCTCCACTTGAGCCGGGAGAAGGCGTAAGCGGCCATGGCCGAGAAGAACACCTGGCAGACAGTGACCACCGTCGCGACAATGACCGAGTTGAGGAGGTAGCGCCAGAAGTCCATCTGCGCGCCAGAACCGCCGTCGGCGATCGCTTCGTCGATGGGTTGCAGACCGAACACGCGCCGGAACCCGTTCCAGCTGAACTCGGCGGGCAACAGCGATGATGCGTTTGCCGCGAGCGCGCCGTTCGTCGAGAGCGCGGTTCGGAGCATCCAGTAGAACGGGAAGATCGTGATGAGCAGGAGGATCACCATCACGACCCAGGCGAAGACCCGTCCGATGCTCATGCGGCGTCGCTTGCGTGCCTGCGGCGGTGTGGGCTCTGCGGATTCCGGCACGGCGGCCACCGCCAGGGCTGAGGGGAGTTGCGTCATTGTCTTTCTCCCTAGTTGAGGTCGGTCTGGCCGGCCCGCGTGACGCGGTACTGGACGAAGGTGACGATCATCAGGATCGCGAGCATCGCGACACTGAGAGCGGATGCGTATCCAAAGTCGAACTGCGCGAACGCGTTCTCGTAGATATAGACCTGAAGCACCCGGGTGGCGTTGACCGGGCCTCCACCGGTGGTCACCGAGATGGTGTCGAACACCTGGAATGATCCGATTACCGAGATGATGAGCACCAGCCCGAGGATCGGCCGCAGCAACGGCATCGTGATCGAGCGGAACATCCGTACTTCTGACGCCCCGTCGACACGGGCCGCCTCGTAGTAGTTGTTTGGAATGGCCTGGAGTCCCGCAAAAATCAGCAGCGCGGTGTAGCCCATGTGGCGCCAGACATTCACGAGTGCAACCGTGAAGATGGCCCAGGATTCTGAGGTGAAGAAGCCGATGCGGTCGAGCCCGATCCACTCGAGGATCTGGTTGCCGATTCCGAGCTGGAAGTCGAGGATCCACAAGAACAACAGGGCCGCAACGACGTTCGACACGAGGAAGGGAGTGAGGATCAACGATCGGAGCAGAACCGACTGGGTAAGCCTCTGCATCAGCAATGCGAGGACGAGCGCGACGATCGTCTGAATACCGATGTTGAGAACCACGTAGGTGAGCGTCACCTGGATGGCGTTCCAGAAAACCGGATCAGCGAACATCCGCACGTAGTTGGCGACGCCGATGAACTCCGCCGCCGACAACAGGTCCCAGGAGGTGAAGCTCAGCCAAATTCCGCGCACCAACGGCCAGAAGTAGAAGGCGACCAGACCGATCGCCGCGGGCAGGATAAACAGGAGCGCTAGCCGCGTGTCATCCTTCCGCCGTTTTGTCCGTCTCCCCCGGACCGCGCCCGGTGGTACCCCCACCGGTGTGGTTCTCGTGCTGGTTGCAGCTGTTGTCACCGTGACTCCCTTGTCAGTTGTTTATTCGATGGTGCGCAGTGCGGTCAGAACGTGAGGCGCTGCGACGCACCTCACCCCCTTAACGGGCCGTGAGTGCCGGGGGCAGCAAGGCGTCGTGGGCGTCGAAGAGTTCTTCGGTCATTGAACGGATGTCGTCAAGCGTGAGGATTGCACTGGTGAGCGGGTCGACGGCGACCGCGTGAAAGACGTATTCCCTGTTGCCGGTGAGCGCGGCCAGAACGGCGAGCGTCTGCAGGTTGATGTTGGTGCGGTTGAGCGCCGCCAGCTGGGGCGGGAGCGCGCCGATCGTGACCGGTTGCACGCCGTTTTTGTCGACGAGGCAGGGCACCTCGACGCAGGCATCAGCCGGGAGATTGGAGATGAGGCCGTCGTTGGGAACGTTGCCGTAGATCACGCTCGGCACGCCGGTGATGATCGAGTTGATGATGCTCGCGCCGTATTCGACCGACGGTTCGAGGTTGCTCTTGAGCTTCTCGAGCTGCTGCTCGATATCACCGGACAGGTCGTGGGCGACACAGATCTCGTAGTAATCCCACCGCTCAGGAATGTACTCGAGCACCGTCGCAGGATCCTTCCGGAAGTACGGCAGGTACTCGGATGCGTGGTGGCTCGATTCGGTCTGGAAGTAACCGAACGTGTTCATGATGGCCGTGCGGACCTGCTCGTTTCCACCCTCGTAGTTGCTCGCTGCCACGGCCGCTTCACTGTGGTCACCGTCGTCATCGACGAGCTCCGCCGCACCGCGCCCGCGCTGGTGGAGTGCGGTCATCGTCTCGCGCAATCGCGGGTAGAGGTCATCGCAGCCGTGCTCGAAACGGAGGATCCAGGCCTGATGGTTGATGCCGGCGCACACGTAATTGACCTCGTCGTACGGAACACCGAGCGTTCGCGCCAGCATCCGTGTTGTGCCCTGCACACTGTGGCAGAGGCCGACCGTCCGGAGCCCCTTGGCGTTGAGGAACGCGGTGGCCATGGCCATCGGGTTCGCGTAGTTGATGAACTGCGCGTCTGGACAGAGTTCGAGCGCGTCGGCAGCGATGACCTCGTATGCCGGAACCGAGCGGAGGAAGCGAAACACCCCGCCAGGTCCGACCGTGTCGCCGACCGTCTGGTCCACGCCGTACTTGCGCGGAATTTCAACGTCGTGGCGGTAGGAGTCGATTCCGCCAACCTGGAAGGTGATGATGACGAAGTCGGCGTCGCGGAGCGCCTCGCGACGATCGGTCGTCTCGATGATCGTGGTGCCGAGGCCGTGGTGGGCGACCAACTCGCGCGCCGCCGTTGCCGTACGGGCGACCCGCTCGGCATCGAGATCCATCAGGCAGAGCGTGCTCGACTGCAGCGCTGGAAAGCTGATGAGGTCGCCGATGAGGCGAAACGGGAAGACAAAGCCTCCCGCGCCGATGATGGCGATCTTGGGAGGTCGCGTTGGCGAGTGCATGCCCCAACGCTAGAAGGGCCGAGTGGTCCGGCGCCTCCGCCGTGGGGTCGACTTTGTCCAGAATCCTCAGGTCGTGTCCTAGCCTGTAGGCATGTCCATTGTTGTGCATGCCCCGTCCGTTCGTTCCTCCGCCGTCGATGTCGTCAACCCAGCGATTTGGAGTCGCCGCGGGGAAGTACTGCCGATGAACCGCTCCCATCAGCACGACGATCTGGAACTCAACTTCGTACTCAGCGGGCAGCTCGACTACCTCTTCGGAGGTGAGCGCATCAGCATTCCCGCCGGGCATGTGGCGCTGTTCTGGGGTGCCGTTCCGCACCAAACAATCCAGACTCCCGAGGACGATCCGGTCGACAGCTGCTGGCTGCACATTCCGTTGAGCACCGTGCTCCACTGGGGGCTCGCGGCCCGCGATCTCCATAATGTGCTCCAGGGCAGGCCGGTGATCGTCCCCATTGCAGCAGCCGGTCACGACGTCGAGTCGATGTTCATGTGCTGGCTGCGGGAGCTGGACGAGGAGGAGGGCGCGGCGACCGCGCTCATCGAGGCACACGCACTGGTGCGACGCCTGCTCGGCTATCACCGGCGATCCACTGAACAGGATGCAACGATGGCCCTCGCAAGACCGGGAGCCTCAGAATCGATGCAGCGGGTGATCGCGATGACGCAGTTCATCATGGCGCACTTTCGAGAGCCG
Source organism: Mycetocola sp. Y791 (assembly GCF_059445325.1). Lineage (NCBI taxonomy): Bacteria > Bacillati > Actinomycetota > Actinomycetes > Micrococcales > Microbacteriaceae > Mycetocola > Mycetocola sp. Y791. The sequence continues at coordinate 390,921 of NZ_JCAIUC010000002.1, read as the reverse complement.
ATCAGCACAAATGACGTCGCAGAAGCTGCGCACCTCAACACCCATTACGCGATGTCCTTGTTTCGGCGATCGGTCGGAACAACGCTCGGCGAATACCTGACCCGCTGCCGGGTCTCGGAGGCGCAACGCCTGCTGGTCACCACAACGCTGAGCGCGAGCGAGATCGCGCACGCGGCGGGCTTCGGATCGCAGAGCAGCTTCTACGCTCACTTCGTGAAGTTGTGCGAGGTTTCGCCGGGTGAGTACCGTGCCCGCAACTGCTGAGGGGCGACATCCGGCGTAAGACGGCGACACATCGATTGCGGGCTGCCGATCATCTCCGTACCGTGGCTGACTACCGCGGCGTACCCAAGTGGTCAAAGGGAACGGTCTCATAGCCCGTCAATTCGCAAGTTCGAATCTTGCCGTCGCGTCTGAGAAGAAACTCGCGCCGAGCGCGCGCCACAGCACGTGTGATCAGCGCATCGGTGGGCCCCTCGGAGCCCCACTACGATGACTTGGGCAACCACGTTCGATGATCCACCCGAGAGAATTTTGATGCCCCACACGATTCGCCTCGTCGCCGCTGCATTCACCACCCTCGCCATGGGCGTCCTCGTCGGATGCGCGGCCGAACCGGCCCCCGCAAGAACACCATCGGCAACGGCAACCCCCGCCCCCACGACGCCGTCAGCAGACGACGAGTTCGTCGAACTTGAGCAGAAGTTCGACGCCCGCCTCGGCGTCTACGCGCTCGATACCGGAACCGGCCTGGCATTGGAGTACCGAAGCGACGAGCGGTTCGCCTACGCCTCCACCATCAAGGTGTTCGCGTCAGCTGTGCTGCTCGACCAGACCAGCGATGACGAACTCGACACTCTCGTGACCTACGACGAGTCTGACCTGCTCGACTACGCACCCATCACCGAGCAGCACGTCGACACCGGAATGACGCTCCGCGAACTGGGCGACGCCGCCATTCGATACAGCGACAACACGGCAGCGAACCTCATCTTCGAGCAGATCGGCGGACCCGCCGGACTCGCAACCGCGATCACCGCTATGGGCGACGACGTCACCCAGGTGGATCGCACCGAACCGGAGCTCAACGAAGCCACCCCCGGCGACCCGCGCGACACGACCACGCCTGAAGCGTTCGCGACCACCCTCGAGGCTCTCGTCCTCGGTGACGCGCTCGAAGCATCCGATCGAGAGCTCCTGACCGAATGGCTCGTGGGCAACACCACCGGCGACAAGCTGATCCGGGCGGGCGTGCCGGCGGAGTGGACGGTCGGCGACAAGACGGGTTCGGCAGGCTACGGAACCCGAAACGACGTCGCGGTGATCTGGCCCACGGAGGGCGATCCGATCGTGCTCACCGTTCTGTCGAGCCGCTCAGAAGCCGACGCCGACTACGACGACGCGCTGATCGCCGAGGCGACCGCGGTTGCGATCGAGGCGCTGCAGCGCTGATGGTTCGTTGCTCGAATCGGTTCGCTCTGCGAGAGATGCTCCGTCGAACAGCCGAGGCACTCCGTCGCAACACACACCCGAGCCCGCGGTGGGGCAGACTCTCGGTATGACGAATCCGCCGGCGAGTCCCTATCGTCCCGCGGATTCCGCGCCGCAGAACCCACCGATCTACGCCCCTGCACCGGATGCCGGGCAGCAGCAAAGCCCGTACGGGTACCCCGCCGCCTTCACAGCACCCGGAACGCCAGCACCGAATCGGGGCAAACCAGGGCTCGCCGCCCTGGTGATCGGAATCGCCTCGGTGGTGACCGCGTTCATCCCGGTCGTCAACTTCCTGTCGTTCCTGCTCGGCATCGTCGGCATCATTTGCGGAATCGTCGGACTCCGGCGCGCCAAACCCGAACGGCGCCAGGCCGTGTGGGGGACGGTGCTCTCGGCCGTGTCGATCGCCCTCGCGGTTCTCATGATCGTTGTGTACGCGTTCGGGTTCATCTCGTATGTCGGCAGCGAACTGGACAAGTCGTACAACAACGATTCGAGCTCGAGCGAGGTGGCAACACCGCCGCCGGTCGATTCACTCGCGCTCGGCACCCCGATCACACTCATCGACCTCGCGGGTCAGCCGGCCTACGAGGTGACGCTGTCGGCATCCGTTCTCAACGCGAACGACCAGGTGCTCGCGGTCGCGAGCAACACCGAACCGCCCGCGGGGATGAAATGGGCGATGGTGACCGTCGATGTGACAGCGCTGTCGAGCGTGCACGTCTCCCCCGCGATGGATATCGCTGTCGGGTACGTCACGTCGAACGGTTACGAATTCAGCCCGCTTGACCTGTATGCGCTCGCCCCCGAGCCGAGGATCGAGCTGCTCACTGACCTCGCCGAGGGCGAGAGCGGAACCGGGAACGTCGTGATCGCCGTCCCGGACGACAATTCTCTGGGCGGATACTGGACGCTGTCGTACACCTACGACGACGCCGTCACCGACCCGTTCTACTTCGCGGTCGAGTAGCCCGCCCGGGCGTTCGCCTGCACGGTGCGCCGGTTACAGCCCTCCGAATAAAACGATGGCGGATGCCGTCACCCCCTGCCTATGATCGACCGGATGAATAATCCTCAAGCGCCATCGGCCACTCCGGTGACCGAACAGGACATCGGCAACCTCGCCCCGCAGCTCGCCAACTACCGCTCGTACTGGCTCGGCTGGGGCACCGAAAGCACGCGCGACGACTCCGTCACCTGGACGCGCAGCGGCGTCGCTCACCCGCGACTCAACGCCGTGCTTCGGGTTCAGGACAGCGACCCCGAGTCCACACTCGCCGCCGCCGCGGAACACTTTGCCGGCGTGCCCTGGCTCTGGGAGATCGGCGACGATACCGACCCGGCGATCGAGCAGCACCTGCAGGAGCGTGGCGCCCGACAGGTTGGTACGACCCCGGTGATGGCCCTCAACCTCGAACGCTTCGCTATGCGCGACATCCCCGCCGACCTCACGATCGAACCGTTCAGCCCGAACGCCGACCTGGCCCCATGGGTCGACGGGTACGCCGCTTCCATGGGTGTCACCGCCGCCGCACGCGAGGGCGCGATTCGGGCGGAGGCGCTGAGACCGTCCGACGGTTCGCTTGAACGCTTCGTCGGCATCATCGACGGACGCATCGTTGGCACCGCCGAACTTCTGGTCAGCGACGGCGTCGCCGGTATCTACCTCGTGGCAACGGATGCCGCCTTCCGCGGCCGCGGAATCGCCACGGCCCTTACCGGATGGGCACTGCGATCCGCTCAAGAGCGGGGCCTCCGCGTTGCCACCCTGCAGGCGAGCACCCTCGGGCAGCCGGTCTACGAACGCATGGGCTTCACGGTGATCAGCCACCTGCGCTCGTTCAGGGTGTGACCGAGAATGGTTCTCTTCGCCCTGGCACTCGGGTCGGTGCTGCTGCTCATCGGCACGATGATCCAGATGGTCAACTCGCTTCAGAACGGCATCCGCTCGCTTGAGAACTCCCAGTCGGACCTCAGCCGGGTCGCCCCGGATGGCCGCAGCCGCACGTATTACGCGGTTCCGCGCTGGCGAATCCGTAAGCGCCGAACGCTCCTGAAGCAGTTGACCCGCGAATCGGGTGACCCGCTCTCTCCGGTCGAGCAGTGGACCTTGCAGTCATTCGACCGCCAGGCGCTGGGCTGGGCATTCCTCGTCGTTGGCTCGCTCGTCGTGTTCATCGCCTCCGCCGTGGAGTGGGCACAGACCCTCGGCGTCGGCGGTGATTTACACCGCGAAGTTCAGCGCCGGAACCTTTCGGGCCGGCGCCGTCAGCGATCAACCGTCGCGCGGCGCTTCTCCAGCGCACCGGCGAACAGGATCGCGACGATACCGGCAGCCGGCGCAACGAGCAGCCCGGCGCGAAGGCTTTCGTTCTCGGCGATGAAACCGACGAACGGCGGCGACAGCAGGAAGCCGACGCGCAGCAGCCACGACACGATCGTGAGAGCCATGCCCGCGCGGATGCCGGGGAGTTCGTCGGCGGCGTGCATCGCAGCGGGGATCAACGTGGCGGTGCCGAATCCGGCGGCGGCGAAGCCGAGGATGGTGCCGGGCACACTCGGAAACGCGAGAGCCAGGCCCATGCCGACCGCGGTGATGAGTCCGCCGACACGGGCGACGGCCCGCTGACCGAACCTGTCCACCATCCCGTCGCCGATGATCCGCCCGATGAACTGCGCACCGACGAGTGCAATGAAGCCGAGCGGAGCAACCGCAGCGGCGGCACCGAGCGAGTCAGCGAGGTACAGGGTCGCCCAGGTGTTGCCCGCGTCTTCGGCGACGGCCCCGGCCATGGCGACCAGGGTCAGCATGGCGAGCACGGCGACGGTGCGGCCGGAGACGCCTTGGCGGCCCCCGGCGGTCGGCGCTCCCGACCATTCGGCGGCCCCTGACTCGTCGAGCTCGTCGAGTTCGTCGTCACGACCGGGGAGGCAGAATCGGCGTGCGGTGAGCGCGACCGCCGCGAAGAGTGCCGTGGAGACGGTGAGGTGAATGCCCACCGGAATGCCGAGCGCGATGGCGACCGCGGCCATCACGCCACCGAGCACCGCGCCGATCGACCAGATCGCGTGGAACGCATTGATGATCGAGCGGCCGTACCGACGCTGGACGCGGAGTCCGTGAGCGTTCTGCGCGACGTCGGTGATGGCATCCGATGCTCCACCGACGAACAGCGCAAGGCCAAACAGAATGACCGTCGGCGACAGGCCGGCAAAAAGCAGACTGATGCCGGTGAGAACCGTGCCCGCCACAGCGACCCGGGCGGAGCCGAGTCGGCGGATGAGCACCGCCGCTGCCAGCCCGGCGACGATCGCTCCGGCGGGGTACGCCGCAACCGCGAGACCGTAGGCGGCGTTATCGAGCCCCAGCTCTGCCTTAATTTCGGGATACCGCGGCAAGATGTTGGCGAAGAGCGCGCCATTGGTGAGGAAGAGCGCCGAGACGGCCCAGCGCGCACGGCGTGCAGCGATGCCCGGGTCGAAGCGAGCGTCGGTCGTTGATGTCATCGGCACGGTCGCGTCCCCCCGCGGCTCGGGGCGGACCCGTTCAGCCAACAGTCGCGTCGAGGGTGACGGGGATGTTGCCGCGGGTCGCGTTGGAGTAGGGGCAGATGGCGTGCGCGGCCTCGACGAGGGAGTCTGCTGTGGCCTGGTCGACACCGCCGAGTTCGATGTGAAGCGCGGCCGAGAGGCTGAATCCGCCGCCATCCGTGGGCTGTAGTCCCACTTCGGCAATAACGGCCGAGTCGGTGAACGTGATCTTCCGGCTCGCCGCCGCGGACTTCAGCGCGGAGTGGAAGCACGACGCCCAGCCGGCAGCGAAGAGTTGCTCGGGGTTCGTTGCTCCGCCGGGTCCACCCATTTCGGTCGGGATGGCCAGGGTCACGTCGAGGAGCCCCTCGCTCGAGACGGTGTGCCCGCCGGCGCGGCCGTCTCCGGTCGAGGTAGCGACGGCGGTGTAGATGGGGTCTGCCATAGAGATGTTCTCCTTCTGGTGGTTGAAGAGTCTGACCAGTATTCCGTATCCACCCTCACGACTGATGCGCTGAGGCGGTTGGCAGGGACGATCCGCGCCGCTGCGGTCACAGAGCTGCGGCCATCGATAGGATCTTCAGCGTCTGCACCTGCTCGGTGACCTTATTTCCGAGCAGCCCCACTGCCTTACTGCCCCGAAGGACAACGATGACCACCTCCACGTTCCAGTACGCGCCCCGCTTTTTCGTCAAGCAGCGCCTCACCATGATGGTGAACCGCTACGAGATCGTCGAGGCCAACCCCGACGGGTCCGAGGGCCGGATCTTCGCGATCGCGCAGCAGAAGCGGATGGCAATGAAGGAGCAGGTCACGTTCTACGCCGATGAGGCGAAGACGATGCCGCTGTTCGGCTTCAAGGCACGCCAGGCGATCGACGTTGCCGCGTCGTACGACGTCACCGCCGCTGACGGCACCATCATCGGATCGTTCCAGAAGGACTTCGCCCAGAGCCTCTTGCGGACGTCGTTCCACCTGCGCGGAGCGGGCCTGGAAGCATACGGCCAGGAACGCAACCAGACCCTCGCGATCCTCCGCCGGTTCATCAACCTTCCGCTGGCGCTGCACTTCGACTTCATCGACCGCGCCACCGGCGCACCGGTCATGACGAGTGAGCGCCAGTTCAGCATGCGCGACAAGTACACGGTCACCGTTCCCGACCAGCGGGTCGACTTCCGTCTGGCCGCGGCGATGGCTGTTGGTCTTGACGCTCTGATGCAGCGCTAGCTTTCGTGCCGCTCTGCCGCGGCATCCGTTTTCTCCACAGAATCCGGATGATGCGGCAGACTCGACGCATGACGAGCCTCCCGCCGAGTTCTTCCGGTCCAGCGGACTCCGGTCCGCCCAGCACGCAACCGCAGTACCCGGCACCGCAGCCGCCGTACGACGCGGTGCAGTATTACCCGCAGGAGCAGCTGCCGTACGGTTACACCGCGGTCGGCCCGGCGGCACCGAAGAGCGGCAACGGGCCAGGACTCGCGGCGCTGATCATCGGCATCGCCTCGGGCGTCGCGGCGTTCATTCCGCTCGTCAACGTCTTTTCCTTCCTGCTCGGACCCGCGGGGCTCGTCGTCGGCATCGTTGGGCTGGTGCTCGTTGACCGGCCGCGCGGCCAGGCGATCTGGGGCACCGTGCTCTCCGTGGTCTCGATGGGTATCGCGTTTGTGACGTTCTTCCTCTACACGTTCGGCTTCATCGCCGCGATGTTCGGCGTGATCGACGAGACCACGCGGAGCGCGCCGTACACGATCGAATCATCCGCTGCACCGGGCGCACTTCTCCCCGTCAATGCGGTGTCGCTCAGCACGGGTGGGTAAATTTCTCCTCGCCCTGACGACGCCACATAGGGCATACTCGGCGCATGACGAACCCAACGCCGAGCCCTGACGGACCCGCCGCTTCCGGTCCGCCCAGCCCCTATCGCGCCGCAGATTCTGCTCCGGTGGACCCATCCGTGCCCGAGGAGTCAGCCGAGGAGTCGGCCGGTTACCAGCCGTACTCGCCAGCGGCTCCAAGCCAGTCCGCACAGCTGCCCCCGTACTCCCAGCCGCAAGCCCCGTACAACCAGGCACCGCCGTCACCCGCATATCGCCCGTCCCCGCAACAGCCGCCGTACCCTCAGGCAGTCCAGCCACAGCATCCGCAGTTCAGCCAGTACCCGCAGCCGCAGCCGCAGCCGTACAACCAGGCGCACTACAACTATCCCCAGCAGCACCCGAATCCGTACGGCCCGGCCCAGACCGCGCCGTTCAACAGCAACGGACCCGGCCTCACATCCTTCATCATCGGCATCGCCGCGATGCTCATCGCGATCCTGCCCGGGTCGAACTTCGGCGCGTCCCTGCCCGGCATCATCGGCGTCGTCTTCGGAATCATCGGGCTGGTGTTGCCGGGGCGCCCGCGGCGGCAGGCGTTGTGGGGCCTTGTGCTCTCGGGAGCGTCGATCGTCCTCGGCATGATCATGGCCTTCGTGTACACGTTCGGTTCCGTTCTCACGTTCTCCGGCTCCTCCTTCTAGGTCGCGCCGTCCGTGTGACCTTCAGATACGAACGGACGCCTCGAGTGAGGTATTTACCAAGCCGTTAGGCTGGCCGCATGGCAGTCACGGATGAGGCGATCTCGACGATCAAAGCAATGATCGTGTCAGGTGAACTCAAACCCGGCCAGCGCCTTCCACCGGAAAAGGAACTGAGCGAGCGACTGGGGCTGTCTCGGAATTCGCTCCGTGAGGCAGTGAAGTCACTGGAAGTGATTCGGGTACTCGATGTGCGTCGCGGCGACGGGACATACGTCACCAGCCTCGAGCCGCACCTCCTGCTCGAGGCGATGGCATTCGTCGTTGACCTCCATCAGGATGCCTCGGTGATCGAGATATTCGAAGTGCGGCGCGTCCTCGAAGCTCACGCCGCCGGCCTGGCCGCGGTGCGCATAAGTGACGCGCAGCTCGATGATCTCTCGCAGCTTCTGTCCTCCGTCGATGAGTCGACGAGTCTCGACGATCTCGTCAGCCACGACATCGAATTCCACCGGCAGATCACTGCTGCGAGTGGAAACGCCTATCTGTCGGGCCTGCTCGAAAGCCTCTCGAGTTCGACCATCCGCGCCCGCGTCTGGCGAGGCATCACCGAGGACGCGTCAACAGCCCGCACGCTCTCCGAGCATGGCGCCATCCTCGCCGCCCTCAGCAGCCGGGACCCGGACCTGGCACGGGCAGCCCTGACCCTGCATGTCGGCGGGATCGAAGCTTGGCTTAAAGGCGCCCTCTAGACGCTCCATGAGGACCGGAGCGTCCCATGTCGACGGCTTTGGAAAATTGATCCGATCATTACGCTGCCGGCACCGCAGCCATGAATCCCGTCGCATGGTGGACTTGCGGCGTGCTAGCGTACTCTCGGGCCGATCAGCTGGCTGTCGAATTGTTTTCAAGGAGGAAAATTTTGAGCAATACATCCGACCTTCTCGCTTCTCGCGAGCGTCGATCGGCCAAGATCGCGGTCATGGCGTTTCCGGTAATCATCGTCATTGCCGGCATCTTCGGCACTCTGGCACCGGATGTGGCGCTCCCTTTGAACCCCCTGGTTCCAACGCTGCTCGGCATCGTCATGTTCACCATGGGTCTGACCCTCACGATTCCCGACCTCAGGATCGTTGCCAAAATGCCCCATGCGGTGTTGATCGGATGCGTCGCCCAATTCCTGATCATGCCGCTCACCGGCTTCGGTATCGCGGTGCTGCTTCAGCTTGACCCGCTGCTCATCGTCGGAATGGTGCTTCTCGGGTCCGCACCCGGTGGAGCATCGTCCAACATCGTTGCCTATCTCGCCAAGGGAAACGTCGCGTTGTCCATCTCGATGACCACCATCTCGACCTTGCTGGCGCCGGTACTGACTCCATTGCTCGTGCTCTGGCTGGCCGGCAGCTACCTGCCCATCGACTTCTGGTCCATGGCGCTGCAGATCCTCCAGATGGTCATCATCCCCGTTGCGCTGGGTCTCGTTGTGCGGCTCCTGGCCAAGAAGCTGGTCGCACAAATTGCGCCGGCCGTTCCGTGGATCTCGGTGGCGGTCCTCTCACTGGTGATCGCGGGCATCATGGCCGGAAGCGCCGAGGTTGTCATGGGTTCTGCGCTCATCGTCATTCTTGCCGTCGTGCTCCACAACGCAGCGGGCTTCGGGCTCGGTTACCTCGCTGCGAAGGCCGGTCGCCTCGGCGCCCGCGAACGTCGCGCCGTCGCCATCGAGGTCGGAATGCAGAACGCCGGACTGGCTGCCGCCCTCGCCAACGCGAACTTCTCCCCGCTCGCCGCCCTGCCGGCTGCTGTCGCGACGATCTGGCACAACGTTGCCGGTGCCGTCCTCGCCGCCCTCTTCAATCTGGCAGACACCCGCGCAGAGAAGCGCCGTGTCGCCGAAACTGGGACGACCAGCGCCGAGACGACACCTGTCGCCTCGGCGACAGGCCGGTGACCGGCACAGCTTGTTGACACTGCACCCCCGATTCTGAGAAGGATATGACATGAAATTCGCGCGAATTGGCCCCCTGGGAGCAGAGGTCCCCTGCGTCGTCGAGGACGGGACCTACTACTCCCTCGCCTCCATCACGACCGACATCGACGCCGCCTTCTGGGGGGCCGACGGGCCGGCACAGGCAGCGAAGGCACTTGCCGCCTCTGCGCTTCCAGAACTGCCGTCGTCCGGCGTCCGGGTTGGCTCAGCCATCGCTCGGCCGTCCTCCGTGTTCTGCATTGGGATGAACTACGCCGCGCACGCGGTAGAGTCGGGTTCAGAGCCGCCGACTGTTCCGATTCTCTTTCACAAGGCACCCAACACCGTCGTCGGCCCGAACGACGCGGTCGCGATTCCGCGCGGGTCGACCAAGACGGACTGGGAGGTCGAACTCGGCGTCGTGATCGGCAAGCGCACCTCATACCTGGATTCACCGGAACAGGCGCGTGACTCGATCGCGGGCTTCGTCACCGTCAACGACCTCTCGGAACGGTCGTTCCAGCTGGAGGTATCGGGCGGTCAGTGGTCGAAAGGTAAGAGCTGCGCCGGGTTCTGCCCGACCGGACCCGTCGTCGTCACGCCCGACGAGTTCGACCCGAGCGATGCCAGGCTGCGCAGCTGGGTGAACGGCGAGCCACGGCAGGATTCGTCGACAGCCGACCTGATCTTTAGCGTCAACGAGATCATCTTCAACCTCAGCCAGTACCTCGTGCTCGAGCCCGGTGACCTCATCTGCACCGGGACGCCGGAAGGGGTCGCGCTCTCGGGACGCTTCCCCTACCTCTCCGCCGGAGACGTCGTCGAAATCGAGATCGACGGCCTCGGCCGCCAACGCCAGCAATTCACACCGGCACATCAGTAAGGACGAACCATGGAATTTGACGGACTGACAGCCATCGTTACAGGTGGGGCTTCCGGGATCGGTGCCGCCACTGCGGCATTGCTTGTCGAGCGTGGCGCACGAGTGGCCGTGCTGGATCTGACGCCCGAGGCGGCGGGCCCCGGCGTCGTCGCGCTCAGGTGCGACGTGTCCGATGACGAGTCCGTACGATCGGCCGTCGCCGAAGCCGCCGAGAGACTCGGCGGCATCGATATCGTCATCAACAACGCCGGCATCGGGGCGCAAGGCACGATCGAGTCGAACGACGATGACGAATGGCACCGAGTGTTTGATGTCAACGTCGTTGGGTTGGTGCGAGTTTCCCGCGCCGCACTGCCACACCTGCGGCGCTCCAACCATGCCGCCATCGTGAACACCTGTTCCATTGCGGCCACTGCGGGACTGCCCGCCCGCGCACTCTACGGTGCCACCAAGGGCGCCGTGCTCTCTCTCACCTTGAGTATGGCTGCGGACCACCTGGCCGAGGGCATCCGCGTCAACTGTGTGAACCCGGGCACTGCGGACACACCATGGATCGGACGGCTCCTCGCATCGGCTGCCGATCCCGACGCAGCGCGCTCTGCGCTCGAGGCGCGCCAGCCCCACGGTCGCCTCGTCGCTCCGGAAGAAATCGCAGCCGCAATCGCTTACCTTGCGAGCCCTCTCGCAGGTTCGACGACCGGGGTCTCCCTCGCCGTGGACGGTGGGATGCAGGGGCTACGACTCCCCCGCTAGAGCTTCCGCAAACTGGGGACGGGACAGTTCTCGGGCTCCTCCTCAAGCGGCGTCCGAAGCGGTGTAGGTCTTAGTACCCTCACCGCGCCGGGCCGCGAGGGTCACACTCGCGGTATGACAAATCCACCGGCGAGTCCGTACGGTTCCGCGGGCGAAGGAAACAACCAGCAACCGCCGCACCCCGCGCAGCAACCGCCGTACAACGCGTCGCAGTTCTACCCGCAGGAGCAGCCCCACTATGGGTATGCCCCAGTGGGTCAGGGTCCACAGAAACAGGGAAACGGCCCGGGGCTCGCCTCGCTGATCATCGGCATCGTGTCGATCGGAGTGGCGTTCATCCCGTTCGCGAACTTCCTGTCGTTCCTGCTCGGTGTGACCGGGATCGTGCTTGGCATCATTGGCCTGGTGCTCGCCGACCGGCCACGCGGGCAGGCGATCTGGGGAACGGTGCTCTCTTTCGTGTCGCTGGTCCTCGCTGCGGTGATGATCGTCGCGTACACCTTCGGCTTCATCTTTGCCATCGGCGAGGCCGTCGACGAAACCCCGCGCGCCCGCCCCGGGATCACCGCAACACCCGAACCGCGTGCCACCCTGGAGTCGCTCACCCTCGGCTCCCCCGTCGAACTCGTGGACACCGACGGCGAGACCGTGTATCTGGCGACCGTCACGGCATACGACCTCGACGCCACCGATCTCGTGCTCGCCGTCGAAGGCAACCCGGCACCGCCAGAGGGCATGAACTGGGCCATGGTTTCCGTCGCTGCGGCACCGCGCGCCCAGGCTGGTGCCGACCCCGGCACGGAGATCACCGTCGAGTACGTTACAGGCAACGGCAACGAGGTCTACAGCGCCACGGATGAACTCAGCGCCGCACCCGATCCCGACTTTTCGGGCTTCACCGACGTGGACCTCAATGAGACCGTCGTCGGCAACATCGTGATTCCGATTCCCAGCGACGACCCCGGCGAGGGGCTGATCGCACTCAGTTATTCCGGCGCGGAGGGCACCGACGGGCCGTACTACTTCGAGGTCGACTGACTGCGGCTGACGCAGTGCGCTTCCGGAGGAAGAACCGTGGCTTCATGCGCAATAGCGCGACAGACGTCACGATTTACCGCCGGAAATAACGGCGTCGGCGACGGCGCGTGGGCGTGGGCGACTCGAGGGCCGGTCACCATGACGAGCCGGCCTCGGCGGCGATCACCGTCCGCGGCGGGTCAGCGCCACTCCGACGAGACACAGGATGCCGCCGACGATCGCGAGCGGCACCGGGAGTTCGCCGAGGAAGACGACCCCCATCAGAATCGCGAGCGGCGGCACGATGTACGTCGAGATCGTGAGCTGGCCAGCCGGCACCCGCGACAGCGCGTACGCCCAGGTGCTGAACGCGATGGCGGTGGGCACGGTGCCGAGGTAGACAACACCGAGGATCGAGCTGGTCGGCGCCTGCTGCAGGTCGGCGAGAAGCTGGCCGCTGAACGGCAGACATGCGATGGTGCCGATGGCGCAGCCGAGCCAGGTCACCTGGCCGGCGGGCAGTCGCTTGAGTGCCGGCTTCTGGAACAGCACACCCGCCGCGTAGGTGACGGCGGCGAGAAGCGCCCAGAGCACCGCGATGCCGTCGATTCCGCCGTTGGCGTTGCCCGCGCCGACCCCGATCAGGATCACACCGATGAAGGCAACGCCCGCGCCGATGGCGAGCCACTTCTGCAACCCTTCGCGGAGAAAAAGCCCGGCGCCCAGGGCGACAAGGATCGGCGCGAGATTGACGATCATCGCCGTCGTGCCGGCGTCGAGCGTCTCCTCGGCCGTGTTGAGCGCGATGTTGTACGCGCCGAACCAGGCGACGCCGAAGCCGAGGATGAGCAGCCACTCCCGGCGGGTGGGCGCCACCCAGCGACGTCCGATCAGCAGGAAGCCGAGCAGAACTGTGCCGACCACCAGTCGCAGCAGCGACATCCCGCCCGGGGTGAAGTCCGGTCCGACGCCGCGGATGACGATGAACGCGCTCGCCCATGCAACAAGCGTCACCGAAATGGCGACGAGCACGAGTGGGCTCAATCGCGTCGGACGGATGACTGTGGGAGGCGTGGTCACGCACCCAGCGTAGGTGCGGGGTGCGGGCCGCGCAGCCGCCACTGATGGATTTGGCAGAGACCCGCCGGAGGTTGTCCGAGACGGGCCGCGCGATGCGACACGTGCAACGGGAACGACACGACGGGCACCGTCGCTTCGGGCGGAAAAACCGCCGGTCCGCCGCCCATACGTCGACGCACCCCGCGATCTACCTCCCGAAACGACGCTGCATGCACGCGGGCGACTCCCGGCACCGTCACTTCGGGCGGAAAAACCGCGCGTCCGCCGCCCATACATCGACAAACCCGGCGATTTGCCTCCCGAAACGACGGCGCGGCGCACGGACGACTCCCGATGGCCGGAGTGGCCCACCCGTTCACGCACACGACGCGCCTACCGCGGTACTGATGGACGGGCTGATACCGACGCGCCGGAACCGGTCGGTACCGCCCGGCACCGTAACTTCGGGCAGAATAACCGCGGTCCCGCCGCCCATACGTCGACGCACCCGGCGATTCACCTCCCGAAACGACGGCGCACCCGGCACGCGTGGTCAGCCGCGGTCAGCGCACGAGCAACTCGCGCAACGCCGCGATAATCTCGGCCGGCGCCTCCTCGGGCATGAAGTGGCCAGCCGACAGGGTGCGGTGCTCGAGATCCGGCGCCCATGCCTGCCAGAGTCCGGCGGCGTCATAGCCCAAGGCAGTGCCCCAGTCCTGTTGGATGGCGGTCACCGGCATGGCGAGGGTGCGCCCGGATGCCCGGTCCGCTTGATCGTGCAGCACGTCGATGCCGGCGGATGCCCGGTAGTCGGCAACGATCGACGACACGGCCTCGCGGGAGGCGCGAAGGTATTCGGCGCGGTACTCGGTCGGAATTGCCTCGGGTGTGGAGACCCAGTCGTCGATGAACGACGCGAAGAACGTGTCGGCAACCGCCGAGATCATCGGTTCGGCCACACCCACCGGTTGCGCCATCAGGTAGAGGTGCCAGGCCACCTTTGCGTCGGCGCCGTGCAGGATGTCCCACATATCGAGGGTCGGCAGCACGTCGAGGGTCATGAGGTGGGTCACGACCCCGGGGTGGTCGAGACCCGCGCGGATCGCCACGAGTGCTCCCCGGTCGTGCCCGGCAAGAGCGAACGTCGGGTGCCCGAGAACGCGCGCGACCTCGACGACATCCGCTGCCATCGTGCGCTTGGAGTAGGTGTCTTCGTCGGCTTCGGCCGGCTTGTCGCTTGCGCCGTAGCCCCGCAGGTCAGGGCAGATCACCGTGTGGTCCTTCGCGAGGTCAGCGGCGACGTGTCGCCACATCACGTGCGTCTGCGGAAAACCGTGCAGGAGCACAACAGCGGGGCCCGAACCGGCCACCGCGACGTTCAGCGCGACGCCGTCCGCGGTCGGGATCCGGTGGTAGCCAAAGCCGGGGAGTGAGAGTGTCATGGCACGTCCTTCTGATTGGTGACGGTTCTACGATGAGCCGTCCCGATCAGCGCTCGATCAGCCGCCGTCAGGGATGGCATAGAGTGACCGGGTGAGTGAGCCGCGCATCAGTGTCTTCGGACCGGTGGCGGCCGAAATCGACGGCACCCCGCTCCGACTGTCCAAGTCGCGGCACCGCGAGATTCTCGGCATCCTCATCACCGCACACGGTCACGCCGTGTCGACCGCCGCGATCATCGACGACCTGTGGGATGAACCCGGCCCTAACGCGGTGGGCGCCGTCCGAACCTTCATCGGGGAGCTGCGCCAGTTGCTCGAACCTCAGCGTCAGCCGCGAACCGCACCGCGCGTGCTCGTAACCGTCGGCGATGGCTACGCGCTCCGGTTGAACCCCGAATCCGTCGACGTCTGGCGGGCCGAACGCGCGGTCGCCGAAGCGGCAACCGCCGGACCCGACCGGGCCGACGCGATGCTGACGCGCGCGCTGCAGGAATGGCACGACGAAGCCTTCGCCCCGTTCGCGTCCCGACCGTGGGCCCAGGCCGAACGGACACGACTTGCCGCCCTCCGCGCTGACGCGGTTGAGCGCCTGGCCGACGCCCGCCTCGCTCTCGGTCGCGCTGAGGAGGTGATCCCCCTCCTCGATCCGCACGTCGTCGCCTACCCCTGGCGCGAGGCTGGCTGGCGGATGCTTGCACTCGCGCTCTATCGGACGGAACGCCAGGCAGAAGCACTTGCGACACTTCGGCGAGCGCGCGAGCACCTGGCCGATAACCTCGGTCTCGATCCCGGAACGTCGCTCGCCACCCTCGAGCGGGAGATCCTGCGCAACGATCCGGCCCTGGACCTGCCCGACCACAACCGATCCTTGCTGTTGCGCACGGCATCCGCCCACTCACGAACCGGCAGCCGCGCCCAGCTCGAAAGCGCGAGCACGCTGCTGCCAGGACTCGCGGTTTCGGGCGGGCTCGATGTCGCCGCTCAGGAGCGTATCGCCGCCATTGCGGCGGCACAGCAACTCGGCGACTCCGACCTGACCGCCCGCATCGTCGGAGGCTACGACGTCCCGGGCAGCTGGACCCGGTCCGATGACCCTGCACAATCGGCG
This sequence comes from Mycetocola sp. Y791, assembly GCF_059445325.1. NCBI lineage: Bacteria > Bacillati > Actinomycetota > Actinomycetes > Micrococcales > Microbacteriaceae > Mycetocola > Mycetocola sp. Y791. The sequence continues at coordinate 375,150 of NZ_JCAIUC010000002.1, read as the reverse complement.
GTAATCGTCGAGGCGGCATTACGGATGCTGTCTCAGCTGCCGGAAAGCGCGTCAGGTCGGTCGCGTGCGCGGCTGCTGGCAACCGTGGCGATGGAGTCGCGCGGAACCGCCGACCGGGGTGCCGAGGCCCGCGACGCCGAACGAATCGCCCGGCGAATCGGCGACCCCTCACTGGTGTGCTTCGCCCTCGCCGCCCGCTACATGCAGAGCTTCGAGACGGCCGGTCTCGCGGGTGTGCGCGAGCGCATCGGCGCGGAGATCATCGAGATCGCGCGCGAGGCCGAGCTGGCGACGTTCGAGATCCACGGACGCATCATCCGCATGCAGGCGCTGTGCGCGCTCAACGACCTGGAGGTCGCGTCGTCGGAGGCTCGGGCGATCGACACACTCGCCGCCCGTCATGAGCGCCCGCTGGCGAGCGTCTTTCCGGCGTGGTTCCGGTGGACCTTCGCCGCGACATCCGAGTTGCCGCCCTCCGGCGAGGAGATGCCCGGTTTCTCCCGCGGGCTCCCGGCGCTCGCCGCTTTGACCGCGGTGTTGCGGCGCGATCGGTCTGCCAGAGAGCTTCCCGACGGGGATTTCGGTCCGTACGAACCGTGGGTTCGACCCCTCCTGCTCGCGAGGGCTGGCCAGCAAGCTGAGGCCGCAACCGCTCTCGACGCCGTGCCCGACCCGCCACTCGATCTGATGCTCGAGGTGTCGTGGACACTGGTGGGGCTGGCCGCGATCGAGGTCGGGCATGCCCCGGCCGCCGAGCGCACCCACAGCGCGCTGCTGCCGGCGGTGAACGAGCACGCCGCCGGTAGCGGGGTCGTCAGTCTCGGATCAGTCGCGGGCATCCTCGCTGATCTCTCAGCGATGCTCCGCGCCACCTGATGGCGCGGCCCGCCAACGACGCGCGGTCATCACGAGATGTCAGATTCGGCAGGCTGGCGGAGCACGGTGAGCGGTCCGTCCGCTGACACGGATGCCGCCCAGAGCGCCTCGGCAACGGCGTCCGGTTCGTGGGCGGCGCCGGGGCCGACGGCTCCAACGATGGCCAGATGAGCGACGCGGATGCCGCGCGGAGTGAGGGCTCGATGCAGTAGATCGACATAGGCAGTCTCTGCTGCCGTCGTCACGACACTCGCGGCCCGCTCCGGGGACGGGTTGAGCGCCGCGCTGCCCGTTGTAAACAGCAGAGTCCCGTGCCCCCGCTCGATCATGCCCGGCGTGACTTCGGCGACCGCCGCCGCAGCGCCAGCCACGTTCAGACTGAACGACTCGATGAACTCCCGTGGCGCGGTCTCGAGAACCGGGCGGATGAGCGCGAGCGAGGGCAACGGGCTGAAGCAGAGAGTCTCGATCGGTCCGAGCTGCTGGGTAAGCAACCGGATGCCGCGGGCAAGGTCGTCGGCATCCGTCGCGTCGGCGGCCTGCCACGCTGTCCGGATGCCCTCGGCCCCGAGAGCATCCGAGAGTTGCGTCAGGCGCTCCACTGACCTGGCAATGAGGCCGACCGACCGGCCGCCACGGGAGAATCGGCGGGCCACGGCCAGGCCGATACCCGGTCCGGCCCCGACAATCAGGACACCGCCCTCGGTTGATTTGTTCGATGTGTTCATGGCTCGATTCTTCGCCGTCGGCGGTGCGTGCGGAAGGCCCGCGTACACCCCCAGCTCGCCGGTTTCAGCGATTAAGACGCGTTGCCTATTGCGCTTAGCTTAGAAGCTAAGTAGATTAGCCACATGACACATCAACTCACAACGCGCTTCCTCCAGCGCGGCACTCAGGGGAGGATTGCCTACGACGTTCGAGGCAACGGGCCGCGGATCGTACTCGTGCCCGGCATGGGCGAGCTTCGATCCACCTACCGGTTCCTTGCTCCAGCACTCGCCGAAGCGGACTACACGGTTGTCACCACAGACCTGCGTGGTCACGGCGACAGCGATGCGTCCTTCTCGAGTTACGGTGACGTCGACACGGCCGGTGACATCGCCGCCCTTCTTCGCGAACTCGGTCCGGCGATCGTTGTCGGCAGCTCGATGGCGGCGGGTGGCGCGGTCATCGTGGCGGCCGAGCATCCTGAGCTCGTCAACGGCCTCGTCCTGATTGGCCCGTTCGTGCGGCGACCCGCCGCCAACCCGCTGCAGACTCTCCTCTTCCGGGTCCTGATGGCCCGCCCGTGGGCAGCAGCGGCATGGAAGGCATACATGCCAACCCTCTACGCCGGTGCCAAGCCGTCGGACTTCGCCGAGTACCAGCGCACGGCAATCGCAAGTATCAAGCGGCCCGGCTACGCGCGCGCGTTCAGCCTCACCACCCGCACCGACCACGTGCGCGCTGGCGAGAGCCTCTCGGCGGTCTCGACGCCGACCCTGGTCATCATGGGCGAGAAGGACCCGGACTTTAAGGATCCACGGGTTGAAGCGGAGTGGATCGCGCACACGCTGAAGGGAACATCCGTCATGGTTCCCGAAGCCGGTCACTACCCGCACTCGCAGCAGCCCGACCTGGTTTCGGCCAGCATCCTGGACTTCCTCCGGACGGTGACCACGCGTGCCTAGGGCTGGACTCGACGAGGCCACGGTCATCGAGCGCGCCGCCCAGATCCTCGATGACCCCGCAGCCGATGGCTTGAATCTCGCCGTCCTGGCCGAGGGCCTCGGCGTGCGGGCTCCCTCCCTCTACAAACACGTCGACGGCATGCCCGGTCTCTACCGGGGCATCACGTTGCGCGCGAAGACGGATCTCGCGCGCGCTCTCGGGCAGGCGGCCATCGGACGTTCCCGGGACGACGCCATCCGTGCGCTCTCCCTCGCCTACCGGAAATGGGCGGTTGAGCATCCTGGCCAGTACCCGCTGACCGTGCGGGCGGCGGCATCCGAAGATCCGGAAGACTCGCGCGTGTCGTCTGTTCTCGTTGAGGTGATTTACGACGTTCTCGCCGGCTACGACCTGCGGGGCGATGACGCGGTGGATGCCACCCGGTTCCTTCGGTCGGCGCTCCACGGTTTCGTCGATCTGGAAACCCGAGGCGGGTTCCAGCTTCCTGTAGACAGGGAGCGGAGTTTTGCCCGGCTCATTGAGAGCGTCGCGACGGCGCTGGGAGCCTGGTCGGACTCGTAACTGCGCGCGCGGTGCTGGAACCGGTGGGCGCCGCCCGGCACCGCAACTTCGGGCGGGAAAACCGCAGGTCCGCCGCCCATACGTCGCCGCACCCCGCGATTTACCTCCCGAAACAACGGAGCTGCGCACGGGCGACACCCCATGACCCGAGTGACACCATCCATCCGCCCACACGGCGTGCCCGCCGACCGCGGCGCTCGAGCCGCCCGACACCGCAACTTCGGGCGGACAAACCGCAGGTCCGCCGCCCATACGTCGACGCACCCCGCGATTTACCTCCCGAAGCGACGGTGCTGCACCGCCCGGCTCCGCGCGCACCCCAACCGACGGCATCCGCTCGTCACATCGTGAGCAGGATTTTGCCCGTGTGCTGGCCCGAGTCGAAGTGTTCGTGGGCCTCCGCGACCCGGTCGAGCGGGTAGCGCGCCTCGACGGCGGTGCGCACGGTGCCCGCCTCGACGAGCGGCCAGACATGCGCGGCGACCTCGGCGACGACCCGCGCCTTCTCCGCGATCGGCCGGGAACGGAGGGTCGTGCCAGCGACGCTCGCGCGCCGGGACATCAGCAGGCCGAGGTCGAGTTCGGCCTTCGCGCCACCCTGCAGCCCGATCACGACCAGGCGCCCGCCGAGCGCGAGCGCACGCACGTTGCGGTCGAGGTATTTCGCGCCAACGACGTCGAGGATGACGTCGGCTCCGTGCCCGCCGGAGATGTCCAGCATCCGCTCGACGAAGTCCTCATCGCGGTAGTTGATGCCCGCTTCGGCGCCGAAGGTCCGGCAATAGGCGAGCTTTTCGACGCTGCCGGCGGTGACCACCGGGTGGGCGCCGAACGCGGCGACGAGCTGGGTCGCCATCGTTCCGATGCCGCCGGCGCCGCCGTGGATCAGCACCCAGTCGCCCGCCGTGACATGCGCGGTCATGAAGAGGTTCGACCAGACGGTGCACGCCACCTCGGGCAGTGCGGCGGCATCGACGAGCGGTATCGCGGCGGGCACCGGCAGCACCTGCCCGGCGGGCACCGCCACATACTCCGCGTAACCGCCCCCGGCGAGCAGTGCACAGACCTCGGCGCCGACCTCAAACGCGTCAACGCCATCACCGAGTTCGACGATCGTCCCGCTGACCTCGAGGCCCGGGATGTCGGATGCCCCGGGCGGCGGCGGATAGACGCCGCGTCGTTGCTGCACGTCGGCGCGGTTGAGCCCTGCGGCGGCGACGTGGATGAGAACCTCGCCCGGGCCAGCAACCGGGCGCGGGCGTTCGACCACCCGAATTGCTTCGGGTCCGCCTGCGCCGTGGTACTCGACGGCCCTCATCGTGCTCACCATTCGTGCTCCATTTCACTTCGATACGCAACGGATCAAACGCGACGTTCTCCATGGTTGCATGCTCCCTGATGAGCAGCGCCGGGCACCATTCTGGACCGGCCTACTTCTTCCCTCCGACGTACGCGATGGCCTCCACTTCGACGGCGAATCCGCCGGCCAGGGCAATTCCGAATGTGCTCCGCGCTGGCTTGTGCTCACCGAAGAACGCCGCGTACTCCTCATTGAAGACAGCGAACTGGTCAATGTCGGTGAGCAGGCACATCGTGCGCACCACATCGGTGATGTCTGCTCCGCCCTCGGCGAGCACTGCTTGCAGGTTTCGCAGAGACTGCCGTACCTGTTCGCGGAAATCTGTGGGAGTTTCCCCAGTCTTGGGGTCCAGTCCGACCTGGCCAGCGGTGAAGAGGTAATCGCCCGCGACGGCCGCTTGTGAGTAGTGGCCGCCCGGTGTTGGCGCGCTCGTGGTGTGCAAAAGTTCCATTGGGTGCTCCTTGTTTTTCGAATTCAACGGCAGAAATCTGCCGCGATGCGTGCGTACATTCGTGCAGCCTCGAGGATGCTCTCGATACTGACGAATTCATTGGGGCCGTGCGCGCAGGTGAGTACGCCAGGACCGAACGACGGCAGGGTGGGGATACCGAGCTGCGAATACCAGGGCGCGTCCGTGCCCCCGGGAAAGACGCCGAGAGGCGGTGCTTCACCGAGCACATCCGCAGCCGCCTGCTGTGTAGCGGCGACAAGAGGGTGCTCCGCTTCGAGCTCGCTCCACGGGATCCAGTCGAGTCCGGGCTCGAACGCGTACTCGACCTCAAGCTCCGGATCGGCTGCCCTGCACGCAGCGAGCCAGGTTTCAATTCCCTCGGCGACCTCTTCGCGGGTCTGGCCAGGGACTGTTCGGAGGTCGCAGGCGAATTCAGCATGTCCGGGCACTACGCCAAAAAAAGTACCGCCGCTGATCATCACCCCGGTATTGAGGGTCGGACCGACCTGACCGAGTGGATGCGGGGTGAAGGGAAGATCGAGCTCCGCACCGATGCGTGTCATCAGGTCCGCGAGCTTGAGCGACGCGTTGACCGACGGCATTCTGTCGGAAAGACTCGAGTGCATTTGGGTTCCCGTGACGACGATCCGGAACCCACAGACGCCCCGCGATACCAGGTGAATGCCCTGCCAATCGTGGTCCCAGCCGCTCGGCTCACCGATGAGGATGGCGTCCACGCCCGTGATGTGGGGTGCCACGAACTTCGCACCGAGTTGAGCGCCAGCTTCTTCATCCGCGATCATGCCGATCAGGAGATCACCGCGGAGCCGAACACCGGTTTCCTTCAACGCGAATGCGGCGTAAATCATCGCCGCGACAGCCGCCTTCATATCCGTTGTGCCGAGGCCGACCAAAGCGCCATCGACCACGGTTGCCGTCAGGGGATCCGTCTTCCACTGGCTTCGGGCCTCGCCGATCGGTTTGGTATCTGTGTGCCCGTTGAACATCAAGTTCTTGCCGCCGCCAGTGCCCGCGATGCGCGCGATGAGGCTTGGCCGTTCCGGTGACGGACCAATCACCGTGAGGTCCTCGTCGAGCCCCATCCGGGCGAGCGTGTTCGTGAGAAAGGCGACAATCTCGCGTTCGTCACCGTGCGGCGGTATCTGGCTGTTGATAGCCACGAGGTCACGAACAAGGGTCAGGAGGTCATCCGAGCGCTCCGCGAGGAACGCATCGATTGCTTCGCTAACCACTTCGGTAGTTTCGTTGATCACGTCAAACCCTTTCCATCGGCATTTCGGCGAGCACTGCGCTCACCCCTGCAAACAATCGGCCGACGTCGTTCCGGGAGTTCAAGACGTGGAATGACGCGCGCACCCTTCCGTCACCACCCCAGACGAGTACGCCATGATCGGCGAGACGACGAGCGAAGGCCTCACCCTCCGGGTGCAAAAAGGCCACGTTCCCGGCATGTCGAGCCCGGTCGGACGGCGTGATGACCTCGAGTCCCAGGTCGGTAAGACCGGAAATAGCGGCGTCGACGAGGGCAAGCGAGTGCGCCTCGACATTGGCGATGCCCAGCTCAAGAATGGTATCGATGCCCGCACCAAGGCCGGCGATATCTGCCAGCGCTGGCGCCCCCATCTGGAATCGGGTTCCGTCGCGATTCCAGTTGATCTCGTCGAAGCGCTTATCGGTGAACATGTTCTCCAGCGATCGCCAGCCTACGGCGCCTGGCTCGAAGTCGGGCAGCCGGTCCTGGTTCCAGATCACCGCTCCGACGCCGTACGGGCCGAGCGTCCATTTGTACGACGCCGTCACGGTGAGGGCGGCTGCCGACAGGTCAACGTCGACAACGCCGAGCGAGTGTGACACGTCGACGAGCAGGGGAACGCCGACGCGATCGGCCACACGACCGAGTTCAGCGAGGTCGTGACGTAGTCCCGTCACATAACCGACATGACTCACCGCAATCGCCGTCGTGCGTTCGTCGCAGTACGCCTCAATCGAGGAGGCGGGCATTTCCCAGTCCTCGTTTCTCGGGACCACGCGGACCTCCAGCCCATATTGGCGAAGCCGAAGGAACGGCGCGAACACCGCGGGATGCTCATACTCGTTGATGACGATATTGTCGCCGGGAGACCATTTCCACCCGTTCGCAATCGCGCTCCACGCTGTCGACGCGTCGCCGAGCATTCCGACCTCGGTCGCGCGTCGCCCGGTTAGTCGAGCGATGCTTTCCCTGGTGTGGCTTTCAGCCGCGTAGAGAAAGTCACGCCCGCCCTCCCCCAAACTCTTGGCCCGGTATGAGGCAACGATTGCGTCCTCCACCCGCCGCAGCGCGGGCGAGTGTGCTCCCCAATAGAGATAGGCGGCTGACGTGAGATTGAGAAAGTTGCTCGAATCGAGCAGGGGATAGTCCCCGGTTGTCACCATGTGTGTGTACTCCGCTGATCGTTTCTGTTCGGCTGGGCTGGCTGCAGCGCCACGGTTGGGTCTCTGGGGTCTCAGGTCATCCGCCAAATCTCTTCACTGAATCTGAGCCGACCGTCACCATCGAGCGGGTCAGACATCAGCGCGCGGATGTGCGCGCTCCACCGACGGTTCGCTGGGTCAGCATCGAGAAGTCGGAACGTCTCGTCAACGGGCCCGGTACACTCACCCCAGGCGATGACCGAGTGATCCCGACGGAAAAGCGAGTAGTCGGTGATGCACGCACGCGTCATGGCGTCGACCACGCCGGGCCAGATCTCCGCGTGCTCGCGTTCATAGCGATCGATCATGCCGGGCAGCAACTCGAACGTGTAGCAGAATCGGGGCATCGTCAGACCGCCTTCAGAATGCGTCGCAGGGTCCGACCCTCAACGTCTTCGAGCTCACTGGCGCTCAGATGTGTGGCGACCCATTCCGGGATCGCGAAGAGTTCTTCGGTGCTCACGACGTCGAGTCCTGGCGCGAAGTCCGAACCCCACACCAACCGTCCCGCCCCAAACGCATCGAGGGCGGCCAGCAGGTCTGATTCCGCCCCAGCATGCGGAAACGCCGGGTCGATGGCATAGAGACCGGAGAGCTTCACGGATACCTGCGGGTACCGCTTCAGTTCGGTGAGGGCCGAGATCCGACGAGACCGCACCGGCGCCGGAGAAATGCCTTCGTCTGCGGAGGCAGACGACGTGCCGGGGAGTCCGAGGTGGCTGATCAATACCGTCGCACTGGGGATGCGGTCGAGGATGGGTGCGAAACTCTCCAGGGCAACCGGCGTTGCGTTGACGCTGAGCAGCGAACCGTGTCGCTCGATGGCATCCCACACGCTGGGATGCACGCGGTGTGCGGCGGTGGAATCCACACCGAGATAGAGGCTGAATCCAGCGGCACCGGCGTCGACGCACTCGTCGACGAAACGCGACCGAGCAGTGACGATATCAAGATAGGCCAGTGGAACGACCCAGTCGTGGGCAGTGGCGAGGCCGAGAATGTAGTCGGTGTTGCCCGCGAAGACCGGATCGGCCTCGAAGCCGACCACGAGGGCACGGTCGATCCCATACTGGCGACGAAGCGCGTCATAATCGGCAAGCTCTTCGCCGGGTGCCCGTTCGCCCGCCCACCCGTTTTCGAAGATGTGAATGTGCGAATCGATACGCCGCCTCACGGGCTGACCTCGATCCGGTTCGCTTCAGCGGCAGCGATGATCTGCTCGGCAAGATCGATACCGGCGAGGGCCTCCTCGAGCGTGACCGCGGTTGGCGTTCTACCAAACCGAACGGCATCAACGAACGCGCGGACTTCCTCCCGCAGGGCACCGTGTCCCACGTGTGGCGTCAGGCAGTCGTCGACGGGCCTCGGTTCGGAGCCGAAGTCGGTGACTCGAGGGCCAAGGCTCAGCGACAGGGCTCCCTCGGTTCCGATGACCTCGAGTGCGTCGGGAAGGGAGCCGTTCGCGAGCCCCCAGGACACCTGAAATGAAAGCGCAGAGCCGTTCGTCATTTCCACCTCTGCCCACACGGCAAGCGGTTGTGAGCGAGACGACGCGACGATCTGGCGTGCGGTCACCCGCCGGGGGCGCGCGCCAGTAAGCCAGAGTGCAAGATCGATGTCGTGAATCATTGTCATCAGCACGGGATGGAGGCGTGCGAAGAACCTGTCGTGATCGGACGTACGATGCCTCCGGAACGACAGTGCACGGGGCGAACCAACCGCTCCCTCCTCGACACGAGCGCGAAGCTCCTGGTATGGCGCCGCAAACCGGAGAATGTGGGCCGGCATAACGAAACCTGATGCCGAGGCGGCAGCGTCCCGGAGAACTCGCCCCTCCTCGCTGGAGAGCACTACAGGTTTTTCAAGCAGCACGCTGGCGCCCATCTGAAGCGCTTCAAGCGTGGGCTCGAGATGGAAATCGCCGGATGTCACGACGGAAACCGCGTCGATCGCTGTCGAGGCGCGCAACTCTTGCAGCGAGCTGGCGGCATCCGGCGCGGAATAGCGCTGTGCGAACGCAGCTGCACGGTTGCGGTCGCGGCTGACCACGCCGACCAGTTCGCAGTCGGGATTCTCGAGGAAGGCCTGAGCGTGCAGCTCAGCGAATGGCCCAGAGCCGACAACGGCCACTCGCACCCTCGATAGGGGGACCGAGTGTCGCGCGTGACCGTTGTCGGGGCTCATGGGGGCGTTCCTTTGGGTTGGGAGTGACGTGCGTGCGGGTTAGCAGGTCGGGTTGTAGATGTATCGCTTGGTTTCATCGCTGTCGACGTTGGACTTGTCGATGATGTAAGCGGTGACATACTCCTGGTATTCGAGGTCAGCCGGGTCGAGGTCACCATCGATGATCTGGGCGATGCGCTCTACGGAGTCATACCCGAGGCCGTATGGGTCCTGTGCCACGAGAGCTTCGTAAACCCCGTTCTTGAGGTCTTCGACCTGCGACGGGTCTGCGTCGTAGGCCACCAGTTTGACCTCTCCGGTTCTGTTTGCCGCTTGGATAGCGGCTGCAGCTCCGGACGATGCCGGGGCGAGGGTGGTGTAAATGCCTTTGAGGTCCGGATCGGTAATAGCTGCGGCTGCGATCTGTGAGGCCGTCGCCTGGTCGGCTTCCGAGTACTCGGTCGGCAGAACCGTGATGTCGGGGTAAGCCTCAGCCATGCGCTCGGCAAATCCATCAACGCGTTCGGCGTTCGCCGCGACGCCGGGGAACGATGCGATGACGAGCACTGTTCCCTTCTCGCCGATCGACTTCGCGAGCGCGTCAGCCGCCAGTGCGCCGGCGCTGATGTTGTCCGTGCGGATGTTCTGTGCTTCGACGGGTTCGTCGAGGCTGCCGTCGACGGTGATCACCGGGGTGCCGTCGGAGGCAATGTTCTCAACGGTCTCGATCAAACCGGCCGGATCGGTTGGGACAAGAACCATTCCGCCCGGTTTCGATTGCACTGCCGCATTGATCAGCGGCGTCTGCGTGGCGAGGTCCCAGTTGGCGTCGCCCTGCCAGTCGAGGTCGACGCCGTACTTGTCTGCGGCCTCTTGGGCGCCGCACTGCATGACCTGGAAATATGTTGCGGTCATTTGTGCCGCGACGAATGAAACGGTGCGGCTCTCTGAACCGGACCCGCCTGATCCGTCCGCAGGTGCCGAAGCGCTGCTGCACGAACTGAGGGCGAGTGCGAGGACGGAAGCAGCGCCGATGACGCTTCCGCGCTTCAGCACGTGTGATCGAGTTGACACAGTGTTCTCCTTTAGGGGTGAGAGTGGATCTGGTGCAGTGGGATGAAATCTCGAGAGGCGTGTTCGAAAGAGATCAACTGGGCTGAGCGCGGCGGCGCTGATCGATACCGACCGCGATCAGGAGGATCAGTCCGGTCACGACCAGCTGATAGAAGGAGCCAACCCGCATAATCACGAGTCCGTTGATAAGGATCGCGGGAATGATCGCTGCGATCATCGATCCGAGAACCGACGCTCTTCCTCCGAAGAGGCTGGTCCCACCGATCACGACCGCGGCGATCGCCGCGAGGGCATCGCCTTGGTGCCCCTGGATGTTTGTTGTCAGGAAGCGAGAAATGTCGATGAATCCGACGAGACCAGCGATGAACCCCATGATCGCGAAAAGTTTGACCCGCTGCAGTTTCACGTTGATGCCCGCCCGTTGGGCCGCGCGGATTGACGATCCCATGCCGAGGGTGTGGGTTCCGAATCGGAGCTTCGTCATGACGAACCACCCCACAATTCCGAACGCAACGGCAATGAGCGCGGGAACCGGGATGACACCGAAGAGGTCTGCCGAGCCGAAGTTCTTCTGAAGATCTCTCGGCAGCGCACTGACGTTAACGCCACCGGTAACGATGTAGGCAACGCCACTGCCGACACTCATCATTGCCAGCGTCACGATGAACGAGTTCACGCGCAGCAGATTGACGAGGGTCGCGTTCACAACCCCGAATAGCGTGCCGGTCGCGACAGCCGCCAGAAGCCCAAGGAGCACGGCTACCGCGACGTTGCTGTAGTTTCCCGCGAGAACCTCTTCGGGAGTACCTCCCATGACGGTGATCACTTTGGCCGCCACAACCGAGGAGAGGATTACGTTGGCACCAATCGACAGGTCCAGCTCTCCCGCACCGACGAGGAACGTCATCCCGACCGCGAGCAAAATCAGTTGGGCCGAGTCGAGGGCGAGGTTGCGGAAGTTCGCGGGCCCGAGAAATACGCCGTTTGGCGAAAGAACACCAAAGAGAAGAATGAGCGCGAGAACAACAACGGCGATCATGAAGGCCGTCGACGTGACAATTCGCTTGACCGCGTGCGGTTCCGTGCTGGAGAACGTCGGTGCGGATGCCTCTGGGGACGTTTTCGTGGCGGTCATGCGGCATCCTTCTGGGCGGTGAGCATCGTGGTGAGAACGTCGACGAGTTCAAGGCCGGACGTTGGCATCTGGGCGACGACTGAACCGTGTCGCATGATGGCCATGCGGTCGGCGAACTCGATCATTTTCGGGATGTCATGGCTCACGAGAATGACCGCGAGACCCCGGTCGGCCGCAGCGCGGACAGCGTCGTAGACCATGGCGGTCTGTTTGGCACCGAGCGCTGCCGTGGGCTCGTCCATGATGATCGCCGCTTTCGCCCACATCACTGCGCGCGCAACGGCGATGGCCTGCCGCTGCCCGCCGGACAGCGCGCTAACCGGAACGGTCAACGACGGCACCTGCGCGCCGAGAAGACTCATCGCCTCCTTCGTCCGCTTCCGCATCGCTGGTTCATCCACTTTCCCGATGAACCGGCCTGGCCCTTTGACGAGAAGCTCGCGGCCAAAGAAGAAGTTCTGCGAGACCGTCAGGTCGGGGGCCTGTGCCAGGTCCTGATACACGATCTCGATGCCGAGTTCGCGCGCCTGACGCACTGATGCGACCTCTACCCGGTTGCCCCTGAGCAACAGTTCGCCTCCGTCGCTGGAGTGGACGCCGGCGATCACATTGGCGAGCGTGGACTTCCCGGCACCGTTATCACCAATCAAGGCGAGCACCTCGCCCGGGTATGCGCGAAGCGAAGCGCCGCGCAGCGCCTGGACGTGACCGAAGCTCTTGGTGATACCGCGAGTTTCGATGACCGGCTGGTCAGACGGGTCGAGTCCCGTGAGGTCGGTTTCCATGAAAAATCTCCGTTGACGTAAACATAAAGGGCGTTCGCCCTAATGGGATATCGTTCGCTCTACCGAACGAGCTTAGTCAACCAAAGCTTTGTTACGGAATCAATACCCGTGGTTCTCGAATTGTTACGTTTCGGTAAACCGGATCAGCTTGATGTCGGGTATTGCTGAACCACGAGCAACCGGCCACCTTCGGACCGTGACCGGTAGATATGCGGCTGGTCTGCGCGGAACGTGATCATGTCCCCCGGCTCGAGGAGGGTCATAGCGTCGTCCGGCCCAACTTCGATGAGCCCGCTCATACAAACCGCGCGCTCAACGACTCCCGGTGCGTTACCGCGAGAATGACGCTTCGCATTCGGAGCGAGGGTGACGACGGAGACCTCAACTTCTCCCGAGTTTCGCCAAGATGCCATCAGCTGGGCAACAAATTTCTCGCCATCGTGGGCGATGACCGGAGCGTCGATGATGCGTTTCAGCTCTGCCTCTCCGCGACCGGTTTGCCCCATGAAGAGTGCGCCAAGCGACACGTGGAGCGTTTTGGCAAGCGCCCACAGGGTGTCGAGCGAAGGATTCCCGTTACCCCGTTCGAGTTCGGAAACTGTCGACTTTGAGATACCGGCGTCGCGCGCCAGGGCGGAGGCACTCATGCCCCTGCGCTCGCGCCACATACGGAGGTTGCTGGCGAGCGGTGAGAGAGGCTGGCTTTGATCCATGGTGTGGGCTATGTTACATAACCACCTGTCGTTCGCTCTACCGATCGCTTCCAGTTCAGATTTCTTCAGGAGACGATCGATGTCACAGGGTTCACACGTTCATATTTCCGGTCGCGTCGCCATTCTTGGCGCTGATGCCCATCCGCACGCTGCTCGCCGTTTGAGAGAGTCCTGGCACGATCTCACCTGGCTCGCCGCTCAAACACAATCAGAGCTGCCCGACTCACTTCCGACAGTGCGATTGCGGGAGTCACCGGCGTTGCCCGAAGGCGCCTTCCGGATTGATGTTGACTCGGCAGCCGCTCCCGTTATCACCCTCACGGGCGGGCCGTTCTCCGGTGTCATCTATGGAGTGGAGGAATTGGTGCAGCGCCTCTCAGAGGCCACGCCAACAGGCATTCGCGTCATGGACCGTGTCGTAGAGCGCACCCCGAAGCTCGCGTACCGCACGTTCTGGACGTGGGACCACTCGACCAACTGGGAGCTTAACCAGGTGGGCCACCAGGAAATCGGTGTATTCAACTCTTACGGAAAACCGCCAAGCGGCTTCCTCGCCGACTATCGGCGCATGGTCGATTTCTGCAGCATGAATCAAATCGCTGCGATCGTCATTTACGGGTTCTTTCGAGACAGCCACGGGGGCGTCCCAGCGGCGCAGGAACTGTGTCGTTACGCCAATGAACGTGGAGTTCGAATTCTCCCTGGTATCGCCATCGGGGCATACGGCGGGGTGTATTGGGAGGGCAATCACCCTTACAACCTCGCCACCTGGCTCGACAAGAATCCGACGTACGAGGCAGAGATGGAGCGCGGGGTCGGCTTCCAGTTGCAGGATCTCTCGTTCCCGCTGAACTTTCCCAAGAGTGACTACACGCGTACAGCGTGCCCATCAGAACCCGCGAACATCGAGTGGATGCGCGATGCAATCTCGTGGCTCGTCGAGACGGTCGACGTCGGCGGGGTGAACATTGAGGCAGGAGACTACGGGGTCTGTGGCTGCGCGCGTTGCAACGCCAGACGAGGTGAACGAGAGACGGCGACCCGACGTGACAATGATGCCGAGTTCTGGTCGCACGCCGACATGGCGGACAATTTCCCAGTGCTCTTCGATGCCGCAAAGTCTGGGCGAGATGACCTGTGGCTGTACTGCGAGCTGCAATGGGACAACTTGCTCGACCCCGCGGCGCACGATCCGCTACACACCCTTCCCGACGGCGGAATCTATCAACACACGTTCAACCGGTCCTACTGGAACAAAGCTCGAACGGATCTGACAGCGGCAGATATCGCATCACTTCCCACGCGGACAAACGTGATCCGCAGCCAGTTCGCGTGCCAGTGGAATGGTGATGAACGAACGGAACGTTACAAATTCAATGCCCCGGACTTCGCGGAACTAGCCAAGAAATCAGCGGCGCTCAATATGCAGGGGCTCACTGTCTGGGGAGAACCATCACCGCACCACGTCTCAAGCGAACTGAGCTATCTGGCGTTCGGCCGATTCAGTTACGATCCCGAACTCACGTGGGATGACTTTATGGCACAGGACGTCGCTACTCGGCTCGGCGGGCGGGCTGAAGCGGATGCCTTCGTCAGCGTCATGGAGGAGCTGGACGGCAGTCCCCGGATCGACCCCGTCCGGCTGCGGACGCTGCGCGACGATGCGCTCGACGGCGCCAAGAGCACGACGGGCGACGCCGTCGGCCGGTGGCTCTGGCTTGCCGAGAGGGCGAACCAGCGAATCTCCATGGGTTACTAAGGGCCGCCTGCCCCTGTGCCGACCCTCATGGTGGGCCGGCACAGGGGCAACGGACTCTGTCGCCCGACACTGGCTCAACGCAGAGTTGGCGGGCCAGCTTCAGCCGAAGCGGGCATCCGCTATGTGAAAGCTGCCCATGAGCTCATCGACATACGCTTGGCCACCAGCGGCGCATGCCCAGGAGTCGGACGCCGTCCTGGCGCAGCTCGGATCCACGCCGAACGGACTATCGACCACAGAGGCCGCCGCGCGACTGAACCAG
The DNA here is from genome assembly GCF_059445325.1 of Mycetocola sp. Y791. Lineage (NCBI taxonomy): Bacteria > Bacillati > Actinomycetota > Actinomycetes > Micrococcales > Microbacteriaceae > Mycetocola > Mycetocola sp. Y791. Next base: position 359,865 of record NZ_JCAIUC010000002.1, on the reverse strand, counting down.
TACGGCCCCAACCGTCTGGCCGAGGGCAAACCGCGACCAGCACTTCTTCGGCTGCTCGGGCACTTCCGCAACATCCTCATCTACATCCTCCTCGGCGCGGCCGTCATCAAGGCGGTGTACCGGGACTGGCTCGACTTCTGGGTCATCGCCACGGTGGCGGTCGTCACAGCCCTGATCGGATTCATCCAGGAGGGGCAGGCGGAACGCGCGCTCGCCGGCATCCGGAACCTGCTCTCGCTCTCGGCACACGTCCGCCGCGACGGGAGTTGGATCGAGGTCAGCGCCGACACTCTGGTGCCCGGTGACATCGTGCGGATTCGTGCGGGCGACAAGATCCCCGCCGACCTCCGCCTGATCTCTGCGAACCAGCTCGAGGTCGACGAATCCGCGCTGACGGGCGAATCCGTCGCCGCGGCGAAGTCGACGGATGCCTCTCCTCACGACGCCGGAGTCGGCGATCGTGAAGGCATGGCGTTCTCCGGCACGGCTGTCACGGGCGGTGCGGGGGTCGGGGTGGTCACGGCGACAGGTCCGAACACCGAGATCGGTCACATCCAGAGTCTGATCTCCGAGGCGCAACCGCTCGCGACACCACTGACGCTGCAACTGGATGCGCTGAGCAAGCGGATGGCGCTGCTTATTCTCGTGGCCGCGTCCGTGATGACGGTGGCTGGGCGGCTCCTGCACGACGACTCGGCGCGTGACCTGCTGACGTCTGCTATCACCTTCGCCGTCGCCGCTGTGCCCGAGGGCCTCCCAGCGATTGTGACCATCACCCTCGCGCTCGGGGTGCAGCAGATGGCGAAAGAGCAGGCGATCACCCGCAAGCTCACCGCGGTCGAGACGCTCGGCTCCGTCACCACGATCTGCTCGGACAAGACTGGCACTCTGACGCTCAATGAGATGACGGTTCGCGAGATCGTCACACCGGCTGAGCGTTTCGCCGTGACGGGTGAGGGTTACCGGCCGGCGGGTGAGGTTCATCGCGCATCGGACGGGTCGGTCGCAGCGCTGTCGGACTTCAGCCTCGCCGCGCTGGTTGCGACCGTGGCCCGGTGCAACGACGCCGCGCTGGCGCAGGATGGCGACGACTGGTCGATCGTCGGAGCGCCGACCGAGGGCAGCCTGGTCGTGCTCGCCCGGAAGCTGGGCTTCGATCCCGCCGGGCACACGCGCCTCGCTGAGCTGCCGTTCGATTCGGTGACGAAGTTCATGGCGGTGCTCGACCGTGATCCGGCGGATGTCATCCGTTTGATGGCGAAGGGCGCGCCCGACCGCCTCCTTGAGCGGTGCACCACCCAACTCGCCCCCGACGGGTCGACGCAACCGCTCGATAGCGCGCGCTGGCACGCCGCCGTCCACGAACTCGGTGCGACCGGGCTCCGCGTCCTCGCGGCGGCCTGGACCCGGAGGGACAGACTCACGGATGTCGACACCGACACGGTGCGCGACCTCACCTTCCTGGGACTCGTCGGTATCGCTGACCCACCCCGCCCCGAGGCCATCGAGGCGGTCCGGCTGTGCCATAGCGCCGGCATCCGGGTCGCGATGATCACCGGCGATCATGCCGCCACGGCGGCCGCGATCAGTTCAGAGCTGGGCCTCGCCGACGACGACGCCACCCGGGTAGTGACCGGCGCCGAGCTGCAGCGGATGTCGGACGGCGAGCTGTCGGCCATCGCGCCGGAGGTTACGGTGTTCGCGCGCACGAGCCCCGAGCACAAGATCCGGATCGTGCGGGCGCTTCAGTCGCGTGGGCAGGTCGTCGCGATGACCGGCGACGGCGTCAACGATGCACCGGCGCTCCGGCGGGCCGACATCGGCATCGCCATGGGCATCAACGGCACTGAGGTGACGAAGGAAGCTGCCGACATTGTGCTCGCCGATGACCACTTCGCCACCATTGAACGAGCTGTCGCTGAGGGACGGCGGATCTTCGACAACATCCAGAAATCACTGATGTTCCTCCTGCCGACGACGTTTGCACAGGCGCTCGTCGTGCTGACGGCCGTGCTCGGCGGGTTCGTGCCACCGCTGCAGCCGACGCAGGTGCTGTGGGTCAACCTCGTGACCGGCGTCACGCTGTCGATTGCCCTCTCCTACGAGCGAGAGGAGCCGGGCGTAATGAATCGGCCGCCGCGAGACAGGAGTGCGCCGGTCATCGACCGAATCCTGCTGCCCCGCATCATCCTCGTGTCGATACTGATTACCGCCGCAACGATCGGCATCTTCTTCTTCGTGCTGAACACCGGGAGCAGCTTCGCCGTTGCACAGACGAGCGCGGTCACCATGCTCGTTCTGGGCCAGGCCACCTATCTGTTCAACTGTCGCTTCCTCCGGAGCACCAGCGTGACGCCGCACGTGCTGGTCGGAAACCCCGTGGTCTGGTACTCGGTCGTGATTCTCTTCACGATTCAGCTGATCTTCACGTACGCGCCGTTCATGCAGGCCTGGTTCGACACCGTTCCGCTCGGGTTCAGGGAGTGGGGCATCGCGCTCGGGTTCGGGCTCGCCATTTTCCTCATCGTCGAGGTCGAGAAGGCGATCGTCGGGGCCGTGGAACGGCGGCGGAGCGCGTGACGGATGCCGTGGGTATCCGTTGGCGGTGTCGGTGTCGGTGTACATGACGGATGCCGCGGCATCCGTTGGCGGCGTGGGTGACGGATGCCGCGGCATCCGTTTAATCGTGAGCGCCGAGCTTCTGCCTCAGCACCGCTGGTGAGTTCGCCGCTTTCTTCAGACGTGAGCTTCCGTATTTCGCGCCTCCGAGCATCCGTGCACCGACAGCGAGCCAGGCGCAGACCGCCCGTTCGACCAGCCAGGCCGGTGCCCACAACGCGCTCGTCGGCGGAAAGACGCGCGTGCCGCTGTGTCGGCGTCGCCCGAATTCCGCGAGTGCAATCGCAGCCGCGGAGGTGGCGGCGAGGCGCAACGGGCGACGGATGCTCCACACCAGCAGCGGGAGAAGGCCCAGTTCGAGCACAAGCCTGGCCGGCTGCGCGAAACTGTCGTACGCCTGGCGTAGCCGCTGTCCGGCGAAGTGAGCGGAACTCGGAGGGACGCGTCCGACGAAGAGATCACCGACGCGGCGCTCCCGCCCGCCGCCCGCCGTGATCGTGCGGATGAGTTCGAGGTTCTCGAACAGCACATCGCCGTCGTACCCACCGAGCTCGAGGAGGAGGTCGCGGTTCACGCCGAGCGTGCCCGGGTAATCGGATGCCACGGCGCGGTTGATCAGGGTGCGGGCCGTGTCCCAGCGCGCGTGCCATGGCAGTGCCGTGAAGTAGTTCTGCGGGCGAACGATGTCTGCGCTCTCCAGCTCAGCGACCATCCGTTCGAGGCTGCTGCGCTCGTATCGGACGTCGTCGTCGGCGATGATCACCGCGCGGTGGCGCGCAAGGCGGATGCCGGTGAGCACGCCAGCAACCTTCCCATTGCCGGTGGTCGGACCGTCGGGCGCGATGTGACGAACAGTGCCTCCCCACAGCGCGTGGTGCGCGGCGAAGACGGCGGCGGGCGACCCGTCGACGACAGTGATGTCGAGGTGTCCGCTCAGGGTGCGGAGGTATTCGGCGAGTTCGCTGGCGTCGGCGGCGCGGGAGTCGGGCCAGCGGAGCGGCAGCACGTATTCGGCGGCGAGGCGGGTCGGCTGCGGGGCGGCAGTCGAGGTTGTGGCGGCGCTCGAACTCATCCGCCCACTCTCGGCCGGGGGCTCCGCCGGGGTCAACCCCTTGTCAGTACGGATGTCGGTGGCGCGCGTGACACTGTGCGCATGGAGAAGCCGCTTCCCACCATGGATGACGTTCTGCTTGCGTACTTCGGCACGGAGTACGACAACAGCACAGGAGTGCAGCGCAAACGGATCGTTCGCGTCGACAAGCTCCTTCGCCGGTATCTCGAGTCTGAACCGGAGACCTTCCTCGGCCCGTACGGCCGGGCCATTCTCGACGCCGAGCGCGAGTTCGCGCCCAAAGGTGCGGTGTGCCGGATCATGCGGGCCGACACTCTGCTGTTTGCGTTGCAGCGGTTCATCGAGCCGCCGCACCTCGACCCGGATCCCCTCGTTCAGCGGGTGCAGTTGCGCTGCGTCGAGCGGCTCATCGCGCGACTGGTGAGGATCGAGCTCGCTGAGTACGACACGACCTGTGTGCAGTGGGACCTCAACGGTGCGCTCCGCCGCGCGAAGTGGGAGCTCAATCGCGATCGCCGTGAGGCAGCCCGCGCCCGCAGACGGGCGCAGCGCGACGCCGAGCTGCGCGCGAGTGACGAACAGTATCCGGGAGTGCTTGGAGTGGGCCGTCCCCCCTGGGGGCAGCCACCATCGCCATGACCCCGAGACCCCATCTGCACCGGATGCCGGCGCCCACCTTGCTCGGACGAATACGGTCGCATATTTCGCGAAAGTGGAGCCGAATCCGGCCGAGCAGCGGCTCCATAAAGCCATTTCTGGCTAAGCGCCCCGCAGTAGCAACACATCCACCGCGACGAAGAACAGCGCGGCGACGCCGAGAACCCAGTTCGGCAGGACCGACACAAAGCGGCTCCACCCTGTCGCCACAACCGGTGCTTCCCTCGGCGCGCGCACCGGATCGGACTCACCACGGCCAGGTATCCGAGCCCTGCCCGACACGATGGCCGACGACCCAGGGCATACGACCTATCTAGAGCGGCCGACCGTAGGGATAGTCGACCCAGAGTCCGGCACCCTCCTCCGGACAGGCGCTACGGGCACTTTCCAACGTGGACCGATAGTCCGCGGGGTAACGCGCGCCCTGAAGAATGGCATCCAGATCCACGTCGTGCTCCTCGCGACCGCCAGCAAATCGTGCGTCGTACTGGATACTGCGGTATCGAGTCTTCAACCAGCGACGGGTCTTCCACGTTCTCGTGGCGCGGATCGCGACCGGCATCTCCGAACTCATGGGTTCATCCTCGCCTATCGCGCCTCAGACAGCAGCAATCCGCGCGACCGCTGGCCACCGCCTCCCCGCAGGAATACGATTCACCGGGGCACAGTTGGCTCTCATCGATGCGTACGCATCGTCTCTCACCGAACCTCGGACGGATATCTCCATGGCACAGCACCTCGAACTCGGCCTCGACACATTCGGGGACGTGACCGTCGACAGCACCGGCGAGCGCGAAAGCGACGCGCAGGTAATCCGCAACGTGATTGCCCAGGCCGTTCTCGCGGACTCCGTCGGCATCGACTTCATCGGCATCGGCGAGCACCACCGCGACGACTTTTCGATCTCCGCACCCGATATGGTGCTCGCGGCGATCGCCGGCCAGACCGAGCGCATCCGCCTCGGCACCGCCGTCACCGTGCTCTCGAGCGACGACCCCATTCGTGTGTTCGAGCGGTTCTCCACACTGGATGCCGCCAGCAACGGACGCGCGGAGGTCATCCTCGGTCGCGGCTCATTTACCGAATCCTTCCCGCTGTTCGGCTTCGACCTGGCCGACTACGAGACCCTCTTCAGCGAGAAACTCGACCTCTTCGTGCAGCTGCTCAAGGAGAAGCCCGTCACCTGGTCGGGCAGCTACCGCGCGCCGCTCGTCGATGCCGATGTGCACCCGAAGACCGAGTCAGGACGCCTCACGGCCTGGATCGGGGTTGGCGGATCACCGGAGTCCGTCGTGCGCTCCGTGCGCAGCGGCATCCCGATGATGCTCGCGATCATTGGCGGCGACCCCGGCCGGTTCCTGCCGTATGTCGAGCTGTACGGGCGGGCGTCCGACCAGCTCGGCCTGCCGCGGATGCCGCTTGGCGCGCACTCCCCCGGCCACATCGCCGAGACGGATGAGCTCGCGCGCGAGCAGCTCTGGCCGCACTTCCGCGTGAACCGCAACCGCATCGGTGCTGAGCGCGGGTGGCCACCCGTGACCGAGGCCGAGTACGTACAGGAAATCGAGCACGGTTCGCTCTACGCCGGATCACCCGAGACGGTTGCGCAGCGGATTGCGACGACGGCTCGCACCCTGGGGCTCAACCGGTTCGACCTCAAGTACGCGAACGGCACGATGCCGCACGACCAGCTCATGCGGAGCATCGAGCTCTATGGCACGCAGGTGATCCCGCGCGTGCGCGAGTTGCTCGCGTAGGGAGCGCTTCGGGCGGCGGATGCCGTGGGCGCCCGCCGTTCGTTCACGATGACCCGGCGGATGCCTGCGCCCGCCCGCGTCCCACCTCGCCCGCCGCTACACATCCATGCTTGAGCTACAGATACTTCTGCAGCGCGGGCTTGGGAGTGCAGCGCTCGACGTCAGCGCGACCGCGGAAGCACACCGAAGAGCAGGGAGAGCCGTGCTTGGCCTCAGCCCGACCGCGGAAAGCACGCGCTACTCTCCTGCCCACCACGGACGCCTACGCCCGCGTCCGCGGCACCCTCCGCTACACATCCACGCCCGAGCTACAGATACTTCTGCCGCGCGGGCATGGAACTGCAGCGCTCGATGGTGAGCAGCGGCGGGGTGGGGTCGCGCGCCGGGCGGCATTCGACGGTTGAGTGGGGGTACCTAGGGCTCACGGCGGTTGCGGCGGCGCGAGAACAGCCTCGGGTCCGCGACCCAACTGAAAACGGTCACACCCACCTCGATCAGCAACGCCCACATACCGGGAGTCTGCAGGAACTCAGTGTTCCCCACAAGGGTCAGGTCGGGGCCCGCACGGATTGCCCGCGGGCCGGGCCCACGTCCACGATGAACCAGCGGATGCCGGCATCCGCCCCCCCCTCATCCGTCCGCCGTTACATCGACCGCTACACATCCATGCTGGAGCTACAGATACTTCTGCAGCGCGGGCACGGGACTGCAGCGCTCGACGAGGGCGGGCGTGCCGCCGCAGGTCAGCGGTCGGAGTCTGGCTTGGGCCCGCCGACAGGTGGCGTGCCGCCCGGCATCCCATCGTCGGGCGTTGCATCGCCTGGGTCCTGCGGCTTCGGTTTCTTGTCCTTGCCCGCCGCGTCGAGCGCGACCCCGATGGCGACGCCGAAAGCGAGGCCCATCCCCAGGAAAGCCCAGTTGTCCTGCGCGACGCTGAGGGCCACCCCGAACAGAAGCCCGAAAGAGATTCCGAGCGACAGGTAGTAACCCTGCCCGTGCTCATCGTCGCCCGCTGGGTTGGAACTCTCCGTAGCCATGCCGCAACGTTACGTGCCGACGCAAGCGACGGCATCCGCCCCTCGGGGGATCTTGGGCGGAATTTCCAGCCGACTTTCACTATGCAGAGATATACTGTCCCAAAGACAGTAAATAGGGAGCGGCGATGGCAGAGCAGAACGACCCACATCCGTACTCATCGGATTTTCTCGCCTCACTCACCGGGATCATCGCCCAGTGGACCGCGCCGAGCTTCCTCGTCGCGGTCACCGCTCGCGAGGGGATCGACCTCGATTCGACGTCGATCACGGCCATCAGTATCCTCGGCCGACGGGGCCCGATGCGCCCCTCAGCTCTCGCTGAGCACCTCGCAACCGGTGCTTCAAACGTGAGCAAGGTGCTTGGCCGCCTCGAGGCATCCGGACTCGTCGAACGTCGCAAGGATGACGCGGATGCCCGCGCCTCGCTGGTCCAGCTCACCCCAGCGGGCGAAGACGTGGCAGCGGCCTTCGTGCGCGCCGGCGACGGCATGCTCGAGGAACTCCTCGACGGCTGGACCGAAAAAGAGCGCCACCTGCTCACCCAACTGACCCAGCGACTCGACGCGTCCACCCGGGCGTTTGCGGCTCGCATCAACACCACCCCACCAGGCCTACAAGGCCCAGAAGAAAGAACGGTCTCAGAATGACCCGCACCTACGTCGTCACCGGTTCCGCCTCAGGCATCGGCGAAGCCACAGCCAACCTCCTCCGCGAGCAGGGGCACCGCGTGATCGGCGTCGACCTCCGCAACGCCGATGTCGAGGCCGACCTCTCGACCACGCTCGGACGCGACTCTGCGATCGCCGGCGTGCTTGAGGCATCCGACGGCAAGATCGACGGCATCATCGCGGCCGCCGGCATCTCCGCACCGAAGGCACTCACCGTCGCCGTCAACTTCTTCGGCGTCACCGCCCTCCTCGACGGCCTCGCCGAGACGCTCGCGAAGAGTGACGCACCGCGCATCGCCGTCGTGAGCTCGATGGCATCGCTGCAGCAGAACTCGCCCGAACTCGTCGACGCACTCCTCGCCGGCGACGAGGCTCGCGCGCTGGAAATCGGCGGCGCACTCGAGGCTGAGGGGCCGCGCGTCGGCTACCTCAACTACCCGTCGAGCAAGCGTGCGCTGTCGCGCTGGGTTCGCCGCGAGAGCATCGCACCGCGCTACGCCGGTGCGGGCATCCCCGTGAATGCGGTGGCCCCCGGAACCGTTGTGACCAACATGACCCGCGACCTCCTCGCCACCGAAGAAGGCCGCGCGCTGGCCGACGGCTCCGTGCCGATGCCGCTCAACGGTCACTCCGACGCGATCGTCATCGCCGAGCTGCTCGCCTGGCTGACGAGCGAACAGAACACGCACGTCACTGGCCAGACCATCTACATCGATGGTGGAGCGGATGCCACGCTCCGCGGCGACAACATCTGGAGCTAACGCTTCCCCAGACCCGGTCGGTGTTGGCTGGCCCTAGCCCCGGCACCGACCGAGCTCACTCGTGGATCGCGCCCGCCCCGACCGCGGTCCATTCGCCAAAAATGGCTCCCTGTTCGACCCGAATCCGGTCGCAGGGAGCCATTTTCGGTAAACGGGCGGCAGCACCCGTGCCCGCCCGGCCCTACGAGTCGGCCGAGCCCGACCGATAGCTCGTCGGTGTGAAGCCGAGCACGCTCTTGAAGTCGGTACTCAGGTGCGCATGGTCGGCGTAACCGAGGTCGGCCGCCACCCGCGCGATCGTCAGCGAGGGGTCGTCGCGCAGCATCCGCGCCGCCTCCTGCAGCCGATAGCGGCGGATGATCGCGAGCGGCGGCAACCCCACATACCGGTGGGCGTACCGCTGCACCTGCCGCGTCGACAGGCTGAGTCGGCTCGCAACCTGGTCCACCCGCACGATCGTCGGGTCCGTAGCGATGAGGTCCTCCATCGCGTTGGCGAGCAAACCGGTCTCATCCGGCGGGGCCAGGTGCGCGCGTGCCCACGCGCTGAAGGCACGACGCGCGCCGTCAAGATCTGCCGGGGCACCGGCATCCGTCATCGTCGCAGCGACGGTCCGATGCAGATCGGGAGCATCGAAAGGAACTTCCGAATTGCGGATGCTCGCGGGCTCGGCACACAGCGACGCCAGCCCGGCGGGGCGAAGGAGCGCGCCGACCGCCCAGCCGCTCCCCCGCAGGTCGCGGTGCGAGGCGCCCGTGGTCGGCCCGGAGAGCGCAACGCCGGTCGGCTCGGCCACGAGGTTGGACGCGGGGAACGGCAGGATACTCTGCCGCGAGGTGCGGCCGGGGGCGAGCTGCCACTGCGGGATCCAGAACCAGCGGATGCGATCGGCGAGGTCCTCAGGGGCGGGGTGGCGGTCAAACGTTGGAAGCCGCGCGGGGTAGAGAATTCCCCGCCCGTCGGCTAGTTCGGCCACGTTGCCCTCCTCCCGTTCGAGGCTGTCGCGAATCTTCAAGCCAGCCCGGATGACGGCGACATACGGTCTCATCATGAACGAATCAACCACGAAAATCGATGCATCCCGGCCCGGAGTTTCGGGCGACCACACCACCAACGGCATCCCGCACGGCATGACGAGCCTCACGCCCTTCATCGCGGTGAAGAGCGCGGCTGACGCCATCGAGTTCTATCGAACCGTGTTTGGCGCCCGCGTGGTCGACGTCACGGAAATGGGCGGAGTCGTTGCTCACGCCGATCTCGATTTCGGTAACGGCCACCTGCAGCTCGGCGAGCCCAGCGACGATTTCGGGCTCATCGCCCCGCCGTCCGGCGACGCAGACTGCTACTCGATCGGGCTCTATTGCGCGGATGTCGACGCGACGGTCGAGCGGGCGGTTCAGGCGGGCGCGACGGTCCGCGAGGCGACGACCGATTTCGTCTCGGGCGACCGGTTCGCGTCGATCCGCGACCCGTTCGGCGTACGGTGGTCGGTCATGTCCCGGGTCGAGGACCTGTCCGAGGAGGAGAGTGCGCGCCGGGTCGCGGAGTGGGCGGCTGCGCAGTCGGGTGCGTAGGTCGCGTGCGCTCGCCCGTTTGCCCGCCCGCGACCGCCCCGCGTCAGGCGTTCGCTTCGGAGAGGAACTGCTCCAGCTCGTCCGCCGTGATGCCCAACATGCCGGCCCGACCAACGGGGAACGAGGCCATCATCATCTGAGTATCTTCGTCAGCGGATTCCGCGAGGCCTCCGCTCGAACGCTGCACCACCCGCTTGAGGGCAGCCGCAGCAGCCGGGTGGGCAAGGACCTCGCCGATCGTACTGTTGCGCGTGATCGGCAGCCCAAGCTCGTCACCGTCGACCGATACGTCGACAGAGACGCGGATGTCGCGGCTGGAGGAGGCGACGTCGATTCGGTAAACGCCCGGTTCCACTATCCACTTCTCGACACGGCTGTCCCAGTAAGCCAGGTCGGCACGGCGCACGCGCAACGCGACTTCCTGAGTCTCACCGGGTTCGAGCACCACTCCCGCGAACGCCTTCAGCTCACGAGGTGCCCGCTCGACGATCGACGGGGCAAGGCCGGTGTAGACCTGCACGACTTCACGGCCCGCGCGCCCACCGGAGTTCGTGACGGCGACGCGGATGTCGAGGTCGCCGTCCGGCGTCACTGTGGCGACAGCATCCCCGTACGAGAAGGTCGTGTACGACAAGCCGTGACCGAAGGGGAACGCCACCGGCAGCTCACGGGCGTCGTACCAGCGGTAGCCGACAAGCACGCCCTCGCCGTAGCGGACGTGCCCGAACTCGCCCGGGAAATTGCCGAAGGTGGGGTTGTCCTGAAGACGGAGGGGAATGGTTTCCGTGAGCTTGGCCGAGGGGTTGACCACTCCGAAGAGCACGTCGGCGGTCGCGCCGCCGCCCGCTTGCCCCAGAAGCGATCCATCGAGAATCGCGGCAGCACGGTCGGCGAACGGCAGCGCCACGACGCCGCCATGGGAGAGCACGACGACGGTGCGGGGATTGGCGGCGACGACGGCGTCGAACAGAGCGAGCTGCTCGGCGGGGAGGTCGATACCGGTGCGGTCGAAGCCCTCCGACTCCAGCCGCGCGGGCAGGCCGAGGAAGAGCACAGCCACGTCGGCGGCGGATGCTGCGCCAACGGCCTCTGCGCGAAGGTTCGCCTGAACGTCGACAGAGGCGTCAGCGTCGAGGCTGAAGCCCTTGGCATAAGAGACATCGCCGGTCGACAGGTCCCGGATCTCGTCGAGGGCGGTGTCGAGCCGCGTCGGGTTGATCAGCGACGAGCCAGCGCCCTGGAAGCGCGGGTTCGAGGCGAAGTCACCGATGATCGCCAACCGGGCGGTCCGCTCGAGAGGCAGTACCCCATCGTTGGTGAGCAACACGATCGAGCGACCGGCGGCCTCTCGCGCGAGCGCGTGGTGGGCATCGACATCGAGCGGACCAGCCGTGCGCTCGGCCTCGGTCGCACGGTGGGCGAGCGACGCCACACGGGCAGCAGACGCATCGAGAACACTCTCATCGAGGCGCCCGTCACCCACAGCGGCAACGATCTCGGCGTCGGTGCGCCCGCCGCTCGAGGGCATTTCGAGGTCGAGCCCGGCGATGAGCGCGGACACCCTGTCATTGACGGCACCCCAGTCCGACATCACCAGACCCTCGAAACCCCACTCCTCACGGAGAACCGTCGTCAGCAGCCACGGGTCCTCGGAGGCGTACCTGCCGTTGATGCGGTTGTACGAGCACATCACCGTCCACGGCTGGGCGTCTTCGACCACGCGCTGGAAAGCCCGCAGGTAGATCTCGCGAAGCGGCCGGATGTCGACATCGCTGGAACTGCGCAGCCGATCGGTTTCCTGGTTGTTCGCGGCGAAGTGTTTGAGCGATGTGCCGACGCCCTTCGACTGCACGCCCCTCACCCAGGCCGCGCCGATCTCGCCGGCCACGATGGGGTCTTCAGAGAAATACTCGAAGTTACGACCGCACAGCGGTGAGCGCTTGATGTTCACCCCGGGGCCGAGGAGGACGGCTACGTTCTGGATCGACGACTCCACCCCGAGAGCAGCCCCGACGCGTTCGGCGAGTTCCGTGTCGAAGGAAGCACCGAGCCCGACGGCGGGCGGGAAGCACGTGGCCGGGATGCTGTCGACGAGTCCCAGATGATCCGAACCGGCGCGCTGCTTGCGCACGCCGTGGGGGCCATCGGTCACGAGGACGGATGGCACATCGCCGACACCTTCCGTGCGCCAGAAGTCGAGCCCGCTGGTGAGCGCGGCCTTCTCTTCCACCGAAAGGCCGGCCAGAACCTCGGGGGTCGTGCGATCACTGGTCATTGCGGGGTCCTTTCCGGGGGTCACGCGGTCATGCTCGCTTCTGCGGCTCCAACGAACTCATGCGCTCCACCTGTGACGGCGAACCGACTCCCGTCGGGCAGGATGACCTCGGCCGGCACGTCGTCGGGCAGCGCGATCTCCACCCGCAACTCACCGTCGGTGACCCGCCATGCACAGGACACCGGACCATTCGAGGTGCGGTACGTCGTTTCGGCCCAGTCAATTCCCGGTCCGGGCTGCGGCTGAATGCGCACGGACGCGTAGCCAGGGGACGCGGGGCGGATGCCGCCAACCACCTGGTACACCCAGTCGACAACAGCTCCAAGCGCGTAGTGGTTGAAGCTCGTCATCTCACCGCTGTTGATCGTGCCGTCCGGCAGCATCGAATCCCACCGCTCCCAGATGGTGGTAGCACCCATCGTCACCGGGTACATCCACGACGGGCTCTCCCGCTCGAGCAGCAGGCGGTAAGCGTCCTGCAGGTGACCCGTCTCCGACAGCGCCCACGTCACGTACGGAGTGCCGGCGAAACCTGTCGTCACCCGATAGCCCGACTCACGGACAAGGTCGGCGAGCCGGTTGCCCGCGAGTTCACGGAGTTCCCCCTCGAGCACGCCGAACGCGATCGCAAGGGCGTAAACCGTCGCGCAATCCGAACGCACGACTCCGCGGCTGTCGACGTAGTGCTCGACGAAAGCCTTCCGCGTGCGAGATGCCACCGCCCGCCAGCGTTCCGCATCCTCCCGCTTTCCCAGCACATCCGCCGCTTCCGCCGCGAAGGAGGCGGAGCGGTAGAGGCACGCGGTCGCGACCACGGAAGCGTCCGCCTTCGCGGCCGCCGGATCCTCCGGCGGCGCGTCAGGATCCAGCCAGTCCCCCAGCTGGTTGCCGCCGTCCCAGAGTCCGGTATCCGAAACATCAGGCTCGATCGAATCAAGGTGCATGACGATAGCCGGATAGTAATCCGCCAGCCGGGTCGCATCCCCATACGACCACCAGAGCGCCTGTGGCACCCAGACAGCCGCGTCGCCCCAGACCGCGGTGGCGCGGTGCCACGGCAGGGAGAACCCGTCCGGGAAGTGCGCGTACTTCAGCACCTCCGGGACGATCAGCGGAACGACCTGATCTTCGGTGTGACGGGTCTCCTCAAGCAGGTCCCTGAGCCAGCCGTCCAGGAAGTCCGAGGTATCGAACTGGAAATTCGCGGATGCCGCGTACGCTGCCAGGTCGCCCGTCCAGCCCAGGCGCTCGTCGCGTTGCGGGCAATCGGTCGGGACGCTCAGGAAGTTTCCTTTCTGGCCCCAGACCGAGTTGTGCACGAGCTGGTTGACGAGCGGCTCGGAGCAGGTGAAATACCCGGTGCGTTCCATCTCGGAGTGCACGACAACCGCCTCGAGGCTGTTCGGCCCGAGCTCACCGGGCCACCCGTCAACGTCGATGTACCGGAAGCCGTGGAAGGTGAACGTCGGCTCGAAGCTGTCGAGCTCACCCGAGAGAACGAACTCGTCGGTGGCCTCCGCACCGCGCAGCGGGCGCATGCCGAGTTCGCCGTCCTCGAGGACCTCGGCATGGCGAATGCGGATAGTGTCGCCCCGCCCGCCGCGGACGGAGAATCGCACCCAGCCCACCAGGTTCTGGCCGAAATCAACGATGGTGCGCCCAGAGGGCGAGGTGGAAATCTCCACAGGGGACAGAACTTCGTTGCGCACGATCGGCGGCGACGTCTGCGGGAGCAGGGTCGCACGGTCGATGTCGACAGCGCGCACCTCAAGGGGCGCTCCGCCGCCGCGAAGATTCGCATCGATGGTCTGTCCGTTGTACAAGGAGTTGCGCGTGATGTCCGACTCCTCGGCCGTCCATGCGTTCGATGTCACGATTCGCTGGCTCGACCCGTCGCGATACGTGATCTCGAGGGCCGCCGCGACACTGATCTCATCACCGTAGTTCGCGTTCGCACCCGCGAAGCCCAGACGGCCGCGATACCAGCCGTTGCCGAGCAGGAGTTCGATACTGAGAGGGCCGACAGCCCGCGAGACGACATCCGTCACGTCGTATTCCTGGTACGCGAGACGCCACTCGTATGACGTCCATCCGGGGTTCAGGACCGACTCGGTGACCGCTACGCCATCGATTTTTGCCTCGTACACCCCGTGTGCGGTTGCGACGAGCGCGGCAGTGGTCACCTCGTCGCGGGGTTTGTCGAGAGCAGCCTCAAAGCGGAAGCGGGGGGCGATCCCCTCCGGGGCGGTCGCCGTGAGGAACGCCGCATCGCGGAGAGGGCTGAGTGCTGTCGTCATGATTCGTCCTTCTGCTTTCACTTCGCCTGTCGGATGTTGCTGGCTGCGGCGATCACGCCGCGCGTTCTGCCTCGATCGCGCACGTGCGCGCCAGCCGCGCAAGCGCGACCGAACGGTGATCCGCTCCGCCAGGGTGCTGACGCGGCCACGGGATGTACCCGAACGAGATTTCGGTCGCGGGGTCTGCGAATGCCAGCGCGCCGGCGGCACCATCGTGCCCAAAGGCGCCGAGGCTGGCGTACGGCATACGCGGCTGCGGGAGCAGGAAGACCGCCCCGAAGCTGTTCGTCACGTCCAGGACACGATCATGGCCCCAGGACCGCTGGATCGCCATGGCGCGAAAGACCTCGGGCGAGGCGATGGGGCGGGCAGCACCGGGAAGCGCATCCGCATACAGCCGCGCCAGGCCGCGCGCAGAGCCGACGCCACCGATCGCTGCCGGTCCCGCCCGGCGCACGCGAGGATTGTTCGAACTGATGCCGCGGTCGGTCAGGTCGTCCGGCGCATCGACGTTGGAGAAGACAGTCTCGGCCAGCGCATCCTGCGGGGAACGCCCCGCGACCTCACGCTCTTGCTCAGCGGTGAGAACCGGGGGTGCGAGCGGCACGTAACGGCCATCGAGGTCTTCCGGCATCCCGAGATAGAAGTCCGCGTCGCGAGGCCCGCGGATGGTCTCTTCGTACTCCTCCTGCAGCGTGCGACCCGTCGTGCGCCGGACCAGCTCCTCCATGAGGATGCCGATCGTCAGCGCGTGGTAGCCGAAGGCCGATCCCGGCGCCCAGAGCGGAGCCTGGGAGGCGAGTCGTGCAGCACCGAGCTCGGAGCGTTCGAGGAACTCCTCAAACGCAAAGGTCCCGGGCGAGAGCGCGGCCAAGCCGGCGCGGTGGGACAGGAGGTCGCCGACAGTGACGTCATCTTTGCCGAGGGCGGCGAACTCCGGCCAGTAGGTGGCGACGCGACGGTCGAGATCGAGCGCACCCCGGTCCAAAAGTGACGCGATGACCAGCGCGGCGGCACCCTTGCTCACCGAATACACGCCCGTCAGGGATTCAGTGTCGAGCGCGGGGCCGCCAGCGAGGTCGACGACGGCTTCGCCATGGTGGAACACGGCGAGTTGAGCGCTGTATGCCGGCTCCGCCTCGAGGTAGTCCGCGAAGAGTCGGCGTACCGGAGCGAACACATCTTTGACGTCGGGAGCGGCTCTGGTCATGGGATCTCCAGCGACTCTGTCGCGGACGGATCGCACGTCTGTAACCGGCGGCTTGACATCACAACGGGCACTCGTCCTCCATTGGCTCGGGCAGCAGCGGTGCTGCCGGGTGCAATGAAACTAGAATGGCGGTCATTGACTGGTTTTGCAAGTGCCTTGGTTCATCGCGAGTTCTTGAGGGCGTTCCACAGGCTCCGGATACGCCCCGGCATGTCCACACCATCCGGATTCAGCAGCCACTGGATTTGCAGACCATCGGCCGCCGCGACGAGAAGCGACGCGGCATCCTCAGCGTTGACATCCGGGTCGATGTCACCAGTAGCCTGATGTGCGCGCACGTCCGCAGCGATCTGATCCAGCAACCACTCGTAGCGCTCCGCGAAGAAGGCGCGCGCCTCGCTGGCATCCGCTGCGGTCTCTGCCGACATCGCAACGAAGAGGCGCACGAGACCAGGCTCACCAGCATTGCGGTCGACGGCGCCGATCAGACGATCAACGGAGTGCGTGTGCACAGGCTCAGCCTCATCGGTCGAGCGATCATCCCGACGACGGAGCACCTCGAGGAAGAGTTCTTCCTTGGTGCTGAAGTGGTGCAGCAGGCCGGCCTGGCTCAAACCCGCCTGTCGCGCGACCTCTCGGACGCTCGTCCTGTCGTACCCCCTCTGCGCGAAAAGCTCGAGAGCCGCGTCGAGGATCTCGTCACGTTTGATGAGCCCCTTGGCATATGGTCCGCGCGTTGACATGTCGTCATGCTATGCCACACGGGCCGCCGTCCGAAAATAGTTCGTCGAATGGTTTTGCGTTATGCGTGGGCGGCACTGAGGCGTGCGAGCTCGCCCGGCGACAGCCTCAGCTCCCGTGCTCGCAGACCGTCTGCGACGGTGGCCGGACGAGTGGCCCCCAGGATCGGCACGATCTCCGGTGACACCGCCCGGAGCCACGCCAGCTGCACCTGTGCGTGAGAGACGCCTCGCTCGCGCGCGATCTCCACAGCCGTCGAGGGCGGTTCGGCGCCCGCCCCGCCCAGCGGCGAGTAAGCCAGGAACAGGATTCCGCGCCGGACACACTCCTCCGCTAGCGGCAAATCCCTGGGCCAGTTCAGTGACAGCCGGTTTTGCACTGCGGAGATCTCCGTGACACGCGACGCGCGATCGAGCTCGTCACGGGTCACGTTCGAGATCCCGACGTGTCGCAAGAGACCGTCACGTCGCAGATCGTCGAGAGCCTCCACACTCTCCTCGATGGGCACGACGGGATCGACGTGGTGGAGAAAGTAGAGATCGATCTGCGGCACGCCGAGCGCGCGCAGGCTCGCCTCGCAGTGCGCTCGCAGCGTCGAGGCGCGGCCGTCGACAGGGAACGTCTCTCCATCACGCCAATGCCCGCCCTTCGTAGCGACGAGAACATCGGCTCCCTCGATCTGCGCCAGCGCCCGACCGACGATGACCTCCGCCGTCGATTCCTCGCCGGGCCGGGCATAGGCGCGCGCGGTATCGACGAGCCGCACGCCGCCCTGCACAGCTCCCCTGATGGTGTCGACCGCGTCCTCGAGCGAACTCCCGCCAAAAGCGAACCCCGCTGTCCCCAGCGCCAGAGAGGACTGCGGCAGTTCGCCCCGCAGGGTCATGTGCCGCGGCTCACGCCGGACGGTCGTCGGGGGACTCGAGAGCCGTCTTGGCCGGGTCCCGCTCGATGACATCGCCGAGAGCCTCATCAATGCGACGCAGCACCTCGTCGTCGAGCACGACACCGGACGCCGCCACGTTCTCCCTCACCTGCTCGGGGCGGGAGGCACCGATGATCGCTGCGGAGACGTTCGGGTTTTGCAGCACCCAGGCGACGGCCAGTTGCGCCATGCTGAGCGAGAGCTCGTCCGCGATCGGACGCAGGCGTTGCACCCGTTCGAGGACATCGTCGCGCATGAAGCGGCCGATCATCTCGGAACCACCCTTGTCATCGGTCGCACGGCTGCCCGTCGGAGCGGCAGCCCCTGGGGTGTACTTGCCCGTCAGCACGCCCTGCGCGACCGGCGACCATACGATCTGCGAAACGCCGACTTCAACGGATGCCGGGATCACCTCCGGCTCAATGATCCGCCAGAGCGCTGAATACTGCGGCTGGTTGGACACAAAGGGAATCCGCAGTTCCTTTGCCATAGCGGCACCAGCCCGGATTTGGTCGGCAGTCCACTCACTGACCCCGATGTAGAGGGCCTTGCCGGAGCGCACGATATCGGCGAAGGCCACCATCGTTTCCTCGAGCGGCGTCGCCGGATCCCAGCGGTGCGCCTGGTACAAATCGACGTAGTCCGTGCCGAGTCGGCTGAGCGAGCCGTTGATCGACTCCATGATGTGCTTGCGTGACAGCCCGACGTCGTTAGGACCCATCGGGCCCGTCGGGAAGTAGACCTTGGTGAAGATCTCGAGCGACTCGCGCCGCTGGCCTTGCAACGCTTCGGCCAGGACGCTCTCAGCACGGGTATTGGCGTAGACGTCAGCCGTGTCGAAAGTCGTGATTCCAGCATCCAGCGCCGCATGTACGCACGCGATCGCCGCGTCGTTCTCCACCTGAGAGCCGTGGGTGAGCCAGTTGCCGTAGGTGATCTCCGAGATTTTCAGTCCGGATGCCCCGAGGTGGCGGAATTTCATTTGTGAGGTCCTTTCGGGTGGAGCGCGATCATCCCTTGATCGCCCCCGCAGTCATGCCTTCGACGATCTGCCGGTTGAAGAAGATGTACATGAGAAGTGGCGGAATCGTGATGAGCAGAATGTCCGTAAAGAGGAGGTTCCAGGAGGTTGCGTACTGGCTCTGGAAGTTGAACAGGGTTAGCTGAACCGTCGCGTTCTCCGCGCCAGGAAGGAAGTACAGCGGGTTCGCGAAGTCGTTGAAGACCGCGACGGCCTGGACGACGATCGCCGTCACGATGACGCTCTTGAGCAGGGGGAAGGCGACTTTGAAAAAGAGCCGGATCGGCCCGGCGCCGTCGATAATCGCGGCCTCGTCCAGTTCCTTCGGGATCGTCGAGACAAACGAGCGAAACAGCAGGACACAGAACGCCATGCCGTACGCGACCTCGATCAGCACGAGACCGGGCAGAGTCTTGAACAGCCCGATACTCTGCAGCACCCAGATCGTGGGGACAACGGCGGGCGGGACGATGAGCCCAGCGAGGATCAGGAAGCTGAACACCCCGTTCCAGCGCGACTGACGCCGAGCGAGGATCCACCCCACCATCGCCGACAGGATGACCATGATCGCCACCGAGGCGACCGTCAGGATGCTGCTGTTGATGAACGCCGTCACCAGCATGAAGTCATTCGTCGCGAAAACCGCCGCCACGTTCTCGAAGAATACGAAATCGATCGGCAACGAGAAGTCCAGCAAGGAGGCCTGCTGCTGTGTTTTGAAGGAGGTGATCAGGATGAACGCGAACGGGATCAGGAAGACAACCGCCGAGACGATGATCGCGATGATCCCGACGAGGTGGCGTCTGCGGTTCTGAGTTCTCATAGGTCGGTCTGCTTCCGGTTAAACCAAAGGAACAGCGGCAACACGATCGCGGTCACCACGAGGAACAGGATGACGTTCCCGGCGGTCGACAGCCCGTAGAAGCCGGCCTGGTATTGCTTGAGGATCACCGACGCGATGACGTCGCTCGAGAACCCGGGTCCCCCTCGGGTCATCGACCAGATGAGGTCGAAGGATCGAAGCCCGCCGATGAGGGACAGAATGATCACGGTGGTGGTGGCAGGTGCCACCAATGGCACGGTGATGCTCCAGAAGTTCTTCCACCCACCTGCCCCATCCATGGTGGCCGCCTCGTAGTACTCGCGCGGAATGGAGACGATGCCCGCCATGAAGATCAGGGCGGCGAGTCCGACACCCTTCCAGATGTCGACGCCGATGATCGAATACAGCGCGAGGTTCGGGTCCGTCAACCAGCCGGGGCCCTGAATGCCAACCGCGGCGAGCGCTCGATTGATGAGGCCCTCCTCCGGGTCCATCAGGGCGCGGAACGTGATGCCAACGCCGATCGTGGAGACAAGCACCGGGAAGAAGATAACTGCTCGGAGATACCCCCTGGCCACGATGGGCGACGTCAGCAGGACCGCCAGCGCCAGCCCCAGGATCACCTTGAGGCCTGACGTCAGGACGCCATAGATCAGAGTGTTCTGGAACCCCTTGGTCAGCTGAGGGTCGCGGAAGAAGAGGGAGAAATTGTCCCAGCCGATGAATTCGATTTCGTAAAGGTTCCACCGCGTGAACGCAAAGAAAAACGATGCGAACGTCGGGGCGAGGAACAGTACCGCGTAGATGACGCCCGCGGGCAGCAGGAACCAGTACGGATAAGTACTGTGGGAAAGGCGACCCGCGGTCCGGCGCTTCGGAGGCTTTCCTGCCTCACGGAGCGGCGGCGCGGAGGGTGCCAGCGTGCTCATGGGATCTCCATCCAGTCATGGGTGCCGGTGGGGACGGCTTTCGCCGCCCCCACCGAGCGTTCGGTCATCGGAAGAAGGTCACCAGCCGTCGAGTCCGAGCTGCTGCGCCTGCTTCTCAACGTCCTGGTCATACAGCGCCGCGGCATCCTCTGCGCTACGGATACCGGAGCCGACCTCCACAAGAAGTTGCTCGAGCGCCGGGCCCTTGATGGGCGACAGGAACTCCAGGGCCGGAGCCACGCGCTCCTCGTCGAAGTACGGGTACATGTCCGTCACCATCCGGGGTGCGTCTTCGGGCAACTCGCATCCGTCGACCAGCATGGGGCCGGTGACACCGGACGCCTCGATAACGGCGTCGCAGCCCGCCGGGCTCGCGACGAACGCCATGAACTTCTTGACTTCCTCGGGGTGCTCAGTGTCCTTCGGCGCGTACACGGCTGCGGGGTACCACACGGTGCCGCCGTTGTCGGCCGCATCGTCACCGGGAACCGAGAAGTAGCCGATGTCGTCGAGGTTGTCTGGTGCGAGCGTCTTCAGTGATGAGTACAGCGCGGTGAACATGGGGTAGTGACCGGCTTCGCCCGAAGCCACTGCCACGAGCCCCTCGTCGAGGGTCGCCGAGGCGAAGTCCGCATTGAAGTAACCGCCGTCAGCCAGCTCCTGCAGCTTCGTGAAGCCCCCGATAGCCACCTCGTCCGTAGCAAACTTGGCCTCATTCGCCGTGTACTTGTCAGCCCATTCCGGATCGGACTTGTATACGTTGTAGAAGTCCGAAAGCGTGAGGATCTGCGCCGTCCAGGTGTCGGCGAAGGTCATTTGGACGGCCGTCTTGCCTGCCGCCTTGATCGCGTCGGAGTTGGACACGAACTCATCCCAGGTGGTCGGCACTTCCAGGCCGAGCTCCTCGTATACAGGGATGTTGTACAGGATTCCACCCGTGCCTGCGGAACCCGCAGGAGCACCGAAGACCGCGCCGTCCGACCCGGAGACGACCGAGCGGAATGTTTCGTCGAGGTCCCCGACCCATGGCTCGTCCGCCACGTTCAGCAGCGTCTGGTCGGGGTTCAAGCCCTGCAGCTGTGACCCGCTGTTGTACCAGAACATGTCGCCCACCTCGCCGGTCGCGAGACGGGTCTTGAGCAGGTTGTCGTATTCCGAGCCGGATCCGCCGCTCGAATCAACCTTGATCTTGATATCCGGGTTCTCCGCCTCGAAGGCGTCGACCAGTGACTGGGCGATGTCGATGTTCGTCTGCACGCCGCTGCCCTGCAGCCAGGTCAGCTCGACAGTTCCATCTTCGCCGCCTCCGCCGCCGGCGCCGGAACAGCCGGTCAGCGCGATGGCTGCGGCCGCCATGAGGCCAACCGCTCTCACCGACTTGCGGGATCTCGATACTTGGGACATCCTTACCTCCTCGTAAAGCCGTCGCCAGCGACGGTGCCGTGTGATCCGCCTCAGGTGCTATCGAAAACTATTCGATGACGGGGTTTCATTATCGTATGGCCTCGCTGCCCGGACGTCAATGAAACGTTGCATTTCGGTGGCCGCACGGGCGGCGAGTGCTCTCTCAGGCCACGGTCAGCGCCGCGGGGGGGCGATAGAGAGTCACCCCTTCAGCGCGGCCTATCCGTCCCCGCCCCAACCCGCCCAGCCCGGCCCAGCCACCCGCGGCCATCCGCCCCTGTCCCCTTCGACCGCGGTCCATTCGCCAAAAATGGCTCCCTGTTCGACCTGTTATCGGTCGCAGAGAGCCATTTTTGGTAAGGGGGCGCGGGCCGGCGGCGCTCGGGCGCAGCCACCCGTCCCGCGCGTTACTGCACCGGGGCGTCCACCCGGGCGGCCCGGTACGCGAGCACCGCGTCGCGCGTGTCTTCCGCAACGAGGTCGACGTTGAGCGACACGACCGCACGCAAGCCCTCGTCAGCGCTGGTCACCACCTGCCCGGCCAGGTCGGCGACGTTTCCCGCCGCCCATACGCCGGGGACCGATGTGGCGCCCATGGCATCCGTTTCGATCTGCATTCCCATGCCCATGGGGTGCGGCACGAGTCGAACGCCCAGCTGCGCCGGGAGGTCGGTGCGCGCCGTGAACACCGGCGCGACCACGAGGGCGTCGACCTGGTGGGTCGCCCCGTCCTCGAGCCTCACCACGGTGAGCTGGTCGCCCGGGCCGTCGAGCGACTCCACCCGCCCATCGACGAGAGTGATCCCGCGGGCGAGCAGCTGCTCGGTCTCCTCCTCGCTCGGCCGCGGCGCGGTGTGCAGGAACAGGGTGATGTTCTCGCTCCACTGGCGGAACATCAGCGCCTGGTGCACTGCTTTGGGGCTCGTCGCGAGCACTCCGATTGCACGGTCGCGCACTTCCCAGCCGTGGCAATACGGGCAGTGCAGCACGCTCTTCCCCCAGCGCTCCCGCAGGCCGGGCACATCGGGCAGTTCGTCGACCAGTCCGGTGGCGATGAGGAGGCGACGCCCGGTGAAGGTATCGCCGGCGGCCGTCGTCACCGTAAACCCGTTCTCACCCTTCGCGGCCGACACCGCAACACTGTCCCGGAGCCGGGCGCCATACCTCTCCGCCTCAGCCCGGCCGAGCCTGAGCATCTCACTCGGTCGGATCCCGTCCTGGCTCAGGTAGTTATGCACACCGGATGCCGGTGCGTTGCGTGGTTCACCACCATCGAGCACGACGACGGAACGGCGAGCGCGCCCGAGGGCGACGGCGGCACTGAGCCCGGCGGCACCGCCACCGATGATGACAACGTCGAAACGCAAAGGTGAGGAAATAGTCATGAAGCAATGCTGAGTGAGGAGCACGCTCGGATCAAGAGCGGTGTCAAATTAGCGACGGAAGTTCCACCGGACGACACTCAAGCTCTTACTGCCGCGCTCCCCGCGACTTTTGCGCCGGCTAGAGCTCAGCCTCGGCAATCACCTCGGGGCGGAGTAGCGTCGATGCGTTCAGGAATTCGAACCCGAGGAGCCTGCCGTTCGCGTCGAAGTCGGCATTGATCGTGCCGGCCTGGCTGGGCGTTTCGATCTCGACGGTGCGGGCGACCTCGCCCGGCCGGATCGGGCTGCCAAGCGTCAGGTAGGCGGCATCCACCTCGGGGTCATAGGTCAGCATGGATCGAGGATAGACCGTCCGCGGCGGCGGCCCGTTGGCCGGGCTGCCGGGCTGCCGGGCTGCCGGGCTGCCGGGCTGCCGGGCTGCCGGGCTGCCGGGCTGCCGGGCTGCCGGGCTGCCGGGCTGCCGGGCTGCCGGGCTGCCGGGCGAACTTTGCCAGATCCAGAGCGAACGGATGCACGCACGCGCGCACCTCACGCCCCTCACCAAACCTCTGACGGGGCGGCTACAACTCGAGCAGCTCCAGGTGCACAGTGACGGGGTCGCCCTCGTCGATCCCCTCGGCAACGCGCACTGACTTCTTCATCGGCAAGACGTAGACACCCTCCGCAGCGCCGGGAAACACCGAGGTGTCCCAGGTCGAGTTGCCTACCGTGGCCCGGACTTTGACCGCACCGAAACCTGACGGCATCCGCGGGATTTCGCGGATGTCGGCGCTCTCCTCTTCGGGAACCGAGACGAAGTACCACGAGGCCCTCGCGCTCCATTCCCAGAGCGGGGCGGTGAAGGTGAAGTGCATGCTCGATGCTAACCCGGGTCGGGTCCGCGCCCGGCGTTGCGTGCCGCTCGCCGTGCGCCCACCGCCGCCGCCGCCACGCCCACGCCCACGCCGCGTCCACCTCCCCGCCCGAGCACCCCGCCCTTCGCGCCTGCAGGTCGTCCACCGCGGCACATCCATGCCCGCGCTGCACATACTTCTGTAGCGCGAGCATGGATCTGTAGCGCTCGAACGCAGAGCCAAGCCGGGCCCGCCCTGCGCTTACCTGCTCCTGTTCCCGCCCGAGCGCGGAGCCGACCGCCCGAGCCTCTGCCGGTACCCAACCCCGACCCCTACCGCTGCCACCACTCACTTCGCTCGCCTCACCTCACCAGCCACCCACTCACTTCGCCCCTCCGCCCGCGACGATCGCTCACCTCCGCCGCCCACCCACCGCGGCACTTCCATGCCCGCGCTGCACATACATCTGTAGCGCGGGCATGCATCTGCAGCGCTCGAGTGCCGAGCTGAGCCGCCCTGCCCCGCCGAGCGCCGCGCCCGCCCCACCGGCACACCCGGCCCCCGCGATCTAGACTCGGTAAGTGCCACTCCGTATCCTCCTGGTCAGCCTCCACACGTCCCCCGACGACGATCCGGGCACCGGCGACGTCGGCGGCATGAACGTCGCCGTCCGGGCAACGGCCCTCGAGCTCGGCGCGCTCGGCCACACTGTCGACATCGTGACGCGACGCACCTCGCCGGATATGGCATCCGCTCACCCCATCGCACCCAACGTGATGCTGCACCACGTCGCCGCGGGCCCGCCCGAGCGGCGGGTAAAGGGCGACAACGAGGGCTACATCGACGAGTTTGCGCGGGCGCTCGACGGGTTCGGCGAGGTCGACATCATCCACTCGCACCACTGGTTCTCGGGCATGGCCGCCCTCGACGTCGCGGGCCGCCGCGGCATCCCGCATGTGCAGAGCTTCCACAGCATCGCCGCCGACCCGGCGACCCCGCTCTCGGAGGGCGAGCGCCCGGAATCGCCCGGTCGCATGCGGGGCGAGGAACGCCTTGCCCGTGAATCGGATGCCGTCATCGCCATCAGCGCCGCCGAGCGCGACACCGTCGTGAACCGGCTGGGCGCGCCCGAGTCGCGCGTGGTGGTCGTGGCACCCGGCGTCGACAGTGAACTTTTCGCGCCGCTCGCGAAGCCGTCGAGCGAGCGCCCCGGCTACGTCGTCGTCGCCGCACGGATCGAACCCCTCAAGGGGCTCGACCTCGCGATGAAAACCCTCGCCGCCCTGCCAGCGACCGGGCGACCCGACCTGGTCGTCGCGGGCGGACCGACCACCGGACACGAGGCATACGCCGCCGAACTCCGGACGCTGGGTGATGAGATGGGCATCTCGGTGCGCTTCGTCGGCCCGCAGCCACGCCCGAAGCTGGCAGCGCTGCTCCGCGGGGCGCGCATGCTGCTCGTGCCGTCACACTCCGAGACCTTCGGCCTCGTGGCGCTCGAGGCCGCGGCGAGCGGCATCCCGGTCGTCGCGATGCGATCGGGCGGTCTCGTCGAGGCGGTCGAGCACGGTGTCACCGGGTTGCTCGTGGACTCCCGCGATCCTGAGGCGTGGACGGATGCCGTCGGCCACCTCCTCGCGGACGACGCGTTGGCGCACCAGCTCGGCAACGCCGGACGCGAACGGGCCCTCACCTTCACCTGGCGGCGCAGTGCGGTCGAGACCGCCGACGTGTACGCCCGATTGATCGCAGCGTCGAGCGGAGCGAGGGCATGACCGGAGCATTTGGCACGGAAGATTCCTCGCCCGGCATCAACCCGGGCGAGGGTATAACGGCACCGGCATACAGAACGGACGCCAGCGACCGAGGGGCAACAAGGGCGACCGAGCCGGAGCCCGCCGACGCAACCGCGAGCATCCTCACCGGGATCCACTCAGTGCTGTTCGCACACGCCCACCCCGACGACGAGACCCTCGCCACCGGCGCCCTCATCGCCGAACTCGTCGCTCGCGGCATTCGGGTCACTCTGCTGACCGCCACCCGCGGCGAACAGGGTGAAGTCGTGGCCGGGCCACTGTCGCCGCTCGCCGGCACCCCCGAACTCACGGTCGAACGCGAACGCGAACTCGCCGGCGCTATCGCCGTGCTCGGCATCACCGACCACTACTGGCTCGGCACGCCACCCGCGCGAGCTGCCGGGCTGCCTCAACACACCTACCGCGACTCGGGCATGGCCTGGATCAGCGAGGGCGTCGCCGGTCCTGCCGACGACGCGCCCACCGATGCACTCGCCCTCGCCGACCTCGCCGATGTCACCACCGATGTCGCCGCCCTGATCGCGACGGTGCAACCCGACCTCGTGATCAGCTATGACGCTCACGGCGGCTACGGGCACCCCGACCACGTGCGCATCCGCGATGCCGCGCTGCAGGCATCCGTCGCCCTCAACATTCCGTTCGCGGAGATTCGCGAGCAGCCAGCGCCGGGTGTGGAGTGGTTCGAGCTCGAACACCGTCGCACCACGATGACGGATGCCCTGCGTCACCATGCGAGCCAGCTCACCGTGTTCGGCGATGAGGTCGTGCACTCGGGCGGGCAGAGGGAGCCGATCCACCCGAGTGTGGGCCTCCGGATCGTCGCCCCGCCCGCTTCGAACTAGAGCCGAGGACGCCCGGCGCCGCTGCCGCCCGCGGTGCCCAAGCTTTCGGGCGGAGAATCGTGGGCCGCGGCGACGCATTGCCCACAGACCCTACGATTTACCTCCCGAAACACACCAATAACCGACCCGTATATAACGGGTAGCGGCCGTGCCGCATCGGTCCATCGTGAGCGGCTCCCGCAGCGCCGCACTCCCGTTCAGCCCGCCATTCTCGGAAACGGACGGGAGCCGGAGCAGCGCTGCGCACATGCCTGACGTTTCGGGCGGAGAATCGTGGGGCGCAGCGACGTATCGCCGCCAGACCCGACGATTTACCTCCCGAAGCACACCTGACCGCCGGGGCGTTCGCGGGAAGAAAGCCCGGTGCCCGAGCTTTCGGGCGGAGAATCGTGAGGCGCAGCGACGTATCGCCGCCACGCACCGCGATTTACCTCCCGAAACGAACCTGACCGCCACGGGCCCCGCGCCCGCGCCCCAAGGCGGGCCGCGGGTCCGCTCCCACTCAGCCCATTTTCCATAAAGGGTTGGCCGCACGGCCCCACCCCCCCCTCGCAGCCGACCGTTTTCGGCAAATGGGCGGGGGCGAACCGGACCGGCGCCGAGCGCCCCAGCCGGCGGGCCCGACACGTGCGGGAAGCCCCGCGCATCATCTGCGATGATTTCCCCATGCGCCACACGCCCTCATACGTCGTAACCGATCCCGAAGAAGTAAAGCGGCTCATCCGCGGAAACGCGTGGGCGACCATCGTCTCCAACACCGCGAAAGGCCTCGTCGCCTCGCACTACCCCGTAATCCTCGAGGAGGATCGCGAGGGCATCAGCATCGTCAGCCACGTCGGACGCCCCGACGACCGCGCACTCGAACTCGGCCAGCACGAGGTGATGGTCATCATCCAGGGCCCGCACGGCTACGTATCGCCGAGCTGGTACGGCGACCAGCCCGCCGTGCCCACCTGGAACCACGTCACCGCGCACCTCTACGGCGTACCCGAAATCCTCAGCGACGAGGAGAACTGGCGCGTTCTCAGTGAGCTGGTGAGCCACTTCGAGCACAAACTGCCCGAGCCCAAGCTGCTCGAAGACAACGAGGAATACGGGCGGCGCATCGTCTCGGGTACCGTCGGGTTCCGGATGCTGGTGACACGGTTCGAAGCACGCTCGAAGCTCAGCCAAGACAAGCCAGCGGATGTCGTCGACAACGTCATGACCGAACTCGAGCACGGCGCAAACTACGCCCATCCCGACCTCGCTGCGGAGATGCACCGGGTCCACGACGGCGCGGCCCTCGGCAACGACAACAGCGGCGACGGCCGGCAGGCCAGCAACGCCCAAACCGAGACGACCGACACGGCCGACGCCGCGGACACCGCGCCCGACTCCAGCCGCCCCGCCGCCACCCACACCAGCAACGACACCCCCCGAATCCCCGAGTCGTGAGCGCAGAACCCGACAGCCTCGTCCTCCGCGAGGCCCGCATCGGCGAGCGCGTCACCGACGTTCTGATCACCGACGGCCGTATCGCGAAGATTGCCGACGGCATCCGCTCGAGCGCTGAAGAGGTGGCTCTCGACGGCCGCTGGCTGATCCCGGGGCTGTGGGACGAGCACGTGCACTTCAACCAGTGGGCGCTCAAGACGCGGCGACTCGACGTGTCGACCGCCGCAAGCGCACGTGAGGCCGCCCGGATGACCCACGACGCCCTCGTCGCTGCTGGGCCCCAGCCCGTCGACGCCACGGGCCGCCCGCTCACCTTCGTCGCGAATGGATTCCGCGACGGCGTCTGGCCCGACGCCCCCAACCTCGCCGACCTCGACGCCGCTGGGAACGGCGTTCCGATCGTGCTCATCAGCTTCGATCTGCACTCGGTCTGGCTCAACACCGTCGCCCTCGAGATCTTCGGCCACGCCGGGCACCCGACGGGTCTGCTCCGGGAGACGCCCGCGTTCGAGATCGAGAACCTCGTCAACGCGGTTCCGGACTCGATCCTCGATCCGATGGTGAACGATGCAGCAACGGATGCCGCCTCCCGCGGCATCGTCGGAATCGTCGATCTCGAGATGGCCTGGAACCTCGAAAGCTGGGACCGCCGCATGGCCGCCGGCGCCAACTCACTCCGCGTCGAGTTCGGGATCTACACCCAGCACATCGACCGCGCGATCGCCGAGGGCCTGTACACCGGGCAGCGGATCAACGAACTGCTGACGGTGGGCAGGCACAAGATCATCACCGACGGGTCGCTCGGCACCCGCACGGCGTTCTGCTTCGACGAGTATCCCGGCATGGCCGGGCAACCGGACGCGCACGGCATCCTCGTGGTCCCTCCCACCGAGCTCGCCGAACTCCTAGCCCGCTCGGCAGAAGCCCGGCTGCACGCGACGGTGCACGCGATCGGCGACCGCGCCAACTCCCACGTGCTCGACGCCTTCGAGGCGCTCGGCGTCACCCACGGCAGGATCGAGCACGCCCAGCTCGTCACCGACGCGGACGTCGCGCGGTTCGCCGCCCTCGGCGTCGACGCCAGCGTGCAGCCCGAACACGCCATGGACGACCGCGACATCGCCGACCGGTTCTGGCCTGACCGCACCGCCAATGCCTTCATGCTGCGCTCGTTCGCCGACGCCGGCGTTCGGCTCGTGATGGGCTCGGACGCCCCCGTCGCTCCCCTCGACCCGTGGATCACGATCGCGGCAGCCGTCGGCCGCGCGCGTGACGGTCGTGATCCGTGGCACGTCGAGCAGGCGCTGACGGCT
Source organism: Mycetocola sp. Y791 (assembly GCF_059445325.1). Lineage (NCBI taxonomy): Bacteria > Bacillati > Actinomycetota > Actinomycetes > Micrococcales > Microbacteriaceae > Mycetocola > Mycetocola sp. Y791. The sequence goes on along the minus strand of NZ_JCAIUC010000002.1, from coordinate 330,468 downwards.
GTGCAGGCACTGGCGGCGAGCGTGCGAACGGATGTCGCGGTGGGCGCGATCGCGGACCTCGCGATCGTCGAGGCCGATCCGTTCACGTCGCCGCCCGAGCAGCTGCGCAACCAGACGGTCGCCGGCACCCTCCTCGGCGGACGCTGGACCCACAACGCCCTGTAGCCGCACACGCTCGCCCCGAGCCGTCGATTACGCCAATGTTTCAGTCTCATAAAACTTTCAATAGATTCTGAAACTTCATTGTGTCGACGCGTGAAGTCACCATACACTCGGGTCACCGCACTCTGCACCAGCCCGCCCACCGTGACACACCCAGCCATGTCGGGCACTTCCACGCACGTTCCCGACCACTGCCGGCCGGCCCCTCGGCCTGAGGAGTAGACATGAGTTTTTCGAAGAAAGCCGGGGTTGGTGCTGCGGCGCTCGTCCTCGCTCTGACCGGTTGTTCGACCGCGGCGACGGATGCCGGAACCGACGATGGCGACACCATCGTCGTCGCCATCGCCGAGCCCGACCACCTGACCCCCGGAAACCACTACTCGTCTTACGAGGTTCTGGTGACGGTCTTCAGCCCGCTCATGTCGATCGAGGACGACGGCACGCTAGAGCCGCTCCAGGCTGAATCTGTCGAATCGGACGACGCCGTCACCTGGACGGTGACCCTTCGCGACGGCTGGACCTTCCACAACGGCGAGCCTGTCACGGCCCAGTCGTACGTCGACGCCTGGAACTACGCGGCGTACGAGCCGAACGCCTGGGTCAACGCCGGCCAGCTCCGTAACATCGTCGGCTACACCGAGCTGAGCCCCGGCGACGGCAGCGAGCCCACCGCCACCGAGCTCAGCGGGCTGAAGGTCGTCGACGAGACGACCTTCACCATCGAGCTCAAGACGGCTGACCGTCAGTTCCCCGCCCAGCTCACCGCCGGCCAGACCGGTCTCTACCCGATGCCGGAGGAGGCCTTCGAGGACCTCGAGGCGTATGACCGCCACCCGATTGGCAATGGTCCGTTCCAGCTCACCGGCGCGTGGGAATCCAACAAGGACATCGTCGTCGAGGCATTCGAGGAGTACGAAGGCCCCGAGCCCACCCTCGACGGCGTCACCTTCCGGCCGTACCTCGACACGGCGGTGGCATACACCGACGCCCTCGCGGGTGAGGTCGACATCGCCGCCGTCCCGGCAAACAAGGTCGCGGTCGCCGAGAACGACTTCGGTGACAGGTTCCACGCCCTCGATGCACCTGGCGTCGATTTCCTCGCCTTCCCCGGCACCGACCCTCGCTTCGATGACGTCCGCGTGCGCCAGGCCATCTCGATGGCCATCGACCGCGACGCGGTCAACGAGGCCATCTACGGTGGCACCCAGATCCCGTCAACGTCACTGACCTCACCGACCATGCCGGGAGACCCCGAGGGGATCTGTGGCGAGTTCTGCGAGTTCGACCCGGATGCCGCGAAGGCACTCCTCGCTGAGGCTGGCGGTTTCGAGGGAACCATGGAGATCGCCTTCGTCGGCGGCTGGGGACAGGAAGACCTCTTCGAGGCCTACGCCAACCAGATCCGCCAGAACCTCGGCATTGAGGACGTCGTCGCAGCACCGTCGACCGACTTCGCCGAGTTCACCGCCCGCGTCGAGTCCGGCGACATCAAGGGAATGGCCCGCGGACGCTGGGGTGCTCTCTACCCCAGCCAGCAGGACACCCTGCACGCGGTCTACACAGCCGCCGGCGACGGCAACTTCGCCACAGGCGGTTACTCCAACCCCGAGGTTGACGCACTGCTCGCCGCAGCGGATTCTGCTGAGACGCTCGAGGAATCGTATGCAGGTTACGAGCAAGCACAGGCCCGTATCCTTGAGGACTTCCCGGTCATTCCGACCTTCGGAAACCGCTACATGTACGCGACGAGCGAGAAGATTGCCGACCTGCACTCCGTCGCAGGCAGCGTTCTGATGAGCCGCGTCGAACTCGCGGAATAGATTCACGACCCACCACCTGCACCGAAATCAAGGGAACACCAAACCAGTGGAAACATCTGCGACCCTCGGTCGCGAGAACCAGGTCGGCTCGCCGGAGAACATCCTCCGGCGGGCCGGCTCGGTCCCCGAGTACACCACCTTTCCTCCCATGGATGAGCTCACCGCTCGGTTCGAGAAGCTCCGCGGCGAACACCCGCAGCTGATCTCTGTGCAACGAATCGGTACCAGCCGGCTCGGCGACGCCCTCGAGATGTACTCGATCGGCGATGGGCCCCTGTCGCACCTCGTCGTTGGCGGTGTGCATCCGAACGAACCGGTCGGGGCGTGGACCGCTCTTCACCTGCTCGAGCAGCTCGCCACCGACGACGACCTCCGCATCGGACTCGGCGCGCGCTGGAACATCGTCCCGTGCATCGACCCCGACGGCGCCCGTCTCAACGAGGGCTGGTTCACCAACCCCGGCGACCGCGGCAGTTACGCACGGGCGTTCTACCGTCCAGCCCCGAACGAGCAGGTCGAATGGACCTTCCCGTTCAGCTACAAGAAGGCGTACTTCGACGCCATGCTGCCCGAGACCCAGGCTCTCGCCCGGGCAATCGACCTCACCAAACCCGACCTCTATGTCGCCCTGCACAACGCGGAAATGGGCGGCGTCTACTACTACCTCACGCGCGACGTTCCCGAGCTCTACGAACTACTCGCCGCCGTGCCCGAGAGCCTCGGCCTCCCGCTCGACAAGGGTGAGCCCGAGGGCGGCCACCTCAAAGAACTGGCCCCCGCGGTCTTCATCACCGGCAGCCTCGAGGAGGTTTACGACTGGGTCGAATCCCTCGGCGGCGATCCCTTCCCGCCCGGCTCCGGCGGCAACGCGTCGAGCGACTACGCCCTCAGGTACGGCACCCTGTCGTTGATCGCCGAGCTTCCGTACTGGAAACACCCGGATGCCGACAACACTGAGCCCACCGACGAGACCTACTCGGCCCTGCTCGCCCGCACCGGAGAACAGTTCGTCGATTTCGGTACCGCGCTCATCGAGCTGCTCGCGGAGGCCGAGCCCCTGCTCACGATCGACACGCCCTTCCTCCGTGGCTCGCGCGCCTTCGTGCCGATGATGAAGGCCACCGGCGAGTCCAACATCGCGAGATCGCGACAGCCGGAGGCCCAGCGACCGGCGACGGTGGCCGAGCGGTTCGGCTGCGAAGACCTCGTCCACATGTTCCGGCTGCGTTTCGGCGGGATGCTGCTGCGCGCGTTCGAAGCGGAGGTGAACGCCGGCACCGCACCGGCGGAACTCCGCCGAATCACCGAACGGATGCTGTCGCTCTATACCGGATGGCAGCGTGAGGCCGCAGATGCAGACAACGCGGAGGTCATCCCGATCTCCTCGCTCGTCGGTGTCCAGTACGGGGCTATTCTCGCCGGGGCGGCCCACTTCGCAGGCACCCTGACATGAGATTCGGGCTCTCGGCGCTGCAGAGGATCGGTGGTCTCGCCATCGTCTTCTTCGGGGTGACGTTCATCATCTATTACTCGGTGTTCGCCCTGCCGGGAGACCCCATCCGTGCACTCGCCGGCGACAAAGCGCTCTCCGACGGCATCATCCAGACGCTGCGCGACAAGTACAACCTGGACGCACCGCTGTGGGAGCAGTACACGAGTTACATCGGCGGCCTGCTTCGCGGCGACTTCGGCATCGACTTCCGTGGCCGCCCGGTCGGCGACCAGATGGCGGCACGCTGGCCGGTCACCATCACCCTCGCACTCACCGCCTGGGCGCTCGAGGTTTTCATCGGACTCGGGATCGGCGTCGTTGCCGCTCTCAAAAAGGGCACCTGGATCGACAAGGGGCTGCTCGCCGGAACCGTCATCGCGAGCTGCATCCCGGTCTTCGTCCTCGGCGCCCTCGCCCAGCTCATCTTCGGTGTCCGGCTCGACCTCCTGCCCGTCGCCGGCGTCTCCGCGGGCTGGCCGGTCTCGTACATCCTGCCGGCCGCCGTCATCGCGATCTTCGGGCTCTCCGCCGTCTCGCGGCTCATGCGCGGTTCAATGCTCGAGAACCTCGGCGCAGACTACGTGCGCACCGCCCGCGCCAAGGGCCTCGGCGAGGGCCGGATCGTCGGCGTGCACGTCATGCGCAACTCCCTCATCCCCGCGTCGACCTACCTCGCCACTGACCTCGGCTACCTGCTCGGCGGCACGGTCATCATCGAGGGCATCTTCAACCTCCCCGGCGTCGGAAACCTGCTGTTCTCGGCGATCCGCATCCACGAGGGCCCGACGATCGTCGGCATCTCAACGGCGCTCATCCTGATTTTCCTCGTCACGTCGCTTCTCGTCGACGCGCTCCACGCCGTCCTGGATCCGAGGGTTCGCTATGGCCGATAATCTCCTTTCCCGCCCGGCAGCAGCCCCGGCGTCGGCCCGATCGGCGGGCAGGCGGGTGCTCAGGCAGCCCGGATTCTTCATCCCGGCTGCCGTGCTTCTCCTGCTCCTCGCGATGTCGCTGTTTCCCGCTCTCTTCGCCGGACTCTTCGGCAACGGGGATCCCCGGGCGTGTGACCTCAGTAACAGTGCGCAGCCGCCCAGCGCCGGGCATCCGTTCGGCCTCGACCTTCAGGGCTGTGACATCTGGGCCAACGTGATCTACGGCACCCAGACCTCGATCTCGGTCGGCGTGCTCTCCACCGTGGTGTCTGTACTCATCGCCATCACCCTCGGCACGATCGCCGGCCTCTACGGCGGCTGGGCCGACTGGCTGATCTCGCGCCTCACCGAGGTCTTCCTCGGCTTCCCGTTCCTGCTCGCCGCGATCATCGTGCTCGCCGGGGTCGGCGAACGCACCGTCCTCACCGTGAGCATGGTGCTCGCGATCTTCGGCTGGCCGACCATGGCGAGGCTCGTGCGCTCGAGCGTGAAATCGATCCGATCGAGTGAGTATGTGCTCGCCGCACGCACCATGGGACTCAGCCAGGCCCGCATCATCCTGCGCTACATCCTGCCGAACGCGCTGTCGCCGGTGCTCATCCTCGCCACCATCGCGATCGGCGCCGTCATCGTCGCCGAGAGCTCGCTGACCTACCTCGGCATCGGCCTCGAACCGCCGGTGATCTCGTGGGGCCTGCAGATCGCGGCGGGCTCCCGCGCCTTCCAGACGGCGACGCACATTCTCATCTTCCCGTCCGTCTTCCTCGCAGTCACCGTGCTCAGCGTTATCGTTCTCGGTGACACCCTGCGTTCCGCGTTCGATCCCAAGCGGCAGCAGTGACACCGGCGTCGACGAAAGGACACCCTGTGAGCGACACAACGGATGCAGCGGATGCCGCAACGGCGTCGGGCGCTGACGCTGACGAACGTGAGATGGCGCGTCGGCAGTTCGCCGAAGACCTCAGCATCATCTGGGAGGGGGCAGGCACCAACCGCATGGACGGCCGCGTTCTCGGGTACCTGATGATCATGGACCGTCCGTTCATCTCGTCGGCGGAGCTCGCCGCCGCACTGCACGCCAGCGCCGGTGCCGTGTCGATGGCGACCCGGCGGCTGCTCGACACGAACTTCATCAGGCGCCACTCGGTGCCCGGCGATCGCAGCCACTACTTCCGCGCCGAGGAAGACCCGTGGGGCAGCTTCCTCGCCACCGAGAAGAACCACTTCGACCGCGAGATCGAGGTGATCGAAGACGCTCTCGAGCTGCTCGGCCCCGATGAATCAGCCGCACGCATCCGACTCACCAACGGCCGCGACTACCTCCACTGGATCCACGGCTACCACCACAAAATGCTCGCCGACTGGCAGGCACACAAACACGAGCGTGACGCCCGCGCCTCGGCAAAGGAGTAACAGTGGCAGCTGACGCCGGAGCATCCATCGAGACACCCACGCGCGCACCGCTGCTCGCGGTTCGCGACCTCACCGTGACGTTCGACGTCGATGGCGAGACGGGTGTCGGAGTGGACTCAGCGAGCTTCGACGTCGGCCGTGGCGAGGTCGTCGCCATCGTCGGAGAGTCCGGCTCGGGCAAGAGCGTCACCGCGATGAGCGTGCTCGGGCTGCTTCCCGGCAACGCAACAGTCACCGGGTCGATCCGGTTTGACGGCCGTGAACTCCTCGGACTCAGCAACACCGCGTTGCGCAGCGTGCGCGGCGCCCAGATCGCGATGATCTTCCAGGACCCCCTCGCCGCGCTCAACCCGGTCTTCACCGTCGGGTTCCAGCTCAGCGAAGCCGTACGCGCCCACGACAGGAAGCTGTCAGCGGCCGACGCGCGTGCCCGGGTGATCGAGCTGCTCACCCTCGTCGAGATCCCCGACCCCGAGTCGCGCCTCAAGTACTACCCGCACCAGTTCTCCGGCGGACAGTGCCAGCGCATCGTCATCGCGATGGCCCTCGCCCGAGACGCCCAGCTGCTCATCGCCGACGAGCCGACGACAGCGCTCGACGTCACGGTGCAGGCCGAAATTCTCGACGTTCTCCGGCGGATGCGCGAACGACTCGACAGCAGCATCCTGATCATCACCCACGACATGGGCGTCGTGGCCGACCTCGCCGACCGCGTCGTGGTGATGAAGAGCGGTTCTGTGGTCGAGTCGAATACCGCACGCGGGTTGTTTCAGTCGCCGAAGGCGGCGTACACAAGAGACCTTCTTGCGGCGGTACCCCGGTTCGGCGAGCGCGGTGACACCGCGATAACGGATGAGGCCTCGAGCGCCGTTCTCGACATCCGGAACCTGATTGTTCAGTATGGGAACCGGCTCTCCGGGTACTCCCGCGCCGTCGATGACATCACGCTCTGTGTCCGCAAGGGCGAGATCTTCGGGCTCGTCGGGGAATCCGGCAGCGGCAAGACCACGATCGGCCGGGCATCGATCGGGATGGCGCCGATCGCCAGCGGCACCATCGAGGTCGGCGGCATCCGCGTGGACACACGGAACCGGGCCGACCGACTGCGGATGCGCCGCGGCGTCGGAGTAGTGTTCCAGAACCCGGCGACGTCGCTCAACCCGCGGTACTCGGTCGCGGAAACAGTGGCTGAACCGCTGCGCGTGCACCGCCGCATGGCCGGGAGCGAGCTGCGCGACCGCACCGACGCACTGCTCGAGTCGGTCGGGCTCGACGGTCGCTGGCGCGACCGGTATCCACACGAGCTGTCGGGCGGGCAGCGGCAGCGGGTCGCCATCGCGCGGGCCGTATCGCTCGGGCCTGACCTCCTCATCGCCGACGAACCGACGAGCGCGCTCGACGTGTCAGTGCAGGCACAGGTGCTCGACGTGTTCCGAGAACTGCAGGAGCGACTCGGCTTCGCCTGCCTGTTCATCAGCCACGATCTCGCGGTCGTCGACACACTCTGCGACCGCGTCGCCGTGATGAGCCGCGGCACGATCATCGAGCAGGGTGGCTGCGACGAGGTGCTGAGCTTCCCGCAACACGACTACACACGCACGCTCATCGCATCCGCTCCCGTCCCCGATCCGGACGAGCAGCAGCGGCGGCGCCTGGCGCGACTCGCGGGCTGAAACCGCCCTACTTCCGCGTGATTCCGCGGTCCCCCAGGCAGGGGACCGGACGAGAGGGATGCTCAGCTCACTCTTCCCCTGCCCCCGTTCAGGGGTCTAGTCTCTGGAACACTGTGCCGGGGTCACGAGTCCCGGTGTAACTGTCACTCTCCAATGAAGGGGCAATACATGTATCAGAAACGCAAGGTGGGATCCGTGTTCACGGCGGCCCTCGCGACCGGCGCATTAGTCGCCGTCAGCTTCGCAGGGCCCGCATACGCCGGCGGGGGCAAGGGGCCCGGGCACGGCAACGGGGGTGGCGGCCACGGTCACGGCCACGGCAACCCGGCGGCCAAGTCGGCCTCCGAAATACTGAGGAAGGCTGTTACAGCCGACGGCATCACGAAGCACCTCCAGGCGCTGCAGGACATCGCCGATGCCAACGGCGGCAACCGCGCCGCGGGCACACCCGGCCACGTCGCCTCGGCGGACTACATGGAGGCCAAGCTCAAGAAGGCCGGCTACACCACCTGGCGGCAACCGTTCAGCTACGTCAAGAGCGTGGTGGACACCGCCGCGCTCGAGCAGGTCTCACCCAACCCCCTGACCTACGGCTACCAGGTCGACTTCCTCGAGGCGAGCAACGCATCTGAGGGCGATGTCACCGCTCCGGTGCAGGCTGTCGACGTGAACCTCACCGGGAACCGGGCATCAACAAGCGGTTGCGAGGCTACCGATTTCGCCGGATTCACCGCGGGCAACATCGCCCTCGTGCAGCGCGGAACCTGCGAGTTCCGGGTCAAGGCCGACAACGCCCTCGCGGCGGGAGCGGTCGGAGTGATCATCTTTAATCAGGGCACCGTCACGGGGAGTGACGACCGTACCGGTCTCTTCGCGGGAACGCTGGGCGACACGATCTTCTCACTGCCGGTCGCGACGACCACGTTCGCGCTCGGTGAGCAGCTCGCGACGACCGCTGGCGCCGAAGTGCGACTCGCGTTTGACGCGCACGAGGAGACCATCAACACGTTCAACCTCCTCGCCGACAGCAGGGGTAACGCCAACGAGACCGTCGTCGTCGGCGGACACCTCGACAGCGTTCTCGAAGGCCCGGGCATCAATGACAACGGGTCGGGAACCGCGGCGATCCTCGAGACAGCGCTGCAGATGTCGAAGAAGAACCTCACACCGAAGAACAAGGTGCGTTTCGCGTTCTGGAGCGGGGAGGAAGACGGACTGCTCGGCTCAGAGCACTACGTCGCGCAGCTGACCGATGCTGAGATCCAGCAGCACGCACTCAACCTCAACTTCGACATGCTCGGATCGACCAATGCGGTGCGCTTCGTCTACGACGGCGATGGGGACACGTTCGCGGTCAACCCCAGCCCTCCTCCTGGCTCTGACGTCATCGAGGACACGTTCAACGAGTACTTTGCCTCCCAGGGACTCGCGACGGCGCCTACCGCGTTCGACGGGCGCAGCGACTACGGCCCGTTCATCGCGAACAACATTCCTGCCGGCGGACTGTTCACCGGGGCCGAGAACATCAAGACTGCTGAGCAGGCGGCCATCTTCGGCGGCACCGCCGGTGAGCCGTACGACCCGTGCTACCACGCGGCGTGCGACGACATCAACAACATCGATCCCGTTGTGCTGGAGCAAATGGCGGACGCTCTCGCGCACGCCACGGCGACCTTCGCTGAGACCAAGACCAAGAAGCACGGCGGTAAGGGTCACGGCAAGGGACACCACTACACCGACCGTTGGGACTACAAGGGTCCGCGCGGAAACCGCTAGCTGCACCTCTCGCTGAGCCGGGGCCCGTCGCATTAGTGCGGCGGGCCCCGGTTTTGTGTGGGTGGATTTGGGCGGGGCGGATGCCGCATGCGTGTCGTGGCCCGCGGCATCCGTTCATCCGACCCAAATGCCGACAGACCCACTGCAAACCCGACATCCGCGACGGATGACGCCCGGCCGACCCCCACTCCATCCGTTCATCCGTTCATCCGACCCATATGCCGACAGACCCACTGCAAACCTGACATCCACGACGGATGACGCCCGGCCGACCCTCGCTCCATCCGTTCATCCGACCCAAATGCCGACAAACCCACCGCAAACCCGACACGCACGACGGATGACGCCCTGCCGACCCCCGCTCCATCCGTTCATCAGACCCAAACGCCGACAGACCCACCGCAAACCCGACATTCGCGACGGATGACGCCCGGCCGACCCCCACTCCATCCGTTCATCCGACCCAAATGCCGACAGACCCACTGCAAACCTGACATCCACGACGGATGACGCCCTGCCGACCCCCGCCCCATCCGTTCACCCGAACCAAATGCCGACAAACCCAACTCACATCCGACATTCGCGACGGATGAATGGCGCTCGCTGCTTCGCGGGCTACATCCCCGCTTCCGAGGACGGCGCGAGCCGGCTCGGCGGTTCCTCCCCCTCGAACCAGCCCAGCCAGCCGCCCTCGACGGGCATGATCTCGTACTCGTCACACACGGTGACCACGGCGGGACGTTCCGCAGCGGCCGTCCACGTCGCGGTCAGGACGGGAGCGCCCTCCCGTGCCCGCTCGACGCAGTCCCCCTCGGGCGGGCTCGACGTCGTGACGCGGATCACCGACAGTCGCCCATCTTTTGTTTCGAGCGAACGGATGTCAGTGGCATCCGTCGGAATCCACCCGGGCATATCGCCGGAGGTCCAGTGCTCGACCGCGGCGTCATAGGTCGCGAAGAGCGCCTCGCGGGAGTTACTGAGCACGTCCTTCACGGAACACCCACTGAGCGTGAGGGCGACGAGGGTGGCGGCCGCGACGGCGGGGAGAGAGCGGTGTGTGAGCATGACTCCAGTCCAGCGGCCGCGCGCGCACCGCGAATCGGTCCCGGGGTTGATCCGGGGTCCACCGGGAGGATGAACCTGAGGTGAGCACCCCGGCGCGACGCTGCCCACGGAACCCGGGGTGAGCGCGCCGGCGACACCGCCCCAGTCCCAGCCCCATCCCCACCACGTCCCCACCCGGCATCCGACCCCTCCCCGACCGGCCCCACGCGGCATCCGCCCCATCCCCACTCATCCACTCCGCCCACGCGGCATCCGACCCGCCGAATACGACATCCGCCCCAGCCGCCACGGCACATCCGCACCGCCCAAACGCGGCATCCGCGCGCTTCCCATAGCAGACGCGGCGGCATCCGTCCCTTCTCGACCGGGGGACTTGCGCAACCGGGTCCGAACCAGTCACGGTGAGATCGTGAGCACAGAAAGCGCAGGCAGCGCAGACACTTCAGACACCTCAGGGCAGCAATTCGCCGCTGTCGTCTACAACCCGATCAAGGTCGACATCGACGCGATCAAGGAGGCCGCGGCCCGCGAGGCGGCGGAGGCGGGGTGGGCCGAGACCCGCTACTACGAGACTTCCGTCGAGGATCCGGGTGGCGAGGTCACGACGCAGGCCCTCAACGACGGCGCTGGCATGATCATCGCGGCTGGCGGCGACGGAACTGTGCGCGCGGTCGCTGAAGCCATGTCCGGCGCGAAGGTGCCGATCGCATTGCTGCCGTCAGGCACGGGCAACCTGCTCGCGCGCAACCTGAACCTCACGCTCGACGACCTCGATCACTCGCTGCACTCGGCGTTCAGCGGCAAGAACCGCCCGATCGACCTCGCGAAGATCGACATCGAACGCTCCGGCGGCGCCATCGACCACCACGCCTACCTCGTCATGGCGGGTCTCGGCCTCGACGCGAAGATGCTCGCGAACACCGACGAGGAGCTCAAGGCCAAGGTGGGCTGGCTCGCGTACGTCGGTGCGATCGGCAAGGCCCTCACCGACAAGAACTACCTGCGGATGCGGTACCAGGTGGGCAGGGAGAAGCCACGGGCCGTGCGCGCGCACACCATCATCATCGGTAACTGCGGCTCCCTCATGGCCAACGTTGTGCTGCTTCCGGATGCCGCCGTCGATGACGGTGAGCTCGACATCATCGTGCTGCGGCCAGAGGGTTTCGTCGGCTGGGTGCAGATTTTCGTCAAGGTGATCTGGGAGAACGGCGTGCTCCGTCGCACCAAGCTCGGTGAGAAGCTCGTGTCGCCCGACGTCAAGGCGCTCAACTACTTCCGCGGCGAGAAGCTCACCGTGAGACTGAGCCGGGCGGAGCCGATCGAGCTCGACGGCGACGAATTCGGCGAGGCAACAGCGCTGAAAACCTGGGTCGAGCCGGGCGGACTGCTGGTGCGGGTTCCCGCCGACTCCTGACCGCTGGCCACGCGGCATCCGCTTTACGGAGCTCGCCCACCGAGCGCTACAGCTCCATGTTCAAGCTGCAGAAGTAACTGCAGCGCAAGCATGGACGTGCCGCGCTCGACGGCGCGCGGCATCCGCTTTACGGGACTCGCTCACCGAGCGCTACATATCCCTGTTCAAGCTGCAGAAGTAACTGCAGCGCAAGCATGGAAGTGCAGCGTTCGACGGCGCGGCTGCCCCGCCCACCCCTCGCACGGAGGCCGGTGCGCGCCACCCCTCGCACCTGCCAGACCGACGCGACTCGCACAGAGGCCAGCGCGCTCTACCGACCCGCGGCATCCGCTCGACGGAGCGTGCCACCACGCGCTACAGATCCATGCTCAAGCTGCAGAAGTAACTGCAGCCCGGGCATGCAAGTGCAGCGCTCGACGATGGGGCCGCCCCGCAACACCTTGAGGGCACCAGCTCCGCCGACACCCGCGAGCGGATTGGTGACCTCCGCCCCCGTGACATACCGTGGAGGAATGACCCGCCCGAGCCGCTTCCGCACCGCGGCGGCGCTCGTCGTCGGAGTCGTCGCTCTTACCGCGTGCACGCCGTCGGGGGCGTCCGAAAAGGCGGGGACCGCGACGGTAACGACGAGTCCGGATGCCGCGCTCACGGTGCTCGCGGACACCGACGAAAGTGCGGCGTCGATTGCCACCAGCCGCGCCCTGTTCGAGACCGCACCACTCGTAGTCGTCGCGTCGGCCGGAGCCGCTGAGGCACAGAACGTTGCCGCTCGGGCAGCGGTCGCGCTCGGGGTGCCACTCCTCATCGACGCCCCGGCGGCCGTGCCGGTAGCTGGCGATGACGAAACCGAAACGACGCCCTCGGCCGGCTCCCCGGCAACACCTACGACTGAGCCCCCGGCCGGCTCCCCGGCCACACCTACGACTGAGCCCCCGGCCGGCTCCCCGGCAACACCCCCCGCCGACACCCCGGCCGAGTCCCCCACCGACTCCCCTGCCGCCCCAAGCCCGCTCGACGACGAGCTCACCCGGCTCGACACGACCACCGCGGTCGTGGTCGGCGACGCGGCCGGGGCATCCCTCGACGAGTCGCTCACCGTCGTCCAGGTCGAGGCGACCATCAAGGCCGCGAGCGCAACCATCGGCCACACGCTCGCCGAACCCGCCTCCGCAGACCCCGCGACGTTCGCCGCCGAGATCGCGGCCCTCGAAGCAACCACGGCGACCGACACGACCAACACAGGCGGCACCAGCACTCCGAGCGCCGACATCCCCAACCTTGAGCGCCCCGCCCCCATCGACGACACGGCGGCCATCGCCATCGACGGCGCCGCCCAGCTCGCGTCCATCGCGACCGCCCGCTCCGCCGGCATCCCGGTGCACCTGCTCACCGGGGGTTCCGCGAATCCGCAGGCGAACGCATCCGTCATCGACGCCCTTCACGCCTCGAAGACCGAGAAAACCCTCGCGATCGGTGCCGCATTCGGCGCAGAACCCGCGCTCGACTGGAAGGTGCGCACCGCACGCAGCGGCACCCAGCTTCCCGGTGGAGGCCAGCTCCTCTTCGAGAACCACCAGTTCGTCGCCATCTACGGAACACCGACCACCTCGGTCCTCGGCGTTCTGGGTGAGCAGGATGCCGCTGGCTCGGTCGAGCGCGCCAGGCAGGTTGCGGCGCCATTCCAGGCGCTCACGCCGAAGACTGTTGTGCCCATGTTCGAGATCATCGCGTCGGTTGCCGCCGGAGGCCCCGGTGATGACGGCAACTTCTCCAACGAGCTCTCGCCGGAGTCGCTGAGGCCGTGGATCGACGCCGCCGCCAACGCGGGCATCTACGTCGTGATCGACCTGCAGCCGGGCAGGACGGACTTCCTCACCCAGGCGAAGCAGTACCAGTCACTGCTCGAACTGCCCAACGTCGGGCTCGCGCTCGACCCTGAGTGGCGCCTCGCCCCCGACCAGCGTCACCTCCACGACATCGGCTCGGTGTCAGCGGCAGAGGTGAACTCCGTCACGCACTGGCTCGCCGCCCTCACCAACGAGAAGGGCCTGCCCCAGAAGATGCTCGTGGTGCACCAGTTCCGCCCGAGCATGCTGACCGACCGGGAGACGCTCGACCTGAGCCGGCCCGAGATCGGGATGCTCCTCCACGTCGACGGCCAGGGCGGCCAGCCCGACAAGCAGGCGACCTGGGCGAACCTGCAGAAGGATGCCCCGGCTGGCGTCGCGTGGGGATGGAAGAACTTCTACGACGAAGACGCTCCCATGCTCACTCCCGAGCAGACCATGTCGCAGGTGCACCCGACCCCGGAGCTCGTCACCTACCAGTAGGTACCTGTGATCGGCCGGCAACCGGCGCCGCAATCCGCAACACCGCGCCGCACACTGCCGCCCTCGACCCGACCCGCTGCCATACGCTCGAGGCATGACGACAACGACGACGCCACGTATCGGAGTGCGGTTCGAACCGGACTGGGCGCCGGAGCGCCTGCCCGAGTTCGCACGGTGGGCAGAGGATGCCGGGTTCGACGAACTCTGGTTCAGCGAGGACCTGCCCTGGGCCGGCGGGATCACCATGGCCGCGACGGCCCTCGCGGTCACCTCACGCATCTCGGTCGGCATCGGGCTGCTCCCCGCCGTCACCCGCAACGTCGCGACCGCTGCCATGGAGATCGGCGCGCTCGCGCGTCTCGCACCCGGTCGGGTGATCATCGCGCTTGGCCACGGCATCCCGTCCTGGATGGACGAGATCGGTGCGAGCGTGCCCAAGCCGCTCGCGGCGCTCGAGGAGACAACTCTGGCGCTGCGCCGACTCCTCGCCGGTGAGACCGTCACCGTTGACGGGACCCACGTCCACCTCGAGAACGTCACACTGGGCTTCCCGCCCGCCGAACCACCGAAGGTCTTCCTCGGCACGACGGGCCCGATCGGGCTCCGGGTCACCGCGCGCAGTTCCGACGGGCTCCTGCTCCCTGAACTTGCCGCGCCGGATGCCGTCCGCTGGGCACGCGAACAGATGGCGTCAGCAGGCGGTCACGGAGAAACCCTCCTCCTCGCGATGACGAGCATCGGCGACGATCGCGACCAGGCCATCGCTGAGGTACGTTCGCGGGTACAGCGGCTCATCGACTTCGGCGTGTTCGGCCGCCTGACCGAGATCGCGGGTCTCGGCGCCGAAGGCAGTGGCGAGCTCACCGACGACATCCTGCAGTCGCTCGCCATCGGTGGCACGCCGGCCGACGCGGAGCGCACTGTCGCCGCCTGGGTTGAGGCCGGTGCCGACCGCATCATCCTCGTCGCGGGCGCCGACGATCCGATCGCCAGCTACCGCCGCTTCGCCGACGACGTGTTCCCGCTGATCGGGCGGTGAGGTCCAGGCATCCGCTCCCGCGCTGTTCCAGTCGCGCGATTACGTCGAATGGGCCCGCATTCGACGTAATCGAGCGACTGGAATGGAAACTCGCCCTCACGCGGGCCGTTCGCGCGCAGCAAATGCGCGGAATAGCATCCGCGAATCGCGGCTTTTGGCGCATCCGAACGCAAACCCAAGCGATGGGCCGCTACGAGAACGACATGAGCCGCAGTACCGCACCGGTCGGGTCAGTGACCGAGGCGATGCGGCCGTACGGGGTGTCCGTCGCGGCATCCTTCGGGGTGGCACCGAGCTCGAGCGCCTTCGCCACCGTGGCGTCGACGTCGTCGGCGCCGAAGTACACCGCCCATGAGGCCGGCTCTCCCTCGGCGAGGTCGCCCTTCGCGTCGTAGATCCCCGCGAACGCCTGGCCGTCACGCTCGAAGGTCTTGTAGCGGAAGTCGTCACTTTCGCCCTCGTCCCTGAGGGTCCAGCCGAACGCCTTCTCGTAGAACGTGACGGCCTTCTCGAAGTCCGACGCGAGCAACTCGCACCACACGGGCGCTCCGTGCTCCCGCTCGACCTGGAACCCCGTGTGCTCACCGGGTTTCCAGTAACCGACCGTCGCGCCGGTGGCATCCGTCGCGAACCCCATCACGCCCATGTGCGGAACGTCCATCGGCTCGAACATATTCTCCCCGCCGGCCTCGGCGACGGCCGCGGCTGTTGCCGAGGCATCCGTTGTCAGGAGGTACACCGACCAGGAATCCGGGTAGTGGGCGTCCTCCTGCTTTTTCATGGCGCCGGCGACGCGCCTGCCGCTCAAGTTGAAACTCACGTACCCGCCGTAGAGCACGTCATCGCCGATCTCGGCGTCCCAGCCGAAGAGTTCACCGTAGAACTCCTGCGAGCGGGTGGGGTCCGAGGTGGTGAGTTCGAGCCAGCAGGGCGCCCCCGGCGTGTTCACCGTGATGTCAGGCATGCGAAGTCCCTTCGTCCGTGTGTTGTCGGTCAGGGTACTCCGGCAGATTCGGTGCGGCTAGGGCGGATCGGCGGTGCTCACACGCCCGGTCCCGATGTTTCGGGCGGTCAATCCGGGTGCCCATCCACCTATGGACGACGGACCCCTCGGTTCTCCTCCCGAAAAACGGGCATCGGCCCAAACGGCACGTGGCAAGCTGGAGGAATGCTTCCCTTGAGCCCCACATCCGCATGCTGAACGACGAGGCGGTCGAGTTCCTCCGCGGCACCACGGAGGGCACCCGGGTGGTCATCCGTTATTCACTCGATGACGGTCAGGCGACGGATGCCCTCGGCTGGTTCATGCGAGGAGACGACACCGCCTGCGTCATCGCGGGCAAGCGCGGCATGGAGACCGTCCGGTTCGACCGGGTCATCGCGGCGAAGGAAGTGCCGCCACCGCCAGCGCCTCGCTCACCCCGGCGGAGAGACGGCTACTGAAGCGAGGCAGTCGGAGGCGCTGGCGAGCGGCATTCCTTACGCGGAGACCGGCGTCGCGAGCAACTCATCGAGCTGCTCGTAGCCCTCATTGACGCCCTTCTCCATGCCGGACTGCACCATGCCGTCACGGTTCTCCAGACTCGGGTACACGCTGTGCCCGGTTACGCGGGTGCGACCGTTGCCCAGGTCCTCGAGGCTGAGGAACTCGAGGCTGATCGCGCCGGGAAACCCCTCAAACTCGAAGGTCTGCACGATGCCCTTCTCCGGTGACGCGGAGTGCACGACACCGTTGAACCAGTACTCCTCGCCGTCGACGCGGTGTGCATAGCGGTAGCCGCCACCGGTCGTGATGTCCCAGCGCTCGATGTCCATGACATAGCCACGGGGGCCGAGCCACTGCAGGACGAGCTCGGGTTCGGTGTGTGCCCGGTAGACGGCCTCGAGGGGCGCATCGAATTCGCGGACGATCTCGATGAACGGCACTTCGTCCGGGACGGTGATCGTGGTTGGATTCGTCATCTCTCTTCCTCTCCTTCTTCCTCTTTCTCTTTCTGTGGGTGGGTGACGTGTGTGCCGGCAAGGACCTCGTCGAGCCGGCGGAAGCGTGATTCGGCGGTAAGCCGGTAGGCGTCGATCCAGGCGGTGAGTTCTTCGAGCGCCTCGGGGACCAGCGCGGCGGGTCGGCGTTGCGCGTCGCGCGAGCGACTGACCAGTCCGGCCTGCTCGAGGACAGCGATGTGCTTCGATACCGCCTGCTTGGTGATCGCGAATGGCTCGGCGAGTTCGTTGACGGATGCCGGTCCCCGGCTTAATCGCGCGATGATCGCCCGGCGCACCGGGTCGGCGAGCGCCATGAAGGCCCGGTCGAGCCGCGCGTCAGCGTCGACGGCGGCGTCCGGATCAACGGCGGGGACTGAAAGCATTGTCAACCTTTTTCTTTATCAACCGGATGGTTGTTAACAAGGTAAGACTGCCCTCTCCGCCCGTCAAGAGTCACGCCCGGAATCCTCCGCAGGAACTCTCACTGTGGTACCTCTGGATTATGTTCGAATCCGGTGACCGTGCAGCATCCGCTTACCTCAACGAGGCCGTCGCACTCGCCGTCGAGAACGTGACGGCGGGTGGTGGGCCGTTCGGTGCGGTCGTCGTGACGGCGGACGGCGGCGTGTACACCGGCACGAACCAGGTGACGGCCCTGAACGATCCAACTGCCCACGCCGAGGTGATGGCCATCAGGCGTGCGTGCGCGGATCTCGGCACCTTCGACCTCACCGGGGCGACGCTCTACGCGAGCTGCGAACCGTGCCCGCTCTGCGTCGCGGCATCTCTCTGGGCCCACGTGGACGCTGTGATCTTTGCCGCCGATCGGTTCGACGCCGAACGGGCGGGCTTCGCCGACAAGCGGTTCGACGACCACTTCGACAAGGTAGCGCCCGCGATCGCCGTCATGCCCGGCGTCGCCGAGCGGCCACTCGCACCGTTCGAAGCCTGGGCGACCAAGGCCAACAGAACGGAATACTGACCGCCACGACAAGGGGGTTGTGCCACGCCGACGCTGTCGCGTTTGCTTGATGAGCCGTGCTGCGCGGCCGACAGACCGCAACGAACCGGGGATGATGCCCCGCGGGAAGGAGCCGAGATGGCTGTGAAACTCAACGACAAAGCATTTCGTCACGCGAAGAGCCTCGTCACGAAGGGCACAGTGGTCCGCGATGAGCGAGACGACTGGAGCGAGCATGCGCCGACACCCGACGAGGAGAACAAGTTCATCGAGAAGGAGAGCTGGGCGGAGTACTCGAAGTGGCACCTCGGCGTCGACGACGAACACCCCGACGACACCAAGGGGCACTACAAGTTCCCGATCGGCGACTTTAAGAAGGTCCACCGCTGTGCGGTGATCTCGGGCGAGAGCCGCGCCGGCCAGTATGACTATGACGACATCCGGGATGCCCTCGGCACGCTCCTGAAGAAAGTCGACGAGGACTGATCGCGCGCCATGACATCCGCCACGACTCCCGCTCTCACTCCGGCCGAGGCGCTCGACGAGATCGCGTTCCTCCTCGAGCGCGACCTCGCGTCGCCGTACAAGACGAAGGCTTTCCGCACGGCCCTCGCGACGATCGAACCGCTCGGTGACGACAAAGTTGCGGCCGGGGTGGCCGACGGAAGCCTCAAGCGCCGCAAGGGCATCGGTTCGACCACCTGGACCGTGATCGAGCAGGCGGTTTCGGGCCAGGTCCCCGACTACCTGGCCGACCTTCGCGAGCGGATCGGCGGCCCGGTGACCGAGGACGGCACCGAATTGCGCGCTCAGCTCAAGGGCGACCTGCACAGCCACACCCTGTGGTCCGATGGCACAACCGACCTGGCATCCATGGCGCGCACCGCCCAGCGGCTCGGTCACGATTACCTCGTGGCGTCAGACCACTCGCCGTCGCTGCGCGTGGCCAACGGGCTGAGCACCGAGCGACTCGAGGAACAACTGACCGAGCTCGAAGCGCTCAATGAGGGCTTCGAGGACTTCCGGATGCTGTCCGGCATCGAAGTAGACATCCTCGAAGACGGAACCATCGACCAGTCAGACGAAGTGCTCGACCGGCTGGACGTCGTCGTGGCGAGCGTGCATTCCAAACTGCGGATGCCGTCGGGCGAGATGACGAAGCGGATGCTCGCCGCCATCCGTCACCCGCACGTCAACGTGCTCGGGCATTGCACCGGCAGGCTTGTGCAGGGCGGGAGGGGGACGCGCCCACAGTCGACGTTCGACGCCGCGGCTGTCTTCGCTGCGTGCGCCGAGAACGACGTCGCCATAGAGATCAACTCGCGCCCCGAGCGACAGGATCCGCCGGATGACCTGATCCAGCTCGCGCTGGACGCCGGGTGCCTGTTCAGCATCGACAGTGACGCTCACGCTCCCGGCCAGCTCGGGCTGCTCGATCTCGGAGCGGCTCGCGCCGACGCGCTGGGTGTCCCGGCTGAGCGGATCGTCACGACCTGGCCGCTCGACCGGCTGCTCGAGTGGAGTGGCGCCTAAACCAACGGACCGCGGAGCTTTTAACCCACCGACGATGTTTTGGCCACCCGTTGACCGCAAAGCGCCGGAAGCGCACCGTTGAGCCAGCACAAGTCGAACCAGTCCGGTGCCGGATGTGAAGGAGAACGCAGATGTCGTCAAAGACCGTAGTCGTGATCACAGGCGCGTCGAGCGGAATCGGCCGGGCGACAGCCCTGCGCTTCGCCGCCTGGGGTGCAACAGTCGTGCTCGCGAGCCGCAGCGCGGAGGCACTTGCCGCCCTGGCTGGCGAGTGCAGGGACGCCGGAGGTGAGGCACTCGCGGTGCCCACGGATGTCACGGATGCCGGACAGGTCGAGCTTCTGGCCCGAACCGCGGTCGCCCGGTTCGGCGGGATCGACGTGTGGGTCAATAACGCGGGGGTTTCGGCCTTCGCACCGTTCCTTGAAATGCCGCTCGACGACTTCCGTCGCGTGCTCGACGTGGACATCCTGGGCTGCGTCTACGGCGCCAGGGCAGCCCTGGCCGTGATGGCGAAGCAGGGAAGCGGCTCCCTGATCAACGTGGCGTCGATCGTGGGCGAAGTCCCGCAGCCGTACACAGCGCCATACGGCATGTCGAAGGCTGCGGTGCGGGCCCTCGGGGTGAGCCTCAGGTCCGAGCTCGCACTATCGAAGCACAAAGGTATTTCAGTGTCGACGATCATGCCCGCGACCATGGATACCCCGTTCTTCCGCCACGCCGCGAACTACACGGGCCGTGAAGTGGTGGCCATGCCCCCTGTGTACAGCCCCGACCTCGTGGCCAGGGCGATCGTCAAGGTGTCGAAGAAACCGCGTCGCGAACTCGTCGTCGGTGGCGCGATCGCCAAGGCGATGGTCGCTCAACACCGCAAGACGCCCGCGGCTGTCGAGACGCAGATGGCCCTGCAGACGGACAAGACGCACCTGTCCCGCACCAAAGATGCCCGGCCGACGCGGGGAACCCTCTACTCACCGCCACCGGCAACGGATGCCGCAATCACCGGCGGTTGGGGCGGGAGCGAGCGCGAAGACCGGCGGAAGACGATCGGCACTCTGCTCGCAGCGGCCCTCGGCGTGTGGCTCGCTCGTCGCTTCGTCGAGAGCCGGGCGGAGGAACGCGGCGACTGAGCCGCGCTATACCGCGCGAACGCGCGGCGCGAGCTCAGGCACCGCGCGAACCAGCGATCGACGGGTCAGACCGCGATCGGCATCGGACGGAACTTCCGGTACCCGTGCAGGAAGTGGTAGAGCACGCCCGCGAGCAGCACCATGACGGCGAGAAGGCCGTACATGCCGTGGAAGCCCGTCAACGGGAGCAGTGAGCCCAGCACGAGCGGACCGAAACCGATACCGGCGTCGGTCATGAGGAAGAAGGTCGAGGTCGTCACACCGATGCGGTGCCGCGGAGACATCGTCACCGCAATCGCCTGCGCGCACGGCATGAGGGCGCCGAACCCGAAACCGATGAACACCGCCGAGAACGCGAGGACGACGCCGTTGGGCGAGTAGGCCAGCAGGGCGAGTCCGATCGCGAACGAGAGCAGGGTCGGATAGACGACGGCGTTGTCTCCGAAGCGGTCCTGGATCCGGCCCATGAAGAGCCGCGAAATCAGAACGACGACCGCGTAAACCAGGAAGAAGGCGCTGGCGGCGGCGACCATGTCCTCTGCCCGTGCGAAGGAGTTGAGGAACGAGATGATGCCGGAGTAGCCGACGGCAGCCACGAACATGACAGCACCGATCGACATCGCGGCAGGCTCGAAGAGGTCGCGCGGGCGCATGCTCCACCGCGTTGCGGCGTGTTCGGGTGTCGGCGGGTGCTCCGGCAGCTTGAGGAACAGGGCAAGAACGAGTCCGACGGCCGCGCACGCGGCACAGACGGCGAACAGAGCCTCGTAGGTGGCGTATTCCACGAGAACAACGGCGAGAAACGGGCCAATCGCGGTCGCGAGCGTCATCGAAATGCCGAAGTATCCGGTGCCCTCACTCCGTCGGTGGGCGGGGATCAAGCTCATGACGGACGCCGAGATCGCGGTGCTCGCCGCACCGAAAGCCATACCGTGGATGGTCCTGATAATCAGCAGCAACACCAGGCTGTCAGCGGGGATGTACAGGATGCCGGCGATCACATAGACAATAAGCGCGATAACCAGCATCCGTCGCCGACCGACGAAGTCGAGGAATTTGCCGGCGAAGATCCGGGCGATGAGTGCACCGATGATGAAGGTGCTCGATGCGAGCCCCGACGCGGTGTCTGATGCGGAGAAGCGCTCGACGGCGTACAGCGCCATCGTCGTCATCAACAGGTAGAACACCATCGAGACGAAGAAGTTCACGAGCACCGCGAGAAGGAATCGGGGCGTCCACAGTTTTGAGTTGGTGTCGATCACAGGTAAATCACTTTCATGTCCAGGGACTACGCACCACTGGAGATGACGAGCCGAAGGACGATTTTAGCGCTCAATCCTGAGGACGCTGCTCAGGGAACGCCGGGATACCGCGGCCAGGGCGGCTGCCGCGGCGCTGCGGAGCGCCGAAACTGGCAGGTCGCTGAGTAGGAGGAATCCACAAGCACTACCGCGTGTTGTTTGAGGTAGCGCACAAAGTCCGCCTCATTCTGCGGGCAAGGGCGCCGAAGGAGATCATGAGCAAAGTATTTGAAGAGATTGAGTCCCGAGAGGGCGAAATCGCGAAGTACCGTCGCCACAGCAACGGTCGCGGGTTCGTCGCATCAACGGCCAAAGTAGACCCGACCACATTCCTTGATGCAACCGCGTACGTCGAGCCCGGTGCCCAAATCGCCGGTCGCTGCTGGATCGGTGCGGGCAGCTGGATCGACCGTGACGCGGTACTGTCACCCGGTGTCTTTGTTGGCGCCAACGTGCACGTCGGCGCTGGTGCCATGATCGGAGTGGGCGCCGAGGTCGGCAGCCACTGCCGCATCGGAGCCAACGCGAAGATCGGCGCCGGGGCCCACATCACCCGAGACAGCACAATTGCAGCAAACGCTGTCGTCCCCAGCGGTCGTGGCGCAACGCGTGTGCCCGACCACATCACGCGCGCCGCGTAGGCCGCACCCCCAGACCCCCAACACCCCATTCCCGAAACGGATGCCGCGAGCCGGCATCCGTTTTTTCGTGCCATCAGGAGAAAGTCACGCACCTCCGAAAGGTTGATTCGCTCCGGATCCTTCGTTGTTAGGGTCGGAAATGCGCTCGACGCACGCGGGCGCCGCAACCGGGGGAAGAGCCATGAAGCACAATGACCGACTTCGACAGATCATCGTTCTCGTCAGCGCGATCATTGCGCTGATCGGGGGCTTCATCGGATCGGGAGCCGCTGGCGGCACGCCTATCGCCGAAGCGTCTGGCGGCGCACTGTCGGCGGATGCGACACCGGTCGCACCCGACGGACCGGCCTTCGGCATCTGGTCGGTGATCTACGCCGGGCTCCTGGCGTACGCGATCTGGCAACTGCTCCCCGCGCAGAAAACCGCGGAACGTCATCGCCGCCTCGGTTATCCGATCGCGTTGTCGCTCATTCTCAACGCGGCGTGGATCCTCAGCGTGCAGTTCGACGTGCTCTGGGCGAGCGTTCCGGTGATTGTGCTGCTGCTGATCGTGCTGATTGTGGCGTTCCGTATCACCCTCGCGAGTCGGCCAGCCAATATCGTCGACGCCATTGTGACCGACGGCACGGTCGGGCTCTACCTCGGCTGGGTGGCCATCGCGACGGTCGCCAACACGGCGGCGGTGCTCGCCGCCGTCGGATTCGACGGGTTCGGCCTCTCCCCCGATGTGTGGGGGGTCATTCTCATTGTCATCGCCGGGATCATCGGTAGTGCGCTTGCCCTGTACAGCAAGGGCCGCCTCGCGCCGACCGCAGCGCTCGGCTGGGGAATCGCCTGGGTGGCCGTCGGGCGCCTCGCTGGCGACTTCATCTCGCAGCCGACGGGCATCGCCGCGATTGTTGTCGTTGTGGTGCTCGTTGTGGTCACCGTCGTCGCGCGGGTGCGTGCGCCGCGGCCGCTGCCGCTGCCGCTGCCCGAGCGAACTCGCTGAGAGCTGCCACCCGCGGTTTCGGGCGGTAATTCGGGCGGCCCGCCACCAATATGACCGCGGACCCCACGATTCTCCTCCCGAAACTGCGCCGCCGCCCGGACAACCCATCCGCTCACCCAGCTACCCGGTCAGACACGGTTCGTCGGCCCCGTTCCGTTCCGTCCGTCACCAGCGGCTCAACGGCCCGCTCCGTCCGTCACCACGGTTTCGGGCGGTAACTCGCGAGGCGCATCCGCAATACAACCGCGGACCCCACGATTCTCCTCCCGAAACTCCGCCGCCGGCCCGGCGCACCGGACGAGCCACCCCGCCAGCCCCGCGGCGCACGGCTACGCGGGCAGCGCGACAGCCCGAGCTACCCGGATCGCCGCGACCACCCTGTGCCTCAGCGCGTTCGAGCGGTCGGCGAACGCGCGCTGCTGGCGCACGTACTCGGCCTTGCCCTCCGGCGTCTCGATCGCGACCGGATCACCGGCCCACGGCGACACGTCGTACGGTGACGCCCGCATGTCGAGCCAGCGGATGTCGCGGGCCAGGTCGAACGCGTCGAGCAGCACGTCGCCGGGCACGAGCGGGCCGAGTTTGGCCGCCCACTTGTAGACATCCATGCCGGCGTGCAGGCAGCCGGGCTGTTCGAGCTCCGGCTGATTGTCGCGGGTCGCGTCGAAGTGCGAACACCCGATGCGATGCGATTCGACGACCTCGTCGGTGCCGTTCTGCCCGAGCCGCAGCGGCACGTCGTGCCTGTGCGCCCCCTGCCGGTAGACCATCGCCCACTCGTGCAGTCCGAAGCAGCCGAACTGGCTCACC
Organism: Mycetocola sp. Y791; assembly: GCF_059445325.1. Classification (NCBI taxonomy): domain Bacteria; kingdom Bacillati; phylum Actinomycetota; class Actinomycetes; order Micrococcales; family Microbacteriaceae; genus Mycetocola; species Mycetocola sp. Y791. The sequence continues at coordinate 306,002 of NZ_JCAIUC010000002.1, read as the reverse complement.
CTGGCCGCGGTCCGGGAGAGAAGCCGTTCGATGAAGTCGACAGTGGCGGACTTCGCCGCAAGAAAAGCCGCCGCGTCGACGTCGACCGCGCCGGCGGCATCCGTTCGATACCAGCGCCAGCCGGCTCGCTCGAACTCCCCCGCATCGGCGAGCGCCACGCCAACGCCCGGGTGCCACCGCCGCAGGTGGGCGGGTTTCACCGGGTAGTAGGTGAAGAGGAAGTCGTCGATCGGATGCTTCTCGCCACGTTGCACCCGTGCTCGCCAGTCGGCGGTGAGGGCATCAGCACGCTCGACGTGCGCCAGCTCGCGCGCCTGCCACTCGGCGCGTCCGAGGAGCGCGGCAGGGGCGGTGAGAGTATCGGGCACCCTTCGAGGGTAACTCGCCCGACCCCTCACCACGCCGCTGCCGGAGCAGGAACCTAGTTACCCGTGCTGAACGCGGCGTCGAAGGCCGCATCCGGAGCGGGGAAGGCGAACTTCCGGACGAACTCGAGCGCCTCGGGTGCCCCGACCAGGCGGTCCATGCCCGCGTCTTCCCACTCAACCGAGAGCGGGCCGTCGTAGCCGATCGCGTTCATCATGCGGAAGGCGTCTTCCCAGGGAACATCGCCGTGTCCGACCGAGATGAAGTCCCAGCCACGGCGCGGATCCGCCCACGGGAGGTGCGACGAGAGCCGCCCGTTGCGACCGTTGCCGAGGCGCTTCTTCGTGTCTTTGCAGTGCACGTGGTAGATCCGGTCCTGGAAGTCCCAGAGGAACGCCACGGGGTCAATGTCCTGCCAGACCATGTGCGACGGGTCCCAGTTGAGGCCGAACGCTTCACGGTGACCGATGGCATCCAGTGCCCGCACTGTCGTCCAGTAGTCGTACGCGATCTCCGACGGGTGCACCTCGTGCGCGAACCGCACGCCGACCTCGTCGAACACGTCGAGAATCGGGTTCCAGCGGTCGGCGAAGTCCTTATACCCGGCCTCGATCATCTCCTCGGACGCCGGCGGGAACATCGCGACGTACTTCCAGATCGCCGAGCCCGTGAACCCCGTGACCGTCTTCACGCCGAGCTTCGCCGCGAGCCTCGCGGTGTTCTTGAGCTCCTCGGCAGCGCGCTGCCGCACGCCCTCGGGGTCGCCGTCGCCCCAGACGGCATCCGACACGATGTCGCGGTGCCGCTGGTCGATCGGGTCGTCGCACACGACCTGCCCCTTGAGGTGGTTCGAGATCGTCCAGACCTTGAGGTTGTGCTTCTCCAGCAGCGCGAGCTTGCCCGCGACATACTCCTCGTCATCCCAGCGCGACGGGTCGAGGTGGTCGCCCCAACAGGCGATCTCGAGCCCGTCATAACCCCACTCTGAGGCGAGGCGCACGACCTCTTCAAACGGCAGGTCGGCCCACTGGCCGGTGAACAACGTGACAGGACGGGTCATGAATTTACTCCTTGGTCAATGCGATCGAGAGAACGGATGCTCGGGGCTCAGTCGTTGCCGGAGGTCGCGACCCACGAGCTTCCGGACTCGGCGCTCTGCTCGACGGCCTCGAGCACCTGCTGCACCTGCAGCCCGTCGGCGAACGACGGTGTCGGCTGGCTGCCCTCGACGACGCTCACCATGAAGTCGCGGGCCTGGTGGCTGAACCCGTGCTCATAACCGAGCATGTGGCCAGTGGGCCACCACGCTTCCATGTACGGGTGCTGCGGTTCCGTGACGAGAATCCGAGTGAAGCCCTGGCGGTCGGCGGGCGCTGTTGCGTCATAGAAACCGAGTTCGTTGAGGCTCTCGAGGTCGAACGAGATTGCACCCTTCGATCCGGAGACCTCGATCCGAAAGGCGTTCTTCCGCCCGGTCGACATGCGCGTCGCCTCGAACGAGCCGACGGCTCCCCCATCGAACTTGCCGGTGAACAGCGCGAGGTCGTCCACGGTGACATCACCGAGTTCGTCGGATGCCGTTCCGGACAACCCGGACGCCTCGGCGAGAATGGGCCGCTGCTTGACGAACGTCTCGAGCATGCCGCTCACGCTTGTGAGCTTTTGCCCGGTGATGAACTGAGCCAGGTCGATGGCGTGAGCGCCGATGTCGCCGAGGGCGCCGGAACCGGCGAGGTGCTTCTGCAGGCGCCACGCGAGCGGAACCTCGGGGTCAACCAGCCAGTCCTGCAGGTAGTTCGCGCGAACCTGACGGACGTCACCGATCGCACCGGATGCCACGAGGTCACGGGCGAACGTGGCTGCGGGAACGCGGCGGTAGGTGAAGCCCACCATGGCGTAGACACCCTTGCTTGCCGCCTTCTCAGCGGCGTCGGCCATGGCCCTGGCCTCCTCGACGGTGTTCGCGAGGGGCTTCTCGCAGAGGACGTGCTTGCCCGCCTCGAGCGCCGCGATCGCAATGTCGACGTGCGAGTCGCCGGGGGTGACGATGTCGATCACGTCGATATCGTCGCGCGCGACAGCATCCCGCCAGTCCGTCGCCGTTTCGGCCCAGCCGAACTTCTCCGCGGCGGCCTTCGTCGCTTCCGCGTTGCGACCAACGAGTAACGTCATCTCCGGCTCGGCCGGCAGGTCGAAGAACCGCGGTGCGACCCTCCAGCCCTGTGAGTGGGCGGCTCCCATGAAGCCGTATCCGATCATGGCGATTCGAAGTGGTCGCTTGGCAGTGGTCACAGTGTCTCCGTCTGAGTATTCCGATCGAGGATCGACGGGGCTGTGCTGGCCGGGGCGGTCCTCGTCGACGCTGCCACGATAACAGAATCCACCGACGTGAAACGGGTTTCGTTGCGCTGCACGACATATCCCCAGTCCTCGCGGACGCGAGTTCTGGTCCGGAAGCCCGGGGCCGGGGCGACCTGCGCGACGTCCCAATCAAGATCGCGGAGGCCGAAAGCATCCGTTGCGGTCGAAAACATCCGTTGTGCCGGGTGCTCTCGACCGGAACTGATGCTCTCGCGGGTCACGCGGGCTTCGTCGCCTTGCCATCGAGCCACAGCGTGTCGGACTCGTCGCTGTGGGCACCCGCTGTCCCGACAAATTTCGCGTCGATCTGCGGGCCCTTTTTAATCACGTGCACGAGTGCCATTCCATGCCCGCGACCGAGGCCGTAGTCGTTCTTCAGCCACTCGAGCACCTCGCCTGCCTTCGCGGACTCGCCGTCGAACCCTCTCTCCCGCGCGATCTCGACGAGCTGACGCGGCGTGAGCCCGGTCTTGTCCTCGATCGCATCGAGGTACGCCTGAAATGACATCCGGTTCCCTTCGGTGACGCGACAACTCGACCCTGTTCCCGCGCCGACTCGACCGATACGGTTGCCTCAGCAAAAAGTGCGGGAGTGCGGGGTTCGCCGCTGATGACAGGGATCCTAGCCACACCGCCCCGCGCTGCATAGGCCCACTGTGACTGTCGGAAGGTCCTGAATGACCCATCACCGCCCGGACCCGAGGAGCCAATCATGACGCCATCGAGCCGACTGGATCGATACGCGGAGATCGCCAAGGTGTTGAGCCGAAACGGCTTCGGCGCCCTTGCCGGTGGGCTCGGACTCGGGCGGTGGATCAGCCCTGCGGATTCGGCGAGGGCCGAGAAGCGCAACCCGAGCGCCGAGCGCCTGCGCATGGCTCTCGAGGAACTCGGGCCGACCTTCATCAAGGTGGGCCAGCTGCTGTCGACCCGCGCCGACCTCCTGCCGCCGGACTACATCGCCGAGCTGTCCAAGCTGCAGTCGAGCGCGCCACCCGTGGCGAGTGCCGTCGTGATGAACGTGATCGAGTCCGAGCTCGGTGCCCCGACCTCGGAACTGTTCGCGGAGTTCACCGAAGAACCCCTGGCCAGCGCGTCTATCGGCCAGGCTCACGCCGCAGTGCTGAAAGACGGCACACGCGTCGTCGTCAAAGTGCGGCGCCCTGGAGCCGTGGCCCAGGTTCACGAGGACCTCGAGATTTTGACCAACCTGGCCAGCCAGGCCGAGGCGCGCTGGGAACTCGCCGCCGATTACGACCTGGTCGGACTCATTGACCAGTTCTCCGTGACGATCCGTGCCGAACTCGACTATCTGACCGAGGCCAGGAACGCCGAACGGTTCGCCGAGAATTTCCGGGACAGCAGGATTCACATCCCCCGGGTCTTCTGGGAGACCACGACATCGAGGGTGCTGACGCTCGAGCGGATCACCGGAGTTCGGGTCGACGACCTGCCCGCGCTCGACGCGGCCGGCGTTGACCGCTCCGAGGTGATTACCCTCGCCGTCGACGCCGTCTGCCAGATGGTGTTCGTCGACGGTTTCTTCCACGCGGATCCCCACCCGGGAAACCTCTTCATCGAGACGGACGGCCGGATCGGGCTGATCGACTTCGGCATGGTCGGCTCCATCGACGAGAAGATGCGCGACCACCTCGTCTCCCTGTTCTCAGCGCTCCTCCAGGGCGATCCCGACCACATCGCCTCGGCGGTCCTCACCGTCACGTCGACATCGGCCCACGTGAACCGCCCGCACCTGCGCCGTGACTTCGCCCACTTCATGACCCTCTACTCGGGCAAGCAACTCGCCGAGCTCGAAATCGGTGCCATGGTCGCCGAACTCCTGGGCGTGCTGCGCCGCCACCGGCTGCAACTCGACCCCCAGCTCGTTCTGCTGCTGCGGATGCTCTCGATGATCGAGGGCATCGGAGTGCGCCTCGACCCCACCTTCCGGCTCAGCGTCGCCCTGCAGCCCTATGCGACGCGCTTTGCCGCCGAGCGGTTCTCGCCACGAGCGCTGGTGAGTCGAGCCTCGGAGATCGGCCGTCAGCTCGCGGCGCTCGGCGTGGAACTGCCGGAGAAGCTCCGGATGCTGTCGGATTCGATCGGGCCGGACGGCATCGAGATCCAGGTGCGCGCTGAGGGACTCGACCCGATCATGGGCCGGGTCGAGAAGATCGGCAACCGGCTCGTCGTTGCGATGATCGCCTCAGCGCTGATTCGGGGCATCGGCGAGTTCACCGTCTCGGGCGACTCCCGCTGGCGCGCCTGGAGCGAACCGCTCATGCGCGTCGGGATCGGCTCCCTCGGCGCGCTCAGCGCCTACCTGGCCGTGTCGGCACGGCACCGCCGCAAACTGCGCTAGTGGCCATCCGCTCCCCCGGCGCACCGCCGCAGTGCCCCGATCACGCACAAAGATGCAGTAACTGCACGATTCGCAGCCAACCCCAAGCATCCGGGCATACTCTCTGGCCATGAGCATCCGCGATATCCCCCTGACCACGATCTCCGGCGGCACCACCACCCTGGCTGAGCACAAGGACAAGGTCGTTGTTGTCGTCAACGTTGCGTCGAAATGTGGCCTCGCGCCGCAGTACGACGTTCTCGAGGCCATGTACGAGAAGTATCGCGATCGCGGCTTCGTCGTTCTCGGCTTTCCGAGCAACCAGTTCTTCCAGGAGCCGGGCGAGGGCGAGGCCATCGAGGAGGCCTGCCGCATCAACCACGGCGTGACCTTCCCGATCATGCAGAAAATCAGGGTCAACGGCAAGGACGCTGCTCCCCTGTACAAAGAGCTGACCAAGACGCCGGATGCCAGCGGCAAGGCTGGCAAGGTCAAGTGGAACTTCGAGAAGTTCGTCATCACACCCGATGACACGGTGTACCGGTTCCGGCCGACGACGGCGCCCGACTCCCCCGAGATCGTCTCGGTCATCGAGGGCGCACTCGCCCCAGCCGCCTGATACGAAAACGGATGCCGTCCCGCACTAGTGCGGGACGGCATCTTTTTTGTCTACGCAGCGTCATTCAGTTTCGTTTACCCAGCGTCATCCAGAGTTTACATAGGGTGGTTTCATAACCTGCTATGTTAATTCGACCGCCCCCACTCACGGACGGCGACGGGCACGCATTGGAGACGACAGCATGACCTCACTGAGTCCAGCTGACATCAGGCACGTCAACGCTTTGAGCTGTGTCCACGTGTTGCGGAGCGCACCGGGGGCACTGAGCATTTCCGACGTCGCCGCCCGCACGGGTCTCTCCCGCCCGACCGTCGAGGCTGTCGTCGTCGATCTGGAATCTCGCGGGCTCTTGACCGAGGAACCCGCGACTCCCACCCCGTCGATCGGCGGGCGGCCGGCTCGCCATTACCGCTTCGACGCCGACAGCTCGATCGTCGCCGGAATCGATGCGGGGCCCAACAACATCCGCGTGATCCTCGCGAACCTTCGAGGCACGCTCGTCGGACGGTACGATCGCCAGATCTCGGGCCCGCTTAGCGGAGCCGAGCGCGTAGACGCCGTGATCTCTGCGGTTCACGAGGCCCTCACCCGCTCGGAGCTGACTCAGGACAAGCTGCAGGCCGCCTGCGTGGGAGTATCCGGCATCGTCAGCGACGATGGTGCTATCTCACAGAGCTTCGTGGTTCCCGAATGGAACGGTGTCGGCGTTGCCAGCCAGATCAGCGAGAAATTTGGAGCACACGTCTTTCTCGAGAACGACATCAAGCTCGCCGGATTCGCCGAACACCACCTCGGTGCCGCCGAGCTTGCCGAGAACATCATCTATCTGCAGATCGGCAACCGGATCTCGATGTCGCTCATGATCGGCGGCAATATCCACCAGGGCGCCCACCGCAGTTCGGGCGAGATCGGCAGCCAGCGGGGGATGCGCTGGACGAGCACAGCGGTGCACGGGCAGCTCATGTGGTCGTCAGCGCCAACGGCGGAACAGGTCTTCGCGAATGCACGGCAGGGCGACGACGACGCAATCGCAGAAATCCAGAGATTTGTCGCGGAAATCGCGCCGCACGTCACCATGGTCGCTCTCGCGTTAGATCCCGACCTCATCGTCGTCGGCGGTGGCCTTTCGCGCTCGAGCGACTACTTCGTCGACCTGCTGCGCACCGAAATCCACCGTCTGGTCATGCTCGAGGGAAAGCCGTCGATCGCGGGATCCACCCTCGGCTCGGACGGCACCCTGTTCGGCGCACTGGCACTCGCTTTTCAGAACTCGTCACAGGCTCTCTTCGGCATCGAAGGCGTTCCTGTGCCTGATCTCGCCTATCCGGGCAGCGACGGGGGTATCGCATGAGCGAGCTCCGGGCTGCTGAATCACTTCGCAACGGTTCAGCACCAAAGCGGACTGATCCGCTCCCCACCGACCTGCGTCTCAATTTCGAGAACGGCCGGGAACGGTCAAAGCACTGAAGAAGTAACACTGCCCTAATCAATGAAGAAGGAGTACGAATGCGGTTATCTCGAGCGGTCGTGGCTGTTGCAGCCTCAGCGATGCTGTTGTCAGGATGTTCAGCAGGTTCAGGAGGCGGCGAGGCCACGGGAGAGATCTCCCTGCCGTCAGACCCCACCAAGGTGAAGGGCGATATCACCTACGCAATCTGGGACATCAACCAGCAGCCGGCGATGGAGGAATTGATCGCCGATTTCAACACGACATACCCCAACGTGGAGGTGTCGGTCGAGCTCACCGCGTTCGAGCAGTACTTCACCAAGCTGCAGACGCAGGGCTCGTCAGATTCGCTGCCTGACGTCTTCTGGATGAACGGTCCGAACCTTCAGTTGTTCGCCAGCAATGGCCTGCTTGCGCCGATCAAGCCATTCGTCGACGCCGACCTGATCGACCCGGCGAATTACCCGGATGCCATGAATGAGATCTACAGCCTCGACGGTGAGCAGTACGGCGTGCCGAAGGACTTCGACACCATCGGGCTGCTCTACAACAAGGCCATCCTCGAGCGTGCCGGCGTTGAAGCGCCAACGGACGACTGGACCTGGGACGATTACCACGCCGCGGCGAAGACCGTCTCCGACACCCTCGGTGGCGAAGGCATCGTCGGCTCAGCTGACACCACCCGCAACCAGGAGAACATTTACCCCGCCGTCATGAGCAATGGCGGAACGATCATCACCGAGGACGGCGAATCGGGTTACAACAGTCCCGAGGCCATCGAGGCCGTGCAGTTCTGGGCCGACATGGCGGCTGACGGTTCAAGCATCACCCCGGCCGAGAACGCTGACACGAACGGGTTCGTGCGGCTCCAGAACGGCAAGGCAGCGATGATGTGGGGCGGCAACTGGCGCATTTCCGGCATGCTCGACTCCGCCGTGAAGGATGACCTCAGCGTCGCCAAAATCCCGCTCGCCCCCACCGGCGAGCGCAAAACCGTCATCCACGGAGTTGGCAACGTGATGAGCGCAAAGTCGGAGAACCCCGAAGCAGCCCAAGCGTTCCTGAGCTACCTCGCCTCCGAGGATGCTGCGCTGATCCAGGCGGCGGCCGGCGCGGCCAACCCCGCATTCACCGGTACGCAGCAGGACTTCGTCGACTCGGCTCCGACCTACAACCTCGAGGTCTTCGGAGACGCCGCTGAGGACTACTCGGTCGCGTACCCCGTGTCGAAGAACACCGGCGCGTGGCTCAAGATCGAGTCCGATCTGCTCCCGGCTGCGGTCTCGGGCGATCGTCCCGTCGCCGAGGTCCTTGAAGAGCTCGCCGAGAAGATGAACGAGTCGCTGGCGAAAGAGAAGTAGGCGATCGAATCGCTCGTGGGTGCTGTCGCAGACGCGGCAGCACCCACTCCCCCCGGCCGCCAGGCGTCAAGGAGACCTGCCCATGAAACGAAATACCCTCACCCGTGACGGCTGGTGGCCGGTGCTCTTCGTCGCGCCGCTGTTTGCCGGCGTCACCCTCTTCTACCTCTGGCCACTCGCCCAGTCCCTCTATTACAGCTTCACCGAGTGGGGTGTGTTTGGCGGTTCGACGTGGACCGGCCTTGAGAACTACATTCGGCTCGTCTCAGACGCGGATGTCTACCGGGCGATCCTCAACACCTTTGTGTACACCGGCATCCTGCTTCTGGGAATTCCGATTGCCGTGGTATTCGCCGCCCTGCTCAACCGTCCGAGCCTCAAGTTCGCGATGGTCTACCGAACGTGCTTCTTCCTGCCCTACATCGCGATGCCGACGGCGATCTCGATGGTCTGGAGGATCATCTACAACAATGACTACGGCGTCATCAACGCGGCACTTGCGGTCGTCGGCATCGACGGGCCGGCGTGGATCTCGACCGAGTGGTTCTCCCTCATCGCCGTGGCGATCATGGGCCTCTGGATGTCGCTCGGGTTCAACATGATCATCCTCTCGGCCGGGCTCAAGGGAATCCCGCCCGAACTCTACGAGGCAACCTCCATCGATGGGGCCAATCACTGGCGGCAGTTCCGGTCCATCACCGTTCCCCTGCTGAGCCCGTCCATCTTCTTCCTCTCGGTGATGACGCTCATCTCGGGTTTCCAGTTGTTCGACATGCTCTACGCGCTCCTTGGCCCTGGCAACCCCGTCATGCCGAAGACGCAATCGCTCGTCTTCCTCTTCTATGACGCAGCGTTCAGCGCCAATGAGAAGGGTTACGCGTCAGCGATCGGTGTGCTGATTCTCTTGATCATCGGTCTCTTCACGTTCATGCAGTTCCGCCTCCAGCGCAGATGGGTCCACTATGTCGACTGACACTGAAGTACGCCTGGCCGCGACCGAACGTCCCGCAGCGAGCGAGGCCCGCCAGCGAAACACACGGACGACGCCCAGGGAGGGTCGCAACTGGGGTGCGCACATCGTGCTCATCGCCGCCTCGATCCTGATGATCTTCCCCTTCATCTGGCAGATCAAGATGTCGGTGTCGACCCAGGCCGACATCACCGCGGTTCCGCCGGTCCTGATCCCCTCGAGCTTCGAGTGGGGCAACTTCGCCGAGGTCTTCACCCGGTTACCGTTCCTTGACCAGTTCTGGGTGTCGCTCGCGGTGACCGTGCTGCGCACCATTGCGCAGGTCATCCTTTGTTCGATGGCCGGCTATGCCTTCGCCCGCATGCACTTCCGCTTCAAGGGTGTGCTGCTCGCGCTCCTGCTGTCGATCCTGATGGTGCCCGGCCAGGTCTACCTGATCCCGCAGTACCAGATCATTCAGGGCGCAGGCCTCCTCGACACCATCCTCGGCATCGCCGCCCCCGGCCTGTTCAGCGCATTCGGCACGTTCCTGATGATGCAGTTCTTCAAGGGGATGCCTGCGGAACTCGAACAGGCGGCCCGACTTGACGGGTGCAACAGCTGGCAAATCTTCTGGCGAGTCATGCTTCCGCTCGCCAAACCGGGCCTGGTTTCGCTCACCATCATCACGGTGCTGGCGTCGTGGAACGACCTCCTCTGGCCGCTCGTCGTCGCGAGCACTCCCGACAAGATGCCGCTCTCGGTCGGACTCGCCACCCTGCAGGGCTACCAGGGCAGCGTCGACACCGGAGTGCTCATGGCCGCCTCGCTCATGGCGATGGCACCCATCCTGATCACCTTCATCATCCTTCAACGCCGCGTCGTTGAAGGCATCGCCCACGCGGGTCTGAAATGAAAGAAAACGCAATGCACAACTCTTCATACACCGACGCAGGTGAGCAGCGTCTCATCGTCGCACTGATCGGCGCAGGCGCCATCTCGCGGGTGCACGCATCCGCCTGGAAGAAGCTCGGAGCCGAGGTTCTCGTTTTCTCCGAGGCCGGCGCCGCCGAACTCGCCGAGAAGTTCGGGTTCGAGGTTGTCGACACGCTCGACGAGGCGCTCCGCCGCGCGGACTGTGTGGACATCGTCACCCCGACGAGCACCCACCGTGCCTTCGCCCTCGCGGCGATCGATGCCGGGAAAGACATCGTCTGCGAAAAGCCGCTCACCCTGACGGCGAGAGATTCCCGCGAGGTATACGACGCTGCTTCAGCGGCAGGCGTCCACATCTACCCTGCGCACGTCGTTCGGTTCACCGGGCCGTATGTCGCTGCACACAAAGCCGTGGAAGCTGGCAAGGTCGGGAAGGTCGCCGTCGCCCGGTTCTTCCGCGGCGGCTCGAGCCCGGCCGTGGGAACCTGGTTTCAGGACGAAGCGGCATCCGGTGGCATCATCATGGACCTGATGATTCACGACCTCGACCAGGCCCGCTGGACCTGCGGGGAGGTCCAGACGATCTACGCCGTTCAAAGTCCAGCGACCGTCGACAATGTCGTGCCGCCGTTCGTCTCCGCACACGTCACGCTCACCCACGTCGGTGGCGCGATCTCACACATTCGTGCCACTTGGGGAGCGATCGGGACGCCGTTCACCACGGGCTTCAGCATCGCCGGCGATGCCGGTGTCATCCGCTATGACTCGAGCCAGAACACCGGGCTAACGACGTCGTTGCACGATGCCGAACCGGACGGTCTCGTCATCCCCACCTCCGAACTGAGGGAGAGCCCGTACCTCACCGAGATCCGTGAGTTCGCCGAGGCGTTCGCGGGTGGAGCGCAGCCACGGGTCAGCGCCGAAGACGGCGCTGTCGCGGTGTACCTGGCTCAGGCCGCATACGAGTCAATTCGCACCGGAAGGGTCGTCAACATGGAAGAGTTCGGAAACGCACAGGGAGCAGCAGCATGACATCCCCACTCAAGGTCGCGATCGCATCCTTCGCCCACACGCACGCGGCGAGCTATGTCTCGGCGCTGTTGCGGATGCCCGACATTGAGGTGCTGGTCGCCGATCCCGACGGCGCCGCTGCACCGGACGCAGCTCTGCGTGGCGCAGAACTCGCGGCGAAGCTCGGCGTGAACTACGTCGACAGCTACGACGAACTGTTCGCGTGGAAGCCCGATGCCGTCGTCGTCGCCACCGAGAACTCCGGCCACCGCGCCGTCGTCGAACGAGCCGCCGGCGAGGGCGTCCACGTTCTGTGCGAAAAGCCGCTCGCGACGACCGTTGCCGACGGTGAAGCGATGGTCGCTGCCTGTGAGGCCGCGGGCGTCATCCTGATGGTGGCGTTCCCGGTACGGTTCGCCCCCGGGTTCACGGTGATGCGCGAGCACCTCGATGCCGGCCGACTCGGTGAGATGTTCGCCATCGACGGCACTAACAACGGCAAGCTGCCACTCGAGCATCGCGAGTGGTTCGTTGACCCTGAACTCTCAGGCGGCGGGGCCATCGTCGACCACGTCGTGCACTGCGCCGACCTCATCGACGCCCTCACCGGCGGCCTCCGCGCAGAATCGGTGAATGCGGCAGCCAACCGGATCCTGCACGCCGACGCAGAAATTGACGTCGAAACCGGCGGGCTCGTCACCGTGCGCTACGCCGGCGGCCTCATCGCCACCATCGATTGCTCATGGAGCCAGCCGCTCACGGCACCGACGTGGGGCGGCCTCACCCTGAAGATCACCGGAACGAAGGGCTCTGTCGAGATCGACCCGTTCGCCGAGCACGTGTCTGGCCTCGGCGTGGATGGCGGCATCCACCTGGGCTACGGCACCGACCTCGACGCACTGCTCCTGACCGAGTTCCTCGACGCCGTCCGGGTATCCGGTCCCCCGGTTGCCGGGCAGACGCCGCGCCGGGTTCCGCAGCCGGACGGCCGCGTCGGCCTCCGCACGCTCGAAATTATGGAAGCGGCGTTGCGTTCAGCCCACGCGGGTCAGCCGGTCACGGTGCCCAGCTAGATGTACTGAGTCAGGACATTGGTGACGCTCGGCTGATCGGGGTTGCTCCGATGCCGGTGTGGATGCGTTCAGTGTTGTAATACTCCAGCCAGGGGTCAAGGGCGGCGGTTCGTTCGTCGTTGTTGTTGTTGTTGATCTCCCGGAATGCCTGGTTTCTGAACAACTCCACTACGCCCCGGAGGTTCTCCTCAGATCAAGCCCCGAAATGTCACCAACGTCATGGCCGGGTACACCTAGACGCTCAGGTTGGGCAGCATCGCCCTCCATATGATGAAGGAAACGTTCGTCTTGGAGGACATCATGAAGTGCCCAACTGACTCAACAACCCTCGTCATGAGCGAGCGAAGCGGCGTCGAGATCGACTACTGCCCCGAGTGCCGCGGCGTGTGGCTCGACCGGGGCGAGCTCGACAAGATCATCGATCGCGCCGAAGCCGAGATGACGAAGAGCGCGCCGGCGCCGGCCGCAGCGCCCCGCCCGCAGTACCAGGAGCAGCGCCAGCAGGTGCCGTTCTTCGGTGAGCGCGACAACGATCGTGACCGTGACCGCCGCTACGACGACGACCGCAACGGCTACCGGAAGTCCAGGAAGGAAAGCTGGATCGCCGACCTGTTCGGCTAGAAAAACTCGCGGTTGTCACGCCACTTGACGTGACCGCCTGACAACGGATGCCGCCCTCACGACCTGAGGACGGCATCCGTTTGCGTAATGAGTGCTGGTCAGCGTTTTCCGCGCGCGATCTCGGTGCCCAGGGCGTCGAGGTGCTGGGTCCAGAACCCGCGGAAATGCGCGAGCCACTCGTCGACGGCCTGGAGCGGCTCGGCGTCGACAGCGTAAATGCGCCGCCGACCGTCGGCTCGCACGGTGGTGAAGCCGTTCTCCCGCAACACCTTGAGGTGTTGCGACACGGCGGGCTGGCTGATGCCGAACTCGGCGCTGATGATGTCGACGAGTTCGCCCGCCGGGCGTTCACCCTCGGCGAGAAGCTCGAGCAGCCGCCGCCTCACCGGGTCGCCGAGGATGTCGAAGGCGTGCACTACCCGGTGACGTCCCCCGCGACGCCCTCCGCGGGATCCGGACCGACCCCGGTGTAGGCAGCGAGGCAGCGTGCCGCCGCGGCATCGGCATCCGCTTTCTTCTCGCCCGCAGCGATGTTCGCCTCGCGCCAGGCGTCATTGCTTCGCGTCATAAAGCGGATGCCATCGGGCGATTCCATCCACGCCATTGCCTCGGCGGGGTCCATGCTCGCGCCACTCGTGAGGTGGAGGGCAAGACCGAGGAGCATCGAGTCCCAGCCAATGCCGACGGCGCCCGGGCCGAACTGCTTCCAGTCGGCGTCGTCGACGAGGGCGGTGTGCTCGACCTCGAGGGTCGCGGAGGTCTCGTCGCCGGTCAACCGGGCGGTGACCCAGCTCACGTCGCCGCCGTACTCCCAGGTCACTTCGAGGGTGTGCGGCTCGGCGCACTCGAGAATCTCGCCGCCCGCATTGCCCTCGAGCTGGTAGTGGCCGCCGACTTTCAGGTCCCCCGTGATCGGCATGAGCCAGCGGTTGATGCGGTCGCCCGTCGTGACGGCGTTCCACAGGTCGGCCAGGCTCGTCGGGTAGGTCTGTGAGATGGTCACGACCCGTCCACTCTCCCCGTCGACTTCGCGGCGGCTCAAGCGTCGTGTGACGGCGCCGATCTGGGCGGCCGTCGTCTCTGTGAGTTCCGAAGAGTTGATGTCCATGGCGCCCAACATATCAAGCGCGACTTATATGTGCAAGGGCGAGCCATCCCGCCGAGGGTGCGCCGCAACTTCGGGCGGAAATACACAGGCTCCGGCCGCCTACACGCGACAGACACCACGATTCTCCTCCCGAAACAACGGGGCCGGGCCGGGCGCCGGGGCGGAGACAGCCGACGAGCGGTGCCACCCCGCCGAGGGTGCGCCGCGACTTCGGGCGGAAATACACAGGCCCCGGCCGCCTACACGCGACGGACCCCACGATTCTCCTCCCGAAACACCGGAGCCGGGCGCCGGGGCGGAGACAGCCGACGAGCGGTGCCACCTCGCGGGGGGTATGCCGCAACTTCGGGCGGAAATGTGCAGGCCCCGGCCGCCCATTCGCGACAGACCCCACGATTCTCCTCCCGAAACACCGGGGCCGGGCACCCGCAACGCCCTGCGGCACACCGGCGCACGACACCGGCGCGGGCGTGGAGCCGCCCTACGCCCCCGCGAAGAACGCGCCAGCGGCGGCCGACAGCCCGAAGAGGTCGTCCACATGGGCGAGTTCGCGGGCCGAGTGCATCGACAGCAGCGGCACGCCAACGTCCACGACCCGAATCCCGAGCCGGGTCGCCGTCAGCGGCCCGATCGTCGATCCGCACGGCACAGTGTTGTTCGACACGAACTCCTGGTGCGGCACCCGGGCTGCGGCACACGCGCGCGTCCACAGCGCCGCACCGGCGGCATCCGTCGCGTATCGCTGGTTGGCGTTGATCTTGAGCAGCGGCCCCGAGCCCGCGACCGGGTGGTTGACCGGGTCGTGCTTCTCGGCGTAGTTCGGGTGCACCGAGTGGCCGGCGTCGGCAGAGAGGCACCATGACTCCGCGTAGGCACGCAGCCTGTCAGAAACGGATGCCCCGAGGCCCGCCCCGATCCGCGATAGAACGTCGTCGAGAAACGGTCCAGCCGCCCCGGACCGCGTCTCGGAACCGAGCTCCTCGTGGTCGAACGCCGCGAGAACGCTGATGTGCTCCGCCTCCGCAGGGGCACCGAGCAGCGCGACGAGTCCGGCGTACACCGACGAGAGGTTGTCCATGCGACCGGACGCGAACAGCGAATCGTTGAGGCCGAACCGGCGTGGCTCCTGCGTGTCGGCGGTGAGGATGTCGTAACCGGCGACATCCCAGCTCTCCACTCCCACGATGTGCGCGAGGTAACCGATGACATCCGCTGTGCTGACGTCGCCGACGCCGAAGACGGGGGTGGTGTGCCGCTGGCGGTCGAGGGTGAGCCCGGAGTTGGCGTCGCGGTCGAGGTGGATGGCGAGCTGCGGGATCCGCAGGAACGGCCCGGTTCGCACCAGGTATTCACGGCCCTCGCGGGTGACGATGCGCCCGGCAAGCTCAAGCTCGCGATCGAGCCACGAGTTGAGCAGCGGCCCGCCGTAGATCTCGACGCCGGCCTGAAGCCAGCCGTGTGCGCCGATCGTTGGCTTCGGTTTGAGCTTGAACCCGGGAGAGTCGGTGTGCGCCCCGAGAATCCGGAAGGGTGTCGTTGAAACGGATGCCGCCGGCTGGCGCCACGCGATCACAGCACCATCGCGGATGACGTACCGTTTTCCCGCTCCGGTCGGCCATTCTTCCGATTCGTTCAGTCGCGAGAAACCCGCGACCTCGAGCCGCCGGGCCGTCTCGGCGGCCGCGTGGTACGACGACGGGCTCGCGGCGATGAACCGACCGAAGTCCTCGATGTAGGTGGCGACGGAATCGGTATGGGCGTGCGCGTCAGTCATGGTCCCATCCAATCACGGGGTGTACGGGGCGGGCCGCCACTGGCGGCCCTACTGCGCGGTGAATCCACCATCGACCACGTACTGGGATCCCGTGACGAACGAGGCGTCATCGGAGAGCAGGAAGAGGGTGACGGCGGCGACTTCCGCGGCGAGACCCAGTCGCCCGAGCGGATGCCTGGCCACGAGGGCTGTGCGCACGGCCGGCGTCATTCCCTCCAGGAGAGGAGTGTCGATATAGCCGGGATGGATCGAGTTGATGCGGATGCCCTGGGCGGCACAGCCCAGCGCCGCCGCCCTGGTCATTCCGACGACACCGAGTTTCGCCGCGGCATCCGGGATCGCGTGGGGATCGCCCACCAGTCCGAGGATCGACGACGTATTGACGATGGCTCCCCCGCCGGCCGCGATCATCGCCGGCACCTGGAAGTGCATGCCGTAAAAGACGGAGTCGAGGTTGATCCGCATCAGGCTGCGGTATGCCGCTATGTCGATCTCGGCGACTGGCTCGGTCGGCCCCCAGATGCCGGCGTTGTTGACGGCCAGGTGAAGGGCGCCGTAGGTATCGACGGCTTTTTCCACCGCGGCTCTGACGTCGTCGGGGTGCGACACGTCACCGGCGATGGCCACCGCTGTTCCGCCCGCGTGGGTGATTTCCTCAACGACCGACTGGGCGACCTCGTGACGGAGATCGTTGACAACCACGCTCGCTCCCTCATCGGCGAGTGCCATCGCGATCGCCCTTCCGATTCCGGATCCGCCACCGGTGATGACGGCAATTTTGCCTGTGAATTTCTCGGCCACGATGTTTCTCCACCCCGCTGGGCACCCGAACGGCGAGCCCGTTCTATGGAGGGTTCAGACCACCACACGACCCCGGATTTGTCACCGGTCATTGGTCCCGGCCCGAGCCGGGCGGCGAGCCGGGTGGAGCCGGGGTGGAGCCGGGGTGGAGCCGGGGTGGGGCCGGGGTGGATGGGGCCGGGGTGAATGGTGATGCGGGTGTGCGGCGCTGCGGGGTCAGGACTTCCGCAATGCCACGAAATCCGGATGCCGCCTGAGGGCAGCTTCGCCGGCACTCCCCCACACGGCGAGCACGGCGATCGATTCGGCCTGCTCACAGATCACGAGCATCGGCGGGCGGTCCGCCAGGCGCAGCAGGACCGCACCCTGAACGAGGTGAACCGCGGTGATGCTCGCGTACTGCACATCGCCGAGACCGGTCGAGTCCCGGAGCAGGAACCGCCTGTCCGTTGCCGCAACGCTCACCTCCCGGGGAGTCTCCCACGCCCGGAGCGCGGCCCTCTCCCCCGGAACACCGTCGGAATCTCGGGAGAGCACCAGCGCCCTCGCTGTCGTCAGGAGCGTCCGCGTCGCCGGTGTGAGCTGGCGGTGGCTGGCGATGACTGCCGGCCTGGCGATGAAAACCGGCTCGGTGGCATCCGTCTGTATATCTGCAGCCTTTGTGGTTTGCGGCAGCAGTCCTTTCGAGAGCGACCACAGCAGGTCACCGGCCTGTTGGGCGCCGGTCGCCGGCGGGCGCGCCGCTTCGCGCGCCTCGAGGCGCCGACCATGGATGGCGCGGATGACGAAGAACAGGCACACGGCCGGCACCAGAATCGCGAGGGCGAGCGACGACTCAGAGATGAACCAGCGAACCGTTGAGGCTGGGGCGTCGGATGACTCGGTGGCGATCCAGATCCAGCCGAAGCCGACGAGCGCGGCGAGGCCAATCACCAGGGGCACAAGTGGGCCATGTCGCCGTGTCACAGTCCTAATCTACGGCCTGCACCACCGCTCGGACACCAAGGGTTGAGGCACCGGTGCCGAAACCGCAACCCCTTGCATCAGGACTTGGCTAAGGCCTTGACTTGACGGACAGGCCAGGAGAGGAACAGCACAATGAGCACTCCAGAAGACAGGGACAGAACGGCGCGAGCCGCGGCGCATAACGACAACAGCTCGTCAGAGCCGCTCGCCGCTGTACCCGCTGAGTCACAGAAGTCGTACCGCGAAGACGTCGTCGCTCGCGAGAAGGAACGCTTCGGCGGAATGAAATTCGGCTCGGCATTCTTCGGTTGGCTGACCGCGACCGGACTCACCGTGATCCTGACGGCGCTGGTCGCAGCGATCGCCCTTGCCATTGCAGGCGGGGTCGACGACGTCGCGGACGACGCCATGAGCGCACAACTCGGGGGCGTTCTCGTCTCCGCGATAATCGCGCTCGTCATCCTGTTCATCGCGTACTACTGCGGCGGCTACGTTGCTGGCCGGATGGCACGGTTCGAGGGCGCGAAGCAGGGAATCGCCGTATGGCTCTGGGCGCTCATCATCGCGATTGTCGTCGCCATTCTTGGCGTCGTTGCCGGGAACGAGTTCAACATTCTCGCCAACCTCGACGCATTCCCGCGGATCCCGACCAGCCCGGAAGAACTGACCGCCAGCGGAATCATCACGGCGCTTCTCGCGCTCGCTGTTTCCCTCGCCGGTGCTGTCCTCGGCGGACTTGCCGGTATGCGTTTCCACCGTCGCGTCGACCGGGCCGGACTCGGCCGCTAACCCTAGGGAGATCACATGCTTGATTCACGAGACGTCGGTGGCATCCAGGGCGCTCCCCTGTTCGGTGCCGACAACGAAAAGATCGGCAACATCGCACAGGTCTTCGTCGACCCGGAAACGGGCAGCCCCAACTGGGTCACGATCAAGACCGGCTTTCTCGGCCGTCACGAGTCATTCGTGCCGCTGGCAAACGCCACCTGGGATGGCGAAATACTCAGGACGGAACTCGACAAGGAGACCGTGCTCGAAGCACCTCGCCTGAACGCCGATGAGGGGTTGAGCCCGCACAACGAGGAAGCGCTCAATCGATACTTCGGGCTCAGCGATGTCGACAGCGACGGTGGAACCGCACGACCGCCGGAAGAATACCCCGAACGAACCGAGCTGATGGAGCAGGCCGCCCAGCGCAAGCGGGAGGAAGAAGCCGTCGGAGCTGAGCGACGTGACGATACCGGCGCGAGCCACGACTCGTCACACGGCACAGCACATGAACCCGTGCGGGAAACTACGTACGAACCGGTTCGAGACCACGACCCGGTGCAGAACCACGACCCGGTTCGAGACCACGACCCGGTGCAGAACCGCGAGCCGGTGCAGGACCGAGAGCGGGTTCAGGACAGGGATCAGGGCCGCGAGCCGGTTCAGAACAGCGAGCCTGTCCAGAACCAGGCTCCCGTGCAGAACCACGAGTCGCAGAACCAGGAACCGGTGCAGCATCAGTCCCCGCTGCAGGGCACGACGCCGGTTCGGGCCGACCTTCGGGCGGATGCCGTCGGTTCAGACACCGGTCAGGCGCGCGACACCGGAGTACCCGGAGCAGACGCCGCCGCAGACGGGGACACTCGCCGGAGCGGGCCACGACACGCGGCTCAGCGCGATAGCTCCCGGTAGATATAACGGAAACGGAATCTTATGAATCAAGAAGAATATGACGACTCTACCCTTGACCAGAACTCCGACCAGAAGCACTCTGAGGGTGTCACAGAACCCGCAACGACGGATGTCGAGGCGCTCGCGCGTGATCGCAAGCGCGCCCTCGACGAGGAAGCCGTAGAAGCAGAGCACCTGGACTACTTCATGGCCCATGTTTCGGCCCAGGGCTGACGCGAGCAACCGCTGAACGCGCTAGCCGAACACGCCAGCTGAACGACAACCGCCTGAACGGCAAACTCACTGAAGGGCCGCGCTGATTCCCACGGGATCGGTGGCGGCCCTGTGGCGTGCCCGGCTTTGGTTCACCCGGTATCAAGGCAGAAGCGGCGAAGATGGCAGAATCGGCCTATGCCCACAAACCTCCTGTTCCTCGCGGACACCCACGTCCCCGCGAGAGCGAAGGAGCTTCCCGCTCAGGTCTGGGCCGCGGTCGACAATGCGGATGTTGTGTTCCACGCCGGCGATTGGATCACCGAACCACTCCTCGACCAGCTTGAGGAACGCGCGAACCGTTTGGTCGGGGTGTACGGCAACAACGACGGTGCGGGCCTTCGACGGCGGCTCCCCCTCGTCGCACGGACGGAAATCGACGGCATCCGTTTTGCCATGATTCACGAGACCGGGCAGGCCATCGGCCGGGAAAAGCGGGCTGATCTGGAGTTTCCTGATGTCGACGTGCTGGTGTTCGGACACAGCCACATCCCGTGGGACACCACGAGTCCAAACGGACTCCGACTGATCAACCCGGGTTCACCCACCGACAGGCGTCGCCAGCCGGTCTGCACCTACCTCACTGCCGTCGCCGATGGCGGAGTTCTCAGAAACGTGGAGCTCGTTCCCGTCGCGCGGGACGCCCAGCCAGGCCAGGGGTAAGTCGGGCGCAATTCGCAACCCCTTGAGTCGCTCCTGACAAGCGACCTAGCGTGGAAGGTCCCGACGACCGATTGGAGAATCATGAGCGACGCAACCCAGGGCACCAATGGCCATGGCGACGAGGACACCGAGATCAGTGGCGGGAGCCAGGCAACCGAGGGCGTGACCTCGGAAGGTGGCGTGTGGGGAGTTGGCGACCCCAAAGATGAAGAAGCACTCGCCAAGCAGACGGTAACCAACGACGCGGTCGCCGGAGAGCCGGTCGAGCAGGACGCAGCGTTCCTCGACGTTGACGAAGCAGACGTCGAGACCTCGACCTCTGACGTCGCGGGCGGCGAGGATGACTCCGAAAACGACCAGCACCTGTTCAGCAACACCCACGGTGAGGTCGAACCGGGCACGGACAACGAAGACACCACGGTTTCCCAGGTCACCGACGCTCTCGACAGCGACGCGTTGGCATCGAGCGAATCGCCGGCCGCCGATGAGACCGGATCTGAGCGCTAGAGACTCACTCACGCACTACTCGTTCGACCCGCTCCCGCACCGGGGGCGGGTCGAACTGCGTCAGGCCGGCCGCGTCGTCAGGCCCCGCGCCGTCGGGCCCCGCGTCGTCAGGCCCCTGTAGGCGGCCCGGCGTCCTCACGGATGCCGCACCTACAATGAATCGGGAAGGCTGGAGGGCCATTGGACGTCATTTCATTCGGCTCGATAGCGCTCGACGTCGTGCTCGTCATTGTTCTCCTCGGAGCATTGATCCAGGGTTACAGCCGCGGATTTTTCCGCATCCTCGGCGGAATCGCCGGCATGGTTGCCGGGGGAGTCGCGGCGTTTTTCCTCCTCCCACTCATCGCCACCTGGCTCCCTGAGTGGCGTGTTCTCGCATCCGTCTTCGCGGCGGTCCTGCTCATCAGCCTCGGATACACGGTGGGGATCGCGCTCGGAAACGTCATCGGCCAGCCCCTGCACAAAACGCCACTCCGCCTCATCGAGAAGCTCGCCGGCGCACTGGCGAACACCTCGGTGGCGCTCATCGTCATCTCGCTGCTTGCGTTCAGCGCGCAGACGCTCGGCGCCCCGATCCTCAGCCAGTCGCTGGCATCGTCGACAGTGCTGAGGACGCTCGATTCGCTCATGCCGAAACCGGTCGAGTCCTTCCTGGCTCAGCTGCGCACCACGGTCATGAACGACGGCCTTCCGCGCGTGCTCGAGGCCGTCGGTGTGCCGTCAACCGCACCAGACCTGCCGGCGGTCACACTGGACTCTCCTGCGTTGACGACCGCGGCGGCATCCGTCGTTCGAATCACCGGAAACGCGCCCTCGTGCGGCACCGGGCGGGTCGGCAGCGGCTTTGTCGTCGCCGACGATCGGGTCGTGACCAACGCGCACGTTCTCGCTGGCGTGACGGAACTCGTCGTTGAGGCACCCAACGAACTGCCCCGATCGGGTCGCATCGTCTACTTCGACCCGGTCGATGACCTCGCGGTGATCGACGTCTCGGGCCTCGACGCGCCTCCGCTGGCGATGTCGCCGACGCTCCCGGCCGGCGCAGAGGCTGCGGTGATGGGGTATCCGTTCGGCGGACCGTTCACCGCCGGATCCGCCAGCGTTCTCGCGCAGGGCACCACCCTGGTCCCCGATATTTATGGGTCAAACCCCACACCGCGGCAGGTGTACACGCTCGCGGCCAACGTTCAGCAGGGCAATTCGGGCGGCCCATTGCTGTCGACTGACGGCTCTGTGGCCGGGGTCATTTTTGCAAAGTCGGACGCCACGGCGAACGTCGGTTATGCCCTCACGATGGAAGAGGTACTTCCCGTGGTCGCGCAGGCACCGTCACTCACGACCGCGGTCGGTTCCGGGGCCTGCACGCGCTAGCGCACCGCAGCCGTTATCGGGCACCTACCGGTGATCGCCCAGGCCGAAGCGCTGGACACCCGGAATGTACGAGGGGGCACGCACCCCCGCGCCGGTGAGGTTGTCGCACTTGACGAACTGAGTGCCTATTCTCTCGAGCGGGCACGCAGCCGGGAGCGACACAGAAACCACTGGCGACGATGGGAGCGGCCCCGGCTGCGCAGCGGCTCCCACGGACAGGGCCGCAGAGCCGATCCCGACGAGGAGCCCTCCAGCGGCCGCTGCGCCGGCGAGCGCAGAAAAACGCCGACGTGTGAAACTTCCGTATGCCGAACGACTTTGTCTGGACATCAGTTCTCCTCGCGATGGTTCAACCACCTGATCTGAGTCGAGCATCCTCGGTGGCGGATCGAGACGCATCGGAGGAGAACCCTCAGAAGACGGCCATAACCCCTGAGATCCCGGCTCTCCCCCCGACGCGTGCAACTCGACGGGTTCGGGCGAGAAATGTCAGAGCCGCACTCGGTTACCGCCCGGATCGGTGCGAAAATGAGGCGATGGAGCCTCGAGAGGGCGTGCCACACTCGGTTCTCGTCGGTCGCGACGCGGAACTGACCCTCCTCGGCGCGCTTTTCGCCGACGCAGCGGCTGGTCACGCGGCGACGCTCCTGATCTCGAGTGATCCCGGTGTCGGCAAGACGGCGCTCGTGCGATCGGTGACAGGGCTCGGGGGAGCGGCCACCGAGCTCTACGGCACCTGCCTGCCGCTCACATCCCTCAGCGTCCCGTTCCTCGCCCTGCGCTCCGCCGTGCGCGATCTGGATCCCGGAGCCGGGCCCCCGCCGCCGCGATTGAGCGAAGCCACACCGAACGTACCGGAACTTGTCGACGCGTGGCTCAGCGAGCTGTGTGCGATCCGTCCCGTCGTCCTCACCGTCGACGATCTGCAGTGGGCGGATCAGAGCACTCTCGACGTCCTCATGTACCTCATCGCCGGAAGCCCCGAGCGGCAACTCCTCATCCTCGGCACCGTTCGTGATGGCGACTCGAACTTCAGGCTCCAGCGCTGGCTGGCTGACGTACGGCGGCTGCCCCGGATCACCGAACTCAGGCTTCGGCCCCTCGACCGCGTCTCGACGGGGGAGCAGGTAGCGGAGCTCCTGGGCGCGACGCCCCACCAGTCGCTGGTGGAGGAGGTCTTCGAACACACGCGAGGCAACGCCTACCTCACCCGTCTCGTCGTTGCGGGGCTGCCCGTCGATGCCCGTCACATCAGTGCCGACTTTCCGGACGATCTCCGCTCGGCCGTGCTGCAGTCCTGGCGTCGTCTCTCCGCCGATGCGCGCGGCCTGGCGCAGGTACTCGCCGTTCACGGGGGTCCGATCACCGCGGACGCGCTTCAAGCCGTCTCCGGGGTCGCTGAAGTGCAGCGCCTCCTCGCAGAGGCCGTGGACACACACACCATCGACGCGGCGCCGAACGGCACCTACTGGTTTCATCACCCACTCATCGCGGAGGTCCTGGAGCGCTCCCTGACCCCCGATTCCCGCCACCGATGGCACGCCCTCTTCGCCGACTACTACGAGCGTCAGCTCGCGAACGGCCCGCGCCCGATCGAAACCCTCGTCGCGGTTGCCGATCATCACGACCGTGCAGGGCACCTCGCTGAGGCCTTCGACTGGATGCTCAGTGCGGCGACCGAGGCTGGCGGGGCTGGTGGCCGCCCGGAGATGATGCGGCTGCTGAAGCGGGCGGTAGCTTTACGTCCGCTGGTTCCGGATGCCCCTGGCACCGCCCGTGACCTCCTCGAGCGTCTCCGAGGTGCGGCCGAAGCTGCCGGGGCACATGAAGCGGAACTCGCGTCCATCGAGCAACTGCTCGATGAACCGGGACTCGCTCCACTGGACATCGCTGAGCTGATGGTCCGCCGTATGCACCTGCGGTTCTCCACCGGGCGCGGCTTCCTGCCGGTCACTGAAGCGCAAGTCGCCGTCGATCTGGCGAGCGTCGACAGGTCGAGTTGGCAGTACGCCCTCACTCTCGCCGAACTCGCGCACGCCGAACTGTGGGCCGGAGTCGCCGGCGCTGGCGCGAAGGCCGCAAAGGCGCTGCAGCGAGCGTTACAGGTCGGGCATCCTCGCGCCATGTCGTATGCACGGACAGCGATGTCCATGGCAGCCCTGGTCGACCAGCGCAACGACGACGCTTACGTTCACGCGACGCGGGGACTCGAGGCAGCCATCGACGCGGGAGACTGGTGGGCGTACGTTCACGCCGCCCTCTGGGAGGCGAACGCCGTCGAGATCTGGACGGCGCCCCGGTTCGCGGATCAGGTGGGCTCCCGACGGGAACAACTCGCGCGGCTGGGCGCGCCACACACCTACGTTGCGTTCCTCGCTGCGGCAGAATCCTCATCCAGGCTTGCGTTCGGTGACTGGGCGGCGAGCCTCGACCGGCTGCGGCACGTCCTGGGTTCTGATCCAGGACCGGTCACGGATGCCAGCGCGCGGCTGACGGCCGCCCGCCTGGCCGCATGGCAGGGAAGCACCGCGGAAGCAGTGTCGCATCTGAGCCGCGCAGACGAACTGTTTCTCCAGACGCACCGGTTTCTGTCGTTTGCGTTCGACGCGGTCAGGGCAGAGGTTGCCCTTGCCAACGGCGACAATCTCGCTGCATTTACGGTCGCCATCGCGGGAGCGCGGTCGATCGGGCTCCCGCCGACAATGTGTGAGTGGTTGATTCCGCTCGCGGCGCGAGGCCTCGCCAATGAAATCGACGGGCGAAGGGACGCGGCTCAAGGAACCGACGAACTACTCGATCAGGTCGACGCGCTCGTCGAGGAATTCCCAGGGATCATCCGCGACGTCGGCGGACCGACACCCCTCTATGACCTGCAGTGCACGGCACTCGGCGCACTATATGCCGTAGAAATCGCGAGGGCGCGAGCACATTCCGATATTGGCATTCAATGGCTCGCTGTCGCCGATCAGTTCCGGGATGCCCTTTTGCCGTGGGAGGAGACCTACTGTTTATGGCGTGCCGGTGAGGCGTTGCTGACGCGGGGAGTCCACCATCGCGAGCGAGCAGCATCCGTTATTCGACGGGGGCTTCAGCTCAGTCAACAGCTCGGCGCGCGGCCACTGCACTCGCTGCTGCAGTCGCTGGCGGACACAGCGCGGATTCCGACGGCCGCCGTCGAGGAGTCGTCGGCGGTCGCGGATGCGGGATCACCGCTCTCCGGCCTGACCAGGCGGGAGAGGGAGATTCTCGATCACGTCGTCGCTGGCCGAACCTACGCCGAGATCGCGAGAGCGCTCATCATCAGCGAGAAAACGGTGAGCTCACACATCTCGAACCTGCTGCGCAAGACCGGGACCGTCAACCGCATCGACCTGGCGCGGCTCGCTACCCGCACCAGGGAGTGATCCGCCCCGGTGCGGGTAGCGAGCTTTGCGGGTCGCGAGGCTTAGCTGCCTGGAGGCCTAGAGGGCGCCTGCCGACTCGAACCACGGCGGGTGCGCAGCGACCTTGGCCTTATAGTCGGTGGACTCGAGCATGCCCTTGACGGCTTCGCGCACGGACACCGTGGCGACACCGATAACGGAAATGGCATCGAACGGAACACTGGTTTCGACGAGGACTTCTGCCTCGAGGATCGCGCCGGACTCTTCCTCGGTCCGAAGCTTGCGCAGCATCCGTTCGGCGCTGTCCTTGGTCGATTCCAGGCGGGTGACGGCACCGGAGGCGTCACCGTCAGTGACGACGATGTTGGAGTATCCGGGTTCGCTGACGTCGCGGACCTTCTTGATCGAGCTCACGAGGACGACGAAGTCGTTGACGGCGGAACCACGGGCTTCGCTCGAAAGCCGCGGGTCGCCGGCATCCGATCGGAGGCTTTCCCAGAGGCTGGCGTTCGGGCTCAGGAAGAACGGAACGTAATCGGCGACGGTCGCGGTGCCGCCCCGCGACACCAGGGTCGCACGGCGCTTCTCGCGGTTCTCGGCCGACGAGATATCGACGCGGGGATCTGCCGACACTGAGTCGGCGAGCAGGACGCCGGCGGCAAGCATCTTCTCGAGGTTGGAGATGTGCGTCACGTGATAGATGCGCAGCTCTTCGATGTCGATCGCGGAGACCGCTGCGGCCTTGGAGCCGGCCGTTGGGGCGGTACGCAGGCTGGTGGTGCGTGGTCGTGGTGCGCGCTTGGGTGGGGCGACGACCTTTGGTGCTGGTGGAGCTTTGGGGAAGCAGGTGGCACATGCTCCGTTTTCGAAGCCGTGCTTACATTCGTTGCTCAAGGCAAACCTTTCAGGAAAACGTGGCCTGCGCAGAGCGCCAGAGCGGGGGACTCGGTGCCACCTCTCTACGTTACGGGGTTTAGCTGGGCAATCGAACCCGACGCCGAACTCGCGGGTGGGTCGGGCGGTGGTCGGGGGCACGATCGGGCGGGATCGCGCGGATACCGCCACCACGCGAAAACACCCGTTCCGGTCGAGATCACCCGGTACAACGGATGTTTTCGACCGGAACGGGTGTTCTCGGCGAGGAGGGAGCGGCGCAGCTCAGCTGCCACTCAGCCAGCGCTCAGGCTCGGCGCACTGCCCGGTTGGCGGGCTGCACCCTCGGCCCCTGGCGGGACTCAAGCGCCCGCGAGTGCCGATTCCTGTGCGTCTTCGCCCTGAGCGTCGCCGAGGCGCGGGTAGTCGGTGTACCCGAGAGCGCCCTCGCCGTAGAACGTGCCCGGGTTGGGCTGGTTCTCCGGGTGCTCTCCCTGCCAGCGGGCAACGAGGTCCGGGTTCGCGATGGCCATGCGGCCGATGGCGACGGCATCCGCGTGTGACGAATCGATGAGCGCAATCGCCTCATCGCGTGTCGTCACCGTGCCGAAGCCGCTGTTTGCGATGAGCTTGCCGCCGAACCGGGTGCGAAGGCCCTGCACGAGCTCGCCCGTCGGTTCGTTGTGCAGCACGCTGAGGTACGCGAGCCCGAGTGGCTTGAGGCCGTCCATGAGCGCGCCGTAGGTCGCGGTGACATCGGCCTGGTCGGTCTCGAGTGCGTCCTGGATGTTGTGCGACGGAGAAATACGGATGCCTACGCGGCCTGCGCCGACGGCATCCGCTACGGCTGTGGTCACGTCGAGAACGAAGGCGGCGCGGTTCTCGGGCGATCCGCCGAATGCGTCGTCGCGCTGGTTCGAGGCGGGGGAGAGGAACTCGTGGAGGAGGTATCCGTTGGCGGAGTGCACCTCGACGCCGTCGAATCCGGCCTCGATCGCGCGAACTGCAGCGGCGACGAACTCGTCGCGGAC
This sequence comes from Mycetocola sp. Y791, assembly GCF_059445325.1. Lineage (NCBI taxonomy): Bacteria > Bacillati > Actinomycetota > Actinomycetes > Micrococcales > Microbacteriaceae > Mycetocola > Mycetocola sp. Y791. The sequence continues at coordinate 278,508 of NZ_JCAIUC010000002.1, read as the reverse complement.
GGCGGTGAGCTCGTCGGCGGTCAGCGCGTGGGGGACAGGGAACGGGAGCTTGCCCTGTGGGGTGCGCACATCGCCGTTGATCGCGATAGCGCTTGGGGCGACGATGCGGTCGGTGCGGGTGATCGCGGTGTGGCTGACGCGTCCGCCGTGCATGAGCTGCATGACCATGCGTCCGCCCTCGGCGTGGACAGCGTCGGTCACCGTGCGCCAGGCGGCGACCTGGGCGTCGGTGACGATGCCCGGCTGGCCCCAGAATGCGCGTGACTCTTCGCTCGTGTAAACGCCCTCGGAGATGATGAGGCCGAGGGTGGCTCTCTGCGCGTAGTGTTCGACGACCAGGTCACCAGGGACACCGTCTTCGCCGGATCGAACCCGGGTCAGTGGTGCCATCACAATGCGGTTGGCGAGGTGGAGATCTCCGAGCGAAACGGGCGAGAACAAGTCCATAGAGTGAGAGCCTTTCGTTGTGGCCTGCTGGTGCGAGGCCTCCTAGGGCCAACGGGGTCCCGGCGGCGCGTATTCCTCCGGTGGGGGAGTCGGGCGTGTCGGCGCCGGGGCACGCGGCATCCGCTCCCCTGACGCAAAAGCACCCCTTAACGGCCCAAACCGTGCATTGGAGACCGCTGAGCCGCGGATGCCGCACGCTCGGGCCCACAGCACCCGTTCAACTGACGCAAAAGCAACACTCAACCGCAGAAACCATGCATTCGCGGCCACCGAAGCGGCGGATGCCGCGGGGCGGGACCCACAGCATCCGTTCAACTGACGCAAATGCACCGATCAACGGCGGAAACCATGCATTTGCGACGGCTGAAGCCCCGGCGGCGGCGGAAGCGGAAGCCGGGCCCACAGCACCCGTTCGACTGACGCAAATGCACCCCTCAACGGCGGAAACCGTGCATTTGCGACCGCCGAACCACGGATGCCACACGCTCGGGCCCACGGCATCCGTTCAACTGACGCAAATGAACCGTTCTGCGGCGGAAACCATGCATTTGCGACCACTGAAGCCCCGGCGGCGGAAGCGGCGGGCCGGGCGCACAGCACCCGTTCAACTGACGCAAATGCACCGATCAACTGTGAAAACCGCGCATTTGCGACCACTGAACCTGCGGATGCCGCATGGCCGCGACCACCGAACCCGCGGCATCCGGCCCGGAGCAACCGCCGCGCTACAGCCCGCGGCCGGACTCCCACAGGTTGTCGGAAGTGCCACTGATGAGCGTGGCAACCGAGATCGCCTGGGCGTCGGTGAGCGACGCGACGTAGTCGATGACCGCACGCGCCTGGCCGAGTCTGGCGACTTCCGCCACTCCCGTCAGTACGCCTGCCGAGGTGAAGAACTCGGGTGAGGCATCCCGTAACTGGCGGTACTCCTCGGTTGCCGCTTCGACCGAGTCGAGCAGCCTGCGCGGGGCCCTGGCGGCGTCGGCCGGGTCGTTGAGCCAGCCGTGGAAGCCGTCGACGAGGGCCTCGATCACGCGGGACTGGCCGCGCTGGAACACGGCGAGGTCGGGCCGGTCGAGCACGAACCGGGTGTGGACGAACTTGAGAACTACGACGTCGTGCCAGGCCTGACGGCTCAATCGCACGTGACCACTGCGGATGTTCGGCTCACGCTCAACCCGAATCGAGCTCTTGAGCCTGTCGATCCAGCGCCGGGTGAATGCGGAAACCGCGCGATCAGCCTCGAGTCCGCCATCGTATGGAATCGTGAGGAGCCCCTCGACGAGATCGCTCGTGACGCGATCGACCGCGTTGCGGAAGGCATCCGCATCGGCGATCCAGGCATCCTTCGCCTGCACCTGTCGCCACGCAGCTTCGAGCGAGTGACCGGGGATGCGGCGAACCGCAAGCTCCGAGGCATCCAGCGCCGCAAGTGCCGACTGGGAGGCAAGCCAGCCACTGAGCTCGGCCGACACCGAGGTGTACTGCAGCACTCCTGCGCGATAGAAGTCGTCGAGGTCGTGCACCGAGTACGCGATGTCGTCTGCGACATCCATGACCGAGCATTCGAGGGTCTGCTGGTGCTGGGCAATGGCGGGGAAGACGTCGAGAACCTCGGCCATTTCGCGGGCGTCGACCGAGTAGGCGGAGAACTTGAGGGCGCCGTTGGCCATGTCCGAGCCGACGCCACGGGGAAGATCTTCGGCAGGGCGGGGGCGGATGCTGCGCCATTCGTTGCGTGTCCACGGATACTTCAGCACGGCAGCGCGCACCGCTTTGGTGAGGTTGAGGCCGCGGGGGGTGGCGTCGCAGCTGTCGAGAGCGGTGAGGATGCGGAAGGTCTGAGCGTTGCCCTCGAACCCGTCGGGCAGGCCGAGTTTCTTGCGGGCAATGCGGTCGAGGACCTGTTCACCGAGGTGCCCGAACGGCGGGTGCCCGAGGTCATGCGCTGCGGCGGCGGCCTGGACGACGACAGGGTCACAACCGCCGAGATCCTCAATGGTGTCGCGAACGTGGTCCGGCGCCTCACGGAATCCCACGGCGATCGATCGCGCAACGGCCGACACCTTGAGCGAGTGGGTGAGCCGGTTGTGCACGACGGTGCCCGAACCGGCCTGAGGAATCACCTGGGTCACTGCCGAGAGGCGTGAGAAGTACGGAGAGAACCTGATGCGTTCGACGTCGACGCGGAATTCGTCTTCGATGTCGGTGTGCGGCTCGGGGATCGTGCGGTCGCGGCCGCCTCCGGTGTGGGACTTTGGGTAGCTCAGCATGGTGTCGCCAGCCTAGCCGCGCGGCGCTGGGCCGGTAGGCCGGTTGGTCCTGCGCCGTCGTGAGGTGTATGCATCCGTTTCGTTCCGGTATGGAAGAACGGATGCCGTCTCCTCCGGCATCATTGGAGCGGGCAGCCCCAGCGACTGGGGCTGAGTTCGACGTTGCGGAACACCCTTACAAGGCAGGCAGACGTCCGCCATCCCTGCACAAAAGTTATTTTCGAGAAACTGTCCACAACCAGCCGTTTTACGGGGTTTTTTGACCCTCCAGTGTCGGTGGTTGGTCGGAGAATTTACTTATGGAAGACCTGCTGGAACCATCCGACGAGGCCTATGACGACGGTGATTTTGCCGAGCGGCCATATGCGGCGGTTCTCGCGGATGCCTGCAGTGCGATGGTCGACGAGGTCGCCGTAATGGAGCGCACCGCGGCGCGCCAGAAGGCGTGGCAGGTCGAGGTCATCGACGATGCGCGTCGGCTGGCCGAGGTCACCGAGCACGGTTTGCTCACCGTGGGGTCGACGCTATCGGCCGTCCAGCGTTATGAAATGGTGCGGCGCAATCTCGTCGCGGAGCTTGCCTGCGCATTGCGGATGCCTGAGGTCACCGTCGACCGGATGCTCACGACAAGTCAGGCCCTCATGCAGCGGTTGCCGGCCACAATGGCTGCGCTGCGAGCGGGCGATATTTCCTACCGTCATGCGGAGGTGCTTGTCGATCAGGCCAGCACCCTCTCCGATGACGCAGCGCTCCTGCTGGAAAGTGGGGCGCTGCCGATCGCGAAGACGGTTACCGTTTCGAAGCTCAGGGTAAAGGCGAAGGCGCTGCGAGAACGGCTTGACCCCGACTCCATTGCTGAGCGGGTTGTCCGGTCGGCGCAGGATCGTCGGGTCGAGTTCATCCCCGCCGACGACGGAATGGCCTGGCTCAACCTCTACACGACGGCGCCCGAGGCGACGTCGATCTTCACGGCGGTCCGCGACCATGCTTTGGCGCTGCACAACCCGGATGATCCGCGCACGCTGGCGCAGCTCTCGGCCGATGTCTGTGCCGATGCGCTGTCTGCGGCACTGGCTGGCGAGCTCGGTGGGTTTAGCGGGGAAGAACACGGAAAGTCCGGCAAATCGGGAAAGTCGGGCAAGTTCGGAAAGTTCGCCGACCAGGGCGAGTTCGGCGTTCAGGGAGAGTTCGGGTCCTCCGGCACGAGAGGCGCTACCGGCTCAACGACTGCATTCCGGCGGATTCGCCCGAGCGTGACGGTGACGGTACCGGCACTGACGCTGCTTGGAGCCAGCGATGAGCCGGGCCACCTCGAGGGATACGGACCGATCGATGCGGAGACCGCCCGCGCCCTCGCGGGGCAATCGAACACCTGGTACCGGCTGCTCACCGACCCGACAACAGGAACCCCGCTCAGCCTCGACAGCACGACCTATCGACCGAGCGGCGCGATGAAGCGGTTCCTCCGCTATCGCGATGGAACCTGCCGGTTTCCCGGCTGCAATCGCGCGGCGAAGCACTGCGACATCGATCACACGAAAGCTGCGGAGTTCGGCGGCCCCACGGAGTGCGACAACCTCTCGCACCTCTGCCGGAAACACCACCGGCTGAAGCATCAGACCACGTGGAAGGTAAAGCAGACCGGCTCCGGCATTCTCGAGTGGACCTCTCCCGGGAATCGCACCTACGCCACCGAGCCGGCTGTACTGTTCCCGCCCGGTGCTCCACCACCCGTTGGAGACGGCTCCGCTCCGCCGCCCCCGCCGCTAACAACACCAGCACCCCCACCACCAGCACCGGATGCCGCGTCGCCGGGGCACGTTTCCTCGCCACTGGGTGACTTCTCCGCACCGGCAGCTGATGCCGATGCCGATGCCGATGCCGATGCCGATGCACCACCGTTCTGACCTCCGGGCGATGGTCCAGTGATCGTTGGCAGAGGGCGGTGAAGGCGATAGGGCACCGCAATCCAGGCATCCGTAACCCGGCACGAGCGCTGGGCATACCTACCGGCATCCGTAACCGGTGCTGCGTGCTCGGCATACGTAACGGCATCCGAGCCCCGAGCGCAGGTCACCGGTCACAGGTCACCGGTCACCGGTCACCGCCATACTGAGGAGCATGCCCCAGCACGATGAATCCGCACCGCCGAGTCTGGTTCCTGAGCTCTTGATTACGGACCTCACGACCAGCCTCCGCTTCTGGGTCGACATCTGCGGGTTCAAGGTTCTCTACGACAGGCCGGAAGAAGGGTTCGCCTATCTCCACCTGGGTTCGGCGCACGTCATGCTCGACCAGATCGGGCTGGGTCGGGACTGGGTCACAGATAGCCTCGAGCGTCCGCTGGGTCGCGGCGTTAACTTCGAGATCGCTGTGCCATCAATCGACAGCGTTGCGGATCGCTGTGCCGACGCCAGTTGGCCACTGTTCCTCGAGCCTGAAACGCGGTGGTACCGCACCTCTGACGGCGAGATTGGCGTGCGCCAGTTTCTCGTCCAGGATCCGGATGGCTACCTGCTCCGCTTCACCTCCCGGCTCACCGCGCCCTTCCCCGAACGCGTGGCACCCTAAGTCGGGGTGACCGAAACCGCTGCTCAGCCGATAAATGCGAGACGCGGCGGGCACAATCGAGTAATGCCTGATTCACAGCAACCACCCGCCCAACAGCCAGCTTTTCCTGACTCGCCGCATGGCGCTCAGACCCAGCCGAACACCGGGATGCAGTACCCGCCAGCCGCTCCGTCAGCCAAGCCGGGAAACGGCGTGGGCATTGCCGCACTGGTCGTTGGAATCGTCGCCCTTGTTGGCGCTTTCATCCCCTTCATCAACTACGTCTCCGGATTTCTCGCGGCGGTTGGCATCGTGCTCGGCATCATTGCCGTTGTCCGCAAGAACAAGCCAAAAAAGGCGGGCCTTGCCGGTCTGATCGTTTCCGTCATCGCGCTGATCCTGTCGATCGTTCTCGCCATTTCCTACACCGCTGGTTTCATCGGCGCAGTCGATGAGGCTATGCCGCAGTCCAGCCTCCAGGAGTCAGAAGACGAAGCCGCTGCTCCTGCTGACGAGGCGGAGACGGACGCGTCAGCCGAGGTCGGTACTCGCGAGAACCCCGCACCGATCGGCACCACCGTCGAATTGACGAGTGGTGGAGCCCCGAACTATGAGGTCACACTGGGAGCTCCTACCCTGGATGCGACGGCCATCGTCGCGGCAGCGAACCAGTTCAACGAAGCCGCACCCGCCGGATTCCAGTACGCGGTCGTTCCTGTCACCGTCACCTATGTCGGCACGGAGACCGGAACGCCGTGGATCGACCTGAACATCGCATTCGTCTCTGCCGCTGGCACCACTCACGATGAGGCAGACACACTGGCGGTCGGACCCGCACCGACCTTCACGGAGATCAACGAGCTGTACCCGGGCGCGAGCGGCACGGGAAACATCGTGATCGCAATTCCCACCGCGGACGCGGCCAGCGGAGCCTGGACTGTCGAGCCCCTCTTCCTGGGCGACGCCTTCTTCTTCGCCGCCCAGTAATAAACAGCACGAAAAAAGGGTCGAGCATCGCGCTCGACCCTTTTGCGCTTCACGGAACCTCACAGCGCCGCCGCCTTCGCGAGCAACACGTCCCGCTGACGCGAATTCGCCGTCAGCGCCGCCGCCGTCGCAAACTCTGACCGCGCCTCCTGCACCCGACCCAGCTGAGCAAGCAACTCTCCGCGCACACTCGGCAACAGATACGAGCCACGAAGCGCGCCCTCGTCGGCCAACTGATCAACGATGATCAAAGCGGATGCCGGACCGGTCGCCATCGAGACAGCGGCAGCCCGGTTCAGCTCGACGACCGGATTGGGAGCAATTCGCCCCAGAGCTTCGTAGAGCAGCACGATCCGCTCCCAATTCGTGTCGGCGACGCTGACTGCCGTCGCATGGCACTCGGCGATCGCGGCCTGAAGTGCATAGGGTCCACGCCCACGACCGGCCGCATCGGCACGGTCCAGCGCGGCGCTGCCACGGGCGATCTGGGCTCGATCCCACCGGCGTCGATCCTGGTCGGCCAGGAGGATTGGCGCTCCCTCCCGATCGACCCGCGCCGCAAACCGCGACGCCTGGAACTCCATCAACGCAACGAGCCCATGCACTTCGGGCTCCTTCGGCACCAGGCCGGCCAGGATCCGTCCCAGCCGCAACGCCTCGTTCGCCAGGTCTGCTCGCAACCACCGGTCACCCGAGGTCGCCGCATACCCCTCGGTGAAGATCAGATAGAGAACACCAAGTACGGCAGACAGTCGCTCCCGCCACTCACTCGGGTCGGGTACCTCGAACGGCACGTTCGCCGCCGAGAGCGTTTTCTTCGCCCTAACAATCCTCTGCTGGATCGTCGCAACCAGCACGAGGAACATTCGCGCGATCTCCTCAGTGGTGAGACCACCCACGATGCGCAGCGTCAAGGCGATCTGCCCCTCACGGCTGAGTACGGGATGGCACGCGGTGAAAATCAGACGCAAGACGTCGTCATCGATCGGCTCCCAGGCATCCGCTGCCATTCCCTCACCATCGGAGAGTTCCTCAAGGGTGTGGGCCATCGCTCGGTAGCGCTCATCGAGACGTTCACGCCGACGCCAGCCGTCGATGGCCTTCCGTTTCGCGACGGCGGTCAGCCACGCCGCCCCGTTCCGCGGTACACCGGATTCGGGCCACGAGGCGAGCGCGTCAACGATCGCCTCCTGCGCGAGATCCTCGGCCAGACCGAGGTCGCCCGTGACCCTGGCCAGCGTTGCGACGATCTTCGCACCCTCGATGCGCCAGAGTGCATCGAGGGTGCGCTTCACGTCTGTCATGTCACACCCGCTCAGGCCAGCTGCTCGCCATGTTCAGCCCGCCACACCGCTTCCTGTTTCATGGCGGGAGTGTCTGCGTACTCGGCGAAGTCGCTCATCTCGGTAACCCGACGAACCTCGATCTTCGATCCCGGCCCGAGCGGAACCCGACTCGCCCACTCGGCGGCCTCCTCCTTCGAAGCCACCTGGATGATCCAGAACCCGTTGAAGAGTTCATGGGTTTCACCGTAGGGGCCGTCAGTGACGACGGGGGTGTCGGTCGAGAAGTCGACGACGAAGTTATCGGTCATGTCGTCGGCGAGCCCATCGCCGCCAAGCAGAACCCCGGCCTTGATGAGTGACTCGTTGTATGCGCCCATCTCCTCGAGGATTTCCTCGAACGGCCGTGACTGATAAGCCTTCTTCGCCTCGTCGGTCGACCGCATGATCAGCATGTACTTCATCAGATTCTCCCTTCGCTTGTCGGCGCCGGTTGCGCCTTCTACTCAAGACGTCGAATGAGTTGCGAGCGGATCGACACGGTCAGGAAAATTGGCCCGGCGAAGAAAGACGGATGCCGTCGAAGAGCAACGGATGCCGCCGGTCGCCATTTCGAATCCCCGCATCATCCGATCATCGCGCGTGAGGCGAGCGTGCAAAAGGCCCCGCCGACCGGGGCACACAACCCGTCATGGCCGCCGCCCTCACACACGCCCAACGGAGCTCCGGCCCCGCACGTCGTTGCAGCATCCGCCCGCATCGAACATAGTTGGGGGCATGCACAGCGTCGCGCAGCCCACCGTGATCACCCTCGGCGAAACCATGGTGCTCGTGACACCTGTCGAGTCGGAGCCGCTCGAAACCGCACCCGTCTTCCACCTCGACGTCGGCGGTGCTGAGTCAAACGTCGCGTCGCATCTCGCAGCGCTCGGACACCACGCGGCGTGGGTCGGCCAGTTCGGCAACGATGCTCTGGGGCGACGCGCTGCACGCCAGATCGGTGACCACAACGTCGACACGCGCTGGGTGACCGTCGACGACTCGGCTCCGACCGGCGTCTACTTCAAAGACCCGGGCAACGGCGTCCTCTACTTTCGTCGCGGATCCGCGGCATCCCGGATGGGGCCCGACACCGTGGCCCACGTCCCCCTGGAAGACGCGGCCCTCGTGCACCTCTCGGGCATCACCCCGGCACTCTCGGACAGTTGCGCGGCCCTCGTCGACGCGGTTCTGGAACGGATGAGGGATGCCGCTGGCCAGGTCAGCTTCGACGTCAACTTTCGTTCGGGCCTGTGGGATGTTGCCGCCGCCGCACCCCTGCTGCTCGACATCGCACGCCGAGCCGACCTCGTCTTTGTCGGTCTCGACGAAGCCCACACCCTGTGGGGTGCGACCACTCCCGACGACGTGCGGGCACTGATTCCGGCGCCGATGCTGGTCGTGAAGGATGGTGACGTCGGCGCCACCGAGTACGACCGGGACGGGTCGGTCTTTGTCGAGGCGATCCCGAGCATGGTCGTCGAGGCCGTCGGCGCTGGCGATGCCTTCGCCGCGGGCTACCTCGGCGCGCTTCTCACCGGTGCGTCCTCCTCCGAGCGTCTCCGCGCCGGGCACGAACGTGCGGTACTCGTCCTCCAGTCCACCCTCGATGTTCCGCTCGCCGCCGAGCGCTCCCACTCCTGAAAGGACCGGCATGCCAGAAAAGTCGATCGAATCGCTCACTCAACTCTTTGAGGGGCAGCGCCTGATGGCCATCCTGCGCGGATTCGGCGTCGAACGCAGTGTCGCGCTCGCAACCAGGGCCTGGGACCTCGGCATCGACTGCGTCGAGGTCCCCATCCAGTCCCAGACGGATCTCGATGCCCTGCGAGCTGTCGTCGCTGCGGGCGCCGAGCGCGGCAAGGTTGTGGGAGCCGGCACCGTTCTGTCGACCGTGCATGTTCAGCAGGCAGCGGATGCCGGTGCGGCGTTCACGGTCAGCCCCGGTTTCGATATCAACGTGGTGACGGCATCCATTGCGGCAGGAATGCCGACGCTTCCCGGCGTCGCGACCCCGACGGAGGTGCAGACCGCTGTCGCTGCGGGACTGACCTGGGTGAAGGCGTTTCCGGCGTCGGAACTCGGACCCGGCTGGTTTTCGGCGATGAAGGGGCCATTTCCCGCAGTGAAGTTCGTCGCGACCGGTGGCATGGACGCGACCAACGCCCAGCAATTCCTCGATGCTGGGGCGAGCATCGTTGCCGTTGGCTCGGCTCTCGACGACCCGACGCAGCTGGACCAGCTCGGCGCGATCGTTCGCGGCTGACGGGTTGGCGGGCCAGCTGGCGGCGCTTGGCTCGCGGCTACTCGCCCAGCGCGGTGCGGAGCCGACCGCCCGCGTCGGACAACCGCTGCTCGGCAGCGGGGCGATCGACTCCGAGCCGCAGCATCACCGCAGCGATCTTGACGTTGAAGCCGACGGATTCGAGGGTCGCCGCCGCGACAGGCCGGTCCACCCCGGCGATCGCCGAGACCATGCCGGTCGCGCGTTCCCGCAGCTTGTGGTTGCTCGGGTTGAGGTCGACCATGAGGTTGCCGTAGGTCTTGCCCTGCTGCACCATCACGATGGTCGAAAACATGTTGAGGACGAGTTTCTGCGCGGTGCCCGCCTTGAGCCGGGTGGATCCCGCGAGCACCTCAGGACCGACGGCAACCTCGATCGCGTGCGCCGCAACGGCACTGAGCGGGGTGTCGAGGTTGCAGGACAACCCCACGGTGAGCGCGCCGAGCTCGCCAGCGCGGCGAATGGCAGCGATGACGTAGGGAGTCCGGCCGCTCGACGCGATGCCGATGACGGTGTCATTCGGGGTGATGCCAGCCTCGTCCATCGCGGCCGAACCGGCGGTCTCATCGTCCTCAGCCCCCTCAGCGGGGTGAACGATCGCGGACGGGCCACCGGCAATGATTCCCACCACGAGTGAGGGCGGGGTGCCAAATGTGGGTGGGCATTCAGAGGCGTCGAGGATGCCGATGCGTCCTGGAGTGCCGGCGCCAACGTAGAGTAGGCGGCCGCCACGCGACATCCGCTCGCTTGCCGCTTCGATAGCGGGTGCGATTTGGGGGAGTGCGCGGGCAACGGCGGCGGGGACCTCGGCATCTGCGGCGTTCATCATGGCGGCCAATTCGGCCACGGACATCCGGTCGATGTCGCTGTACCGGGAGTCGACGGATTCGGTCGCGAGGCTGGCCAGGTGTTCGTTTAGTGTGCTCATCGTCGGGCAGCGTCTCCATGCGTAGGATGCTGTGAGCGATGCGGCAGCTGGCCGCACGCGGCAGCATCGCCGGTCTCGTGATAGCCAAAGTGTACGGGGCAGACGGCCCGGCTAATCATCGTGCTCACGCCGGCCGGACCGGCTGCCGCAGGATCGTCTTGAGCTTCGCGGATGCCGTCCGGCGAGGATCGCTGAGGTAGATCTCGTGGTGATCACCGTTGAAGGTGAGGCCGTTGGCCGACATGAATTCGTCGTGCAGCTTCGCGAGCGTGGGGGCTTCGTCGTCATACGAACCGATGTGCAGAATCTGCACGGACGCACCCTCGGTGAGCTCGAGCAGACGAAGCTGATCGACCGCGGGGATGCCTTTCTTCGTCTTCGTTGCCGCGATGGCGGCATCCGTTATTTCAGTCGTGATCCAGTCGGGCTGGCTGATCATCATGGTCCAGTCCCAGGCATCCTTCTGCCGCTGGGTGAAGACCGCCGGGTCGTCGGCGCGCCACAGCCCCTCCAGCGGTGCAACGACGAAGTCGCGGCCGAGCGCCTTCTTGCTCGCGAACTTCACCGCGTAAGCGACGGGGTAGAGCGCTTCGATCGCCGCGGCGTACTCCGGTGAGGTGTTTGGGTCTCCGTGTCCGTCGATCGCGAGGTACTGCATCCGTGGCACGTCGACGATCGAGAAGTCCTTTGACGAGGGCGAATACAGCTCTTTGAGGGCCACCTTGACGTCGTATTTGTCCACGTTCATTCCGTTCGCGATTCGACTCAGCTGAAGCTGACCCACGGGCCGAGTCTGACAGCGCGTTGCGCGTGACGGAACCCACGCTTGTCCCTTTTTTAGACGCACAGGGCGGCCTAGGCTTCCGGTCATGACCGTGACCGACTGGCTGCTCGAATCCGACCCCGCGATCCGCTGGCAGGTGATGAACGACCTGCTCGAGGAGCCGGCCGAGGCGGTGGCCGCCGAGCGGTCCCGCGTCGCGACTGAGGGGTGGGGTGCGCGGCTTCTCGCGTTGCAGTCTCCGGACGGGCAGTGGGATGGCGGCACCTACGACCTAGCCGAGGAGACCGATCCGGAGGCGCCGGGCCAGCCCTGGACCGCCACCCACCACACCCTCGTTCTGCTCCGTGAGCTGGGCCTCGACCCGGCGAGCGCCGAAGCCCGCATCGCGATTGAGCGCGTGCGGGAACACAGCAGGTGGGAGCACGACGACGAGAAATACTTCGACGGCGAGGTCGAGCCGTGCGTCAACGGCCTGGTGGTCGCGATTGGTGACTACTTCGGTGAAGGCGTGCAGCCTCTCGTCGATCGGCTCCTCGGCGAGCAGCTCGACGACGGCGGTTGGAACTGCGACGCCGAGCGCGGCTCCACCCGGTCGTCATTTCACACGACGATCTGCGTGCTCGAGGGCTTGTTGCAGCACGAGCGGTCGCGGGGCGCATCCACCGAAGTGTCTGCGGCACGTCGACGAGGGGAGGAGTACCTCCTCGAACGACGGATGCTCCGGCGCCTATCGACGGGAGAGGTCGCCGACCTCGATTTCACCCGCTTTTCATTCCCGACCCGCTGGTTCTATGACGTGCTGAGGGGTCTCGACTACTTCCGGAGCACCGGCGGAACACCGGACCCGAGACTGGACGAGGCACTCGACCTGGTCGAGAGCAAGCGCGGTGCCGACGGGCGCTGGTCATTCGAGAACCCGCATCCGGGCAAAGTGCACTTCGAGCTGGAATCGGGGGGCGAGCCCAGCCGGTGGGTGACGCTGCGTGCGTTGCGCGTACTCGAGTGGGCCGGTAGCGGAAAGCGCTAACCAGTTCCGTTACCACTCACATTCACGGCCACCGCAGTCGAACCTCGTAGGAGGCGCGCCCCGCATTGGGGCATGCCCCGTTCATCGCCTCCACTCTAGATTTGGGTGTCGCTGCCGGACGAGGGGGTCATATGAGTCGGGAGACCCACTACGACGTGCTCGGCGCACCGCGCACCTCAACTCCCACCGAGCTGAAACTGGCTTACCGGCGAGCGCTCCGCACCAGTCATCCCGATGTCGGGGGATCGGCCGAGGGCTTCCGCCTGGTGCAGGCCGCATGGGATGTGCTGAGCAACTCAGAACGCCGTGCTGAGTACGACCGTCTGCACATGCCGCAGGCTTCTGCACCACCCCGAGCTCCGACATCCGCTCCACCTCAAGGCTCGACTCGTCGAGAGCGCAGCTCGTCACGGCGTGCCGGTGGACGGGCATCCGCACCCCACCCAAACGAGAACGCGACGCCGACATTTGCAACTACACATGGGCATCCGGGTGGGAGTTCGCGGGCAAGATACCTCGACCTCGCTCGCGACTGGATGCTCTCACCGCGACCGCCAAGCGCGCCCGCAAAGCCACCGCGGATCCGACACGCGCAGGACCGGTTCCTGCACATGTGGGGTGTCGTTTGCCTGCAGCTCTTCTTGCCGTTCGCGGCAATCGCGGCCGTTTTCGCTGCTGTCGCGGCGGCCACGGGTAATCTGCCCATAATCCCGGCATATGCGCTGTTCCCGGTACTGCGACAAGTCGCGCTCAACATACTTTCTGTGGCCTTTGTCTGTGGAGGCATTGTTGCGACGATGAGGCTGTTCACGAGCGAGAAACGTGCTGAAGTTCGACGGGTCCGGTTGAGCAATCGAAACATCTATTCGGTCGCCAAGAATCAATTCGCCGCTGATCTGGCGAATCGTCCGGCCGACCCGGGGATGTTCCTTCACTCGCCATTCGCCGCGGACTCGGTGAGAATCGCGCCGAGTCACGCGCGGGTTCACCTCGAGCGGGCGCTGGCGCAGGAGGCAATAGCAACCGCGTTGAAATCCCTCAGTGCTGAATTCACGGTGTGGCACGACATTCAACTCGGGGAGGCGCAGGTGTATGCGTCGCACCTTGTCGTCGGCCCGCAGGGTCTTTTCCTCGTGGAACCGCTGACAGAGCGGCAGCGAATCGATGCCGATCACATCGGGCGGATTGCAGCAGCCATTGGAGTGGCGGAAGCCTCCGGGGTCCTATTCGTTGACGTAGCTCCGGGGGCCGTCAATGCGCCGCCGGCAAAGCTCGGTGAATGGCCAGCGCACGCGTGGCGTGTCGGTACCACCCGACTCGCACCGTTACTCGGTGCTGGAATCTTTGGTGTCGAGAGCGGCGAGCCCTGGGAGTTGCGGCAGCTCGTCGAACGTGTGAGCCGACGGGCAGAATCGGCCTAACCCTCCAAGCCACATGGCGCTCAGACGAGAAGCACACCATGGAGAGCATCCCATGGAGAGAATAAATCTCATGCTCGGACTCTTCAACAAACCACGGGTGCGAGCCGAGCATCGCGATAGCGATGTCAGCGGGTCCACCGACAATCAGTTGTAGCCAGATCTCCTCGCGGCGACACGAACAGTCGGGGTCGTCACTCATCCCGCTTCGGAGTGGTGGACCTGGTAACCTGGCTGAGGCAATTCCAAACGAAGTAAGTGAGCACGAGTGATTCCAGTCATTGACCTTTTCGCTGGTCCAGGTGGTTTGAATGAGGGGTTCTCCCGGCTGGGCGAGGACCAAGGATCGCCCGTATTCGAAACTATTGGCTCATTTGAGATGGAATCAACCGCTTGCAGCACATTGCGGCTCCGCAGTGTTTTCCGTCACTTAAGACGTGACCCGGCGGGTGTCCCGGACGATTACTATCGCTACATTCGCGGAGAGATCACCCGAGACGCGTTTGAAACAAATTCGCGCGTCGCCCGCGCCGTGGAACTCGCGAACAGTGAGGTCCACCAAATCGAACTAGGTGTCGATAGAGAAGAGTCTGACCTCCTTATCGACGACGCCTTGCGAGCGAACGAGCTCTCCGATGGAACCAAGCCCTGGGTGCTGATCGGTGGGCCACCCTGTCAGGCGTATTCTCTCGCCGGCCGTTCCAGACGAGCAAACGACGCTGAGTTTGAGAACGACAAGAAGCACTTCCTCTACCGCGAGTACCTACACATCATCGCGAAGTTCGCTCCGCCAGTTTTCGTCATGGAGAACGTCAAGGGACTTCTTTCCTCCACCAACTCTGGGGAGGGGATGTTCGACATGATCAAGCGCGACCTTGAGCACCCACCGGGTGAGTTCGAATACGAAATTCATTCGCTCACCGTCGACGCCAGCCTCGACAGCCTCAAACCCCGCGACTACATCATTCGTGCAGAAGATTACGGTGTCCCGCAAAAACGGCACAGAGTGATCCTTTTGGGCATCCGAAAGGGCTTCTTCAACTCAGATCTCAAGGTTGGCAAGCTCAAGAAGCGCGAAACCGTCCGGCTTCGGGACGCAATTGGCGGATTGCCCGCTCTGCGTTCCGGGATCAGTCCCGCACGTCTTGATTCAACGTCAGATTGGGCAGCGATTCGATCAGCGATGTCCCTGCTCTATGGGGTCGAGGGACAGGAGAACTTATCGTCAAATGACTTGGACCGCGGTTCTGTTTCCGTCGCAAAGACCGTCAAAGCATCCGACGACTACGTCTACAACGAGTGGATCACTGACTCTCGCGTCAAGGCAGTCATTCAGCACGAGTCACGGTCGCACATGGTCGAGGATCTCAAGCGGTATTGGTTCGCCGCGAGCCGCGCAGCAGCAGATTTCGTGTCACCAAAGCTCCGCCACTTCCCGCCAGCTCTACAACCGAATCACAGGAACGCTTCGTCGGAATCTCGACCTTTTGAGGATCGTTTCCGCGTTCAGGTGTGGGAACAACCATCGACAACAGTCGTGTCCCACATCGCCAAGGATGGCCACTATTACATCCACCCCGACGCCAACCAGATGCGGAGCCTGACCGTCCGAGAGGCTGCTCGGCTCCAGACATTCCCCGACAATTATTTCTTCATGGGAAACCGCACTCAGCAATACCACCAAGTGGGCAACGCGGTTCCACCGCTACTCGCAAACCAAATCGCGGCAGTGGTCGCGCGACTCTTCACCAAAGAGAGCTAGTCGCTTAGTTACCCACGAAGCCCTCTGATTCGAGTCTGCGACTTAACTGCATAAGGAGCTTGGCTTGCGCCTCGCTTGGCTGCCGTCCAGATTCCCCAGTGCCGTAGTTGAGAACGGAGACTTCTTTGGGCGTTATGGACTTTGTAGTTCGCCCGAAGTGCCGAAGGTTCACCCAATAACGGGGCCCCCGCTTCATAACTTCTATCTGCGCTTCAATTCCATTGTCGAGCCGCTGCTCTTGTTTGGCATCGCGCTTGCTCTCAGCGCTCGCTTCGGAGCCGATGATGTACTCACGAAGGGTGGGCGTGACCGGCATCGTCTCCGATTTGACCTGCTCCCAACACTTCTCACGTTTCGCCCACTCAGTCACGTTCACGACCGGGCGGTCCTCGTCAGTAAGAACTTTGAAAACCTGCAAGGCGATGGGTTCTATTTCATGTAACAGGTCTTCAGGGACTCCTTGTTCGGCCCATATTCGACCGAAGTCCAAGTCGCCTCGGCCGCTCGGTCCGTGGGCCATGAAAGACAGCTTGGCCAGGGTGTAGGTGACAATGTTCGCGAGATATCCGCTCGAGTACCAGTCGCTCCGCTGCACCAAAGCCCTTACCGCGTTGAAGAGAATTCCCTTAGCTACAAGATTCTTATAAAACTCGTCGCCAAAACGCGTATCGTCCTTCGACCAGCTTTCGGAAACGTCCTTCGCGAACGCAAGAAAGTTCTTCTGGGCGCCTGAGCTAACCACATGTGGCAATTGGTTCCAGGAGACAAGGTACTTTGCCGCATCCGTTTTTGTCACCAACTGGGTCCGTGGATTTTCAGCTTCAAACCGCTTCGCCTGAGCTGGAGTAACCTTCGCCTTCTCGTTGAGATACTGCCCACGAGTGCGCTCGTAGTACCACTTCGTCTGGAAGTGGGTCCCTGCCTTCGCGGGCGTGAGAATACGGCGAGATTTGTCTTCCATTCGCACGTGGAAGGGGTGGTTAGAGAAGAAGTCCGCTTCGCTCACCCGGTTTTGCGTATTCGCATATCGGCTGACCTTCGGTACAACTTCGGCGGCGGCATCGGGGTCAATGACGATCAACTTCATCTGAACAAAAACGTTCGTCAAGTCGGCTTGCTTCTCATCTTTATCAACGTAGAAAAGTGAAGCAGTTGTTTGCCCACCGTTGACAATCTGTAGGTCCTTCAGGCTTTGAAGGGAACGGACACCATCACGTTGAGTGGTCCGGACGGCCGTAGCAGTTGCAGAGATTCCGTTGTTATAGGCCAGAAACATTTCCGGTTGCTGAAGGATGGTGCCGCGGATCCCCTTGTTCACGTTCCCTCGGACACTCAGGAATGACCGCACGTTGGCTTCCAGAACTCGTCCACCGTACTTTCGATAAATCCCCGCGAGCAGAGCGCCCGGCAGCACTGCCAGGTAGGTCTCTACAGCTGCCGACTCACTGCTCGCTCGCAAACAGGGAACCCCGTCCGGAACCCATTCAGTAAGGTCGATGTCGATTTCCTCGCGCCCGAGGCTCGACGCCTCCACTTTGTGAAATCGTTCGACATCCCACAGGTGATATTCCACTGAGATGCCATGAACTTGCGTGCTTTCAATAGTCTTCGCTGAGGCGCTCAGTTTCGCGTTAGTGAGAAGATAGAGCCGGTATTTGAAGGTCGAAGCTTCTCTCTGACGCAGCTCAATAGCGACTTGATACGCGTCGGAGCTCTCCTCGAGATAACCTTCGAGAACCCCGTCTAGCGCGGCCTCAAGGAAGCCCTCGAGCATGCCGAACTTCTTTTTAGCGGCCGATCCGGTTAGCGTCTGGATTTCGTCCGTCGCATGGTAATCAGTCAGTGCGAGTACAACGTGGCCGTCCTCATCCCCGAAGTCATATGCGTCTAGACCCAGTTTCTTGCTTGTCTTAGGCGCCGTGCCATCAAAATGGCCAGATGTAAGGGCATCAACTTCCTCTGCGTCTGCCAAACGCCTTGAAGCTTCGTCGACGAATGCGCTTGCCGTGTATGTCAGATCAGTACTGGCTGCCGTACGAACTGTGTTTTGAAGGTCTGCGTAAAATGCTTCTAATTCTGTAGCCATTTCCGTCACTTCCTCGCCAGCCCGAATTTATCGAGGCTCACTTCCAGGTGGGAGATCCCCGCAATACGGACGCGGTACTTGATCTGTTCGACAGCTATCGGCGTATTGTCACGGAGCAGACGGGGAAATTCCGTGTTCACGTCGAACAGCCGCAAGCCGGAGACACCGAAATAGTGGATCGAGTAAAACTCATCAGCGGCGTCAAATCCCAATGCGCTTAACCTATGGTCAAGTCCCTCCAGCGCCTGAGGATCGTCAGCCACCGCATCCCTAAACGATTGGATGAGCGTCAGCACCGTGAACGCGTCCGGGGTAATGCGAGTGGCGTCATCAAGAAGCACCGCCGCCACAGCGAGGGACCCGTCAATTGACGGGTCAAGTTGTTCAACGGGCGATACGTCGAATGCACGAGCACCCGCGTGGAGCGCCTTGACTTCAAACATCGTGCCATCTGACATGCGAAAGTCCTGCGGCGCGCCGTATGGCCCCTGCCACGCCGCCAGTACCTCCGAAGCGGTGTTCGTCTCCGGCAAGATTTCAGTCCCGAACCAAACCTCGGCAACTAAACCTCGCAGCTGCTCGATCGACAGCCTCTGCGGCGGTTTATGACTTAGCAAGGATCGCCACTGATTGAGCGTGGAAAAGAACTCCTCGAGCGCTAGTGCTTCATCGGTCAGGGCTGCGGAGCGCCGCACCATTTCGACGCACATCCCCATGAACGCTGACGTAAGTTCTTTATCCTTCAACGTCAGAACAACGGTCCAAGTTCCGTCTTTCCGCTCGCCTCGGTCCACACTCACCATGGCCGACATTCGTGGGATTTGCGGCTTTGAGCCGGTGATGAGAAAGAAAACCGGTCGCGATACTGCATCAGCGCCGAAATAGAGCCGGAGGGGGTGCCCGTCAATCAGCCTTTGTCCCTGCCAGCCGCTTGAAACCATTTCCTCCCAGACGTCAGTGACGCTCTCAAACATCGCTGCTCTCCAGCAGCTCGGGAAACCAAAGACGCTGTGCAATCCGATTGAGGATATAGGTCACTTGATCATCTTTTTTTGAACCTGAGGTGTCACCGGGTGCGCCAGGGATCGAAATGTTCACCGCGATTACGGGATCGCCGGAAACACCGTCCTTGGGTTGCATCGGATAAATCAGAAGCAAGGGCCTCTGGAGCTGCGCCACGTATGCCGTGTCTGGAACCGACTTTTTCTTTTCGGCCATGCTCGCCCGGTATTCCTCCGCAATCTCCTTCGCTCGCTCGCGCCCCAGGGTCGTCGCAACGTCGCCCGCTCCGGCGACTCGCTGGTTGCGCCCAGAGACCAGCAAAGAGGCGTCTTCCTTAGGGTGGAGCGCGCGGATCGGCTTTGAGAAGGATGCGTTTCCGGTAGTGGTTGGGTCGCCTGAGCCACCGATGACCACGACGTCCCAAGTTTGCAGATCGTCTGCGGACGCGTTCTTAACGAAGCGAGAAAGAGCCCCTTCCTGGAAAAGCTGAGACGATCCATGGGCTCGGAACAACTGCATGAAGTCGGCTACCTGCTTCTTATCCACCTCGAGCCACATAGGCCGGTTAGGTCGAGAATGCTTGTCCGGTTCGCCGAGCCCCTTGATGAGATTCTCAAACGCCGTGTAGTTCCGTTTCAAATCAAGCACGTCGCTCGACAGCTTGTAGGACTCGATCGAATGACCCCGAAGGGAGATGCTCTTTTTGCCTTCCTTCGCGCTCCTCATCTTGTTCCGAGCGGTGATCAGCAACGCATCCGGATGGTTCTTGACCGCTAGACCGTATTGTTCTGGTGTCAGCTTCTGGTTGCGCATCCTCACGAGCTCGGTGCGCAGTTCCTCGAGTGTCTGAGCTGCATATCCATAGGCAGACTGCATCTCTTCATTCATCCAGATTCGACAGAGGTCACGGTATCCGTCCCGATATCCGAACCACCGACCCATCTGCATGAGTGTGTCTGACGCAGCCGTTCGTCGATAGAAATAGCTGACCATCAGCCCGTCCAAGGTGAGTCCTCGACTGAGCATGTCGCCACCAACCGCCACTAAACGAGGGGGAGCTTGGCTGCTGAGTTCGTCCTGTTCAAGCTGCTTCTCCGTCTTGGAATTCATGAGCAGCGATTGGATACCGGCAACGGCCGCCGGCAACGATTCCAGAATTTGGTCCCACGAGAACTGTGAATCGCTGAACTCGTCCGAGAATGTCGAACGGAGTTCACTCAGAGCTTTGTTTGGGCTTCCATTTGCAAAAACTCTCGAATGAAGCAGGATCGCATTCTTATATCCAGCGAGGAGCTCGGCGATCAACTCGTGCACCTGCGCCTGGACGAGGTTGAACCGCGACACATTGATGAGCATTGATCTGGGTTCGCTCACCTCACCTCGCAAGTCACGAATCGTGTTGGCGATTATGAATGTGCGGACCGCTTCAATGAGTGAGTCCGGCAGGTCTGGGACCGAGTGCCCGCTCTTGTGGCCAACGGGGAATGACTCCTCACCGTCATCGATAGACCGGATCGGGTTATCCTCGGCCTCCGGCTCCAGATTGAATATCTGCCCGGGCCCTACGTAGTTGGATGGCGTTTCAAGCCCGAAGATGAAGTCGCGCGGGAAAAGATCATCTTCACTCTCGTCATTGATGAAGATATTTGCGAACGGCGTCGCCGTAAATCCGACGTAAGAGCTTCGGTCGAAGACCCCAAGCAAGCGACGGATTGCTGCGTTGATTGCTGTTGGGTTCTCGTCCTCATCGGTCGTGTCGACCGATGCGTAGTCTGCCTCGTCGTCAATAAGTAGCAACGGCTGGTTGACTCGCTTGTCGGCGTTACCCTGCTGCTCGAGCCAGTCAGCGATTCGCTTGAGGATAGCTTTGTTCTTCTTCGTGACGAACACGACGATGTTGTCCGGCCCTGGATTGAAGTCGATAGCTTCGGTGCTCGTCTTTCGAAAATCCATAGTCATCGTTGTGAGACTCATCGCGGACGAAGTGGACTCAAGGTAGCGGCCGACTCCAACGTGGCGCGGCTTGTTCTCCTGCCCGGCACCAACTCGCATCAGCGATAGAGAGTCTCGTCCAATGACCCCCTGATCCACCCTGGACTGCGTCTGCTGCCGAAGCGATTCTGTGTTCCCCGTCAGAAGGATGAAGTACCGGTAACCTGCGTCTGCTGCCTTGTCTATCAGCCCGATATAGGTTCCTGTTTTTCCCGATTGAACGTCACCTATCACGAGGCCACGGCGCGCCCATGGGCTCTTGTCGCTAGGGTCACCCATGTGATCCAGGATGGTGTCGAGCGTCTGATCCAGCACGTCGATCACTCGCGGGGAGCGGCCACTATTTGTCATCCACCTGCGGTACGCGTCCCAAAGTCGCCAGTCGATGCTGGACTTCCGGTCTGCCAGCCAAGGCTTTCGATCACCAGCTTCGATCATCACACCCAGGTCCATGATCACGTTCGACACCTTCGAGACTTCGTCGAAAACGGAGTCGAAGTGCTCGTCAGTGAGATCAGGGCCGAGACCTCTCAACTCGCTAATTAGTGTGCGCAATTCATATTCAGACGGCACGTCAATCGCTGCAGCGGCCAGCAGCATGTTTTTCAGTTTCGAGTACTGTTTCAACTGCACATCGTTCATCGGACCTGCACACCTTCTTCGGTTCGTTCGTACAACGCCGTGACAATGGAGTTTCGTTCGCTGCGCAGCATGTCAAACGGCTCATGTAAAAGCATTCGATCCACGAAATCGTCGGCCGTTTCACGTCGGGATCCGACGGATCCCCAGAGGCGTGAAAGCACTTGCCTTAACTCAGTTGAGTCTTCAGTCGCCTGCGTGGACACCTGATCACCAGACATCCGATTGTGGAGGTCCTGAACAGGGAAGGTTCCCTCCAACATCTTGAGGACTGTGTCCAGCTCTCCTAAGGTCGCTGGATCAAGGCGGTCTGCGAATGCAGACAGAATAGGATGCTCGCGGTTGATCCCGTATCTGAATGTGTCCCGGTCTGTTACTAGCTCCCACGGCCGCACAAGGCCGTCCTCTTCAGAGGGTTTACGACCCCGGAAAGAGATCGCCTTCCTTCCCGGCTCCGCCATGGCGGTCGCGAGTTCACGCAACCGCGCCCTCACCACTGCGGGCGGAACCGCCGAGGACTTTTTGATGTCCAAACTCCACAGGTGGTCCAAGGTGTTCGGGATATCGACCCGTACCCGGGTGAGCTTCCCGGTCTCGCTTTTTGGCATCAGTCGGAACCAGGTGCCCCATATGACGAGGCGCCCACCACGATAAATGTAGAAGCCCTGCGAATCCCGCAATGCACCCGCTACCAAGGCGAGCCCACGTTCCTTGTCGGTCATTTTATTGATGAAGGGCAAGGTGAATGCTCGGACTTCAATTGCAGCGCCTTGATAGGCGATGTCCTCTCTTCGCGATGCCTGCGTGCGTCGTGACTTCGTTAGAAAGGGATCAACCGGTTCGATCGGAACGTAATTAATTGCGATTGAGACTCGCGGAGCGTCATCGCCCGCAAGGAATCGATGAAAGACCAGAGCGAGGTGGTCTCGAGCATCCACCAACGCCGCATCGAGCTGTGGCTCCGTATCTCCGCCCGCGTCCAGTAGCCTGTCGAGGTTTCTCCAGATGACAAGGGTGCCAGAAGCCAGATCCTCGAGCTGCCCGACGCCCGGTAAGCGCTGGATTTCGCCCTCTTCCAGTACGTTCAGGCTCCACTCGTTTGTTGCTGCAATGTGATCCAGATCCCACTCAAGCCCAACGACCGTGGAGCCCTGCTTGGTAATCACTGTCAGTTGACGGCATTGTGAGAGGGAAGCAGTTTTTAGCCCAAGGCCGAATCTGCCCAGATCTGTCGCGTCGCGGTCTGACAGCGAGCTCTTTCCCGCGAGCTGCATGGCCTGACGTGCCTCGTCAGGATCCATACCGTCACCATCATCGAGAATCGCAATGTGCGGATGATCGCCTGCTAAAAAGTGAATGTTGACGTTTCGCGCGTTTGCCGCGAGCGAATTGTCCACGATGTCGGCCAATGCGGTGCGGAGGGAGTACCCAACCGCGCGCATTGAGTCCATGAGCTGCGCTCCGGGCACCCAAACTTCATGCTTCATCGCATCCCCCACCTTGTAGCCAAGCTTCTTTTGACCCTATATGCGAAGGCGTAGACACGAGACATCGCCCACGACCCCAATTCGCGGGCATCAGAAATGCGGGTGGGCACCGAATCTTCCGAATCCGTACCCAACTTTCGTATGGTGAGTCCATGAATGACGTACTCACGCCGACCCAGCGGCGGAAGAATATGTCTGGGATCCGCTCGACTGACACCAAACCGGAAATGGCCGTTAGGAGCCGACTGCACGCGCTCGGTTACCGCTATCGGCTGCACGTTCGGGGCCTCCCCGGGAAACCGGATCTGGTGTTCCCAGCCAAAAGAAAAGTCATTTTCGTGAATGGCTGTTTCTGGCATTCGCATGACTGCAAATACGGCAACGTGACTCCAACAACAAATGCTGAATTCTGGTCGGCCAAGCGGGATGCCACGGTTGCTCGAGATGCCCGAAACATTGATGCATTAGAGGCTCTCGGGTGGCAAACGTTTACTGTCTGGGAGTGCGAGGCCCGCGACATGGACGCTCTGCAAGCCAAGCTGATTCGATATTTGTCCGGCCTAGGGACGTGAACTTCGCCCCCTGTTGCGTCCTTGGGCTGCGTGCGCTTCGGGTGCGGGACTGGGCCGGAAATACGCGTCGGGCGCGCCCCAACGTGATGCGTCTGATTGCAGAGCCCGCGCCCCCTACCGCCGCCCCATCCACCACTCCGGCGCCGCCGCCAGGGTCGCCGCCGCAGCGGCATCCAGGTCGCTGAGGTCGCCCTCGTTCAGCCAGGCCTGCACCGCACCGAAGGTGCCCGACGCGGCAAAGGCCACAAACATCCGCTTCTCTGCATCTGTGGCCGGTCGCCCATCGACGAGCGGCGCAATCTCCGGATGCCGCTCCAGGTGCGCCGTCAACGCCCGCGCACTCGACCGGATCAGCATGTCCCGAACCGGACTGCTGACCTGCGACGACAGGGCATTGCGGTAGATATCCGCATGTGAGGCGACATGCTCAAACATTGAGACCTCGGGGCCGGCAAAGACACTCTCACCGGTCTCGGACACCGCCGGTAGCTGCGAGGTGTGCTGCACCAGCTCCTCAACCTCTGCCTCGAGGGCCTGCACCAGGAGGGCAACAGCACTACCCGCGTGCCGGTACACGGTGTCGCGCTTCACCCCCGCGGCGCGAGCAATATCGGACATCGTGATGTCGTCCAGCGGCGTCGACGCCGCGAGCTCATGAATGACCTCGTGCAACCGGGCACGGGTACGACGCTGGCGTGGGTCAACAGCGTCATCGGTCACGCAGCGAGTCTACGTCCCACGCCCTATGGGGCATCTGCCCTATTGTGAGGATGGCGACCAAAGACGGCCGCCAGTACAGAAGAGAAAGAGCAATATGCGCGCTTTGCAAATCGTGTCAGCCGGCGTACTCGAAGTACGGGACGTTCCAGTTCCCGAAATCGAAGCCGACGAAGTCCTCGTCAAGGTCGCCGGAGCCGGCCTCTGCCACTCCGACGTCCACGTCCTCCACTCACCCGAGTGGCCCCTTCCGCCCATGACCCTCGGCCACGAGACGGCCGGCCATGTCGCCAAGCTCGGCGCCAACGTCACCGGCCTCGTCGACGGCGAAGCCGTACTCGTCTGCCTCGTCTGGGCTTGTGGCGCCTGCCGCCCCTGTATCGAAGGTCGCGACAACGTCTGCGTCAACGCCGCTGGCCGCCTCGGCACCCCGCCCTGCCCTGGCCTCGGCCCAGACGGCGGAATGGCCGAATACATCAAGGTCAAGGCTCGTTACCTCGAACCGCTCGGTGACCTCGACCCCACCGTCGCCGGCCCCCTCGCCGACGCCGGGGTCACCCCAATGCACGCCATCAACGGCGCACGCCACCGCCTCACCCCGGGCTCCACAGTCGCCGTCATCGGCGTCGGCGGACTCGGCCACATGGGCCTGCAGATCCTCAAGGCCACCACCGGCGCCCGCATCATCGCGATCGACTCCAGTGAACAGAAGCTTGAGATTGCCCGCGAGCACGGTGCAGACGAGACCTTCCTGAGCGACGGCGACACCGCAGCCAAGGTGCTCGCACTCACCAACGGATACGGCGCAGACGCCGTCTTTGACTTTGTCGGGGTTCAGCCGACGGTCGACCTGGCCACGAAGATCATCGCCCCCGACGGCGCACTCCGTCTCGTCGGACTCGGCGGCGGCTCCTTCACCTACGCCGCAGACGGCTTCACGAGTACCCTCCCGTGGGGCGTCGACGTGCGCCGCTCCTACGGCGGCACCCGCTCCGACCAGCGCCAGGTGATTGAACTCGCCAAGCTCGGCAAGATCTCCGTCGAAACCAAGCAGTACTCGCTCGAAGACGGCATCCAGGCCTTCACCGACCTTGAGGCCGGCATTGTTCCCGGCCGGGCCATCCTGGTTCCGTAACCCGGCGGTCAGCGACAGGCCTGTGGGGCAGGCCTGCCGACGACACTGACGAAAACGGATGCTGCGGCGTGCTCTTATAAGAACGCCCCCGCAGTCATTCAACGCCACAGTGCCGGTCAGAGTTCCCCTCTGACCGGCACTTTTGCACCTGGATGATGCTCCTGCTGTTGACTCGACCTGCCGCCATTGCCAAGCTGGACACTCGTCAACGAGAGGACAACCGTGGGTCCGCAGTTCGATTTCTTCCCGATCATCTTCGGCATTGTGGCCGCCATCATCGTGATTGCCGCGATCCTCATCGTCGTGATGAGCGTCAAGAATGCACGCAAGGTGAAGGATGCCGGTCACGACCCGTTGACGCTGCACGCTGACCTCGTCAACCGCGCCCTGGACAGCGAGGCCATGCGCCCGGCCGAGTCCACCGAACAACGGCTGGCGAAGCTCGATGAGCTGCACGCCCGAAACGTCATCAGCGCTGATGAGCACGCGTCCGCACGCGCGGAGATCATCCGCGGAAACTAGATGTACTGGGCCTGAGGTCAGGCGAGCATGCGGGTGACCGCTTCGACCGCAGCCGCTCGCCTCGTGTCGCTGCTGGCCCTCGCGTCGGCTGCCAGGAGGCCGATCGGCGCGAGCTGCCAGGCCTGGGCCACGGCGTAGATGATGACGAGGAGATCGACGGCGCTGAAGGCTGGTGACGCGTGCTGCTGCACCGATTCCACTTTGGCCAGATAAGTCTCGAGCGGCTCGGAGGCCGCCTCCGGCCGTTCGAGCTGAGCCCAGAGGGAGATACGCAGCACCTCGGGCCGACGCTGATGGAAATCGAACAGCTCGCCGACCCACGTCGGCAAATCTGAAGGCCGAGGGGGCACCTCTTCCGCCATCCGCACAATCGCGTCCGCCAGCGCCGCATCGAACAGGCCACTCTTGTTGCCGAAGTAGGCGTAGATCATGCGCACATTGCTCTCGGCATCCTTCGCGATGCGGTCGACCCTGCCGCCTGAGTAGCCGTGCGCCGCAAACTCCGTCACCGCTGCCGAGAGAATCCGTGCCCTGGTCGCCTCCGCGTCTCGCTGCGCCATGCTCACTCCGCTCTCTCAGTGTCGTCCTTGACAGGATCTTCATCCCGCGTCTAGTTTATAAGTAAATGACTACTTACTTTGGAGCATGATGGACGCGAGAATCGAACGGGCCCTGGCTATCACCCCTGCGTCACCCGCTCGGGAGCGCACGATCGACATCACCACCACGGGCAGGCGCACCGGCAGGCCGCGGCGCATCGAGGTCTGGTTCTACCGGGTCGACGGGCAAATCTATCTCTCGACTACGCCGGCGACACGCAGCTGGTACGTGAATATCGTGGCGAACCCCGAGTTCACTTTCCATCTCAAGCACGGAGTGCGGGCCGATCTGCGGGCCGTGGGCACACCGGTGCTCGATCGCGCACAGCGGGAAGCCGTGTTCTCGTCGATCATTGCCGACCTCAATCAGCCGTGGAACCCGGCCAGCATCCCGCAACCGGTCGCGCCCCTCGACGAATGGATGGAGGGAAGTCCGCTCATCAGCGTGGAGTTCCCGGAAGGAGATGCCGAATGACCGAGAACACCCCTCGAATCGCCGTCGTCACCGGGGCCAATCGGGGTCTGGGCCGAGCGACCGCCCTCGCCCTCGCCCAACGGGACTTCGCCGTTGTGCTCACCTATCGCGGTGACGCCGCCGAGGCATCCCGCGTCGTGGAGGAGATCCGCGCCGCAGGCGGAGATGCCATCGCCACGCGACTCGACCTGGCGGATGTCGCCTCGTTCGTCGACTTCACGGACTCGTTGCGTCGCGACATCGAGGAGCGGTGGGGGCGCTCCGCCATCGACGTGCTGGTGAACAATGCCGGGATCGGGCTGTTCGGCCTGCTCGAAGACGCCACGGTCGACCAGTTCGACGCCGTCATCGGAACGAACCTGCGCGGCACGTTCTTCCTCATTCAGGCGCTGGCACCCCACATCGCCGACGGCGGTCGCATCATCAACGTATCCACCTCACTCACCCGCCACGTCAGCCCGGGAACCTCGCTCTACGCCGCCTCGAAGACGGCGGTGGAGGCGATTACCCGCAGCCTCGCGGTGGAACTCGGGCCACGCGGCATCCGCGTCAACAGCATCGCCCCCGGCCCAACCGCCACCGACTTCAACGGCGGCGCCATGCGCGACGACCACGACCTGCGCAACCACCTGGCCGACAACACCGCGCTCGGCCGCGTCGGGCAGCCCGATGAGATCGCGGATGCCATCACAGCCCTCGCGTCGAGCCAAATGCGCTGGATGACGGCCGAACGCATCGAGGTTTCCGGCGGCAGCCTTCTCTAGAACGGTGCGGGCAGACAGCCAGAACACCGGGGTCCGTGCGAGCAAAGTCAGGCGCCGCGCATCCGGCGCTCACAGGACCAAAGATAATTGACATCGCCCGGCAGCTTCCTACGCTGAGGGCGTGACCCCTCAACCTTCGGTGCAGCACTCCTCCCGGGCACCCGCTCAGGATGCCTGATGCGCGTCGAGCTGCGGGACGTGTCCAAGGGTCGCAAGGGAAGGGCGCTGCCGGAAACCTCACTCTCCTTCGAAACCGGAGAGGCGGTGCTCGCCGCCGCCGAAACGGAGCAGCGTCCAACGGTGCTCGGCCTTCTGGCGTCGGGACGAATGCGACCGGATGCCGGAACAATCACGATCGACGGTGAAGCGAACCGCGCGCTCATGCGGCGACGCATCGCGCTCGTCGACGCACCCGACGTCTCCGACCCCGACTCCAACGTGTTGTTCGTCGGCGTCGTCGCGGAGCAACTGATGTTCGCGGGTCACCACTCGAACCCCATCGCGGCAAGGCGCTGGCTCGCCAGTTACGGCATGAAAGACCTCGCCACCACCCCGATCTCCGACATCCCACCGGAGGCACGGCTGCGCGCCCTGTGCGAACTGGCCGTGCTGCGGTCCGGGGTCACCGGCCTCGTCGTGGTGTCACCGGACCGTCACGGCGGCCATCCGCTCGTGTGGTGGCGCCTCGCGCAGGACTTCGCCTCGCGCGACTTCGCCGTCCTGATGATCGCTGGCCGGGCATCAGAGTGGACGATCCGCCACGAGCACGACATCAGAGAGATCGGGAAATCGGAGAGGGATCTCGGCGCCCTGGGAATGCTCGAGGAACGCGCCGGCGCCTGGGCGCAGAGCGGCGGTGCGCCATTGCCGGAGGTGGAAGGGCACGACCGGCGATCACGAAAA
Organism: Mycetocola sp. Y791; assembly: GCF_059445325.1. NCBI lineage: Bacteria > Bacillati > Actinomycetota > Actinomycetes > Micrococcales > Microbacteriaceae > Mycetocola > Mycetocola sp. Y791. The sequence goes on along the minus strand of NZ_JCAIUC010000002.1, from coordinate 249,833 downwards.
GCGATTGAGGGGCAGTCATGAAGATCCCGCAGATGATTCTCGCCGAACTGCGGCGACTGGTCTCGACCCCGATGCAAGCGCTCGCACTGATGGCCCTGCTGATCGTGCCGATCCTCTATGGCGGCCTCTACCTGTGGGCCAACCAGGACCCGTACGGCCGACTCTCGGAGATCCCGGTCGCGCTCGTGGTCGAAGACACCGGTGCCGAGATCAATGGCACCGAACGCAACCTCGGCACGGAGGTCGCCGACGCGCTCGTGAAGGAGAAGACCTTCGACCTCTCGCAGGTCGAAGCGGATGCCGCCACGTCCGGCCTCGAGAACGGCGACTATGACTTCGTCATCGAAATCCCGGCTGGGTTCTCCGAAGCTGTCGCCTCCATTAACTCGAGCGACCCGAAGAAGGCGGAGCTGATCCTGCGGACCGACGATGCCAACAACTACCTCGCCACCACCATCGGCAACCAGGCGATCGAGAAGATCCAGACCGAGGTGACGGCGAAAGTCGTCGCCGAAGCCGGACTGACGCTGCTCAACGCGCTGAGCACCATCCGCAGTCAGTTGACCGAGGCAGCATCCGGCTCCGGAGAGCTCGTCTCGGGACTCGCCACCGCGCAAACCGGGGCGGGAGAACTCGTCTCCGGATCGAGTGAACTCACGACGGGTCTCGAGACGCTCCGCAGCGGGTCGGCCAGCCTCGCGACCGGTGCGCGAGAGGTCGCCAATGGCACCCAGGAAATCGATGACGTCGCTCGACTTGTCGGCACCGCGGCGAATGACGTGATCGCTGCGCTGCCAACGGTCCGCTCCGATATCGCCCAGATCCTCGCCGCTGAGGGTCTCGACCAGGCGACGATCGACGCCGTGCTCGCGCGCCTCCAGCCGATCGGAACCGGTCTCACCACAATCGACCGGCGGGTGCAGAACACCGTGTCCGAGATCAACCAGCTGAACGCGGGCGCGCAGGAAGTGGCATCTGGCAGTGCCGAACTCGCCTCGGGCGCCGCTACGGCGGCCGCCGGGGCGGTCCGGTTGCGCGACGGCACAGCCACGCTCAACAGCGGCCTCGGTGAGCTGCTCACGGGCGCCAACGAACTGAAGACCGGCCTCGACAACGGCGTGGCGCAACTGCCAGACGATAACGAGAACACCCGTCAGGCTCAGGCCACCACCCTCGGCACTCCGGTGTCGATCGACACTAAGGCAATCGCTCCCGCGCAGAACTACGGCGCCGGACTGGCCCCCTTCTTCGCCGCACTCGCCGCGTGGATCGGCATCTACGCGCTGTTCCTCATCGTCAAGCCGATCTCACGTCGCGCCGTCACCGCACTCCATTCACCGTTCCGGGTGACCCTCGCCGGCTGGGCGACCCCGGCCATGCTCGGCGCCGTGCAGATGCTCGGCCTGTTCGGTGTGCTGTCGCTCGCGCTTCGCTTCCAGTTCGCGAACCCGCTCGCCACCTTCGGAATCCTGGTGGCGGCATCCCTCACCTACACCGCCATCATCCTCGCGCTCAACGTCTGGCTGAGCGCTGTCGGCCAGTTCATCGGCCTGGTGATGATGGTGCTACAGCTGGTGACCGCGGGTGGCACGTTCCCGTGGCAGACCCTGCCTGCACCGCTCGCGTTTATTCACCATATATTCCCGATGAGTTATGTAGTCGACGCGTTGCGACAGCTGATGTACGGCGGTGACGTCGGTCGTGTCGGCGCGGACCTGTCCATGCTCGTGCTGTGGTTCTCGATCGGGATCGTGGCCACGGTGATCGGGGTCACGCGGCAGACGCACCACCGCACGCTGACCGACCTGCAGCCGAGCATCCTGCAGTGAGCGCGTGCTGCGTTCTGAGTTGCGGCGTTCGGGGTCGCGGCATTCGGGGTCGCGGCATTCGGGGTCGCGCCGACAGAAGGACAACGGGCCGAGATAAGGACCGGATGCCGGCTTCCGTCCTTGTGTGGGCGCTATTTCCTTATCTCGGGGCGGTGAGCGGATCAGCGGCACGCACAGCCGCCGCGTTCAGTCGCCGCGGTACGCGGCCTGCAACTCGGCGATGTCGAGTTTCGACATGCCGAGCATGGACTGCATCACCCGTCGGGCTTTCTCCAGGTCGGGATCCTCGAGCATTTCATTGAGCACGGGCGGCACAATCTGCCAGGAGAGCCCGTACTTGTCTTTGAGCCAGCCACACTGGCTGGGCTCACCGCCGTCGGCGATGAGGGTGTTCCAGAGCCGGTCGATTTCGGCCTGGTCGTCGGCGTTCACGTAGAACGAGACGGCCTCGCTGAAGGTGAACGCCGGTCCACCGTTGAGTGCCTGGAAGTCGACACCGTCGAGCCGGAACAGGACGACGAGCACCGTGCCGACGGGCATCGGAGCGCCCTCGCCGTAGCGAGACACGTGCACGATCTCGGAGTTCGGGAAGACCGATACATAGAACTCGGCCGCTTCTTCGGCCTGGCTGTCGAACCACAGGCACGGTGTGATGCGTTGCATGGGGTACTCCTTTGTACGAGTGCCGCGTTGACTGTACGGATGCCGCGCTGACGTGGCGGCGGGATGCGGCGCCCATGCTACTCAGACCCGCCCTCGGCGTACACCCGCTTTGGGCGCGAAGGCGTGCCGACGGCATCCGTCACCAAACTCGTCGACGGCTCGTCAGGAGATCGCACGATTATCAGGACGGGATCGCCAGAAGTCACCTGTTAATCGCACTATTACCTGAAAAACGGATGCCGGTGAGCCGCGTTCGCGACCACCCCGGGGCGTCGCCCGCAGCGAGACAAGGAGAACGGGCCGGCACAAGGACGCAATCGCGACTCGAGTCCTTGTGCGGGCGTTGTTTCCTTGCCTCAGCGTCACGCACCCGCCCGAGCCGCCCCGACCGTCGGCTAAACCGTGACGACGACCTTGCCGAGCGGCCGACCCGCGTGCAGGTACTCGATCGCGTCGCCGGCCTGCTCGAGCGGGAACACCCGGTCGACGGCGGGCACAACCGTGCCAGCCCCGAGCATGTCGCGCAGTGCCTCGAGGGTGGGCAGGTCCTCACTCGACATGAGTCCCTTGAACTTCTGGTCCGAGAAGAGCGACCGAAGCGGCGCAAACATCGAGCGACCGAACCCACCGAGCAGCGGCCCACCGCCCTCGCCGCCGACAATGACGAGGGTGCCTCGTTTCGTCAGCACCCGACGCAGCCTGCCCAGCGGCGTGCGTCCCGCGGTGTCGATGATGAGGTCGAACCGTTCGGCACCCGCAGTCACATCCTCGACGGTTCGGTCGATCACGCGGGCTGCCCCGAGCGACGCCACGAAGTCGACCTTGCCCGTGCCGCACACCCCGGTCACGGTCGCACCCGTCGCTACGGCGATCTGCACGGCGAAGGAGCCGACCCCGCCACCGGCGCCGAGCACGAGCACCTTCTGCCCGGGCATCAGTCCGCCGGCGTCGTGCACCGCGTGCAGCGCCGTGCACCCCGACACGGGCGCCGCTGCGGCCTGCTCGAAGCTCACGTTCGCGGGCTTGAGCACGAGACGCTCCTCGGCGGCACGGGTGAACTCGGCGAAGCTGCCATCGAGCGTCGTGCCGAATACCTCGTCACCCACCGTGAACCGGGTGACCGCAGAGCCGACCTCTGAAACCACGCCAGCGACATCCCGACCGGGAATCGGCTGCTTCGGGCCCCGAAAACCAAACCCGAACAGTCTCAGCAGATAGGGCTTCCCGGCCGTGGTGTGCCAGACCCCGGCGTCAACGCCAGCGGCCCGAACCGCCACGAGCACATCGGTATCGCGCACCGTAGGTGGATCGACGTCATCGACCCGCAGTACATCCGGTGTTCCATATCGGTCTTGAACGACAACCTTCATGATCACTCCTCGGTGACGGAGGGCGCCGAATAAGAGAACACATCGTCGAGCGGCACCCCAAAGACACCGGCGATTTCGAATGCCATCTCGAGCGACGGCGAATACCGCCCCTGCTCGATGGCGATGATGGTCTGGCGCGTGACGCCGATGCGGTCGGCCAGTTCGGCCTGGGTCATCTCGCCGTTCAGGAACCTCAGCCGGCGGATGTCATTGGTGACGCGCGTGGCCGCCTTCGTCCTCACCATGTCGGCAGGCCCCGGCGGTAGGCGATGACGCGGGCAATGGAGCCGAGGAAGGCCGACAACACGAACGCGAGGTAGATCGCGTTGGCGATCCAGAAGTACGGCGCCTCAAGCATCGCCAGAATCAGCGCTGTAACGGCACCGATGATGACGAACGACTGGCCAACCGAGTCACCGAAGTGGGTGATGTCGCGGTCCCGCTGGTCTTTTCTCCCAGCGTCCTTCGGCGAGAAGATGCCGAACAGAATGTTGAGCAGGATTCCAGCGACGATCCCGCCGCCGATGGTCCAGAGCATCGTCGTCACCCATGCGGTATCCATCAGTGAAACGGATGCCGCCTGCACGGCCAGGATCACCAGGTACGTCGCGTAGCCCGCGAGCGACACGACCAGCATGACCCACGCGCTTTTCTCTTCGGACGACATCCGCTGCTCCCTGCATGTCAAGAAAACCTTACATCGATCAATGTAAAGAAAACCTGACTTGGTGTCAAGGAAAAGTTACTCGACAGTGGCGCCGGAGGTCGCGCGTTCGGCGCGCGGGCGCACCGCCGGCAGCCCGACCACCAGGACCGCAACGACGATCACCGCAACGAGCACCCCAGCCGACACCGCGAGGCCGGGGTACCCGACAAGCGCGAGAGCAGGACCCGCTGAGGCAGCGCCCGCCGCACCCGCCAGGTTCATGACGAGGTCGCTCCGGCCCTGAATGACGGGCCGGGCCGCGCCGGTCACGAGGTCGCCGAGCAGAGCGGATGCCGCGACCGTCGACGCGCTCCAGCCCAGGCCGAGGAAGATGAGGCCGACGGTGACCCGGGTCGTGGATTCGTCACCGAACGCAACGGTTGCGAGCGCAATCACGAACAGTGCCTGCCCGGTCAGGATGATCGGGAACCGGCCGACCCGGTCGCTGAGCCAGCCAAACACCGGTGACAGGGCGAACATGCCGCCGATGTGCAGGCTCAGCGTGAGGCCGACGCCGGCCAGCGAGGTTCCGTGATGCACGAGGTGAACCGGCGTCATCGACATCACCGAGACCATGATCGCGTGGCTGAGGCCGAGGATGCCGATCGTCATGAACACGAGGGAGCGGTTGCGGGCGATACCGCCCGGGGTGGTTTCCGCTTCTGCGGAGTCCTGTGTGGGCTGGGCCGCCGCGAGTTCCTGGCTGACGAGATACGGGTCTGGCCGAAGCGCGAAAGCGTAGACACACACGGCGGCGAACTGGGCGACGACCGCGATGACGAAGGATCCGGTGAGTGGTGGCATCCCGAACCACTCGGCAATCGCCTCGCCGGGGCCGAACAGGTTCGGTCCGATGACGGAGCCGATCGTGGCCGACCACACCACGATCGAGAGGTCGCGACCACGGTGACGCGGATCGGCGACGTCGGTAGCCGCGAACCGCGACTGCAACCCGACAGCAGCGCCGGCGCCGAGCATGGCGAAGCCGAGCAGCATGAGCGGGAAGAAGTCCATCGCGGCGGAGAGCACGGTGACCACCGCACCGAACAGGGCGGTCAGGGTGCCGAGCGAGAGCGAGATTCGCCTGCCATAGCGACGGGTGAGCCGGCCGAGGGGGATCGCCGCCGCGGCCGCTCCGAGCGTGCTCAACGTCGCGGCAGTGCCGGCCCAGGCCTCTGACCCGCCCACCTCCGTCGCGAGCACCGACCCGATGGAGAGGGTCGCACCGATGCCGAGACCACCGAGGATCTGGCCGGCGACGAGCACCCACACCGTACGTTTTTGCAGGGCGATGAGGTCGACGGTGGCTGTGGTCACGGCATCCATTCTCCCCACTTCATGACCCGAATGCACCGTGTCAAACCGCCGCGAATGGGAACAATTCGGACAGCTGCCGCGTAAGACTCAGGGACGGGCAACAACCGCCCGTGCACGACAGGAAGCAGGACGCATGCCTCGATTTCTTCAGTACACCGAGTTCGGCGGGCCAGAGGTCCTGAAACTCATCACGGTCGACAAGCCGATCGCGGGGCCGGGCGAGATCGTCGTTCGGGTGAAGGCCGTCGGTCTCAACCCTGTCGACTTCAAGATTTTCCGTGGTCCGGCTGCCGAGACCTACGGGGCAACGCTGCCCTCCGGCGTCGCCAACGACTACTCGGGCGTCGTCGAGCAGATCGGCGAGGGCGTCACCCGCTTCGCCGTCGGCGACGAGGTGTTCGGCGGTGCCCGCAACTACGCGATGGCCGACTTCCTGGTCACCACCGAAGACGCCACCATTGTGCACAAGCCAGCTGACCTGAGCTTCGAGCAGGCCGCCGGGCTCACCGTTGTCGGGCGCACCGCGTGGGCCACCGTCGAGGCGTTCGGACTGACGGATGCCGACACCGTGCTCATCAGCGCCGCCGCGGGTGGTGTCGGTGTGCTTGCCGTTCAGCTCGCGAAGCGCAAGGGCGCGACGGTCGTCGGTACAGCGAGCGAGTCGAACCACGAGTTCGTGCGTTCACTCGGCGCGATCCCCGTTGCCTACGGCGGCGGGTTCGTGGAGCGGCTGCGTGAGGCAGCACAGCAGGGCTACACAGCGGCGCTCGACAACCACGGACCTGACACCATCGACGCGGCACTCGAACTCGGCATCCCGATCGAGCGCATCAACACGATCGCCGTCTACGGCCCGGCCGACCGCGGCGCATCCCACATTGGCGGCGCCCAGGCCAGCACCGAGGACCTCGCCCGCGTGGCCGAGCTCGTCGCGAACGGTGAACTCGAGTTCCCGGTGAGCGGCATCTACCCGCTCGAGCGTGCGGCCGAAGCCTACGAGGAGCTCGAGCGCGGCCACGTGCGCGGCAAGCTCATCGTCGTCACCGACTAGGGGGCGCCGAGTGGCGGTCGCGCGCCCGCACGTTTAACAGGAGATCGCACGCTTATCAGGACCAAAGTCGCGAAAGCATCCTGATAACCATGCGATCTCCTGCGCTGCGGACGCGGCCGACGGCATCCGCTGCCTTCCCACACGACTTGGCCGACGGCATCCGCTCGGCGCAGCACCATCAACGAACGGATGCCGTCGGCCCGGGATAAGGAACCGGGCCGGGATAAGGAAACAGTGCCCAGATAAGGACCAAACCGGCGGTTCTGTCCTTATCTGGCGCCGTTGTCCTTATCTCGGCACCGAGAACTCGGCACCCAGAGCGGGACACCGAGAGCTCGGCACCGAGAGCGCGGCACTGAGAGTGGAGCCCCGAGAGCGGAGCCCGAGAGTGGAGCCCCGAGAACGGGCCGGCGCCCGACTACAGCACGTGGGCGAGTGACGCGCGAAGCTCCTCCGCCGACCGGTGCAGAAGGTCGACCTCGACCTCGTCGATCGGCACATCAAGCGTGCGAATCACGCCCTGCGAACCCACGATCGACGGCACGCTGAGCGCGACGCCGCTGATGCCGCGGTAGTCGGTCAAGAGGCTCGACACCGGGAGGATCGCCCGCTCGTTCTGCAGCACGGCCTCAACGATGCGCGCACCCGAGAGGCCGATGGCGTAGTTGGTCGCACCTTTGCCCTCGATGATCTTGTAGGCGGCGTGCACCACATCCGAGGTGAGCGACTCGAGCCGTTCGCGCGGGAACAGCCGCGTGCCGCTCTCGTCGGTCCAGTCGCGCAGCGGGGTCTGTCCGATCGTGGCATCCGACCAGATCGGGAACTCGCTGTCACCGTGCTCGCCCATGATGAGGGCGTGGACGCTCTGCGGCGCCACATCGGCGGCCTCGGCCAGCAGCCAGCGCAGCCGCGCGGAGTCGAGCACGGTGCCGGAGGAGAAGATGCGGCCGGCGGGCAGGTCGACCGCGCGCTCGGCGACGACGGTGAGCACGTCACACGGGTTCGTCACGAGCACGAACACGGCGTTCGGCGCGAGCTCGACGAGCCGGGGCATGAGGTCCTCGAGAATTCGGGCGTTGGTCGCCGCGAGATCGAGCCGCGTCTGGCCGGGCTTCTGCTTGGCCCCTGCGGTGATCACCACGACGTCGGAATCCGCGACGAGTTCGATGTCCGCGCCACCGGTGATGCGGCTCGACCCGATGAACTGCCTGCCGTGTGCGAGGTCGAGCACCTCAGCGTCTACCCTCGACGCGTTGAGGTCGTAGAGCACGACCTCCCTCGCCGAGCCGCGAATGAGTGCGGCAAAGGCGAGAGACGATCCCACACTCCCCGCACCGATGATCGAGAGTTTGGTGTTTCGCACTGGGCTCATAGCCCCATTATGGCGAGATAGCCGCCGATAGATAGAGAACAGCGGGCGGATGCCGTCGGCCGGTTGACAGCATCCGCACGGTGTCCAGGCCCAACGTCGCGAAAGCCGTCGTCCGATGGAAACAAGCACAGCGACCGACCGCTAGCGTGTAACCGTGAGCCTGACGTCCCCTCAATCTTCCCTCGATTTTGACCCGACCCCGCTGATCGAACCGGTCGACCCGCAACGAGTTCTGGAGTACCACAAAGCGAAGGAAGCGAGCCGCAAACCCACCACTGTCGGCGGGTTCGTGTGGATCGTGATCGTGTGGGCCGTTGTCGCCTTCGCTGCTGTGTGCTGCCTCATTACGGTCGTGCCTCTGTTCATCGACCTTGCCCTCCTCCCCGCAGGGCCGATCCTCGTCCCACTCGTGCTCGCGGCCATCGTGGCGGCCATTGTGCTCATGGTTCGGCGAGCCGTTGCGGCGGGGCGCCGCGAACAGGAGACTCGTTACCGGCTTGACCGATTCGCGGCCGCGAACGGCATGACGTACCAGCCCCGTGTCACCGACCCCAAGCATCCCGGAATGATCTTCTGGGTCGGCAGCGGGCGCGTCTCCACCGACGTCCTTCGCACCGTTGGGTCACCGCACGTCGAATACGGCCACCATGATTACGTGGTGCGCCGCGGCAAAAGGTCGACGACATACCGCTGGGGCTACATCGCGATCGAACTCGGCACTGCGCTTCCACACATCGTGCTCGACGCCGCCGCGAATAACTCCATTCTTGGCACGAACCTGCCGACCTCGTTTGGGGTCCAACAGCGACTTTCGCTCGAGGGCGATTTCGATCGTTACTTCGAGCTGTACTGCCCCGAGGGGTACGAACGCGACGCGCTCTACCTCTTCTCACCAGACATCATGGCGCGGTTCGTCGACAACGCCGCCCTCTTTGACATCGAAATCGTCGACAACACCCTCTTTCTCTACACCGGTCCCGGAATCTCGACGCTGAACCCTGAGATGTGGGCCTGGCTCTTCGGCACGGTATCGGCGCTGCAGACCAAGATCGATCAGTGGACGCACTGGCGCGACGAGCGGTTGCTCGAACCCGCTGCCGTTCCAGCTCCGGCTCCAGCTGGCATCCCTGCGGATGCGCCCACGGCTGCGGCCGTGAGTGCACCCCCACCGTCGCGGCCGCCCGGTGTCGCCGTCGATGGCCGTCGGTTGCGTCGGGGTGGAGGCAATCTCTGGATTGGTCTCGGCATCATCGTCGTTGGCTTCGTGGTGCCCTGGCTCCTCGCGGACTGAACCACCTGCATCCGGCAGAGCGGATGCCACGGCTCACACCACGCGGATGCCGCGGCGGCGCAAGGAAAAAGGCCCCGGATAAGGACAAAAGTACTGATTCTGTCCTTATCCGGGGCCGATTTCCTTATCTCGGTGCGAGTGCGCCCCGCGTTGTTACTCGGCGGAGGCGGAAACCGGGGCAGCGTCCGGGGCTGCAGCGGCGTCGGCAGGGGCAGCAGCGTGAGCCGGCGCAGGCGCCTCGGCCGTCACACCTTTCTTGGGTGCGGCAGCGGCCGACGCCGAGCGACCGCCGACGTAACCATTGAGCAGGCTCGCGAGGTCGATGCCGGTCGAGTCCTTGAGCAGCTGGGTGACCTCGGTGACGTTGCCGACGACCTGCTTCGAGAGGTGCGAAGCGCCGTCCGTCGAGATGACCGTGAGGTTGTCGATCGCGCCATACGGAGCGGCGAGCTGCTTTGCGATCTCGGGCAGGATCTCGATGGCGCGCTGCTGCAGAAGCGCCTCGGACTCGTCGCGGAGCGCGGCAACCCGCAGCTCGGTGGCTCGCGCTTCGGCCTCACCCTTGGCGAAGATGGCGGCTGCTTCAGCCTCACCCTCGGCACGGGTTGCTTCTGCCTCGGCGATACGGCGGTCGCGGTCTGCCTTCGCCTCCGCGACGACCTGGGCTGCGTGAGCTTCGGCGATCTGGCGGATGCGGTACGACTCGGCATCCGCTGTCTTACGCACGTCGGCGTTGAGCTGCTGCTCCCGCAGTGCGGTCTCGCGCTGCGCGGTGATCTCGCGCTGCTGCAGGATGCCCTGCTGCGCGAACGCCTCGGCGAGCGGCTTCGCTGCTTCTGCCTCCGCGAGCGCCTTATCGGTCTCGCTCTTGATCGACGCGTTCTTCAGCGACAGCTCGCGGTTGGCGTCGGCGATGGCCTCTGCTGCCTCGATGCGGGCCTGCTCGGATGCCCGCGCGGACACGGACTCGGCGATCTCTGCGGCCTGGCGAACACGAGCCTGCTCCGGACGACCGAGGTCGGTGATGTAGCCCTTGTCGTCGGCGATTTCCTTGATCTGGAAGGTGTCGACGTCGAGACCCTGGTTGAGGAGCGACGTACGCGCCGCCTCAATGACCTGCTCGGCGAGGCCGGCTCGGTCCCGAATGATCTCCTCGACGGTGAGGTTACCGATCGACGAGCGCAGCGAACCCGACAGCACTTCCTGGGTGAACGGTTCGATGTGCTGGTCCTGGCCGAGGAAACGCTGGGCAGCGGAACGGATCGCCCCGTCGCTGTCGCCGACCTTGACGACCGCGACAGCCTCGATGCGAATGGTCACACCGTTGCGGGTCTGCGCGACCACCTGGATGCCGATGGCACGCGAGCGCAGCGACATCGAGAACTGCTTCTGCAGGAAGGGAATGACGAAGACACCGCCACCCTGCACCACCTTCTGGCCGGTGAGGTCGGTGATGGTGCGGCCGTCGGCACCCACCGATTTGCGGGCACGACGCCCGGTGACGATGATCGCTTCGTCGGGCTGCGCGATCTTGTAGCGGCCCTGGATGAACATGATGATGACGATCAGCAGGATGACACCCACCACGACCGCCACGATGATCGGGCTCAGAACAATTCCTAGCAATTCCATGACTCTCCTCGGCGCCGGCGGTCGGGCGGCGCCCCCAGCCTAGCGGGGCGCTATTTCGCGGCGATAGACACCAGTCAGGGGCTCCGCAACGACCCGGGCTGCCCGACGCCGAACGGTCAGGGATTCAGACAGTGATCGTCATGTCGCTGATGAGGTCTTCCGCGACAGTGAAGCTCAAATGCACTCGCGCCGTGGCGCCACCACGGCCCACCGTTGCGGTTACCGTGGCGTGCTCACGCGTGGTGATCTCGGCGGTGACGTCGACGGCCACCCCGGCTCCGCGGAGATTGGACTCCGCCCAGGTACGAATCGCGTCGCGCCCGGTGATGACCCTGCCGCGATCGTTGACCGTTGCGTCGGCGGCGAACGTCTCGATAAACGCCTCGGAATCCCCGGCGTTCGCGGCGGCAATCAGTCGCGCGACCGGTTCCGGCAGTGAGCTCGTCATGATCGGTCCTTTCGCTTTCAGCAACCGTAGTGCCGTCGCCCCACGGCCCGAAAGAGCCGTTTGGCCCGCCCGTCGTACAGTTTGCGGGCGTTGCTCATCCCGGTTATGTTGAAACCGGACCGCGCAACGGGGAATGTGCAGACTGCGTCCTCCGGCAGTGTCGGATCCGGTCTCTTTCGGGGGAAAGAGAAGGCGGAGCGTTCACGCCCGCCGTGCTGGACGAGTGGGCACCTGCAGGGGGTAGGTGCCCCTCTAGCAGCTGTCAGGCATCGCGATCGCGGCGCTTCTCGCTGACTATTCGACGAAGCGGATGCCGTTCTGCAGCCTCGTTCGCACGTCAAACAGTTCGTTTCCGCCGGCGCGATCCATACCGGGCAGGCCATTGCGCAGCAGCCCGGGCAGGTACGACGAACGCACAGCGAGGGTCACCGCGCCGCGGCTCGAGCCGAGTTCGACGACGGACTCCTCGATCGCGTCATCCGGGAGCACTATCACCAGCGCTGTGAAACGCGCCCGAAGCGACCGGGACAGGACCTTGGCGCGGGCGGCCAGGTCGTGCATGGGACGTTCGCCGGCAACGGCCTCACCGATGAGTTCGCCGCGCTTGACCTTCACCGGGCCACCGAAGTCCTCCGACAGCAGAGCGAAGAGCCCCGTCGGACCGAGCACTATGTGGTCGATTTTCTCGTCGGGAGCGCCGGTTGCGACGTCGTGCCAGACGGTGAAGCCGAGGCCAAGGTCGGCCAGGCTGCGTGCCGTGGCTTCCTCGGCGAGCGCATCGGCGAGGAGATGCCTGAGCTCGCGCGGAGCGGTGCGCACAAGAGCCGGGTCGTACGGGTCCGCCTCGACGCCACGACCGGTCCACTCCCGCATGAGCCGGAGGTAGCGTTCCCTGCGCCAGCCGCCGGGGTGCCCGTACGAACGCGCCCGAGGGCGCGAGTCTGGCTGGGGCTTCGCGGCCGATGCCGACCAGGTGGGATGGGTCTCCCCGTTCGAGGATCCGCTGCCGCGTCCCCGGTCATAGGCCGCACGGCCCTCTGTCGTCCCGATCCGCTCCCAAGCAACCTGCACCGCCGTGAACCGGGCAGCACTGCCACCGGTGTCGGGGTGGGTCTCCCGCATAAGCCTGCGGTACGCGCGCCGAAGTTCATCCTGGTCGGCGGTCGGACTCACGCCGAGCACCTCGTATGGCGTCGCCGAGATCGGGCTGTCTGGCATCCGCTCGCTTTCAATCGGGAAATCTGCTGACTCACGATACCGAGAAAATCTGTGAGCGAGGCGACCGTGTTCACGCCCTGAGCGAAAAGGTCGGGAGTGCCCGGCGGTCCGGTGTGCTTCGGGAGGAAAACCGGCCCCCAAAGGCCCATACCTCGACGGGCCCAGCCTTAATCCTCCCCAAAACCCACCGCCCCCGGCGAAGCGGCCCCAGCCCGGTCGCCGCGCGCGCTAGGCGCCATTACCGCCGGGTCACCGCGCCTGGTGCCACCACCGCCGGGTCGCTGCGGGTTTTCGGGAGGAAGAACCGGCCACCCACGCCCCCTACGTCGACGGACCCCACCTTTTCCCTCCCCAAACCAGCCGCCCCAACCGCTCCGCCCCGTGAAGGGCCTCGGCCCGAGTTCGCCGCCCCCGCCCCGGGCTGACTCTCTACGGCCTGGTGCCGAGCCGAAGCCAGTACCCCTTCCGCGGTGTTTCGGGAGGAAGAACCGGCCACCCAAGGCCCACACGTCGACGGACCCAGACTTCTACCTCCCGAAGCCACGGGCCTGCCCGGCACACTCGGCTTCGGCGGCAGCTTCAGCGCCGCTTCAGCCGTGCTCCGGCAGAATGGCCGGGGAGGTGATCGGCATGCGGATACTCGTGGTCGAAGACGAAAAGCGGCTCGCGGACGGGCTCCGGCGTGGGCTTGAGGCCGAGGGCTTCGCGGTCGATGTCGCCGAAACCGGCACCGACGGGCTCTGGCTGGCGCGGGAAAACCAGTACTCGGTGATCCTCCTCGACATCATGCTGCCGGGCATGAGCGGCTACCGCGTCTGCGAGACCCTGCGCGCCGACAAGAACTGGACGCCCATCCTCATGCTCACCGCCAAGGACGGCGAATGGGACCAGGTCGAGGCACTCGATACCGGTGCAGACGACTACCTCACCAAGCCGTTCTCCTTCGCGATCCTGCTCGCCCGCGTGCGCGCGCTGATGCGCCGCGGTGCCGCAGAGCGCCCCGTCGTGCTCGAGGCGGGCGACATCCGGGTGGATCCGGCCGCCCGTCGGGTCTGGCGCGGTGACGCTCCGATCGACCTGACCAGCCGTGAATTCGCCGTGCTCGAGTACCTCATCCGCAATCTCGGCACCGTGGTGTCGAAGCGCGAGGTACTCGACAACGTGTGGGACTTCGACTTCGAGGGCGACCCGAACATCGTCGAGGTCTACGTACGGCACCTCCGCAACAAACTCGACCGTCCGTTTGGCCGCGAGGCCATCGAAACCCTGCGCGGTGCGGGCTACCGGCTGGCGGCGAACGGTGGCTGACTCGCCCGCGCGCCGACGGCTCTCGCTCCGCAGCCGCATCGTCCTCGCCGCGACCGCCATTGTCGCCGTCGCGCTCCTGGTCGGCGCCGCCGGGTTCATCGCCTTGTTGCAGGGGTCACTCCGCGAGGGTGTGCAGGGGAGGGCCGAGCAAACCCTCAGCGACCTCGTCAACCGGGTGGAGGCATCCGGCCTTGAATCGCTGACAACGGATGCCACCACACCGGATGCCCCGTCACCTGACGATTCCGACGACGACGATGACGACTCCGACAGCAGCGACGACCCGGTGACCCAGACGACCGAAGACTTCCTCGCCGGCTTCGACGACGATGAGGCTTTCTTCCAGGTGATCGCCACGTCGGGCCGCGTTCTGGCGGCAAGCGAGAACGCCGCCGACATTGGTGCCGTGGCGGTTCCGCCGCGCGGCGAGGCCGAAACAGTGACCCTGCCCGGAGATTCTGAGCGGTTCATCGCCGTCGCAACTGAGGTGGACGACCTCACGATTGTGACCGGTCGAAGCGTCGGCGACGTCGGCGAAACCACGGAAACGGTCATCCAGCTGCTGGCGATCGCCCTGCCCGTGCTTCTGGCATTTGTCGCGCTGACCACGTGGTTCGTCGTCGGACGTGCCTTGCAGCCGGTCGAACGGATGCGCCGCGAGGTCGACGACGTGACGAGCGCCCACCTCGACCGGCGGATCGCCGACCCGGGGTCACGCGACGAGATCGGGCGCCTCGCGGCAACGATGAACCGGATGCTCGACCGGCTCGACGCGTCGCAGAAGACCCAGCGACGGTTCATCTCGGATGCCTCGCACGAGTTGCGATCACCGCTCGCGTCGATGCGCCAGTATGCCGAGGTGGCCCGTGCGCATCCCGACCGGGTGAGCGGGACCGAGCTGTCTGACGTTGTCCTCGACGAGGGCGCGAGGCTCGAGCGGCTCGTGCAGGGGATGCTCGTGCTCGCGAAGGCGGATGAGCGCACGCTGATCCCGAACCGCACGCCCGTCGACCTCGACGACCTCGTGCTCGGTGAGGTCCGCCGGCTCAAAGACACCACGTCGCTGCGGATCGACGCCAGCGCCGTCGGGCCTGCTCGGGTGCTCGGCGATGTGGGCCTACTCGGTCAGGCTGTGCGAAACCTCGCCGATAACGCCGCGCGTCACGCGGCGAGAACCGTGCGGTTCGAGCTGAGCGAGGCGGCCGGGCAGGTACTGCTCGCGGTCTCCGACGACGGCGCAGGCGTGCCGGAGGCCGACCGTGAGCGGATCTTTGAGCGCTTCGTCCGGCTCGACGACGCTCGCGCCCGCGACTCGGGCGGCAGCGGTCTCGGCCTGTCAATCGTGCGCGAGATCGCCGTTGCACACGGCGGGTCTGTCGCTGTCACCGCAAGCGAACTGGGTGGTGCGCGATTCGAACTGCGGATGCCGGCGGCATCCGTTTCGCCCGAATAAAACGCACACTCCAGGCAACGCCGAGAACGGGGCTGTAATGGGTTTCCCCACTACAGCCCCGTTGTCATGGCTAGCCGGACTAGCCCGCTGACCCTCTAACTGTTCCGGCGGGCGGATTCACGTCGCCGGACCGCCGCGCCGCGGATCAGAATCATCGCCAGCCCGCCCGCGATCACCCCGCCCGCAATCAGCAGGGACATGCCCGGGTTGGAACCCGTCATCGGGAGGTAGCTTGAGCCACCGCCGCCGCCACTGGGGGTTTCTTCCCTGGTCACGGTGTTGGTGATCGTTGCGTCGACGAAAGCACCGGTCGCGATGGTGACGGTCACATCATCCGTCGCTGCTACCTGGATTCCTGCGGTCCCGCCATTCGTTGACTCCGTGACGGTGCACTCGGTTCCTGCCGGGATGCCCTGGAAGATCTGGATGTAGGAATCCGCCGTCGAGCCAGCCGGTATCGAGAAGGTGTCCGTCAATGCCTCACCGCAATCGATGTCGAGAACAATCTCGCCCTGGAGCCCGGAGGCTCCTCCGGTGATCACCTTTGTCACTCGCAGGCCACCCGGCTGGTAGCTGACGGTGTTCGTGATGGTTGCGTCGACCGTAGCTCCCGGCGCAACGGTCACGGTTACGTCATCAGTCGGTTCGACCACGACAGTTTCGGTCGCACCGGTCTCGGTTTCCGTCACCGTGCACTCCGTGTTCGCCGGAATGTTGTCGAAGGTCTCAGCGTAGGAATCGGCCGTCGCACCCGCGGGGATCGTCACGGTGTCGGTGAGCGCCTCGCCGCAGTCGATCTCGAGAACGATCTCGCCCTGTAGTCCTGCCGCGTCTCCTGTGATCACTTTGGTCACGCTCAGGCTGCCCGGCTGGAACGTCACCGTGTTGGTGATGATCGCTTCGGCGGTTGCTCCCGGCTCGATCGTGACGGTCACGTCTTCGGTGGGATCAACCACAACGGCGGATGATTCACCAGTTTCAGTTTCAGTGACGGTGCACTCCGTTCCCGCGGGCAGATCCGTAAACGTCTGCACGTAGGAACCCGCGGTTGACCCTGCAGGAATCGTGACGGTTTCGGTCAGAGCCTCACCACAGTCGATGTCGAGAACGATGTCCTCCTGGGATCCGGCACCTTCACCGGTGAGAACCTTCCTCACCTGGAGAGCACCCGGCTGGAACGTCACCGTGTTCGTGATTGTCGCTTCAGCAGTCGCACCAGGTTCGATCGTGACGGTCACATCCTCGGTCGGGTCGACTACAACCGTGGACGACTCCCCGGTTTCCGTTTCCGTTACCGTGCACTCTGTTCCCGCAGGCAGATCCGTGTATGACTGCACGTACGAATCCGCAGTGGATCCGGCAGGGATCGTGAAGGTCTCGCTCAGAGCCTCACCACAATCGATGGTGAGGACGATGTCCTCCTGCGAACCCGCAGCCTCACCCGTGATCACCTTCGTCACGTTCAAGCCACCTGGCTGGAACGTCACCGAGTTCGTGATCGTCGCGTCCGCGGTCGCACCTGGCTCGATCGTCACGGTCACATCCTCCGTGGGGTCGACCAGGACCGTGGACGACTCACCCGTTTCCGTCTCCGTCACCGTGCACTCGGTACCCGCTGGCAGATCCGCGTAGGACTGCACGTACGAATCCGCAGTGGAACCGGCAGGGATGGTGAAGGTCTCTAACAGAGCCTCACCACAATCAATGGTCAGGACAATGTCCTCCTGCGAACCCGCAGCCTCACCCGTGATCACCTTCGTCACGTTCAGAACACCTGGCCGGAACGTCACAGTGTTCGTGATCGTCGCCTCGGCCCCTTCACCGGGCGGGATCGTGACGGTCACGTCCTCCGTGGGATCGACCACAACCGTGGACGACTCACCCGTTTCGGTCTCCGTGATCGTGCACTCGGTACCCGACGGCAGGTCCTCGTAGGACTGGGCGTAGGAATCCGCGGTTGACCCTGCAGGGATCGTAAAGGTCTCGCTCAGAGCCTCACCGCAATCAATGCTCAGGACGATGTCCTCCTGCGACCCGGCAGCATCACCCGTGATCACCTTCGTCACGTTCAGCACACCTGGCCGGAACGTCACCGTGTTGGTGATCGTCGCTTCGGCGGTTGCACCCGGTTCGATCGTGACGGTCACGTCCTCGGTCGGGTCAACCACGACCGTGGACGACTCACCGGTTTCGGTCTCCGTAATCGTGCATTCGGTACCCGCTGGCAGATCCGCGTAGGACTGAACGTAAGAATCGGCGGCAGACCCGGCAGGGATCGTGAAGGTCTCACTCAGAGCCTCACCACAATCGATGCTCAGGACGATGTCCTCCTGCGAACCCGCCGCCTCGCCCGTGATCACCTTCGTGACATTCAAGTTGCCCGGCTGGTTGGTCACCGTGTTGGTGATCGTCGCGTCGACGATCGTCCCCGGCGTCACGGTGACGGTCACGTTCTCCGTCGGCACCACCAGAGCAGTTTGCGTTGTCCCAGTCTCGGTCTCGGTGACCGTGCACTCGGTGTTCGCCGGAATATTGTTGAAAGTCTGAACATACGAATCGGCCGTCGCACCCGCCGGAATTGTGACGGTCTCGCTCAGCGCTTCCCCGCAACTCACCTGGAGGACAATCTCACCCTGCAGACCAGCAGCCTCACCCGTGACAACCTTCGTCACCCGAAGACCGCCTGGCTGGAAGGTGGCTGTGTTCGTGATTGTCGCATCGGACGTGGCTCCCGGTGCGATGGTGACCGTCACAGCCTCGGTTGGATCGACCACAACCGTGGAGGATTCACCGGTTGAGGTCTCTGTGACGGTGCACGAAGTTCCTGCGGGAAGGTCCGTGTAGGACTGAACGTAGGAGCCCGCAGCAGAGCCGGCAGGGATTGTGAAGGTTTCCGCAAGAGCGGCACCGCAGTCAATGCTGAGGACGATGTCCTCCTGCGAGCCCGCTGCCTCACCCGTAACGACCTTCGTCACGTTCAGCACACCCGGCCGGGTGGTGACCGTGTTCGCGATGGTGATTGTCTCGCCGTCCGCATCGACGGTCGCGCTCTGGGGTGCGTCGGTCGTCACTTCAACGGTCGTTGTCGACCCTGTCGTCGGCTCGGTGACCGTACAGGTATTTCCTTCTGGAATTCCCGGGTAGGTGAACGTCTGTGTTGCTGTTGCGTTGGCAGGGATATCCGCCGTGTAGGTGTAATCCTCACCGCAGTCGATGAGGAGTTGAATCGGACCCTGTTGACCAACAGCATCGCCCGCGAAGGTCTTATTGACCGTGAGGTTTCCGACAGCAAAGAAAGTGTGTGTCGCCTGCGCCACTGCCTCGAGCTCTGTGGTCTGCGCCAGAATCAGGTGCTGGGCCTCGGTCAGGTCGGGGTCGTTGCCGTCATAGATGTACACCTGCCCCCGCTGCACGGTCACAGCGGCCCGGGCGCTCAGCGTCGTGTCGTTGGCCGTCGTTGCGGTACTCGTGACCCAGAGGGAGGTGCCGGATGGCACCGTACTGTTGTTGGCCACAGGGATGGTCGCCGCCTCATCGGCGAAAAGCGCGTACCCGTCGGGCACCGCAACAGTTAACTCGGCGGCATTCTCTGCCTCGACGACGAAGGGACCACCCGTTCCACCGACGGGTGCCTCGGCTGTCGTCGGAGTGATCGTGACGTTGGGAGCGGGCGGTTCCACGACGGGCCCGTTGGTCTGCGCCTCCTGGACAATCGCCGCTACTGCGTTCCGCAAAGGTCCCGGCGCGGTAGCCACCACGTAGCCATCAGTGAAGTACCAGATCGCGGCCTGGACCGCGGCGGCCTTCTGGGTGTTTGTCAGGCCGGTCGGTCGGTCCGTGGTCGGGTAGTAGTTGTTGAGGATGTAGGTCACGTAACCGATGTTGGGAATGGTTGATTCTTCCCAGGTGCCGCTTTCGTATCCGACCCCGTTCTGCGTCTGGACCCGGATGTTGATGCAGTACATCTCCGCCGTCAGGGTCGGGTCGGAGAGCGATGCCGTCCGGATGGTTCCCGCCCACGAGTTTTCTGGTGAATAGCCGGTGGTCGGATTAGTGGTGGGGTACGCCGCCGTGGGGTCCTGGGTGGTCGGTGTTGTCGGTAGGAACCCCTGGACTGTCTGGCCGGTACCGCGGCCGAGGACTTGAATCTCTGTGTTTGACGCTCGCGGCGAGTTGCCACCGGGCTGGGGATCAGGTTCGGCGGCCCCGGCTGCGTTGCCGAAGGGCATGAGGAGCATCGCGAGCATCGCGACAACGGCTGCGATCGAGAACACGAGTCGATATGGCGCAAACCGCCCGATCGAGCGAGGGCCGAAAATGGGTGCGGCGTTCATTGGTTTCCTCAACTTCATAAGGTGAACGGGTCACATCTGGTTCGTTACGTGAACGGGTCACATCTGGCAGAACGGCCTCATCACAACCGCCGATCATGTCCGGGACCAGCCGAGCCAGCGAGCCGCCGAACACTAACGGTGATCATCCCCGTCGCTACGGCAGCGAATAGAGGCGAATGTCCCGTGCGGGCCCGGGTCCCGTGCTCTCGTGCTCTCGATTCAACTGCGGATGCCGGCGGCATCCGTTTGTTGAGAGAGAACCAACGAGAGGGCGCGCCGGAATCATCCGCCGCAGCCTCTCCGCTAGCATTTCTCGCTGCCCACAATCCTCGGGCGGCGCCGTGACGCCGCTGCTGCAAGCAGCACCATGAGCGTTCCAGCTGCGAGTACTCCTCCCGCCAGGAGCAGGGGCGCCGTCGGGTTCGCGCCCGTCGGGGGCAAGTACCCGGACTGGCCGCCGGTTTCCGGCGTCGACGGGGTCACCGGGGTTGCCGGTGTTTCTTCCTCTGTGACCGTGTTCGTGATGGTTGCGTCAACCACCAGACCAGGGACAATGACGACCGTGACGTCATCCGTCGCGTCGACCAGCACGGCCCCGCTGGCACCGGTACTGGTCTCCGAGATCGTGCACTCGGTGCCGGCGGCAAGGCCGAAGTATGCCTGAACATAGGAGCCAGCGACGGTGCCGGCGGGAATCGTCACGGTCTCGGCGAGCGCCGTGCCGCAATCGATGTCGAGCACGATCTCGCCCTGGAGCCCGGCGGCGTCTCCGGTCACGACTTTGGTGACGGTGAGATCGCCTGGCCGAAGCGTGACCGTGTTATCGACGGTGACCGTTTCACCATCAGCGTCGATCGTCGCCTCCTGTGGCGTGTTGCTCGTCACCTCGACCGCGGTTGTCGACCCTGTCGTCGGCTCGGTAACGGTGCAGGTATTTCCAACCGGGATCCCGGGGTACGTGAAGGTTTGCGGCTCTGTCGCATTGGCGGGGATGACACTCGTGAAGCTGAAACCTTCGCCGCAGTCCACCAGGAGCTGGATCGGGCCCTGCTGTCCAACCCCATCGCCAGCAAAGGTCTTGGTCACGGTCAAGCTTCCGGCTGCGAAGAAGCCGGGTGTCGCCTGCGCCACGGCCTCAAGTTCGGTGGTCCGCGCGAGAATCACACTCTGCGCGTCCGGCAGGTTGGGATCGTTGCCGTCATAGACATAGATCTGCCCGCCCTGCGCGGTCACCGCGGCGCGCGCGCTCAACGTCGTTTCATTCGGTGTCGTCGTTTCACTGGTCACCCAGATGGAGGTGCCCGAGGCAACAGTGCTGGGGTTCGCCAGCGGGGTTGTCGCTGCCGCATCGGCGAACATCGAGTATCCGGTCGGCACCGATACCGTCAACTCGGCGGCACCCTCAGCGGCGACAACAAACGGCCCGGCAGCTGAACCCACAGGAGCTTCGGCTGTCGGCGGAGTAATCGTCACATCGGGAGCGGCTGGCTGAGCCGTCGGCCCCGCGGCCTGCGCTGCTTCGACGATGGCCACCGTTGCCGCCCTCACGACCTGCTCAGACGTGTTCACGATGTAGCCATCGGTAAACCACCAAATCGCGGCCTGGACGGCGGCGGCCCTCTGGTTATCTGTCAGCCCACTGGGCTCGGTGGTGGACGGGTAGTAGTTATTGACGATGTAGGCCACGTATCCGATGTTGGCCACGTTGGCCTCGTCCCAGGTTGCACTCTCGTAGCCGACACCAACCTGTGTCTCCACCCCGAGCTCGATGCAGTACACCTCAGCCGTCAGGGCCGGGTTGTCGACCGAACTCGTGATGATCGTTCCCGCGTACCTGCCCACCGCTTGATACCCGGTCGGATTGGCGGTTGGATACGGCTCAGCCGGATCGGGCGGTGACGATGTTGGCGGCGCGAACGCCGCGACTCTCTGGGCAGCACCCAGGGCGGTGGCTCGGATTTCCGTGTTCGCACCCGGCTCGGCATCGGAGATGGGAAATGGGTCAGGCACTGACGCCCTCGCTGCACCGCCCAATGGCGTCAGGACCATCGCGAACAGGGCGATGGCCGCTGCGAACAAGAACAGGACTCGATACGCACCGAACCGTCCCATCGAGCGACGACTAAAAATGGGTGCAGCGTTCATTGGTTTCCCCAACATCCTGTGAACTGGTCGCATCTGACCGACCGGGACCCCCTCACTACAGCCCCCGCCGTGTGCCTGCGTGCCGCCGGAGTCGGAGAGCCGCAAACACTACCCGCGATCATCCCTTCGGGTGCGGCAGCGAATAGAGCCAAACGTCCTGTCCCGGCCCGGCGTCAGGGCGCATCGTCCCTACCCGAGGATGTCGGCGGCATCCGTTTCGCCTTCCTGAAATTGGCTTCAGGAGGCTTCAGGCCTGCTTCAGCGAGAGACGGGCACAGTGGAACAAACGCCACAGCAAACGCCACAAGGAGGCTCTCGTGAAGAAGAAGACAGTGTTGATCGGATCCGCACTCGCAGCAGTGCTCGTGCTCGGAGGAACCGGCGTCGCCGTCGCGGTGACCGAGCCGTTCGACAACGATGAGCAGCTCACCGGCTCGTCGCTCGAGAAGGCGTCGAAGGCAGCCCTCGACGAGGTCGGCGAGGGAAAGGTGACCGACTCAGAGGCTGACGGTTCGGGTTACGAGGTTGAGGTCACCCGCGACGACGGAACCGAAGTGGAGGTCGTTCTGGACGAGTCTTTCGCCGTTGTTCGGGTTGATGAGGGTGACGAGGATTCAGAGACGGATGCCACCGAGAACGGTGATGCCGGGACGAATGCCGCTGAAACGGACGCCACTGAAACTCCGCTGACCGCCGACGAGCGCGCACAGGCTGAGGCTGCGGCGCTTGCCGAGGTTCCGGGCACCGTCACCGACGTCGAGCGCAGCGACGACGCCGACCACGCGTTCGAGGTCGAGATCACCCGCGAGGACGGCACGCAGGCGGACGTCGAACTCGATGACGCATTCGTGGTTGTACGGGTCCTCGAGGACGCAGCGGACACCACGGATGATGGCACCGCCAGCACCAACTAATCGATTTCCCGAGGAGGGGTTCGGGCGCCTGGCGCTCGGCCCCTCCTTTTGTGCGTGCCGGGAAGTGTGCCGGGAAATTTGCGCGGTGAGGTTACGCGCCCGCGGTGGCCGAAAGCATCCGTTCCGGTCGAAAGCAACCGTTGCGCCGGATGTTCTCGACCGGAACTGATGCTCTCGCGCGCGTCGACCTGAGCGGAAGCAGCCCCGGAGCGCAAGGGGGTTCTGGGTATCGGCCCGCCCCCGTAACCTCGACGCATGAGTGATGAAACACTGAACCCAGGACAGGGCGTACCGAGTGGTGACCCGGTGGAAGAGACGCCGAGTGGTGACCTCAACGACGTTGAGCAGACCACGAAGGACCGGTCATACAGTCCGTCGAGCGCGGTCGAGACCGAGGAACTGCAGAACGCGGGCGGCGATTCGCCGGCCCTCGACGATCCTGACATCGACGATGACAACGTCACTCTGTTGCCCGGCACGGGTGGACCCGATGATGTCGGCGACATCGACGTCGACCCGGGTGAGATCGATATGAGCGGGAACGCCGGCAAGCCTCACGCTGAGTGACGTCGGGGCTCGGCCCCACTGCCTCCCCAGGAGCCTCAAGGCGGGCACCTGGGGGAGCAGTTCACGCCGCCGCCCTAGAACCGATCGGCGAGCTTCTCCACATCGTCGATCGCTTCGGATGACTCGGCGAGCGCCGTGTCACCGTTCCGGTCGTTGATGCCGGCGAGAACTCCGTAAACGAAGGTCCTTTCCCCTTCGGCATCGGCACGGTTCGCCGTGAGCACCAGGTGCTGACCGAACAGAACACTGTCGTGATGCTCACCGAGCGTGTCCTGCACGAGCTCACCCGCCTTCGCGACGCGTTCGTACTTCGAGCCGAAGCCCTTCTTTCCTGCCACGGTCTCAGCGACATAACGCAACCGCCGTGCGGCTCGCCGCACCGCATGCAGCTGCACCTCGAGGTCAGTTCCCGCATTGCCGATGGCATCCGCACGTTTCGTCACCCGACGGATCTCACGACGGACCGTCTTCCTCACGACCTTCTTCGCGGGCTTCCACGCGGCTTTGGTCAACGGAGGGTCGGCGACGAACTCGTCGAGCGCATCGAGCAGTCGAAAGTACGCGGTCGACGTCATCAGCCGGCGCAGGCGATCGTGAGCATCCCGGTAGTCGACTTTCGCACCGTCGATGAGCCGCAGTCTGGCATCGTCATCATCGTCCTGCGGCGGCAACCCGTCGAGGTATGCGATCGCACGCATCCCACGCACCTCCGCGTCTCGCACCTCACCCAGCGCGGCACCGAACCGCTTGAGGCGATCGCGCAGATCATCGGTGGCTGGGCGGTCGAACAGCTTTCGATATGCGGCGAGCACACTCCGCAACCGTCGTATGGTCGTCCTCATCCGGTGGACAGCGTCCGGTTCGTCGGCACGCGCCGCAGGGTCCGCCTGCTCGAGGGTCAGAACCAGCGTGGAGAGAGCCTCGACGACAGCGGATGCCGCACTCCCGTCCGGCAGCTCGGCCTTCGTCGGCTCCTCCTCGAGGAGCCCGACCTCGTGGGCGGGAACGACATCGGTGAGTGAATCGCTCCCGAGCGTGCGGGCCAGTTTCGAGACACTCGACGACGGATGCGCACCGACAGCTCCGAGCATCCGTTCGATCTGGTCCAACAGCACGGTCCTGCCCTCTTCGGTGTCGGGAGCACCGCCGAGCAACTCGACCTCCCACTCTCGCCACCTGCGGAGGGCTTCATGGCGGATGTCGGTTGCCTCGACCTCGTCATCGGCAAGCTCGACCACCCCGACACCGGTCGCGTCCTTGAGGTGGACCGCGGTCCGCGTCGTCGAAATCCGTGCGAGCGGCGTGACCTCTCGGTCGCGCACCCACACCCGCACTGGTTCGAGCACAGCGTCAGGAACCGCACCGGTGTCTTCCCCGAGGGGCCAGTGCAACTCTGTACGCCCCTCCGCCGCCGGCATCTTGATGTGCCAGCCCGCGTCTGACCCGCCCTCGCGCCGCCGGATGATGATCCGACGCCTCGCGAGATCGAGATCAGCCGTGTCGTAGTAGACGGCCTCGAGGGTGACCGGATCCTTCACCTCGACCGATGCAATACCTGCAACCCCCACCAGCTCAGGGAGCCGCACATCACGGTCGACGTCATATTTGCGCTCGATCTCGACCTGCGAGCGGCCCGGTTCCGAAGAGTTGGTCATATGTCCTGTTTACCCTCTCGGGACCGATGCTTCCATTCCGGCCAGCAGATACGCGGGTCACCAGAGGCCGGGCGCCATCTCCTTCCTGGCCAGGAAACCAGCGATCGACAACGGATGCCACGAACGGATGCCACGACTGGATGCCATCGTCAACCCCTGTGACTCGGGGATGTACCCGGCGTACGCTCACCACATGACGACCAACGACTCCGGTGGGTTCTCCCGTGAATCCAGCCCCACATCGACCGACCCGCTCGACAGCGATGCGAACCCCTCGGATGACGCGGCTTTCGGCTCCGACGACGGAATCGGCGATGGCACAGGACTGGGCGAGGGCAACGGTAACGCCGGACAGTCGTCGGAGGACACCCCTTCCGAATGAGCGGCAATCTCTCGCCGGCTGACCTCGACCTCGACCCGTCCAGCGGCTCACCCCAGCAGCTCTACCGCTGGTTTCTGGCGAGCGTGCTGTTCGGGCGTCCGATCCAGCAGTCCGTCGCGGCCGAGACCTATCGGATTTTGATCAAGCGGGACTTCACGAGCCCGCAGAAGTTCGGCGAGATCGGCAGGGAACCACTCAGGCGACTCCTCGATCAGGGCGGATATGTTCGCCTCGATTACCAGATGGCCGACACTCTCCACGCTGTGATGCGCTCGATCATCAGCGACTACGGATCAGTGCACCGGCTCGTCGCCACCGCCGAGGACGAGCACGAGCTGACCAGGCGCCTCACCGCGCTCAAGGGAATCGGGCCGGTCACCGCGCGGATCTTCACCGACCAGATACCCGCAGCGGTATACGGCTCGGCGCGCGAGGACGCGCGCGGTTAGTCCCGCCCCTGGGGGTGAAGGGTCACCGGATCCACGAGCGTCCCGACGAGCGTGCGTGACCACCACGCACCGGTCCGGCGCTTCTCTTCGGGTGTCGAGTACCTGTAACGGAATACCCGGGCGCGGATCCAGCGTGGTGGGGCCACCGGAAACGGATTGACGCCGAGCAGCCGTATCGTGCGATAGTCGCCAGCGAGCAGCCGCACAATCAGCATCTGGAACCAGCGATTGTCGGGCGACCCGAGCGCCAGAAACCACATCAGCCAATCCAGCCTGAGGTGGTACGGAGCGATCTGCGGCGGCATCCGTGTCACATCGCCCGGCTTGCCCTTGAATTCGTAAGGCAACCACTCCGAGTCGGGTCCGGGGTGCTCGTCAGTGCAGCCCTCGACAATCACCTCGAGCCGCACCTTCGTCACCGTGCCGAAAGCGCCGTACGCATTCACGAGGTGGTACCTGTTGAAGCTCGCATTCATGAGTTGATGCCGCGCAAACAGGTTCACGAGCGGCCGCCAGCTGAGAACGGCCAGGAACGCGGTCACCGCAAGCACGACCACAACGAACCAGAGCGGCGTCTCCGGTTGCTCAGCATCGAGCAGGAGACCGGGGAACACCGCCTGCACCTCGTCATCACTCACCGCCGAGAATGCGAGCACGATGGTGATCCAGTTGAGCCAGGCAAAGTTACCGGTGAAGACCAGCCACAGCTGGGTCAGGATGATGATCACCGCAGCGACGGATGCCACGGGCTGGGGCGCAAACAGAAAGAACGGGACGACGAGCTGGGTGAAGTGACTGCCGAGCACCTCCCCCTTGTGGAACCACCGCGGCAGGTGGTGTGCGTACCAGCTGACCGGGTTCGGCATCGGCTGGGTCTCATGGTGATAGGTCAGTGCGGTGAGGTCACGCCACTCGGACCCGCCACGCATCTTGATCATTCCGGCACCGAATTCGAGCCGGAAAACCAGCCAGCGAAGGAAAATGATCACCACGAGCGGCGGAGCGACCTCGTCCGAACCGAGGAACGCAACGATGAACCCGGCCTCGCAGAGCAGGCTCTCCCAGCCGAAGCCGTAGAACGTCTGCCCGATGTTGACGATCGACAGGTACCCCACCCAGAGCAGCAGGAAAGCCACCATGGGCAACCACGGTGGCCCCTGCTGCGGCAGACCGACCACCAGGGTCGCCGATAACCCCGCGCCGGCCGAGGCGATGCCGAGCAAAAACGAATCGCTGTACTTCCAGTGGAACAGGCTCGGGGACTGCCGAAAAGTGACCCGGTTCAGAAACCACGGCGCGGGCGCCAGGCCACGCTCGCCGAGCAGGGCAGGAAACTGGTTGGCCGCAGAAATGAACGCGATCAGGTAGAGCGCAGCGATGCCGCGCTGAAGCACCTGGCGCGCCAGCTCGTAGTCCCCCGCTGCAAACCACTCCATGATGCTGCCGACGGTAGTCCCGGCCTCCGGGGTGCTGTCAACCGCTTGAGAACAGCTGTCGCGCCAGCGTAGCGTCGCAAGGGATCGACCGGCGCGTGCATTCTGCGCGCCGTCACGCACAACGAGGGAGACAGAGCGATGACGTTGAACAACCCATTCGATTCAACCCGTGCCGGACACTCAGGGACGCCGGGCTCCCCGGGTACGACAGGCGCCGCCGGTGAACCCATTGGCACCAGCGCAGACACCGTCAACACGGCATACGGCCGCACCGATGCTGCGCACGGCGCCGACACGATCCCGGACCCCAACGACACGGCTGAGGTGACAACCACCACTGACGACGGGCTCATCGACGCCGGCATCAGTGACGCGGTGACAGCGCCGAGCACCGCCGAGGAAACCACCGATCCGTCTTCGCCAGAATTCCACGCCGCCGAAGACGACGACATGGTCACGATCGCCAGGCTGGTCAAGGCGTCGAAGATTGCACTGCTCACCACGGTCACGCCGAGCGGCCAGCTGCACAGCCGTCCGCTTGCGACCCAGGAGTCCGACTTCGACGGTGACCTCTGGTTCTTCACCCAGGATCCGAGTTCGAAGGTGGAAGACATCCGCTCGAACGACCAGGTCAACGCCGCTTTCGAGTCGGGCAAGGGCTACCTCTCGATCTCGGGGTCGGCGACGCTCGTGCACGACCGCGACAAGATCAACGAACTGTGGAGCCCCGCTCTCGAGGCCTGGTTCCCCGACGGCAAGGACGACCCGACGGTCGCCCTGATCAAGGTCAGCGCGCAGTCGGCCGAGTACTGGGCGTTGAACGAACCAGGCGTTGTGACCATGTTCAAGATCGCAAAAGCCGTGGTGACCGGGAACCAGCCCGACATCGGCGACAACAAGTCGGTCGACCTCTAGGCTGCCCCTCAAGCCAGGTAGTCGTCAGGAGCGATCCACCGCACCCCGCGCTTGTGGCTCAGCAATTGAGCTCGAACCGGCACGCCGGCCGCGGCACATTCGGCATTCAACTGCCGCGCCCACGCCCGATCGAGCTGGGTGAGGTCAGCGCCCGCGTATCGCTCCCACACGAGAATCACCCGGACCGCCCCCGCGGACTCCATGATGGCCGCCACGCCGGAGGCCAGAGCATGGGCGTCCGCGGGGCGGGGCTGCACCGGAAAGTCGTCGATCGGGACGAGCATGGGCAGCTGCACATCATCGTCGTCGAGAAAGAGCAGCCAGAGCTGCCGTCGGGCGGCGCGGCCGATGAGGGCGCTCACCCGTTGTTCAATGAGCTCGTCTGTGTCGAGCGGTTGCTGATTCGCCGTCGAGGCGCTGATGTCTGTCATGGCTCGATACTCGACCTGCGCGCTGCGCCCGGCCGACGGCATCCGGGATCTGTGGACAAACGGATGCCTGTGGATAACGCGACGCGTAACTTGGGAACATGACAGTTGAGATCCCGCAGCATCTCCGGCACCTGCTGACCGATGCAAACTTCGGCAGCCTCGCCACAGTGCGACCCGACGGCACCGCGCAGGTCAACCCGATGTGGTTCGAGTTCGACGGTGAGAACCTGCTGTTCACGCACACGACCAAGCGGGCCAAGTTCCGCAACCTGCAGAAGAACCCGTCGATGGCGTTCTCGATCTTCGATCCGGAGAACCCGCTGAGCTACATCGAGCTGCGCGGAGAGCTCGCCGAGGTGCGCCCGGACCCCACCGGGGCGTTCTACGTGCGACTCGGCAAGCGTTACGGCAATGCCACGCAAGAAGCGCCGCCGGACAGCGCCGATCGGGTGATCCTCGTGATGACAATCACGCGGGTGATCGGACGCTGAATCCGGCGGCGCCTCTGATGGTGACCGGAGAGACTACGCGGTCTGCCCGGAGTGCTCGCCCTCGGCGATCTCTTCGACGAACTTGGCGTTGAACGCCGGCAGGTCATCGGGTGTCCTGCTCGAAACGAAGCCGCTGTCGACGACGACTTCTTCGTCGACCCAGTTCGCTCCGGCGTTGATCAGGTCGGTCTTGAGGCTCGGGTAGCTCGTGAGTTCGCGGCCACGGACGACGCCGGCCTCGATCAGGATCCACGCGCCGTGGCAGATGACGCCAACCGGCTTGTGCTCCTCGAAGAAGCTCTTGGCAAACGCGACCGAGTCATCGTCCATGCGCAGGTGATCGGCGTTGACGACACCGCCGGGCAGCATGAGCGCGTCGAACTTCGAGGCTGACGCGTCGGCCGAACGCACGTCAACGTCCTGCTCGTGCCCGTTCTTACCCTCGATCGTGCCGATCTTCGGTGAGACGAGAACTGCCTCGCCACCGGCATCCGTCACCGCCTGCCATGGGCTCGTCAGCTCGGAGTCTTCAAAACCATCGGTCAGCAGAAATGCGACCTTCTTGCCAGAGATATTCTCAGTCATCGTGCTCCTTTCGGGGCCTGCCACGTTACGCCCTGGGCCATGCGCGGGCACAGGCCTTGACGGGTGCTCCGCGAGCCACTATCCGGGGGACGGATGCCGGACACGTCGGATGCCGGACACGTCGCCGGTGGGATCTCCCGCGCGGTATCTCCGGCCCTGGCCTCACGTCGCCAGGGCATCCAGCACGAGGTCGATGGCCTCGCTGACGATCTCACTGGCGTACGGTTCGGCGAGAACTGCCCTGGCCTGGCGCGCAAACCGCTCGGGGTCGCCCGTCCCGGCACGCAACGCGCGGAGCGGGGCGAGGATCGCGGCGCGACGGAGCCACACGTTGTTCTCTCCGAGCCAGCGGTCAAGGGCCGCACGCGCTTTGCTCTGACCCACGTCATCCAGGTGCTCGATCATCGGCCCGACGACGTCTGTCGCGAGCGGATCGACCAGCGAGCGAGCACGTCCGTCACGGAGGAACCCTTCGATCCTGGTCAGGTCCGAGTTATCGAGAACCGCCACGTGTGACTGCAGCAACACGACCGCAGCGAGCCGACGTTCGTAGATCGGAGGCCGCCAGAGCTCGGATGCCAGAGCGGTGATCTCGTCGTGCGACATCCCGCGGTATTTGCGCATGGCATCCCGAACCGTACCCCGCACGGCACCGACCGACGCGCCGTACGATCCCAGCCCAGTCGAGTCCCGGTCGTCGGCGGGCGGCGTCCACGCGGTCTCCCGCTGCAGAGCCGCGTCGATGAACTCGCCGGCTTCAGTCATTTCCCAATTCTCGCTCAGTCCCTATCCGAGCTCGACCGGCGCTGACAGCCTCAGCGCGCTTGCCTGGCGAACCTGTGGTCGGGATCGAGGGTGTCGAGAATTCGCCCCATGATGCGATCGAGATCTGCGATGTCCGCGGCGTCCAGCGGGTCGATGACGTTGTCCCTCACAGTGTTCACGTGACCGGGCGCCGTCGCCACCACTTTCGCCATCCCCGCGTCGGTGAGGTGTGCGTTTGTCGCACGCTTGTCCTCGGCGCACGGCCGGCGTTCGATGTACCCCTTCTTCTCCAGTCGGGATGCCACGTGCGAGAGCCGCGGAAGCGTTGCGTTCGTCGCCGACGCAAGGGCCGTCATCCGAAGCACGTGGTGAGGGGACTCGGAGAGCATGGCGAGCACGAAATACTCGAAATGGCTGAGTTCAGCGTCACGTTGCAACTGCGAGTCGAGCACGCCGGGCAACAGCTCGACCACCGCAACGAATTTCTTCCATGCGTTGAGTTGGTCCTCATCGAGCCAGCGTGCTTCAGTCATGAAGCCAGTCTACTAATGCTTGACGCTACAACCATCCATTATCCGCGAGTTTCCGCTGTCCTACGCGGTTCGGTCACGGCCTGAGAGTGCGTCCAGAGGTGCTCAGGAGTCATTCGGCGCCGGGTGTGTTTAGAATGAGCACTGCGACACCGGCCACCCGGCCGCTCCGTCGACCCAGCGCAGGCAGCGCCGCCATGCCCGCAGATGCGGAGCGCACCACACACGCCGATACGGCGAACCCATCGAGAAGGGTGGCGATCATGACGACGTTTAACACACCGAAGAAGCACAAGACGGCGACCGAGAGCGCCGCCGATGCGTTTCGCCGTGATAACCCGATCACGGCGTCGATGCCGATCATCAGTGAGTCACCGGAGCTCGTGCTGCTCTCAAACGGCACTCGCCTGAACCGCTTTTCCCGCGACGATGTGGTCCTTCGTAAGGGCGAATTCACGCTGATCAACGGCCACCTCACCCCGCGTGAGTCCATGATCACCGACCTGCTCAGCATCCGTCGGGTGCTCGAAGATGCAGACATCCCGTATCTCCTGGTGCGTGGCAGCAACGGCAACCCGGTGATCGCTGTCGATCGCAAATGCCGTAAGCAGCTCTCGGCCGCATTCGCCGCCGCCTACGAGGACGAGCCGTTCTACGCGAAGGCCATTGACCCCGCGACGCTCCGGGACGGCGGAAAGCCCGGTAAGACGCCGGATGCCACCCCGACGCTGCTCGCGGACGGCACGTTCGCGAGCGACAAGAAAGCATCGGTTTTCCGGCTGTATCGCCCCCGCATCGAACCGATCGGGCGGTTGCGTTACGGCCCGGATACCGCCGTGCAGCTCGAACTTTGGCGGTTTGGTGAGGACGAGATCGTCGCACCCGTCGAGAACGCGTTGATGCGCAGGAGGCTGCCACGGTCGGAAGCGCTCGAAGACACGGTCGAGATGTTCGGCCAGACCTGGCCCACCCTGCAGAACATGTTCGCGGACCTGGCGAGCGACGTGACCTTCGATGTCGACATGGTCTTCTCCTGGGTTGACGGCTCAAGCGAAGAGTTCCAGCGCGCACGCGCGAAGCGGATGCAGAACTACGTCGTTGGTGACGGCGACGACTCCGACGCCCGGTTCCGGCAAATCAACGAGCTTAAGTACGCGCTCAGGAGCGTCTACATGTTCGCGCCGTGGGTGCGCCGCATCTTCATCGTCACCGACTCACCCCGCCCCGAGTGGCTGGCTGAGCACCCCGCTGTCACCCTCGTCCGCAGTGAGGACCACTTCAAGGACACGAGTGTGCTCCCGACGCACAACTCGCACGCTGTCGAGGCCCAGTTGCAATACATCGAAGGGCTCTCAGAGCACTTCCTCTACTCGAACGACGACATGTTCTTCGGGCGCCCGATCAGCCCCGACATCTTCTTCTCGCCCGGTGGCATCACGAAGTTCGTGGAGGCATCCACGCGCATCGGACTCGGTGACAGCGACCCGTCGCGCAGCGGTTACGAGAACGCGGCTCGCGTCAACAGGGGACTGCTCCGCGAGCGGTTCGGCAAAGTCACCACGAGGCACCTCGAGCACTCGGCAGCACCCATGCGCAAGAGCGTCCTGCACGAGCTCGAGGCCGAGTTCCCCGAGGAGTTCGCGCGCACGGCGGCGAGCCGGTTCCGCTCGGCGACCGACATTTCGGTGACCAACTCGCTCTACCACTACTACGCGCTTATGACGGGGCGAGCGGTCGTGCAGACCAATGCCCGAGTGAAGTACATCGAGACGACACTCAAGTCGTCACTGCCGTCGATGGAGCGGTTGCTCAAGCGCCGCGACCAGGACATGTTCTGCCTCAATGACGGTTCGAAGCCCGAGATCTCGGTTGAGAAGCGTACGGAGGCTGTCACCCGGTTCCTCGAGCACTACTTCCCGTTCGCGGCCCCGTGGGAGACCGAAGTCGCCGTTCACGGCGCAGAGCCGGAGCTGATGCAGGAGGGCGTGACGGTGTCCATCACCGAATCATTCACGGCCTCGGTCACGGACGCGATCTAGCCGGTCGTCGCACGGCGACGTCAGGCCCGGCATCCGTTTGCGTCGACGACCAGCGGATGCCATTACTCCAGTCGCGCGAGGGCATCACTTGCGGTCGAGAACATCCCGCGCAACTGATGCGTTCGACCGGAACTGATGTTCTCGGCACGCACGCCGCGCGGCCCAGGGAGAGCTAGACCAGCACCGGAATCGACTCCGTCGGCGGCGCGCTCCGGTGAACGGGCGTCGGAGCCGTGTGCGTCGGAACCGGCTCGCCCGCGATCGGCTCGGCGATGTGAACGCCGAGCACGTCCAGGCGCTTGGCGCTCTCCTGCGGATCGATGTAGTCGAGCGTGGGGAACGAACCGAGCGGCACAACCGAGTGCAGCACAGTGTTGGGATACACGTGCACGAGGTTGAACGCCCGAGCCCCGTCACGCCCGCGGGTCCCGCCGACCGGGACCGTGAGGTCCTGGGTGTAACAGGTGGCGGATGCCACGGAGACCGGGATGCCCGCAAAGGTCGCCATCGACGAGTAGTGCAGGTGACCGCCGAGGATGCTCCGAACGTCGGACCCCTCAAGCACCTCAGCAAGACCGCTCTGGTCGCGAAGCTCGACGCTCACGGCGAGGTCGAGCACACTCGGCACCGGCGGGTGATGCAACGCAAGGATCGTTCCGTCCGGCGCCGGCACCGAAAGCTCTTCCGCGAGCCAATCGAGCTGGTCGCTCGTCACTTCGCCGTGGTGATGCCCCGGTACTGAGGTGTCGAGCGTGATGACGCGAAGGCCGTTGACGTCGTACACCCGGTCAACGGGTCTCGACGTCGGCACCTCGTTGAACAGCCCGGCGCGGAAGGCTTCTCGTTTGTCGTGGTTTCCCATGACCCAGATGACCTGGGAACCGAGCCGGCTCGCCGCCGGATCCACGATGCGCCGGATGCGCTCGTAAGCGTCGGGCTCGCCCTTGTCGGCGAGATCCCCCGTGAAGATGATGGCCTCTGGACGACCCCCTGAGGCTTCGAGCTCTGTGAACACCTGCCTGAGGTGTTCTTCGCTGTCGACCGAGCCGTAAAGCCTGTTACCTCCGGCCAGAAGGTGAGTGTCACTGATGTGCAGAAGGAAGTGGTCCGGCCTCGGATACTCGGCCGTGCGCTCTATCACAATCCGTCCAATCGGGTTTGGCGGTGATGCCTCGTGGTGTCCACCCTAGGTGTTAACTGCCATTTGACCAGAACATTCCTAACGAAAGGTGAATGCGACACGGCAGGTGTCCCAACGGAAGGCAAATGTCGGAAGGCATGCGGAAATCGAATCGCTCCGCGCGCGTCCCCGTCAAGGGGTCGATCCTGAGAGTGGTCGCTGGCATACTGCGAAGGATGTCTGAGCCTGATGCAATCGTTGTCGGAGCGGGTCCGAACGGCCTCGCCGCCGCCGTCACACTGGCTCGAGCCGGTCTGTCCGTTCGCGTGTACGAACGCGCCGACACCATCGGCGGCGGGTCACGCACCTCGGAGGCGACCCTTCCAGGATTCCGCCACGACACCTGCTCGGCCGTTCACCCGATGGCCCTCGCCTCGGAATTCTTCTCCCGATTCGGGCTGACCGACCGCATCCCGTTCGCACTTCCCGAACTCTCCTACGCCCAGCCCCTCGACTCGGGACGCGCGGGCCTCGCCTGGCACTCCCTCGACCGCACCGTCGAGGACCTCGGACGTGACGGTGCCGCATGGCGGCAACTGTTCGAGCCACTCGTTTCGCACGGTTCCTCGGTTGCGGGCTTCGTCGGAAGCAGCCTTCTTCGCGTGCCGAAGCATCCGATCACCATGGCCAGGTTCGGGCTGCGCGCCCTGGAGCAGGGCAGCCCGCTGTGGAACGTGCGCTGGCACGACGATGCCGCCCCCGCACTGCTCACCGGTGTGCTCGCGCACGCGATCCGACCGCTGCCGACCTTCGCGCCGACCGCCGCCGGGCTCGTGCTTGCCACCCTCGCCCACGCTGAAGGCTGGCCGGTCCCGATCGGTGGCAGTCAGTCGATCGTCGACGCGATGGCGGCGGATGTCACGGCGCACGGTGGCGAGATCGTCACCGGTTCCGAGGTCACCCACCTCCGCGAGCTGCCCCCAGCCAGGGCTGTGCTGCTCGACACAAGCGCGCGCGGCCTCGTAAAGATCGCGGGGAACCGGCTGCCCGCCGGTTACGCCAGGCGGTTGGGCAAATTCCGTTACGGCAACGCCGTCGCCAAGGTCGACTTCGCCCTCTCCGGGCCTGTGCCCTGGACCAACGAAACCCTGCGCGAGGCCGGCACACTGCACCTGGGCGGCACCCGCGAGGAGATCGCAGCCGCGGAGCACGATGTCGCCAGCGGACGGCATCCGTCGAACCCCTACGTCCTCGTGTCGCAGCCGAGCGTGTTCGATTCGACGCGAGCGCCCGAGGGCCAGCACACCCTGTGGGCGTACACACACGTTCCCGCCGGATCCACCGAGGACCGGACCGAGGCGATCACCAGGCAGATCGAACGGTTCGCGCCAGGTTTCCGCGACCTGATCCTCGCCAGCGCCCATAAGTCGGCCGTCGAGTACGAGTCGTACAACCCCAACTACGTCGGCGGCGACATCTCCGCCGGCGACGTTGACATGCTCCAGCTCGTCGCCCGTCCCACCCTCTCGCTGAACCCGTGGCGGACCCCTCTCGCCGGCCTGTATCTGTGTTCGTCGTCGACCCCACCGGGCCCGGGCGTGCACGGAATGCCCGGCTGGAACGCGGCACTGCTCGCCCTCCGCGACAGGTTCGGCATCACGACACCACCCTCACTCTCGCCCACACCAGACCAGCTACTCGGAAGGCAGCCATGAGCGTCAACTACCGACTCATCCACACGAGCCCTGAACGCGTCTTTGAGGTGCTTGCCAACGGATGGCTGTACCCGAGCTGGGTCGTCGGTGCGTCCCGGATGCGAGACGTCGATGACTCCTGGCCCAAAGAGGGCGCTCAGCTCTTCCACTCGTTCGGCGTCTGGCCCTGCCTCATCAACGACTCGACCTCGGTGCTGGAGTGGGATCCACCCCGGCACATGAAGGTTCGTGCCCGCGGCTGGCCGATCGGAGTGGCGCATGTCACCCTCGACGTGAAGCGTCGCGGGGAGGACTGTGTCGTGCGGATCACCGAAGACGCCGTCGAGGGCCCCGGCCGCCTCATCCCCGAACCCGTCCGACGGCTGATGCTGCACGCACGCAACAACGAAACGCTGCAGCGCCTCGCCTACCTCGCCGAGGGTGGCGCAACCGCCAACTGACGCGCGATCGCGGGAAGTTCGTCCCGCGCTTCCGAAAAGAGAAGCGAACCCGGAATCACGCGGATGCGCAAGCCCCTTGCTGGTCGTTAAGGCCGTCGATAACTTCAGCTGAGCAGCGATTTCGCTGGTGATTTCTCGGCACGGTGGCCGATCGCGGATGGCCTCGTGACTCAACGAAGGGAATTCGATGGTTCAGAGGCAGAAGCGGCTTATTGCGGTGACTGTGGCGGCATCCGTGCTCGTCCTGACGGGGTGCAGCGGGGGCGGCGGCGAAACGGCAGAGGTATCATTCAGCGACAGCCCGTCCGGTGCCCTGGCGGCATGGGGATTCGACAACGCCGACGACGTCGGAACGTCGCGGCTCGAATACGCCGAGAAGCAGCTCTCGGATGTCGACATTGAGATCGACCAAACGGCATTCGACGCACAGAAGTTCACGACGAGGGTCGCCAGCGGAAATGTCCCGGACGTGGTGCAGATGGATCGCCAATTC
Source organism: Mycetocola sp. Y791 (assembly GCF_059445325.1). NCBI lineage: Bacteria > Bacillati > Actinomycetota > Actinomycetes > Micrococcales > Microbacteriaceae > Mycetocola > Mycetocola sp. Y791. The sequence goes on along the minus strand of NZ_JCAIUC010000002.1, from coordinate 212,769 downwards.
GTCGGCACGTATGCGGCGCAAGGGCTCATCACACCTCTCGACGAGTGCTTCGCCACGCACGGCGTCGACCCTGACGAGCAGTACTACGAGTCGGTCGTGGATGACGTTGAGTGGGACGACAAAGTGTGGGGAGTCCCCCAGTTCTATCAGCCACCGGCAATCATCCTGAACAAACGCGTCATGGACGCAGCAGGCGTCACCCCTGACCAGATCGACACGTCAAAGCCCGATGTCCTCCTCGGGGCCATTGGCAAGATGTACACCGCATCGGGTGGGAACCCGACCGTCCTCGGCTTCGACTCCGTCGGTGTCAACCAGGCCGGTTTATGGCTCCTCGGCTTCGGCGGCGAGATTATGGATGACGAGGGCGTGCCGGCTCTCGATTCACCCGAGAATGCCCGGGCGCTCGACTTCCTCAAGCAACTGTTCGACGCCCAGGGCGGATATGCGAAATACCGGAGCTTCACGGACTCCTTCGATGCGTTCGGCGACAACAACCCCTACGTTGCTGATCAGGTCGGCGCTCAGGTGAACGCGCAGTGGTACGTGAACGTCCTGAGCCCGTACGTGGACGAGGTCCAGATCGAGGCTGTCCCGTTCAAGAACATCGAGGGTGAGCCGTTCTCGGTCGCCAGCGGTACCGCGTTCGTGATCCCTGTGGGGGCGAAGAATGCGGATGCCGCCTGCGCCTGGGCGCTGGAACTCACCTCCCAGGATGCGTGGCTGGCGGCGGGAGAGGCGCGCGCGGCAACGATCTCCGAGAGCCCGGGAGCGATCAACACCGGCCTGTTCACCGGATCACCGGCCGCCGATGAGGCGATTCGCGACCAGTTCGTTAAGGAGAGCGGAAACGCCGGCTTCGACCAGACGATCGCCACGTTCTACGAGGTCGTCGGAGAAGGTGAGTCCTACGGCGCTTCCGCTGCGGGGCAGGAGATCCAGACCGAATTGAAGAACGCGGTCACGTCGGCGCTGCTGGGTGACAAGTCGTCTGAGGATGCTCTCGCCGACGCTCAGGACGCTGCGATGCGGGCATACGACAAGGTCGTGAAGTAACGTCTGACGCGACTCACACAGAACGGGCAACCCTGCTGGGTTGCCCGTTCTGTGTGAGGGAGGCGAAAGTTCAGCCTTTTCGCCCCTGCGTCGCCACCCCCTCGATGAAGTAACGCTGGCCGAAGGCGAAGATCAACAGCATGGGCAGGGTGATGATGAGCGATGCCACCATCACGTACTGGTAATCGCCGTGACCGCCGGCGGTGGGGCTGTACTTCGTCATCGCGTACGCGATCCCGAGCGGTGCGGTGAATCCCTCGACCGAACCCGCGTTGAGGTAGATGAGCGACGCCTGAAGGTTGTTCCAGCTGGCCTGGAACTCGAAGACGAAGACGATGATGAATGACGGGATCGACAGCGGCATCGCGATGCGGCGGAAGAGCCCCCAGTAACTGCAGCCGTCGATGCGGGCGGCCTCGAACAGCTCGCGCGGGAGCCCGAGGAAGAACTGCCTCTGCAGGAAAATGTAGAACGCAGACCCGAAGAGGTTCGCTCCCCAGAGCGGCACCCACGTTCCGATCAGGCCCAGTTCCTTCCAGATGAGGTACTGGGGGATCATCGTGACGGCACCCGGCAACATCATCGTCGCGAGGACAAGCCCGAACAGCAGGTTGCGCGCCGGGAACTTGAAGTAGGCAAAGCCGAACGCCACAACCGAACTCGAAATGGCAACCGCCAGAGCCGCGAGCAGGGCGATCGAAAGGCTGTTGAACATCCAGCTGACCAGGGGTAACTGGTCCCAGACCTCGACGTAGTTCTCAGGAACCCAGGTACGAGGGATGAGCGAGTTGTCGAAAACCTGCCCGCGTGGCTTGAGGCTCGCTGCGAGAAGCCAGACGAATGGATACATGAACAACAGCCCGAAGCCGATGAGTGCGATCCAGAGAACTACCCTGCCGAGGACACTCTTCGGTTTGTACCAACGGTCGACCTTCGGACCGTTTCGGGGAGTCCCGGCAACCGTCTGCTCCCCGATCACCTGGCCCTTGAGCCTGACGGCGTCCGGCGATGACTCAGTCACGCTCATGTGTGGCCATCTCCCTCGTAGTACACGAACCGGTTGCCGAACTTCATCTGAATAAAGGTGATCAGCATGATGATCATGAACAACAGCCATGCCATCGCAGCGGCGAACCCGAAATCGAACTGCCGAAACGCCTGCTGGAACAGGTAAACCGCGTAAAACAAGGACGACTCCGGTGACGCGTTGGACTGGTCACGCCAGAACAGGAGATATGCCTGGTCGAACACCTGAAACGCCCCGATCGTGAGCACGATCACGTTGAAAAAGATCGCGCTCGAGATCATCGGCACGGTGATCGAGAAGAATTTCCGCACCGGCCCGGCCCCGTCGAGCGACGCCACCTCGTACAGGTCTCGGGGCACGCTCTTCAAGGCAGCCAGAAAGATCACCATTGTTCCGCTGACCGTCCACAGCGTCATCAACACAATCGACGGTTTCACCCACGCCGGGTCGACGAGCCACTGCGGGCCTTCGATGCCGAGGAGGCCGAGTCCCTGGTTGATCGCGCCCGAGTTGCCGTTGAGGAGCAGGAGAAAGACGGATGCCGTCGCGACTGTCGGGGTCATTTTGGGCAGGTAGTAGACGGTGCGGAAAAAGCCTGCGCCCCTTCCGACGCGCGCCAGCAGCATCGCCAGAAACAACGCGAACGCAATTTCCAGCGGGACGGCCATGAGCGCGTAGACGAGGGTATTGCCTAGGGCGAGACCGACCTTCGGGTCCTCGAAGAGCTGGGCGTAATTTGCGAACCCAACGGGGGTCGAGCTGTTCGCCGCGAGGTTGTAATCACTGAAGGAGATGATGAGGCTGTAGACCATCGCACCGAGGGTGAAGATCAGAAACCCGATCACCCATGGAGCGATAAAGAGATAGCCGGCGATGGCTTCGCGGCGGTTGTAGGTTCGCTTGGGCGCCCGGCGAGGGCGCACGCGCCGAGCGCCTGCCTTCGTGTCACGGCCCTCTGCGTGGCCGACGACGCTGGTCACGAACGGTCCCGTGTCCGAAACGCCCTGAAGATTCGTCTGTTCATGCTTCTTCTCTGTGTCAGGTTCAGGACAGTGCTGAAAAAACCGAGCTGAAAACCACGCCCTTGTTGCGGCGCCATTACAACGGGACTCTAGAAGCGAACGGAGAACTCGGCAAGACATTCTCAGCAGAATTAATCCGGCTATCATGCCACCGGCGCGGTACCGATGATCCGGCGAGAGGGTTGACCATCCTCCCTTCTGGCCAGATCGGGACTGTGACATAGTGTGCTCGACCTTCGATCAGGTCTCTCGGGCAGGAGTACTCATGACCACGCAACACTCACAGCGGGTCGGCCTGCTGCATACAGATCCCGCCCTCGCAGCATCCTTCTCTTCAGCACTCCGCGACGCTCATCCCACTGTCGAATCAGTCCATATTGTGGATGCAGGGCTGCTCGACCCGGATGCCGCCGGAGGGGTGACACAGGAACTCACCAACCGCGTCGCTGCCCACATCAGGCACCTCGAAGCATCCGGCGCCCTGGCTATTCTCGTTACCTGCGCATCGACCGCCGAGGTTGCGGAGCAGGTCAACTCGACGGTTCCCGTTGTTCGGGTCGACGCGGCGATGGCCGAACAGGCCGTGGCGATCGCGACCGAAGCGGCCCGCCGCGAAGACCGCACGGGGCACATCGAAGTACTCGTAACCCGCCCTTCCACCGTCGGGCCCACCGGCCGCCTGCTCGAACGGTTCGCGGCCGCTCACCCCGACGTGACCGTCGACGTCACCGTCGTCGATGGCGCCGCCGACGCACAGGAACAGGGTGACATCGCGGGGCACAACGCCCTGGTCAGGGACGCAGCGATCGAATTTGCCGCCCGCTCAGATGTTCTCGTTCTCGCCCAGGCGTCGATGGCTGAGGCGCTTCACGGCGTTGACCTTCCGACCCGCGTGCTCACCTCACCCAACGGGGGAGTGCGGGCGTTGCTCGCGGCACTCAGACTGCACGGTTCACCCACGCACGCGGCAGCACCGCCGGATGCCTAACCGCCGGATGCATAGAGCACCCACTGACCTTGTGAGTCGCCTGTCACGCGGACTCGCGCGCCAGAAACGCGGCCTCGGTGCGGCTGGAGGCCCCGAGCTTCCGCAGAATCGCTGAGACGTGGACGCTCGCCGTCTTGGCGCTGATGAAGAGCCGCTCGCCGATTTGACGGTTGGTCAGGCCCTGCCCGAGCAGGTCGAGGACCTGCCGCTCGCGAAGCGTCAGTTCCGTCGCGTTCGTCGTTCGCCTGTTCGGTGCGTCATCGAGGGTGAGTCCCGCGCGCTCGGCAACACCGACAGCGGTGCGCCCGACAAGACCGGCACCGAGCAGCTCAGCGCCGCGAACCGCGTCACGGAGGGCGACAACAGCTTCGTGACGTTCACCGGCCTCGACGAGCGCCTGCCCGAGACGAAGGGCCGTGTACGACGGCAGGTGGGCCTGCGCAGCCGGGTCGGAGGCCACGACTTCCGCCGCACGCTTCCAGGCATCAGGATCATCACCCATCCCTCGCGCCCCGGAGAGTTCAGCGTCAAAGATCGTCGACCAGAGGGATGCCGTTGGCCACCAGTCCACCCGACCGACCAGCGCCCGGAGTCGGTTCTCCAGGGCACCGTCTGACACAGGAGATTCACCAGCACGCCTGAGGGCGGCGAGCGTGCGGCCGGCCGTTGCCAACAACGGAAGTTCATACCCGGCGACGGGCGTGTGGTCGCCGTCGAAGAGGACATCCATCTCGTCCCACGCCTCGGCCACCGCGCCGCGGGCGAGGTGAAGCTCCGCCGCGACTCGCGGAAAACTGAGCCTGACCTGCATCTCGGACTCACCGAGTTCACGCGCGTGCGCCCGAGCACTGCGGTATAGCCGGTACGCCGCGTCGGTCTCGCCCCGCCAGGTCAGCAGGAACATCCGCGCGCGGTTGAGGTAGGCGTTGAACGTCGGCGACGGCAGGAGGCGGACGGCGCTGTCGATGTACTGGTCGGCCCGTTCCCACTGTCCGAGGGCGATCAGGGGATCGACGGCGTTCGATTTGAGGATGATGCCCGAACTGCGTTCGACGCCCAGTTCGCGGGCGCGCTGGATGCCCAGTTCAGCGATACTCACCGCCTCCGAGTAGTGCCCGAGGAGGTATTCACTGTCGGAGGCATTGACCCGGTAACGCAAACGCGCACTTGTCTCGTTCTGCGAGAGCGCCAGCGCCTCGTCGAGATGCGCACGTCCCTCCTCGAATCGACCGACGTTGATCTCGGTCGTACCGAGAATGTTCGAGGCGATCGATGCGTGCCGGTCTGAACCGGCATCCGTTGCTTCGCGGAGCCCTTCACGGGCTGTTTCGATTGCTTCGTCCATGCGCGCCGCGAGCATCAGGCGTCCGGCGAGTGCGGTGAGAAGTGCCGATCGCAATTCACCGGCGCTCATCGGGGCACGCGCGAGTCCGGTTGTGCCCGCCATTCCGGTCGCGCCTGGCGGCACCAGTTCGAGGGCTTCCCTGAGCAACGGGATCGAACCCGGCTTGCCGGTATTGCCGAGGTACAGCGCCTTGTCCCTGAGCAACCGCGCGTAGCGGAGGCTCTCGGTGCGGGGACTCTCCTCGAGTGCGACGTTGATCATCGCGAGCGAGCGCTCACCCTCCCCGGCGTTGCGAAGAGCGGATGCCGTCTGCGCGAGGAGATCGATCTTCTGGCGTCCGGCGACCTTCTCCGCGTCAGGAATTTGGTCCCACAGCTCGAGAGCCCGCTCGCCCATCTGCGCCGCCGTGCCGTAGGCGTGGGTCGCCCGAGCTTCGGTCATCGCGTCGAGCGTCGCGGGGAAGGCACGCTGCGTGTCGTGGGCAGCCAGCCAGTGATAGGAGATCTCTGCCGCGACGCGACGTTCACCCGAGAGCGCCTCGAGGGCTTCGGCGAACCTGGTATGGAATCTGGTCCGCTCGCCCGGCAGCAGGTCCGTGTGAATGGCCTCGCGGACCAGGGCGTGCCTGAACGCGTAACTGAGTTCATCGGCCACGAGGATGTTGGCGATCATCGCTTCCCTGGCCGCGGCATCCAATTGCTCGGGCTCGCCGGAAAACACCGCCGACAGCAGGTCGTGATCGACACGCACGCCCCCGGCGGAGATCAGGCGCAGCAGGTGTTGCGACTCGTCGCTGAGTCGTTCATAACGGGCGAGCAGAAGCTCCCGCAGGGTCCAGGGCAACTCGCCTTCACCCGTCGCCCCGAAGCCGACGAGCTCTTCGACGAAGAACGGCACTCCCTCACTGCGTGCGTAGACGCTGTCGAACGCCTCGTCGTCGGGCTCGGATCCGAGAATCGCGGCCACCTGCCTGCGCACTTCCTCCTTCGTGAGCCGAGCAAGTTCGACCCGGGTCACGCTGCGGCTTCTGTCGAGTTCGCTGAGGAGCGAACGCAGCGGATGCCCGCGACCCACGTCTTCGGAGCGGAAGCTGAGCACAACGAGAATGCGGCCACGGCCGAGTACCCGGAGCAGGAAACGAAGGAGGTCGAGGGTGCCTTCATCCGCCCAGTGCAGGTCTTCGATCGCGATGACGAGGGGAGTCCGCCGCGACACAGTCTCGACGAGCGTGGCCACAGTGTCGTGCAGTCGATTGAGCGCGGCACCCGCCGGATCGGCGCGTTGGACGCCAAGTTCGGGCAGGAGAGCGGTGAGGGCCTCTGCCCCCGGACCGCTCGCCTCGCGCACTGCCTCTACACCAAGCTCGGCAACCAGGCCGCGGAGGACACTCTGGATGGGAGAGTACGGGGCGCCGACAGCACCGAGGTCGACGCTCTGCCCGGTAAGCACAAGTGCGTCGACGGATGCGAGACCCAGAAACTCCTCGATCAGGCGGGTTTTGCCGATCCCGGCTTCGCCCGAGATGACGACACCCTGTGGGCGGTCGGTGAGGACCTGGTCAAAGACCGCGTGCAGTTGCGCAAGTTCGGACTCACGCCCGATCATGGCTGGACTTGACGCCGGTGACCTCACCTGTTCATCGTGCCACGACGCACTGACACGCGTCGAGGCACCCGAACCGGCCGAAGCGGAGTCGAGGGATGGCACTCGGGCGAGGACGTCGACCGCCGGCGTCGTCACGATCGCAGTCGCCGTCGCAGTCGCCGTCGCAGTGCCGTCATCGCGGCGAGCCGGCCATCACCGGCATCCGCTCATCGTCGCGTTCCGCTGAACTCTCCGTGCCGACGCTCGTGACCGACGGCGCTGCCTCGACGCGAGCCGGCGGCAGCACGGGCTCGGGGTTCGCGGATGATCCCTGAGCGGGGCGGATCCATTCGGGCCCTCCTGCCGCGGTGTCCTCGCGGAACAGGAACCGAGCGAAGCGGGCGAGCATCGACGGGCGGACGGCGCCGACTGCCCCGGCGTCACCGCCGGATTCACCCGCACGTTCCTCGGCCACGCGGCGGAACTCCAGTTGCCGCCTGAGCTCCTCCTCGGAATAGCGGAGCAGAAGTTCCGTTCCGTACTCGCCTGAGATCTGCATGGTGTCCTCCTGAGATTGATGACTCCATCGTGTTCTCTAAGGGGGGCGAGCAGTATCGGGCGAATGCCTTATCTCTTGTGCCGGCTGCGGCTACTCAGCGTCATCCACTACTCAGTCTCATCGACGGGGAGAAGGAACCCGTCGTCGATAAGGCCGCGGACGCGTGGCATCAGTTCCGCGAGCAATTCGGCAACATCGACCTCGAGCAACTGCGCGATGGCCGCGGTCACAGCACCAATCGTCAGGTCACCGTCGCTCGCGCCGACGAGCGCGGACAACGCGGTATCCATCCGGATCGTTCGCCCGAAACCGCTGCCCTGTCGCAGCATCATCGCGGTGGGGTCTTCGTCTCCCGGCCAGTAGTGGCGTTCCTCGGTCACGTCCGGCGCGGCACTGACGTGCGACAGGGCCAGCTCCTCGTCGTCGCGGACCTTCTGCCAGTCGTGCGCGGCGAGCACAGACGCGAGGTGCACGCCAAGGCCTGACTCATTGGTGCCGAGCGAACCGTGCAACCGTTCAAGTCGCCGCAGCGATGGGTCGCCCGCCAGTGGCATCCGCAGTGTGATGTATCCGAACCCGACAGCGGTGACCCGGCGCGCATCGAAGTCATCGAGCCAGGCGTTGTACAACCGGTCGAAGTCCGGTGTGCCCGACTTCGTTCCGCCGTCGCGGATCCAGGTCTCGGCGTACTGCGCCGGATCCTGGGTGTCGCGCTCGATGATCCAGGCATCGAGGCCGGTGCCGTCGACCCAGCCACCGACGCGCCTGAAGGCATCCTGCCCGACGCGATACTCCCAGTTGCCGAGGAGCTGAGCAACGCCGCCGGGGGTGAGGTGTGCGGCGGCACCGCGGAGAACGGCCTCGACGAGAGCGTCGCCCTCCATACCGCCGTCGCGGTACTCGTAGGCAGGAACACCGTCGGCCCTCGGGGTGATCACAAACGGGGGATTCGACACGATCTGGTCGAATCGCTCTCCGCGCACGGGTTCGAACAGGCTGCCCAGCCGGAACTCGATGTTGTGGATCGAATTGAGTGCCGCGTTGAGTGCCGCGAGTTCGAGCGCGCGAGCCGAGATATCCGTCGCGACCACGTGGGTGGCGTGGCGGGCGGCGTGCATGGCCTGGATGCCGCAACCGGTACCCAGGTCGAGGACCCGTCCGACGGGGGTCTGCATCATCAGCCCGCTGAGCGTCGTCGATGCTCCGCCAACACCGAGCACGTGTTCTTCGCCGAGCGGACGCCCGAGCACCAGTTCGCCGAGGTCGGATGCGATCCACCAACTGCCCGCGCCGTGGGCGTCAACGAAGCTGTACGGCCTCAGGTCGATCAGCGGCCTGGCCTCGGTGCCCGTGACGCCGACCAGCCCGAGCTCGACAGCACCATCGGCGCCGAGATTCGGCAGAGCGGCGACCAGGTCATCGTGCGTGACGGGCAGTCCGAGCACGAACAGGGTTGCGAGCGTCGCGGATGCCTCCGGCGCTGCATCCCTGCGCCTCGCCGCGAGCGCGCGGAGCGCCGGCACCCTCTCATTGCGGTGGAGCGCGGCATCCGCTTCGGCACCCCACAGCTCTGTGAGTGTCGTCACCGTGAAGCGGGCGGATTCGAGGTCTAACCGGAGGAGTTGCACGAGCGCTGAAGTCACGGTTACCAGTGTGTCACCGACGCTCAGGGTCGGCTGTCAGACTGAGCGCACTATGAAGACACTTCTGAACATCATCTGGGTGGTGCTGTCGGGTTTCTGGCTGTTCCTCGGCTATATGCTCGCCGCGGCAATCATGTGCATTTTCATCGTCACCATCCCCTGGGGGATCGCCGCTGCCCGGATCGGCCTCTACGCACTCTGGCCGTTCGGCAAGGAAGTGGTCGACAAACCAACGGCGGGCGTTGGCTCGACGATCGGCAACGTGGTCTGGGTGCTGCTCGCCGGCTGGTGGATCGCGCTCGAACACATCGTCAGCGGTGTTCTGTTGTGCGTCACCATCATCGGGATCCCGTTCGGCTGGGCCAACTTCAAGATGGTGCCGGTCGCGCTGCTCCCGCTCGGCAAGCAGATCGTCGACTCGTCAGAGCGGATGCCGCGGCGCTGATCGGACCCGGTCCCACGCGCTCGCCCACGCGAGCGCTGCAGACTGCCCCACCCGAGCGAGCGCTGCAGTTGCATGCTCGCGCTGCAGTTGCCTGCTCGCGCTGCAGAAGCTTCTGCAGCCTGGGCATGGATGTGCAGCGCTCGGCGCGCCAGTGCGCGCTGAGCGGACACGGCGTGCCCGGTGTGCGCCGAGCGGATGCCGCGCTGGCCGGCCCGCGACCCAGCGCGGGCGGCGGCGCGAGCCGGAACCCGTCCGCCCACTCGAGCGCTGCAGTTGCATGCTCGCGCTGCAGAAACTTCTGCAGCCTGGACATGGATGTGCAGCGCTCGGCGTGCCAGTGCGCGCAGGCCCGCGCTCTCGCACCCCCCGGGCACGCACAGGGCTGTCAGCCGCACCTGCGAAGCTGGGGTCATGACGAATACCCGTGCCGACGCCCTCGAAATCCTGCGAACGTTGGTCGGTTCACCCGACGCCGACTTCCACGAGGGACAGTACGAGGCCATCACCACCCTCGTCGATGAACGGCGGCGTGCCCTCGTGGTGCAGCGCACCGGGTGGGGCAAGTCGGCTGTGTATTTCGTCGCAACCCTTCTGCTCCGCCGTCAGGGCGCCGGGCCAACCCTCCTCGTGTCCCCGCTGCTCGCCCTCATGCGCGACCAGGTCGAAGCGGCAGCGCGCGCCGGTGTCCGTGCCGTCGCCATCAACTCGGCCAACCCGCACGAGTGGGGCGATGTTCTGCAGAAGCTTGAGCGCGACGAGGTCGACGTGTTGCTCGTCTCGCCCGAGCGCCTCAACAACCCGCGATTCCGCGAAGAGCAGCTGCCGAGCCTCGTCAAGCGCACCGGCCTCCTCGTCGTCGATGAGGCCCACTGCATCTCCGACTGGGGCCACGACTTCCGCCCCGACTACCGTCGCCTGCGCGACCTCATCGCCGAGATGCCGACGGGCGTCCCCGTGCTCGCCACAACCGCGACCGCCAACTCCCGCGTCGTCACCGATGTCGCCGAGCAACTCGAATCAGCCGGCCACACGGAGGTCGTGACGATCCGCGGCCCGCTCGCCAGGGCATCCCTGCGACTCGGCGTGCTCCGCCTGCCCGACGCCGGCACGCGGCTCGCCTGGCTGCTCACCCACCTCGGTGACCTGCCCGGCTCAGGCATCATCTACGCGCTCACCGTGTCTGCAGCCGACGACACCGCCCGGCTCCTCCGTGAGGCTGGCCACGAGGTGCAGGCATACACCGGGCGAACGGATGCCGGCGACCGCGAAGGCCTGGAACAAGCGCTCAAGAACAACCAGGTCAAGGCGCTCGTCGCGACGAGCGCCCTCGGCATGGGGTTCGACAAGCCCGACCTGGGGTTTGTGATCCACCTCGGCGCTCCGTCGTCGCCTGTTGCGTACTACCAGCAGGTCGGTCGCGCCGGGCGCGCCGCAATGATCGACGGCAAACGGGCCAGCGCAGACGTGCTGCTGCTGCCCGGCACCGAAGACGAAGCGATCTGGCAGTATTTCGCCACCTCGTCGATGCCCGACGAGGCGAAGGCCACGGCGGTCATCGACGAGCTCGCGTTCAACGGTGCTCCGCTGTCGACCCCCGCGCTCGAAGCTCGGGTCAACCTCAAGCGCAGCCCGCTCGAGCTTCTACTCAAGGTGCTCGACGTCGATGGCGCCGTGCAGCGGGTCACCGGCGGCTGGGTCGCAACCGGTCAGCCCTGGGTCTACGACGCCGAGCGATACGCCCGCATCGCCGCGGCGCGCGTGGCCGAACAGAACTCGATGATCGAGTACGAGCGCACCACCGGGTGCCGGATGGAGTTCCTCCAGCGTGCCCTCGATGACGATACAGCTGTGCCGTGCGGTCGCTGCGACAACTGTGCAGCGGCAGCGGGGGAGGCCGCCTGGTACCCAACCGATATCCGGGAGGACGCATCAGGGCAGGCCTCGCAGTCCCTCAACCGCGTCGGGGTCGTCATCGAACCGCGGGCCCAGTGGCCAACGGGCGCGGATCAGCTCGGCGTGCCTGTGAAGGGCAAGATCGCGCCGGCGGACCGGGTAGAGCCAGGCCGCGCCCTCGCGCGGCTTACCGACCTGGGTTGGGGCGGCACCCTCCGCGACCTCTTTGCCGCTGGCGGCACCGATGCACCGGCGAGCCGTGCCATGGTCGACGCCTGCATTCGGGTGCTGAGCCAGTGGGACTGGGACGAACGCCCGGCGGCGGTCATCAGCATGCCGTCCCGCCGACGCCCTCTCCTGGTGGACTCGGTGGCGCGCGCCCTCTCCGATGTCGGCCGGCTGCCGTACCTCGGCGCGCTCGAGCTGGCAAACGGGGGACCATCGGGCGAACCCGGGGGCAACAGCGCCTACCGGTTGTCGAGCGTGTGGGACCGTTTCAGCGTCGGGCCGGAACTGGTAACCGCTCTGAACGGTTACGCTGGTCGCCCTGTGCTGCTGGTTGACGACCTCACCGACAGCCGGTGGACGATCACCGTCGCTGGCCGCGTGCTGCGGCAGGCGGGAGCATCCGCCGTTCTTCCGTTTACGCTCGCGATCCAGGCGTAGCGGCACCCGCCGGGAGCGGACCGTCCGACTCGATCACCGTCGACAGATCGGCGCCGAACACGAACCTCCGCTCGATGACGTCGCCAGAATCAGGTGAGGCGAGCACTCCCGGCAGCCAGTACCTGGCGTCATCCCACATCCGATCGAACGGGATCGCGTCGACCGGATGCCAACCGAGAAGCAGCTCGTCGGACTCGACAATGTCGCCCTGCCACGATCGCGTGGCGAAGACCCACGAGATCTGGCTCCACGCCTCACGCGTCGGAAACTCGTACCTGATGCGACCGAGCAACACGAGATCGTCTTCGAGAACCCGAAGTCCCGACTCCTCGAAGACCTCGCGGACCGCCGCCTGCGCGGGCGTCTCGCCCGGCTCGAGCTTGCCGCCGGGGCCAACGAGCTTGCCAAGGCCAAGGCCCTTCTTCTTTTCACCGAGCAGGACCCGGTAACCGTCTTCGTCGGTTTCATCGAGGATGTAACAGACGCAGACTTCGGGCAAGTCAGCGGGGTTCTCGGTCATACGGCGAGGTTACGTGCCGGGTGCATCGACGGCCAACTCAGGGCAGGTAACCCTATCGACCGGTTTCAGCGAGCCGCGCGCACTCGATGCACAGCTCAGCGACCGGGCGGGCATCGAGTCTGGCCCGACCGATCGGCTTGCCGCAGCGGGTGCAAATTCCGTAGCTGCGGTCATCGACTCGGGCGAGCGCACGATCGAGGTCCTTGAGCTGGCGCACCGCGTCGTCCTGCAGCCCGGTCAGGCGCGACCACTCGGCGGTAAGAGTTGGCCCCTCAGGGTCGTGTTCGTCGTCCTGTTCGCCGTCACGCGCGTCGCGTACTTCGGTGAGGGATGCCGCCACGTGCTCCTGCTGGGCGAGGAGTTCTGCGCGTTCAGCCTCGAGGGTCTCGCGGAAGTGCCGCAGTGTGCTGCTCGCGAGCGGTTTCTGGTCCATGCCCCATCGTCGCACGGCCGTGGTGGATTCCACCGGGACCGGCACGCGGCATCCATTATTTGGCACCTGAGAATCCTCGCGTACCCTTTAAACCGGGCTCACAAAACACCCAACGTCGAACAAGCGAAGGAGGCGCGATGACCATGGCCAGGATGGACCTCGACGAGTTGCGCCGCTATGCCCGGTATGAACTCGACGTTCTCATCGAGCACCGCTGCCGTGCCGGTGAAGACCCATACGACTTTATCCACGACCTTCCAACGGTCGACGAACTCGTTGTCTTCGAGCTGCGGGCCGACGCACTGGACGCGAGCGGGATGACCGCGCAATATGCGATGGCGAAGCACGCTGCACGAAGCGATCTGGCGGATGCCGCTGTCCACCGCAAGAATATAGCTCAACTGGAATATGAACTATTGCGAAGCATCGCGCTCGAGCATCCCGACCTCACGCGCACCGTTTGGACCCTGCTGGACTCCGTCAGCGAGTAATCGTCCGACCGGCCGTGTCGCCCATCGTCGTCTGGTCCTCCACAGGCAGGGAGAGACCTGTGGCACCCGACAGCACCCGGTAATCCGGTCTGCTCGCTCCTCGTCGGCCGCACTCTTGGTCGATGCCGTACGTGTACATCCTTCGTCGCGCCGACGGTGCCTTCCTCACCGGGAGCACCTGGAACCTCTCGCACCGCTTGTGGCAGCACGGCATCGGAGCGGATGACGACGGTGCAGCGACATCGCTGGCACTCGTTTATGTCGAGTGGCACGAACGGATCGATGAGGCCTACTACCGTGAGCGGCAGATTCACGGCTGGAAGCACTGGCAAAAGTACGCGCTGATCGAGGCGGACGGCGACGGCGAGCGACCCGCGCATTTGGGGCAGGGTCCGCCGTCTCCCGCGCGCTGAAAGCATCCCCCCAGCGTCCACCTCTAGAATCGATCGATGCTGGAACGTGGATCCTCCGCGCCGGCGAACGCCTATGACACAGAAACGACCGCCGTTGACCATGCGTGTGCTTCTTGCCACCGTGGTCGGTTTGTTGTCCCTCGGCGGCGCAACCTCACCCGCCATCGCCAGTGAACCGGCAGCCGCCACCACGGCGCTCAGCGCTCCAGCTGCCGCTCCGAGTGTTGAGGATGTCTCCGTATCGATCCGCCAGTCCGCCAGCTTCCTCGGCGCCGGCGGAACGATGGCTGTCACCGTGACCGTTGAGAACACCACGGCAGTCTCCGTCGCCGACGGCACTCTGGTCCTTCAGTCCAACACGGGCGCCATCGACTCCCGCGCCGAGCTCACCGAGTGGCTGGACCTGTCCACAGCCTCCGGCACCGAACACACGGTCGCCCAGGTCCCGGTACCGGCCCTTGGACCTGGCGCCAGCCACACCCTCACCCCCATCCAGGTCACCGCCGAGTCGCTCGCGCTGGCCACCGGGGGCGTGTACCCCATCGATGCCGTCTACACGAGCGCGGAGACTGTCGTAGAGGCGCGGGACACGGTTGTCTACAGCCCAGATCCTGCGGCGTCGCCGCTCGGCGTCGCCGTCGTGATGCCCATTACAGCTCCGCCGGGAACGACCGGCCTGCTGACGGCCGATGCCCTTGCTTTCTATACCTCCCCCAATGGCGTACTCACGAAACAGCTCGACGGGGTCATCGACCGCCCTGTGGCGCTCGGAATCGACCCGATGATCATCGCGTCGATCCGCGCACTCGGTGACGCAGCGCCGGCATCGGCGGTCGCCTGGCTCGACACCCTCTCACGCGCCACAAACGAAACCTTCCCGCTCCAGTTTGCGGATGCGGACCCCGCCGTGCAGGCACAGGCCGGTATCCCGAACCTCCTGAGTCCGACGTCACTGCTGTTCGGCCTCGATCCCGACAACTTCGCCGCCCCGTCGGCCGACGTTCCAGACAGCGAGCCGGTCCCCGGCGAGACGGAAGCACCGCCGGCAGATCCGGGTCCCGATGAGACACCGCTCCCGACCCTCGCCGAACTCACCGAGTGGCCGTACACAACAACCGGTGTCGTCTGGCCCGCCGACGACACAGTGGTGTCCACCGACCTGCCCATTTTCGCGGCATCCGGCGCAACGTCGACGATCGTCTCCTCCGGCAATGTCGCAACGACTGCCTCATACACGCCTGGAGCGGCGTCGAGGGTCGGTGACGCTGCGCTCATCGTGTCGGATGCCGCGGCGTCAGAGGCGCTCCAGGACGCGGTCACGGCAATCAGCACCGACGACCAGCAGGACGCCCTCGCGGACCTCGCCGCCCAGCTCATGGTCGTCGGCGCCGAGCGCTCTGCACCGGAGCGGACGCTGGTGCTCGCCCTTGACCGCGGGTGGCCGCCGTCGTCAGCCCGGTTGAGTGAGGCGCTGTCGGCGCTGGCTACCCTGCCGCTGGTGTCGAGTACGTCACTCAGCACCGCGGCTTCCGCCAAGCCGGAAACGGTGACGATCGTTGACGAACCGGAGGACTCCGGGCGAACAGCTACCGTGGCGCGATTCAGCGCCCGTGAGGCGGAGATAGCGTCCTTCGCCACCGTCCTCGACGACCCCACCATCCTCACGGGCGCGGAGCGAGCCGAAATTCTGGCCCTGCTCGCCGTCTCGTGGCGTGACAACGCCGCTGACTGGGACGCTGCCGTCCAGGAACACGACGACCAGACCACCGCCATCCTCGACTCAGTGTCGATCACGGCCACCACCCAGATCAACATGGTGAGCAACCAGACCTCGCTGCCGTTTTCCGTGCGCAATGACTTCGACCAGCCCGTTACCGTCGTGCTCCAGGCGTCCACCTCGAGCCTCAAGCTCAGTGTCGACGCGGCGGTGACCCAGACCATTCCAGCGAACTCCCGCGAAACGGTTCTCGTACCCGTTCAGGCGCGGCTCGGCAACGGAGATGTCCTGGTTCGGGTGCAGCTCTACTCGCCGCAGAACGCCGTCATCGGTGGCAGCGTCCAGGTCCCGGTCAGCGTCCGCGCTGACTGGGAAGGAATCGGGGCCGCCGTGATCGGCGGCCTCATCCTCGCGCTGTTCCTCGGCGGACTCATCCGCACGATCCGTAAACGCCGCCCCGCAAAGGCCCAGAACATGTCCACTGAAAGCGGCAATGACTAAATCAACAGACGAAGGCAGCATCGGCCGGGCAAGCTTGTTCCTGGCATCCGGGACCCTCGTGTCCCGTTTGCTCGGTTTCGTGAAGGCGATGCTCCTGGCATCCACCATCGGCCTCGTCGGCTCACGCAGCGCCGACGCGTTCGGCGTCGCCAACCAGTTGCCAAACACCCTCTACGTCATCATCGCCGGCGGTGTTCTGAGCGCGGTGCTCGTTCCGTCGATCGTGCGCTCCATCGTGCACGCCGACGGCGGCAAGGCGTACATGAACAAGCTGCTGACGATCACCTTCGTCGTGCTGCTCGGCGCGACGGTTGCGGCCGTCCTGCTCGCGCCAGCACTCGTGAGCATCTACTCGGTGAGGCTGGACGAGGAGACGCGCGCTCTCGCGATCGCGTTCGCCTACTGGTGCCTGCCGCAGATCTTCTTCTACGGCCTGTACTCGGTGCTCGGCGAGATCCTCAACGCGCACAAGGTATTCGGCCCGTTCACCTGGTCACCCGTGATCAACAACATCGTGGCGATGGCTGGCCTCGTCGTCTTCATAATCGCCTTCGGGGCGGACCCCAACGGTGACCGACTCGTCACCGACTGGACACCGAGCATGATCGCTGTCCTCGCCGGCACAGCGACCATCGGTGTCGCAGCGCAGGCGATCGTCCTGTTCTTCTTCTGGAAGAGAATCGGACTCAGCTACCGACCCGACTTCGCCTGGCGGGGAGTGGGGCTCGGCGCGACCGGCAAGCTCGCCGGCTGGTCATTCGCGATGCTGGGACTCACCACCCTCGGCGGCCTCATCCAGACCAACGTCGCCCTCATCGCCTCCGGATACGGGGCAGGACCGGCGACGCTGCAGAACGCCTGGCTGATCTTCATGCTGCCCCACTCGGTGATCACCCTGTCGGTCGCCACCGCCTACTTCACCCGTCTGGCCGAGCACGTGCGTGAGAACCGGATCGAGAATCTGAAAACGGATGTCTCGGCTGCGGTTCGCCAGATCACCCTGCTGATCGTGCTGGCGACGGCCGTTCTCCTCGTCGTGGCGTTCCCCTTCGCAAGCCTGTTCACCGACCAGTTCGCCGACACCGCCGCGATGGGCTTCGTGCTGATGGGCTACCTCGTCAGCCTTGTCCCGTTCGCCGTGCTCTTCGTCTTCCAGCGGACCTTCTACGCCCTCGGCGACACCCGCACACCCTTCTTCTTCACGCTGGTTCAGACGGCCGTGTACATCGCTCTCGCGCTGGCCTGCGCGCAGCTGCCGCGCGAGTTCATCGGTATCGGCCTTGCCGTCTCGATGTCGATATCGATCGTCGTGCAGATGATCACCGCCGGCATTCTGCTCGCGAAGCGGATTCACGGACTCGACATGGCCCGCATCATCCGCAGCCTCACCGTCTACACGGTCGCCGCCATCCCGTCCGTGCTCGCTGGAGTCGTCCTGATCTTCGTGCTTGGCGGGTACACCAGCGGCTGGGCGCTTGCCTCGCCCCTCAACGCGGTGCTCACCATGGCACTCATCGGTGTCGTCATGCTGGCCCTCTACGTCGGCGCACTCGCGCTGATGCGTTCCGAGGAACTCCGGGAAGCCATCGCGCCGGTCAAGCGCCGCCTGCGTCGCCGCTAGGCTTCACGCCGAGAACACCACTTCCGGTCGAGAACACCCGTTCCGCCTGATGTTCTCGACCGCAACTGATGCGCTCGGTACCGGGCGCTGAACCCCGCGCTCACAGTCCTCTCACAGCCTCCACAGGGCCTCTGGAATAGTGCCCAACTAAGATGTGTTGGACTGGTCGAGCGAACTTTTGAGGAGCAATACCGTGCGCAATGTCATCATCATCGGGTCAGGGCCTGCCGGCTACACAGCGGCAATTTACGCGGCCCGCGCGAACCTGAACCCACTGCTTCTCGCGTCGAGCGTTGAGGCCGGCGGTGAGCTGATGAACACGACCGAGGTCGAGAACTACCCGGGTTTCCCCGAGGGAATTCAGGGCCCTGAGCTCATGAGCAAGTTCCAGGAGCAGGCAGAACGCTTCGGCACCGAGATCATCCTCGACGACGTCACCGAGGTCTCCCTCGGTGGAGAAGTCAAAACCATCAAGACCGGTTACTCCGGGGACTTCGAGGCGTCGAGCGTCATCGTCGCAACAGGAAGCGCCTACCGCAAGCTCGGCCTCGCCGATGAAGAGCGACTGTCTGGTCGCGGCATCTCGTGGTGCGCCACCTGCGACGGTTTCTTCTTCAAGGAGAAGACGATCGCCGTTGTCGGCGGCGGCGACTCAGCGATGGAAGAGGCCACGTTCCTCACCCGCTTCGCCTCGAAGGTCTACGTCATCCACCGCAAGGACACCCTCCGCGCGTCGAAGATCATGCAGGACCGCGCCTTCGCCAACGACAAGATCGAGTTCGTCTGGAACTCCGAAGTCGTGGGCATCTCCGGTGAGAACGCCGTCAACGGCGTGACTCTCCGCAACACTGTCGATGGCACCGAGAGCCATCTCGAGCTCGGCGGCCTGTTCATCGCGATCGGCAACGACCCGCGCACCCACCTGTTCCACGGCCAGCTCGAACTCACCAGCGACGGCACCATCGCCGTCGACGGCCGCTCGTCCAGGACCAACCTCCCCGGCGTCTTCGCGGCCGGCGATGTCATCGACCCGAACTACCGGCAGGCCATCACCGCGGCCGCATCCGGAACCGTTGCCGCGCTTGACGCCGAGCACTACCTCGCGAGTCTCGAGCAGGAAGCGCACCACAACCCCGAGATCGCATCCGCCGTCGCGGCATCGGTTTAATTTCTACCTACCCACAAGGAGCAACAATGTCAGCACGTGCAGTATCTGAAGCCACTTTCGACGCCGAAGTTCTGAAGAGCGACAAGCCGATCCTCGTCGACTTCTGGGCTGAGTGGTGCGGCCCCTGCCGCATGGTTTCCCCGATTCTCGACCAGATCGCGACCGAGCACAGCGACAAGATCGACATCGTCAAGGTCAACGTCGACGAGAACCCGCAGCTCGCCATGCAGTACCAGATCACGTCCATCCCCGCGATGAAGGTATTCAAGGGTGGCGAGGTCGCGCAGACCATCATCGGCGCCAAGCCGAAGGCAGCTCTCGAGAACGACCTGGCCGCCTTCCTGGCCTAGCCAGTCCGGCTCCACAATCGACCCGTCCGGCTCATGCCGGGCGGGTCGATGTCGTTAACACCTGGTGCAAGCCACCCGTGGTCAATTGGCATCCCCACGGGACGGCTAACATCGATGAAAGACCAGGAACGGAAAAGACAGTGTCAGAACTCGGCTCTCGCCACTCATCCGGAAACAACCTCGACCCGTGGTACGGCTCATACGCCGCCCGTACGGCCGGGTTGGCCGCCAGTGAGGTCCGCGCCCTGTTCGCCGTTGCAAGTCGCCCCGAGGTCGTCTCCCTGGCCGGTGGGATGCCGTTCGTCTCCGCTCTGCCCGAGGACCTGGTGACGGATGCCATGAACCGCGTCATGCGGGAACAGGGCCCAACAGCACTCCAGTACGGTTCAGGGCAGGGCGTCGAGAAGCTGCGTGAGCAGACACTCGAGGTGATGGCGCTCGAGGGGATCCAGGGAAGCGCTTCCGACGTCGTGATCACGACGGGCAGCCAGCACGCCCTCGAGCTGTTCAGCAAACTCTTCATTGACCCGGGTGACGTCGTCATCGCCGAGGGGCCGAGCTACGTCACCGCGATGGTGATCTTCAAGAGCTACCAGGCCGAGGTCGACCACGTCCCGATGGATCAGGACGGCCTGATTCCCGAGGCGCTCCGCGAGCACATCGCGAGCCTTAAGGCTGCGGGAAAGACAATCAAGTTCCTCTACACGATCCCGACGTTCCACAACCCCGCCGGTGTCACACTCTCCGAGGCCCGACGCACCGAAATCCTCGAGATCGCGCGTGAGAACGACATTCTCGTACTCGAAGACAACCCGTACGGGTTGCTTTACTTCGACCAGAAGCCGCCGGCGGCCCTCCGTTCACTCGAATCGGATGGCGTCGTCTACCTCGGCACGTTCTCGAAGACGCTCGCCCCGGGCTTCCGGGTGGGGTGGGCGCTCGCGCCGCACGCCATCCGCGAGAAGCTCATCCTCGCCAACGAGGCCGCGATCCTGTGCCCGTCGTCGTTCAGTCAGCTAGTGATCTCCCAGTATCTTGATCAGGCCGACTGGAAGGGCCAGATCAACACCTTCCGTGGTGTCTATCAGGAGCGGAAGGAGACGATGCTCTCCGCCCTCGGGGAGTACCTGCCCGAGCTCACCTGGACGAACCCCACAGGTGGGTTCTACGTCTGGCTGACCCTGCCTGAGCAGCTCGATTCGAAGGCGATGCTGCCGAGGGCCGTGAAGGAACTCGTGGCGTACACACCGGGAACGGCCTTCTACGCCGATGGTGACGGGCGCCAGAACATCCGGCTCTCGTTCTGTTACCCGACGCCGGAGAGCATTCGAGTCGGGATCAGGCGCCTCGCAACGGTCATCAACGGCGAAATCGATCTGCTCGACACCTTCGCCGGCACCGGTCGGCTGACCGGAGGGAAGTCGCGAGGCACATTCGCGGCCCCACCGCCCAACATGTCCTGAGCACCCGCTGCGATGACCCGCTCACCCAGACCCAAAGAAAAGGCCTGATCATGACTGATTTCAAGAAGCTCAACATCGTCGTGCTCTCGGGTGGGATCTCGCACGAGCGAGACGTGTCCCTTCGGTCAGGGCGGCGCGTCGCCGAGGAACTGCAGGCTGCAGGGCACACGGTGACGGTTCGCGATCCGGATGCCTCCCTGCTGCCGGCGCTCACGGAACAGGCGCCGGACGTCGTCTGGCCTGCCCTCCACGGCGCCAGCGGCGAGGATGGAGCGCTTCAGGCGCTGCTCCGTGCCCGCGGCATCCGTTACGTCGGTTCGCACGCTGAGGGGGCCGGCCTCGCCTGGTTCAAGCCAACGGCCAAGGTCCTTGTTTCACGTGCCGGCATAGCCACCCCGGAGTGGCTGACGCTGCCGACGGAGACGTTCCGCGAGCTGGGCGCCAACGGCGTACTCGCGGAGATCGTGCACGGTATCGGTCCCGCAGCCGTCGTGAAGCCCGCTCAGGGCGGTTCGGCCCAGGGTGTGACGATCGTGACGGATGCCGGTGACCTGCCACGAGCGATGGTCGACGCCTACACCTACTCCGACGTTGCCCTGATCGAGAAGAAGATCGAGGGTACCGAACTCGCGATCGCCGTGATCGATTCGGGTCACGGCCCTGTCGCGCTTCCCGCCGTCGAGATTCAGCCGCGCTCCGGCGTTTACAGCTTCGAGGCGCGCTACAACGCGGGGGAGACGACGTTCTACGCCCCGGCACGCGTGTCGGATGACGTCGCCAGGCGCGCAGGCGAGACGGCCGTTGCGGTGCACGAGTTGCTCGGCCTTCGCCACATCTCGCGCATCGACCTCATCGTCGACGAGAGCGGGGTTGTGTGGTTCCTTGAAGCCAACATGCTGCCGGGTCTCACCGAGACCTCACTGGTGCCCCAGGCCATCGAGGCGGCCGGCCTGACACTCGCGTCGACCTACAGCGCCCTGGCCATGGCGGCTGCCGGGGAGTAGCCCCCGGCAGCGCCCACGTCACGCTCCGTAGCTGGGCTCGCCGATCTCTGCGAGGATGCGGTTGAGGTCTCCAATCGTCGCGAATTCGATCGTGACCTGGCCTTTTCTCGCCCCGAGGTTCACTTTGACCCGGGTATTCAACCGGTCGCCCAGTCGATCCGCGACCTCTTCGAGGTGGGCGTGGCGAGTTCCGCCAACCGCTTTCGGCTTTTTGGGAGCCTGCCCCTGAATCTGCGCCGCAGCAGCCTCCGCCGCGCGCACCGACAGATCCTCGTTGATGATCTTCTCCGCCAGCCGCAGCATCAGCTCCGGCTCGACCAGCGAGAGGATCGCGCGGGCGTGACCCGCACTCAGAACTCCTGCAGCGACGCGGGACTGGACCGATTCTGGGAGCTTGAGCAAGCGGATCGTATTCGTGATTTGTGGCCGTGACCGGCCAATTCGCGTTGCGAGCTCGTCCTGGGTGATGCCGAAGTCCGCCAGCAGCTGTTGGTAGGCGGATGCCTCTTCCAGCGGGTTGAGGTTGGATCGGTGGAGGTTCTCCAGCAACGCATCGCGCAGCATGTCCTCGTTGGCGGTGTCCTTGACCACAGCAGGAATGGTGGCGAGGCCGACTTCCTTTGTGGCCCTGAGGCGACGCTCGCCCATGATGAGTTCGAACTTGCCACGCTTCGACTGGTGCGGCCGCACCACGATCGGCTGGAGGACACCCACCTCGCGGATGCTGTGCACCAGTTCGGCGAGATCGTCTGCATCAAAATTGATGCGCGGCTGTGCGGCGTTGGGGATGATGTCCGCCGGGTCCAGATTAACTAGTCGGGCACCGGGCACCGCAACGAGATCCGGGTCTTCTGTGGTCCGTGCCGGGTTGGTCTGCGGGAAAAAGACGTCGACCGGGCGACCGTTGTCGGTCATCTCCTGTGTCGTCGTGGGAATGAGAGATCCGATCCCGCGGCCGAGGCCAGTTCTTTTCACGGCCATTAGCGTGGTGCTCCTTCAGTAAGCAGTTCGTTTGTGTTCTCGTCCGCGGTCTCACGGGCCGCGCGCTCACGCTCGGCCTCCCGCGTCGCAATTTCGGTGGCCGCCTCGAGGTATGAGATCGCGCCGACGCCGCTGGGATCGTGGCTGATCACGCTCTGGCCGAAGCTGGGCGCCTCAGAGATGCGGACCGCCCGCGGAATGATGGTCTTGAGTACCTCAGCGGGGAAGTGGGCGCGCACATCGTCAGCGACCTGATGTGCCAGGTTCGTTCGGGTGTCGAACATCGTCAGCAGGATGGTGCTGACCGTGAGTGGGGGATTCAGGTGCTTTTGAATCATCCGGATGCTGTTCAGCAGCTGACTGAGACCCTCCAGGGCGTAGTACTCGGCCTGAATAGGGATGAGCACCTCGCGTGCAGCGACGAAGGCGTTGATGGTCAGCAGGCCCAGCGAGGGTGGGCAGTCAATGAAGACGTAGTGATAAGTCTCCTCGGACTCGCGCACGAACTGCTCGAGCGCCGTGCGGAGCCTGTGCTCGCGGGCCACCTGCGACACCAGCTCAATCTCCGCGCCGGCGAGGTGGATCGTCGACGGTGCACAGAAAAGTGTGTCGAACTCCGGACTCTGCTGCACGACGTCCGCCAGGGGAAAGTCGTCGATGAGCACGTCGTAGATACTCGGGATATCAGCATGGTGGTCAACGCCGAGGGCGGTCGACGCGTTGCCCTGCGGGTCGAGGTCGATGACCAGAACCCGAGCTCCGAGCTTTGCCAGGGATGCCGCGATGTTCACGGTCGTCGTGGTTTTACCCACGCCGCCTTTTTGGTTTGAAACCGTGAAGATCCGCGTCTTTTCGGGCTTTGGGACGGTTATTTCTGCCAGATTCCTGCGTCGGTGAGTGAGATCGAGGATCTCTCTCATGAGCGGCGATGAGTCATCTGCGGTGGGCGATTGCGTCACCGACTCTCCTTCTGTGTGGGGATGTTTCACGTGAAACGTGCTCCGTCCTGTCGTAATTTCCACCGTACCTGACCATGTCGATCCGGCAGGTTTGTGCGTGCGCCTGTCGCGCTTTCGGGCGGAAAATAGGCTCGTGGTCGCCGCCCTCGGGGTGGGACTTTCGCAGCGTGCAACGGATGTTTCACGTGAAACCCCTGCGTCGGTCTGACTGATGCAGCTGCAGGATCGACGGACACGACGGGGTCGAATCACTTGCGCCCGTGCACCCACAAGCGCGCCAGATCCGGTTCAACGACGCCGTCCACAGCGGCATTGTTTCACGTGAAACCCTGCCTCTGGATGGGACCGCAAGCTGGATGTGAATACTCAGCACGACCTGCCCAATTCGAGTGGGTGATGCGCAGAGTGGCGATGCAGCCTCCCGCCCGGCATGCACCACTGCAACTGAACCCCGCAAGGCTCTGGATGTTTCACGTGAAACCAGCCGCAACCTGTCGACCGGGTGCCGCAGTCGGAGGGCGCCGCAGTCGGAGGGCGCCGCAGTCGGAAGCTGCCGCTCGCCCGCCGTTCGCCCGTCCGGAGTCAGGTTCACAACTGAACACGGCGCGCGGGAATGGCCGGGCCCAAGCCAGGCGAGGGTGTGTGACTATACGTGCCTCGGGAAAAGTAGGCCCGACTTTTCGCAGCAAAAGAGGTGAAAAGGGGCGAAAAACGGCCCACCGGTGATCCGTGAAACGCGCTTAGGATGGCTCCCACAGGGCTGAAACACCCTGTTTCCCGACCTTTTTGACCCAAATCGGCCGCGACAAGGCGCACGGGGATACGCCCACTGGGTTACCGATCTGCGACGAACCGCGTCGTGCCGGTCCGACATGAGCCGTGTGGTCATTCATTGGTGGCCGATGGCGGGGTGGAGCGATGACCAACGCGCGGGTGCTGCGAGGAGGAAGCTTCACACTGACCCGGCGCGGGAGTGATTGCCACGACGCCGCCGACACGAACTCGCTGGGCGAACAGCCGATGTTTCACGTGAAACTGTCGCGTTCGACCACCAGGACCGACACTTGCGGCTATGCCACGAGCCGACGAGGCAACGAGACAGCGAGGCAACGAGGCAACGAGGGGACACGAGATCTGCCCGGTGGACGCTGCCGGAACGTCCGGCGCCACCTACGGTGCGCGCCGAATCCCGTCAGGCTACCGGCCAGCCTTGTCGTGGGGGGGCGAAGTTTCACGTGAAACTCTGAAACACGGAGAACGGAGAACGGAGGGCAGATCCTGCACCCGTTGCAAGACCCACGTTCGGCAACTGCGACGGGCAGCATCAGCGGTTGCGGCCGGCCCCCGGCCCGGGGGAGCGGTGTATCAGCAGGATGCCCCACCAGGCAATCCTGTTGTTCGCCCGCCGCGGTGCACCGGATCCCCTAGACAAACGAGAAGGCACACCAGTACGCCGACCCGCAACCGCGGTGTTTCACGTGAAACCACGACGGGCTACGTCTGTGTCGTCGCGGCCAGCTTGGGCGCCACGACTACACGACTATAAGACAGGAAGGCGGGTATATCGATCGCGCCGGATTTTCGCTTCGCGTATGTAACAGCCGTTGCATTCACAGCCAGCGCCCGTGAGTTCGAGGTTCTGCCCGCGCACTCTGTTCCGGGAAATGCCCACGCACAGCTGCGGGGCACGTGCGGCGAAGCCTCAGGTCGACGGCGCGCATTACAAGCCGCTACCAACCAGACGCCGATACTCATACTGAGACTGAGACTGAGACTGAGACCGAGACCGAGACCGAGACCGAGACCGAGACCGAATCATCCGCCCGACGTCTGCGCAAGAAATGTTTCACGTGAAACGGGGCCTGGTTTCAGGAGGATCCGGCCGATAAACGGCAAATATGCCGCGCGGCCGCACGCCGCGGACATGGCTTAGGATCGCTCTGAGAGAGCTGAACCGGGCCGGTTCAGGACACGCACAACGTTGCTCTCCGGCTCGGTCTCACCGAGAGACCGGCCATGTGGGCCCTAACCGCGAACGGTTCCGAGGATCACACGCGTGACATCGTCAGTCAGTCCTTCACCAAGGACCTCAACCCGGGCATTGGACACCTTGTACTTGCGCATTTCCTTCTGTGCGGCAGCAATCTCCGCCTCGGCGTTCGCGCCTTTCATCAGGACCAGTTCACCGCCGTCCCGCAGCAGGGGAGCGGTCAGTGGAAGCAGTTTGCGGAATGCGCTGACAGCCCTGGCCGTCACCTGGTCCAACGGCGTCTCGAGCTTGACCTCTTCAGCCCGTGCACGGAGAACAGACACATTGCTCAGTCCGAGCCGGCCGACTTGATCATTTAGCCAAGCAACGCGGCGCTCCATTGGCTCAATGAGAACAAACTGCACATCCGGTCGGGCAATACCGAGTACGATCCCGGGCAGACCGGCCCCGGACCCCACATCGCCGACCAGGCCGGGCCGCAAGAGCGGAGCGACGAGAGCGCTGTTCAGGATGTGACGTGACCACAGCCGGGGAAGCTCCAGCGGCCCAATCAACCCGAGCTCTTCGCCGTGCTCCGCGAGGTTCTGCGTGAACTGGCGGGCTACCTCGAGTCGAGCGCCGAGTACATCGACGGCAAATGCGGGTTCCTGCTCGAGCTGCGGTTCAGACATGTGCTCTATTTCTTCGTTTTCTCGAGGGCTGGCAGCCACGGCCGGCGCGTATCGTGCCGCGCGACGGTCCGCTCATCGACGACCAGCCGACCCGTGTGGTGCCGCAAGCCCGACATGGACTCACTCTCAGGCGCGGGTGATCACCGTGTGCCGGTCGCGACCTTCACCGTGGGAGTTGGACGTGAAGCCCCGCTCGGAGACCACATCGTGCACGAGTTTGCGCTCATAGCTCGACATCGGGGGAAGAGCCGCGGAACCTGCACCGGCCTCGATCTGGGCAATGGCACTGTCGACCAGAACGGTAAGTTCCGCCTGACGCGCATCGCGAGAGCCACCGATGTCAAGGATGAGGCGCGAGAACTGTCCGGTCTTGCTCTGTACGGCGAGGCGGGTCAGCTCCTGCAGGGCGCTGACCACGTCAGGCTTCGACAGGGAACGGATGTTGCTGCCTTCGCTCGCGGTCACTGCGACATACGCCCGCCCATTGCGAACGTCGATGTCGATGTCGCCGTCGAGGTCAGCGATGTCGAGAAATTCCTCGATGTAATCAGCCGCAACGTCGCCCTCTTCCTCGAGCTGCGATGCCGTTGGGGAGTCGTTCCGTGCAACCTCGAGCTCTGCCGGGTCGTGAATAACGTCGCTCATCGGACTACTTTCCGTTGTTCTTGGGGGACTGATTTCCGGATGCCGGGTCCACGGAACCCGCTGATTTGGCCGGCGAAGCCTGGGCCTTCGGTGGCACCTGGGCCTGGGGTGTTGCCCCTGCTGCCTTGGCAGGATTGCCGGACTTCGCGGGATTAGCTGGCTTCGCTCCGGCCGCGCCTGGCTTGGCCGCAACCTTCTTCGCCCGGTTCTTGCCCATGGGCTGCTGACGCTGCGCCGGTCGCTTCTCTTCGATGACCAGGGTGTCACCATCACCGGACTCGGACGGCTTCAGCTTTCCCTTGCGAGCGAGGCGCTCTTCGCGCTCCTTGGCGGCTTCGGTGCCTGGCATCGGCATCTGCCTGATGATGATGAACTGCTGCACCATGGTCCAGAAGTTCGAGACCAGCCAGTAGAACATGACACCGAGCGGGAACGCGAAGCCGGAGAACAGGAAGACGAACGGCAGGATGTACAGCAGGATCCGCTGCTGCTTGAACATCGGGCTCGCCTTGGTCTCTTCCGAGATGTTCTTCGACACGATCTGCAGCTGGGTGATGAACTGGGATGCCGTCATCAGGACGACCATGATCGCCGCGACAATCATCACGCCGACTTCCGGGCCACCAGGAGCATTCATTGCCGAGGAGAAGCTCATGTGCAGCGGCGCGAAGTCGAACAGCGACGAGGAGCCGAACTCCTCAGACAGCGCCTCGTTCAGGGGCCCGACACCGGATTTACCGGTCTGTGAGTCGTTCAGTACCGAGAACAGCGCAAAGAAGATGGGCATCTGAACGAGCAGCGGGAGACATGACCCGAGCGGGTTCGTACCGGTCTTCTTGTACAGCTCCATCGTCTCGCGGCTCATAGCCTCGCGACTGAACTGGTCTTTCTTTCCCTTGTACTTGTCCTGGATCTTCTTCAGCTTGGGGGCGACTTCCATCATCCGTCGCTGGTTCTTGATCTGCTTGACGAACAGCGGGATCAACGCCGCACGAACAACAACCGTCAGGCCGACAATCGAGAGAACCCACGTGAGGCCGTCTTCCGGCGCCATCCCCAGGAAGGCGAACAGCGAGTGCCAGCCCACAAGGATGAGTTCCACTACCCACTTCAGCGGCCAGAGGATGATCGACAGGAGATCCATGCGGGGTTAGCCCTTTCGGTGGCTGGCTGTTACAACGAAACCACGCGAGGTCACGGAGTATCGGAAGTTCTTTTTCAGTGGTGCATCATCGACGCCACCTGCGGCCCAGGGATGGCACCGGGCGATCCGCAGAGCGGCAAGCCCGGAACCGACCGTCACGCCGTGCTGCTGTATGGCGTGCATCGCGTAGGCCGAACAAGAGGGATAGTACCTGCAGACTTCCCCATAAAGCGGTGAAATGACTGTGCGGTAAGCGATCAATGCAGCGACAGCAGCATTACGCGGCAGCAACAGGATGCCGTGGGCCAGGCCCGAAACATTGGACTCGTCGACAGCCACACCGGTCATGATCGCGCCACCAGCTTCGCCGTACTGTGCTGGATCTCCGCTTTCAAACCGGAAAAGTCGCTGGTCGCAGCTGGCGGGAGCGCGCGGAAGACAAACTCTGCGCCCTCCGGCAGCTCCGGTGCAAGGTCGTGCGCAATTGCCTTCAACCTGCGACGAGTGCGATTGCGAACCACCGCGTTTCCTACAGTTTTTGCAACAATGAACCCGAACCGCGGAGTACCGCCGTTCGGGTTCATCAGTTGGTACGTGACGCAGTTCGCGCTCACAGCACGTCGACCCCTGCGGACTACCCGTCTGTAGTCATCCGCGCTCGTTATGCGTTGCGCTTGGGCGAGCACGATGACAACAGGGGAGAAGCGGTTGGACTAGGCGGAGAGCTCGGTACGGCCCTTGCGGCGACGGGCGCCGAGAATGGCGCGGCCGGCACGGGTACGCATGCGCAGACGGAAACCGTGCACCTTGGCGCGACGACGGTTGTTCGGCTGGAAAGTTCTCTTGCTCATAATTTCTCACTCCACGTTTGGAATTTCCGCTGCAGCTGATCGCACGCAGGGAGAATTGGGTGCCCGAGGGCAGAAGTCAACTGATTAAACCTACGTCCTGCGACTCCTGTGGTCAAACCGGCGAAGCGCAAAAGAACAATTATCCACAGTTTCCACAGGCGGGACTCTCTGACACGCGGGCCATTTTGTGCTGTAAATTTGGGCCTTTCACGCTGATTCGTTACCGTGAGGGAATAGTTATCCCCAGCCCAACCGATGCGGTTCCCCACAGATCCGCGCGTTTTGGCACGTCCGGTGGATAACTCTGTGAATAACTTCGTAAGGGAATCATGTCAAACGAGCAAGAGTCCATCACGCAAACGTGGCAGACCGTGCTCGATGTACTTGCTACAGACGAGCGAATCACGCCCCCACTCCACGGGTTCCTCAACCTGGTGGTTCCCAAGGGCATCATGGCGGGGACCTTCTATCTTGAGGTTCCCAACGAGTTCACCGCAGGCCAGCTCAACATGCGGATGCGGGCACCGCTCCTCAACGCCATCGGCACGCTGCAGGAAACTCACGGCGCATCAACATTCGCGGTGGTCGTGAATCCGGAGATCATCGATGAAGAGTACGAACCTCTTCCCCAGGCGCCCGTGCAGCAGCAACAACCTAATTACCTGCCGAGTCCGACAGCTCCGGCCATGCACGACACAGCACTTCCTGCGCGACAGAACGACACCCGGCTGAACTCGAAGTACTCCTTCGACAACTTCGTGATCGGTCAATCCAACAGGTTCTCCCACGCCGCGGCCGTCGCTGTCGCTGAAGCTCCCGCCAAGGCGTACAACCCGCTCTTTATCTATGGCGACTCAGGACTCGGTAAAACCCACCTCCTCCACGCCATCGGTCACTACGCGATGAGCCTGTATCCGGGCATCCGCGTTCGCTATGTATCGAGCGAGGAATTCACCAACGACTTCATCAACTCGATCGCGAACAACAGGGGCTCCGTCTTTCAGTCGAGATATCGCGACATCGACATCCTGCTGATCGATGACATCCAGTTTCTCCAGGGCAAGGCCGAAACGCAGGAAGCGTTCTTCCACACCTTCAACACCCTGCACGACCACAACAAACAGGTCGCCATCACGAGCGACCTTCCTCCGAAGGCGCTCACGGGGTTCGAAGACCGCATGCGGTCGCGCTTCGAGTGGGGCCTCATCACCGACGTCCAGGTTCCGGACCTCGAGACGCGCATCGCCATCCTCCGAAAGAAGGCGCAGAGCGAAAAGCTTCAAATTCCTGACGAGGTACTCGAATTCATCGCGTCCAAGGTCTCATCCAACATCCGTGAACTCGAAGGAACCCTGATTCGGGTGACGGCATTCGCGAGCCTGAACCGTACGCCCGTCGACATGAACCTCGTGCAGACGGTTCTCAAGGACCTGATCACCCTCGACGACGACAACGTCATCTCGCCGGTGGACATCATCAACATCGTGGCCGCCTACTTCAAGCTGAGCGTCGACGACCTCTATGGATCCAGCCGGTCACAGGCGATCGCCACGTCGAGGCAAATCGCGATGTACCTGTGCCGCGAACTGACGAATCTCTCGCTTCCCAAGATCGGCCAGCTCTTCGGAAACCGCGATCACACCACTGTGATGTACGCGAATAAGAAGATTTCCGACCTCATGCAGGAACGTCGCTCGATTTACAACCAGGTCACAGAACTGACCAGTCGCATCAAGCAGGGCCACCGCTTCAACCGTTAAAGCGGTGCTCAGGCGCGGTTAAAGTCCACAGGATGTCGCAGTCTTACACAGTGTGGATAACCCTGTGGAAGAAATTCGAATAACTCGCCTGAGCCTGTGAGTGAACCCGCTCTTAATGTGCACAACCGGCCTACATGCCAGTAACGGCAAGGATCTCTGTCCTGCTCAACTCCACAACGCGCCAACAAGTAACAACCGTGTGGTTCCCTTTGATTTACTCGCATCGAGAAAGTTATCCACAGTTTCCACAACGGTTAAGACCATTAAAGAATTCTTAAACTTTTAATCCGCCAATAACCTTTTGGCGAGACGAGCCTCGCCCCAACGAGGGTGTGACGTGCTCTCTCAGACCCGGCTAACATGGTGATCCACTCGTACCTTGAAATGACAGGGGATCCACCGTGCGGTTTAGCGTCAATCGCGATGTCTTCAGCGAAGCGGTTTCGTTCGCCGTGAAGCTTCTGCCCCAACGAACCACTCTGCCGATCCTCAGCGGTGTGCTCATCGAAGCAACCGACACAGGACTTGTGCTTTCAAGCTTCGACTATGAGGTTTCAGCCCAGACCGAGATCAACGCCCAGGTCGAAGAGCCGGGGACCGTCCTGGTTTCCGGCCGACTTCTCGCCGACATTGCAAGCCGGCTTCCCAACGCACCAGTGGTCTTTTCGACAAACGAGAACCGCATCGTGGTCAGCTGCGGCTCCGCCAACTTCACGCTCCTCTCCATGCCGGTCGAGGAATATCCGAGCATTCCCCAGATCAGCGGTCAGACCGGCCTGGTACCGGGCGAAGACTTCGCCGCAGCGGTCGCACAGGTCGCGGTTGCCGCTTCGCGGGACGACGTGACGCCGGTCATCACCGGTGTCCAGCTCCAGGTCACCGACAACCGCCTCGGCCTGGTCGCCACCGACCGCTATCGCGTCGCTGTCCGTGAAATCGACTGGGACAACGGCGAGAACACGAACCCTGAAGGCCTCACCGCACTGGTGCCGGCGAAAACTCTGCAGGAGGTCGGCAAGACCTTCGGCCACTCCGCGACGATTTCGGTGTCATTCACCGCCAAGGACGACCGGGAACTCATCGCATTCACCGCGGACAACAAGACAGTGACGTCGCTCCTGATCAAGGGATCCTTTCCCCCGGTCCGGCGTCTTTTCCCCGACAACACCGACAACTACGCGGTGATCAACACGGGCGAACTGATCGAAGCTGTTCGTCGTGTCTCCCTGGTTCTCGAACGCGAGGCAGCACTTCGGTTCACCTTCACGATCGATGGACTCACGATGGAAGCCGTGGGCTCCGAGCACGCCCAGGCATCCGAATCGCTCGACGCTCTGCTGACCGGCGATGACATCGTTCTCAGCCTCAAGCCACAGTTCCTCATCGACGGTCTGACCGCCGTTCGCAGCGAATTCGTGCGATTCTCCTTCACGAAGAGCGAGAACACGAACAAGCCGGGTCCGATGCTCATCACGAGCCAGTCGTCCAAGGACCAGCCGGGCGCTGACAGCTTCAAGTACCTCCTCCAGCCCAACCTCCTCCTCCGGTAGACACCGACAGCAGACCTGGCCGCGTAATCCGCGACATCCCGCCTCACGAAAGGGCTGACCATGCACATCGGTCTCATCGGACTCGGCAAGATGGGCGGCAACATGCGCACGCGGTTGCGCGCCGCCGGTATCGAAGTAACAGGTTTCGACCGCAATCCGGATGTCACGGACGTTGCGACGGTTGACGAGCTGGTGGCCGCGCTGCCGTCACCACGCACGGTGTGGGTCATGGTTCCCGCCGGAAAAATCACGGACGATGTCATCGGCGAACTCAATAACCTGCTCGGCGAGGGCGACCTCGTGATCGACGGCGGAAACAGCCGTTTCACCGAAGACTTCAAGCACGCAGAACTTCTCGCCGGCAACGGAATCGACTACATCGACGCGGGCGTCTCCGGCGGAGTGTGGGGTCTCGAGAACGGTTATGGCCTGATGGTCGGCGGATCTGCGGCCCAGGTTGAACGGGTAATGCCCGTTTTCGATGCGCTTCGCCCCGAAGGTCCTCGCGAAGAGGGCTTCGTTCACGTCGGCGAAGTCGGTGCCGGCCACTACGCCAAGATGGTCCACAACGGCATCGAGTACGCCCTCATGCAGGCATACGCCGAGGGATTTGAGCTGCTCGAGAAGCGTGAGGACATCATTCGGGATGTTCCGGGCACGTTCAAAGCATGGCAGCGCGGCACAGTTGTCCGGTCCTGGCTGCTTGAGCTTCTCGTCCGTGCACTGGACGAAGACGATGATCTCTCCGAAATCGAGGGCTATGTGGAAGATTCGGGCGAGGGCAGGTGGACCATCGAAGAAGCGGTGGCCAATGCGGTTCCGGTTCCCACAATTTCCGCATCGATCTTCGCCCGCTTCGTCTCGAGGCAGGACGATTCACCGGCCATGAAGGCGGTTGCCGCTCTCCGCAACCAGTTCGGCGGTCACGCCGTGAAGAAGAGCGACGAATAGTCGCGTCAGTGGTTCACAGGTAGCCTGTCTCAGTGATCGTTACCCACCTCAACCTCAGCGAATACCGCAACTACGCGGTAGCTGACGTGGCGTTCGCACCGGGGGCAAACCTCTTCGTCGGCCGAAACGGCCAGGGGAAGACGAACCTCGTCGAGGCTCTCGGGTACCTGTCAACACTCGGATCGCACCGGGTTTCCACCGATCAGGCTTTGATTCGCGCGGGCGCCGATGCCGCGGTGATCAGGGCTCGCCTGCAGCACAACGGTCGTGACCTCCTCGCGGAAGTGCAGATCAATCGCAGCGGCGCCAACCGCGCGCAGGTCAACCGAAGCCAGATCAAACCGCGGGAACTGCCCCGTTACTTCTCGAGTGTGCTCTTTGCCCCGGAAGACCTCGGCATCGTGCGCGGAGATCCGTCAGCCAGGCGACGGTTCATCGACCAACTGCTCGTGCTGCACACCCCCCGGCTCGCCGGCGTGATGAGCGATTATGAGCGCACACTCAAACAGCGCAACTCCCTGCTCAAATCGGCGCGATCTTCGGGGCTGAAAGCGAACCAGCTGACGACCCTCGAGATCTGGGATGACCGCCTCGTGGTTTTCGGCTCCGAAATCATCGACGAACGGGTGCGTCTGGTCGAAGCCCTGTCCCAGCCGATCCGGGATGCTTATGCCTCGGTTGTCGGTGACGACCACGGCCCATCGCTGACCCCACTGCTCTCCATCAACGGTGTCGATGCCGAGGAAACCGGCGCGGCAGCGACCGAAACCCGTGCCGAGCCAGGTGATTTGTCCACGGCAGATCTTTTCCGCTCTGCCCTCGCCTCCCGGAGGAAGAGTGAGGTCGAGCGCGGTCTCACACTGGTCGGCCCGCACCGGGATGACATTCTCTTCGAACTCAATTCACTCCCGGTGAAGGGTTATGCCAGCCACGGCGAATCCTGGTCGTTCGCTCTCGCCCTGAAGCTGGCATCCGCTGAACTGCTCCGTCGTGATTCCAGCCTCGGAGATCCGGTGCTCATCCTCGACGACGTGTTCGCCGAACTCGATTCACACAGGCGTGCTCGCCTCGCGTCGGCGGTCTCGACCTTCGAACAGGTTCTCATCACCGCCGCCGTTCTCGACGACGTGCCCGCGGAGCTCGCTGCCCATACCGTTCATATCGAGGCGGGACGGATTATTGACAGTCCCGTTATCAGTGCGACCGAGAGCGAGCGCGACAGTGTCTGATGTGACGCGAGGGTCTGATGCGACGCCAGGTTCCGACAAAGGGGCCGAAGCAGCGCGGGTTTACGTGCGGTTCAAAGAGCTGTTCGGTGGCCACAAGCACTACGCCCGCTCCAAGCGAAAGAGCCGAACGGATGCCGCTGAGAGCGTTCCATTCGGTGCCGGGCGCGATCCGAAGGGGCTCGGCGACATCGTTGGGGCGCTTACCAGCCAGCTCGGCTGGGATTCGCCCCTCGCTCAGTCCGAACTCGTCGCCAACTGGACGTCGCTCGCCGGTGAAGAAACGGCCAATCACTCCACCCCCGTCGGAATCGACAACGGTGTCCTGACCGTGCAGTGCGAGTCGACCGCGTGGGCAACGCAGTTGCGGATTATGCGGGTCGAGATCATGACGCACATCGCCGTTCGGTACCCGCAAGCCGGCATCGAGAGCATCCGTTTTCTAGGCCCCAACGTTCCAAGCTTCAAACGCGGCCCCAGATCGGTTCAGGGGCGTGGCGTGCGCGATACCTACGGTTAGGCAGTCAAAACAGGTGGACTGGCTGATAAAAGCGGCTCAGACAGGCGATTCTGCCCCGAACCACTGTTCTTCTTGATAGAATGACATGTCGAGTTAGAACACGGTTTGGAGCCTAATTTCATATGTCATCAGAACCGGACAGGTCCGTGGACAACAGTAGCTACGGTGCAAGCCAGATTCAGGTTCTCGAAGGTCTCGAAGCCGTACGCAAGCGCCCCGGAATGTACATCGGTTCAACCGGTCCCCGCGGATTGCATCACCTCGTGTATGAGATCGTCGATAACGCTGTCGATGAGGCCCTCGCAGGATACTGCGACAACATCGAGGTCACCATTCTCAAGGACGGTGCCGTCCGGGTTACGGACAATGGCCGCGGCATCCCCGTCGACATTCACCCCGCGGAGGGAAAGTCGACCGTCGAGGTTGTTCTGACCATCCTGCACGCCGGCGGAAAGTTCGGCGGCGGCGGTTACGCCGTTTCCGGTGGACTTCACGGTGTCGGCAGCTCGGTGGTGAACGCTCTTTCCACGCGACTCGATGTCGAGGTTCGCAGGCAGGGGTCGGTGTGGCGTGCCACATTCCACGACGGTGTTGCTGATGCGCCACTGTCCCAGGACGAGGACTCCGACGAGACGGGCACGACGATCACGTTCTGGCCGAGCGCCGAGATCTTCGAGACGACCGAGTTCGATTACGACACGCTCAAGATGCGCTTCCAGCAGATGGCGTTCCTCAACAAGGGTCTTCGGATCGCTCTGACCGATGAGCGTGACGACCACCTGGTCGAGGCTCCCGCCGTCGACGGCGCTGCTCCCGAGCTCGTGCACCAGTCGAACGTCTTCCTCTATGAGCGTGGCCTTGTCGACTACGTCGAGTACCTCAACCACGCCCGCAAGGCTGAGCTCGTCAACGACGAGATCATCTCGTTCGAGACCGAAGACGACAACCGCAAGATTGCGCTCGAAGTGGCGATGCAGTGGACGACCGCATACACGGAGAGCGTCCACACCTACGCAAACACCATCAACACCCACGAGGGTGGAACCCACGAAGAAGGCTTCCGCGCGGCGCTGACGACTCTCGTCAACAAGTACGCCAGGGAAAAAGGCCTGCTCAAGGAGAAGGACGACAATCTCTCCGGTGACGATGTTCGCGAGGGCCTGACCGCCGTCATCTCGGTCAAACTCGCCGAACCGCAGTTCGAGGGCCAGACCAAGACCAAGCTGGGAAACACCGAGGCCAAGGCCTTCGTTCAGAAGGTCGTCGGCGACCAGCTCGGTGACTGGTTCGGGCGCAACCCCGCCCAGGCGAAAGAGATCATCCGTAAGGCGTTCCAGGCAGCGACCGCCCGGATGGCCGCACGCAAGGCCCGCGAAACCGCACGCCGCAAGGGACTCCTCGAGGGTGGCGGAATGCCGGGCAAGCTCAAGGACTGCCAGTCAAAGGATCCTTCGCTCTCCGAGATCTTCATCGTCGAGGGTGACTCGGCAGGCGGTTCCGCTGTGCAGGGCCGAAACCCCGAGACCCAGGCGATCCTGCCGCTTCGGGGCAAGATCCTCAACGTCGAGAAGGCGCGGCTTGACCGCGCACTCGGCAACGCTGAGGTCCAGGCGATGATCACGGCATTCGGTGCCGGCATCGGTGAGGACTTCAACCCGGAAAAGGCTCGCTATCACAAGATTGTTTTGATGGCGGATGCCGACGTCGACGGACAGCACATCACCACGCTGCTGCTGACCCTTCTGTTCCGATACATGCGTCCCCTGATCGACTCCGGTTACGTCTATCTCGCGCAGCCGCCACTGTTCAAGCTCAAGTGGTCGAACGCTGCGCACGAATACGTCTACAGCGACGACGAGCGCGACGCTCGACTCGCCGCTGGAGCCGCCGCCGGCCGCCGGATTCCGAAGGACAACGGCATCCAGCGTTACAAGGGTCTCGGTGAGATGGACTACAAGGAGCTGTGGGAAACGACGATGGCTCCCGAGACCCGCACACTGATGCAGGTCAACCTCGACGACGCTGCCGCGGCCGACGAGATTTTTTCGACACTCATGGGCGAAGACGTTGAGTCCCGCCGTAACTTCATCCAGAAGAACGCCAAGGATGTGCGCTTCCTCGACATCTGATCGGGCCACGCCCGAGAAGCATCCGA
Organism: Mycetocola sp. Y791; assembly: GCF_059445325.1. Lineage (NCBI taxonomy): Bacteria > Bacillati > Actinomycetota > Actinomycetes > Micrococcales > Microbacteriaceae > Mycetocola > Mycetocola sp. Y791. The sequence continues at coordinate 175,457 of NZ_JCAIUC010000002.1, read as the reverse complement.
CGCCGGATGAGCCGAGAAACGCCGACTGACAAGTAGAGAAGACTGATGGCAGACGAAACCAACAACAGCGACGAGACTGCTGCGGAGACCACGGCCGCTGTTGTACCCATCGACCACGGTGTGCACGGTCGCATCGATCAGGTCGACCTTCAGCTCGAGATGCAGCGCTCATACCTCGACTACGCGATGAGCGTCATCGTCGGTCGCGCGCTTCCCGAGGTTCGCGACGGCATGAAGCCCGTGCACCGTCGCGTGATCTACGCGATGTATGACGGTGGATACCGGCCCGATAAGGCATTCTCGAAGTGCGCTCGTGTCGTCGGTGACGTGATGGGGCAGTTCCACCCCCACGGTGACTCCGCCATCTACGACGCCCTGGTCCGCCTGGTTCAGCCGTGGAGCCTCCGCTACCCGCTCGCGCTCGGCCAGGGAAACTTCGGTTCTCCCGGTAACGACGGCGCCGCGGCTCCCCGATACACCGAGACCAAGATGGCCCCGCTCGCCATGGAGATGGTTCGGGACATCGACGAAGACACCGTCAATTTCCAGGACAACTACGACGGTCGAACCCAGGAACCCGCTGTTCTGCCGGCGCGTTTCCCCAACCTCCTGGTCAACGGATCCGTCGGTATCGCCGTCGGTATGGCCACGAACATCCCGCCGCACAACCTCCGCGAGGTTTCGGCCGGTGCGCTGTGGCACCTCGCCAACCCCGAGGCATCCCGCGAAGAGCTCCTCGAAGCGCTCATGCAGCGCATCAAGGGCCCCGACTTCCCGACCGGAGCCCAGATTCTCGGCACCAAGGGCATCCACGATGCCTACAGCACCGGCCGTGGCTCGATCACGATGCGCGCCGTTGTCAGTGTTGAGGAGATCCAGGGTCGTACCTGCCTCGTCGTCACCGAACTGCCGTATCAGGTCAACCCCGACAACCTGGCGATCAAGATCGCCGACATGGTCAAGGACGGCAAGATCTCCGGCATCGCCGACATCCGCGACGAAACCTCCGGCCGCACCGGACAGCGTCTCGTCATCGTGCTCAAGCGCGACGCCGTTGCCAAGGTCGTGCTCAATAACCTCTACAAGCACACGCAGCTTCAGGAGAACTTCGGCGCCAACATGCTGGCGATCGTTGACGGCATCCCGCGCACCCTCGCCATCGATGGATTCATCACCGCCTGGACCGCGCACCAGATCGACGTCATTGTGCGTCGGACCAAGCACCGCCTGGCCAAGGCCGAAGAGCGCGCGCACATCCTGCGTGGTTATCTCAAGGCTCTCGACGCTCTCGACGAGGTCATCGCGCTCATCCGCCGGTCGAAGACGGTTGAGGATGCCCGTGACGGCCTGATGGACCTGCTCGACATCGATGAACTCCAGGCCCGCGCGATCCTCGACATGCAGTTGCGTCGACTCGCTGCCCTCGAGCGCCAGAAGATCATCGACGAGCACGACGAGATCGAGCTCCAGATCACCGAGTTCAAGGCGATCCTGGCCGACCCCGAGCGCCAGCGCAGCATCGTGAGCGAAGAGCTGACAGAGATCGTCGACAAGTACGGCGACGACCGCCGCACAGAGATCATGTTTGGCTACGACGGCGACATGAGTATCGAAGACCTCATTCCCGAGGAAGAGATGGTCATTTCCGTCACCCGTGGCGGCTACATCAAGCGGACCCGCAGCGACAACTACCGCCAGCAGCACCGTGGTGGCAAGGGAGTCAAGGGCGCCCAGCTGCGTGCGGATGACGTCGTCGACCACTTCTTCGTCACAACGACCCACCACTGGCTCCTGTTCTTCACGAACAAGGGTCGGGTCTACCGGGCAAAGGCCTACGAGGTGCAGGAGGCCGGCCGCGACGCCAAGGGCCAGCACGTCGCCAACCTCCTCGCCATGCAGCCCGACGAGGAGATCGCCGAGATTCTCGACATCCGGGACTACGAGGCAGCGAAATACCTCGTCCTGGCCACGCGAAACGGCCTCGTCAAGAAGACGGCGCTGAGCGAGTACGACACCAACCGCACGGGCGGCATCATCGCGATCAACCTGCGTGAGGGCGACGAGCTCGTCGACGCGCTTCTGGTTGAAGATGACAGCGACATCTTCCTGGTGTCCCGCCGCGGTATGTCCATTCGCTTCACAGCGAGTGACGAGGCGTTGCGCCCGATGGGACGCTCGACCTCCGGTGTGATCGGAATGCACTTCCGTGACGACGACGAACTGCTGTCGGCATCCGTTCTTCCTTCGGATCCGGATTCGGATGCCTTCGTCTTCATTGCGACGGAGGGCGGCTATGCAAAGCGCACCGCGATCGAGCAGTACCGACTGCAAAACCGCGGCGGACTCGGCATCAAGGTCGCCAAGTACAACGAAGATCGCGGCGATCTCGCCGGGGCTTTGATCGTCGGCGAGGACGACGAGGTGCTTGTGGTTCTTGCGAGCGGCAAGGTGGTAAGGTCTGCCGTGGCCGAAGTTCCGGCCAAGGGCAGGGACACGATGGGTGTCGTATTTGCACGATTCGCAGACGACGACCGCATCATCGCCCTGGCCAGGAACAGTGACCGTAATCTTGTCGCCGAGGTGGACGCGGAATCCGCAGCTGCCGAGGGCGAGTCGGAGCAGAAAGAGTAAGCATGAGTAGCGTTGCCGAGAAACTCGCGAAGAAGTCGACGAAACGCACCACAACAAAGCAGGTGCGACTAAAGCTCGTCTATATCGACTTCTGGTCGGCGGTCAAACTGTCGTTCCTCGTCGCGATTGCCCTGGCAATCATCACCATCGTGCTGTTCTTCCTCGTGTACACGGTTCTTGACACCACGGGGATCTTCGCGAACATCAACGGACTGTACAAAGACGTCGCTGGCGTTGGCGATGACCTCACGGCCATCTTCAACCTCGGCCGGGTCATGGGCTTCGCCGTGGTCGTTGCCATCCTCGATCTCATCGTTGTGACCGCACTCGGTGCGCTCTGCGCAGCGCTGTACAACCTCAGCGTGAAGATCACCGGCGGCCTTCTCGTCGGCTTCACCAACAACTAAACGTCCAGAATCGGGTGGCAAGCCACTCGATTATAGAAATCGGCAGATCTCGGGTAGTCTCGAACCTGCCCAAACGGGGATATAGCTCAGGCGGTTAGAGCGCTTCGCTGATAACGAAGAGGTCCCAGGTTCAAGTCCTGGTATCCCCACTCGGGAGACAATTTTCACAAGTTTTCTCCCTAATCGGGGCCTTAGCTCAATTGGTAGAGCGCCTGCTTTGCAAGCAGGAGGTCAGGGGTTCGATTCCCCTAGGCTCCACAACACAACACGAAAATGCCCCGGCCACGTGCCGGGGCATTTCTGTTTTCATCGCGCTGCCGCCATCAACTGCTCGGCGCCCGGGATGGCTCCTCCGCTTGCGTGGACGACAGGGGTTGCTCCCGCGGTGGCTGCCGTGCTGCCACACGGGCGCTGACGGCTTCTCTCGCCGTCTGCAACCGCACGGTGACGCCTTCATCGGCGCCGACCGTTCGAGGCCCTGAGTCGCACACAGGGCCGCCGTCACTGGATGGCATCCCGCCGTCTCGAATTAAGCTTCGAAAACCACGTAAATCCGCCAAAGGCGGAGCCGAATTACGCGCGTGTAGTTATCCACAGCACTATCCACACCTGTGGATAGATTCGCAGATCGCCGGGCGTTAACGTCCTGTGAGTTATTCACAATTAATTGTGAGTATTCGAAGATTGCGAACAGCTCCCCGAAAACCGCGCTGTGTAGATTGGGGCGATGGACATCCGGGTCGCCGCGTATGGCGTGATTATTCGAGACGGCGACATCCTGCTGGCGCACTGGAATGCGTCCGGGCGCAGTGGGTGGACGCTGCCTGGCGGGGGCATACATCCCGGCGAGGATCCTGCGGATGCCGCTGTGCGGGAAATTCGCGAAGAGACGGGGTACACCGCCGAACTTGATCGGCTACTCGGTGTGGACTCACTCCTCGTCCCGGCAGAGCAGCGTTCCGATCCAACGGCGGGGGTGCCCCTCCACGCGCTCAGGGTGGTGTACACGGCCCATGTGACCGGTGGAGAGCTCGCCTACGAGATCGGCGGTTCCACCGATCGGGCGGAATGGTTTCCGCTCGCCAGCCTCGGCGAGCTGGACACAGTCGGACTCGTGGCTGTTGCCCTCGAGTTGCTTCGACAGCCGCAGACCGGGGCCCAGGGGACCGGCCGGAGCTAGTCGGTCGGTTCGATCACTATCTCGTCGTCATCATCCTCGGTCGGTTCGAACCGGAGACCGCTGATGGACTCGGGAATGATCTGGACAACCGCTTCCCTCCTGCCGCGGATGAAGGGGTCACGAAGCTGAGGGGCAATCCTCGCGAGTTCTCCGGGCTCGTCATCGATTCTCCGGGCGCGGCCATGGATGATGACGCTCCAGGCCGATCCAGCCCCGATCTCATCGACTTCGAAGAGCACGGCGGCATTCACCGTGAGGGCGGCAAGCTTGTCGCCGGGGATGGTGCGGAAGTAAATCGAGCCGTCGATCACCGTGTGCGATACCGGGTGGATGCTGGCCACGCTCCCGACCGCTGTCACAATCCTGCCCACCAGCGCACCTGCCACCAACTGCATGGATTGGTCTTCGGTCAATTCCGTGGTCGGCATTCTGACTCCCTCAATGAACTCGGCGTGGCCGCCATTGTCACCCATGCGTTGGCAATGCGACAGGGGTTAACGCAACAATGGCCGGCCCCAGGGGGACCGGCCAGTGTTGACGAAGACGTTAGAGGTTGGGCAGAGCCGGCTCTTCGTCGGCGACCCAGAGTTCATCGTCCGCACGGAATGTCTGCCAGACGGCGTATGCGACACCCGCAGCGGCCAGAACGCCAACACCAACGGCGATGACGTTGCCGGCGCTCGTGGTCTTCTTCTTCGGAGCAGGCGCCGTGGCCTTCTGCAGCCGCTCCAGTGCGGAACGGACGCGAGTGTCCTTGGCGATGTCGCTGATCGACAGCACAGAACCAACGACCCCACCGATTGCCGGCAGGACAGCCTTGTCCAGGCCGTGCTTGGCGGTATCGACGATTCCGCGTGATGCCGCGTACCCGCGGTCGACGACGGGCTGAACGCGGTGTTCGTAGGTGTTCACCACGGTCGGCACTACCTGCTCACGACCGTATGCAGCCAGTTGCCTCGACGCTTCGCGGGCGACGTGGTTGGCGTGGTCAAGGATCTCCTGCTGTGAGCGCCACAGATCGTTGGCGTCCCCCTTGAGCCGCTTGAGTTCCTTCTTACGCTTGCGTGACAGGCTCACCGCTGACCTCCATTTATCTCGTTCGTACGCGACAGGACTCCATCTTGCCACCGAATGGCCTGAACGCCACCTGACAGGCTCAGTGGATGTGTAAGAATTGGGGCATGTCAAAGCACACCGCTGTCGCCACCCTTCACACCAACTACGGAGATATCAAGGTCAACCTCTTCGGTGACCACGCCCCCAAGACGGTTAAGAACTTCGTTGGCCTCGCGACCGGTGAGATTGACTGGACCGATGAAAAGACCGGTGAGTCCAGGAAGGGCACACCGCTCTACAACGGTGTGATCTTCCACCGCATCATCCCGGGATTCATGATCCAGGGCGGCGACCCGCTCGGCAACGGAACCGGTGGCCCCGGCTACAAGTTCGACGATGAGATCAACCCGGAACTCAACTTCAACGAGCCGTACATGCTCGCCATGGCAAACGCCGGAACCATCGGTGGCAAGGGCACGAACGGTTCGCAGTTCTTCATCACCGTTGGTGCAACCAGCTGGCTCCAGGGCAAGCACACCATCTTCGGTGCCGTCGAAGATGAGGCGAGCCGCAAGGTCGTCGACAAGCTTGCCGAGGTTCCGCGCGACGCTCGGGACCGTCCTCTCGACGACATCGTCATCGAGAGCGTCACGGTTACCGACGCCTAAGACCCGCACGACTCCGGTCGCTCGATGACCTCGAATTCTGCTCCGCCGGTGCGAGGCAACAACTATTGCTACCGGCATCCTGACCGCCAGAGCTTCGTGCTCTGCCAGCGGTGCGGGCGAACGGTGTGCGGCGAGTGTCAGACTCCCGGCGCCGTCGGGGTCATCTGCCCCGAGTGCATGAACGAGCAGCGTAAGAGCGCTCCGCGTACTCGAGGTCGCGCCGGGTTCGTCCGCAGGTCGAACGACAAGCCGGTGGTGACATACGCCATCCTCGCGGTGACGGCGCTCGTGTTCCTGCTCCAGCTGATCCCCGGCCTCGGAATCACCGAACGACTGCTGTACGCTGGCGTCTATTCATCTCCGCTCGCCTTTGAACCCTGGCGGATGCTGACGACGGCACTTGTGCACTCGCAGAACTTCATCCTCCATGTCGGTCTCAACATGTACTCGCTCTGGTTGTTCGGCCAGGCGCTCGAGCCTATGCTCGGACGGGCACGCTTCCTTACGCTGTACCTGATCTCGGCTTTCGCGGGATCTCTCGGAGTGCTGTTTCTCTCTGTGCCCAACCAAGCTGTCGTGGGCGCATCCGGTGCAATCTTCGGCCTGATGGGTGCGTTCCTCGTCATTCAGCGCAAGCTGGGCGGAAACATGAACGGTCTCCTGGTTCTCGTCGGGATCAACCTCGTCATCGGGTTCATCCCCGGAACCAACGTTGCCTGGCAGGCGCATGTCGGCGGACTCATCGGCGGCGCGCTGGTCGGACTGATCTTTGCCTCAACCCGTGGCCCGCGACAGAAGGGGCTTCAGATTGCCCTCATTGTCGCCCTTTCTGTGGTTCTGGTTGCACTCAGCCTCGTCCGTTTCGTGATCTGACCGGCGGCTCTGCAGCGTCGTACCTTTACGGGTAGAATCATGCCTATGGCACGCGAGAAGACGAAGAGCACCCAAACGCCCACGAGCGCGCAGCGATCCGGCGAGCAGGCCCCGAACCCGGTCTGGTTCAAGCCGGTGATGTTCGGCTTCATGCTGGTCGGCCTCATCTGGATCATCGTGTTCTACGTCAGCCAGGGCGCCCTGCCGATCGCAGCCCTCGAGTCCTGGAACATCGTCGTCGGTTTCGGAATCGCCTTCATCGGCTTCCTGATGACGACGCGCTGGCGCTAACCAGCTTCTCTTCACTGTCACCCGACACCCGGCGTTGTGCCGTGGTCTCGGGTGACTGTGCGTTTAACGTCGATTCCGCCAAAAATCCCGGGTCAAAAGTTATTAACACCCTTATTAACACTGTGGACAATTACACCGGTGTAATTATCCCCAGCCTGTGGATAACTGTGTGGACAACCCGTGGAAAGCGCGAAGGTGAGCTGTCATCTCCTGCGGATAGAATTGCCCGCATGCCTTCGACCGAGCCAGCACTGCCCGACACCGCGGCTGGCCGCCGGTTGCGTGCGCGAGCGAAACCGACGCGAACCCGATCGCGGATCAGTATCGTCGGCGTGATCGGAGAACTCCTGATCACAGGCGGAGTTTTGGTCATGCTCTTCCTCGTCTGGCAGTTGTGGCTGAACGATGCCATCGAGCGCGCCGCGCAGGACAGCGAGGCGGCTGAGCTGAGCAGGCAGTGGGCGTCGAGCATGCCGACAACAGTGCCGAGTCCGCCCGCGAGTAATCCACAACCTGTGGATTACGGAGAGCCGGTCATCCTTCCGCAGCCCGGAGACGCCGAAACATTCGCCATCATGCATGTTCCGCGCTTCGGGCCTGACTATGCGGCAAAGATCGCCGGCGGAGTCTCCAAGTCACGGACTCTCGACCCACTGGGAATTGGGCATTACCCCGATACGCAGATGCCGGGAGAAGTAGGGAACTTTGCCGTTGCCGGTCACCGAAACACCCACGGCAAGCCACTGAACGCGATCGGATCGCTCCGGGTCGGTGACGCGATAGTCATCCAGGTTCAGGACGGCTGGTACACCTACCGGTATCGCACCACGGAGTACGTGAAGCCATCGGGCGTCGGGGTCCTCGACCCGGTGCCTCAGTCCGACGGTGTTGTCGCAACCGATTCGATCATCACGCTGACAAGTTGCAATCCCGTGTTCTCCCAGGCCGAGCGCATCATCGCCTACGGAGTGTTCGAATCCTGGACTCCCCTGTCAGCGGGCCCGCCCGCTGCACTCACCGAATCCCTGGAGGGCTGAACATGTATGCCGCGCTCTGGCGCGCACTCCCCGGACCGGTGTGGGTGCGACTTCTCATCGTGATCATTCTGATCGCTGTAGTTTTGTATGTGTTGGCGACCTGGGTCTTCCCCTGGGTGCAGAGCATCGTCGACACGCAGGAAGTAACCGTTGAAGAGTAGGAGTGACGTGACGCGCGTACTGGTGATCGACAATTACGACAGCTTTGTCTACACGCTGAACGGGTATCTCCTCCAGCTCGGCGCCGAAACTGACGTGATCCGCAACGATAAGTTCCGGCCGGAGGATGCCGCTCGGCGTATCGCTGAGTATGACGGCGTTCTGGTGTCACCGGGCCCTGGCACTCCCGCGGATGCGGGGGTGTCCATCCCGGTGGTGAAAGCTGCACTCCGCGCCGGCACGCCCTTGCTCGGCGTCTGCCTCGGCCACCAGGCGATCGCTGAAGCCTTCGGCGCCACGGTGACGAACGCCGACGAGCTCATGCACGGCAAAACGTCGCTGATTGAGCACGACGACAGCAGCTTCTACTCTGGCGTGCCGCAACCGTTCACTGCCACGCGCTACCACTCGCTCGCGGTCGTCAACGGCACAGTGCCGGACGAGCTCGTCGTCACCAGCCAGACCGAGGGTGGTGTGATTATGGGGCTCAGGCACGTCGATGCTCCGATTTACGGCGTTCAATTCCACCCGGAAAGCGTGCTCACCGAGGGCGGGTATCTGATGCTCGGGAACTGGCTCGCCACGGCGGGCCTGGCGGAGGCTGCTGAGACAGCAAAGGGTCTGACGCCCCTCGTTCCGACGGAGTCCGCGGCCTGATCCCGGGCGTTAAGTTCCCCGGGATTTCGCGGTTTTTGGTCGCGCGATACTCCCCTGTCCGCGGGGTGTCAACCCCGGCCCTTAACCTTGCCGTTCGGCGGCGCTGCAGTCAGGATTCTTGTCACACGACTCGAGACCCTAACGCCGCTTTTCACTCTGAACCGCGGCTCGGTCTCCTCCTAGGAGGAAGAATCATGACACAAACCTCAACCGGTACTGAAGACGCATCCACGACCGACCGGGTTCGCGAGGCCGGAGGCCACGTTGCTTCGACCGCCGCCGACGAGGCGTCGAACGTCAAGCAGGAGGTCGGCACCCAGGCAAAGAACCTCCTCGGTGAGGTCCGCACTCAGCTGACCTCACAGGCCAGCACTCAGCAGGAGCGTGCCGCTGGCGGCATCCGGACGATGAGCGAGCAGCTCCGTTCGATGGCCGACTCGTCGGAGACCAGCGGCGTTGCAACGAGCCTCGTTTCACAGGCGGCTTCCCGCGCGGAAGGCGTTGCCGGATGGCTCGAGAGCCGCGACCCCGCTGGAATTGTCGACGACGTGAAGAGCTTCGCTCGCCGACGCCCAGGAGTATTCATTGCAATTGCCGCTGGCGCGGGAATCGTCGTTGGTCGGCTTGCCAAGTCGCTCGCCGCCGGAAACGACGACTCGACCTCCACAACGGGTTCAGCATCCACAGTGACGCCGCAGGCATCGACGCAGACGTTTGACGCTGCGCCGCCCGCGACCGACCTGGGCTACGTGGCACCGCCCGCATACAGCGACACTCCGACGTACGCCGACACCGCAAACGAATACGGCGATACCGGTGACGTCCGATGAGCGAACCATACGTGCCGGATCCCGACGGGAAGACTGAGTCCCTCGGCCAGTTGCTTGGTGAGGTGTCGAAGGACATCTCGACTCTCTTCCGCCAGGAAGTTGAACTCGCGAAGGCGGAACTCTCCGACTCAGCCAAGAAGGCTGGAAAGGGCGCCGGAATGTTCGGCGGCGCAGGCGTCGCCGGCTTCCTGACCCTGATGTTCCTGTCCATTGCGCTGTGGTGGGGCCTCGGCTACCTGATGGGCAACGTCTGGTCGGCTCTGATTGTCGCGGCAATCTGGGGAATCGTTGCGGCGGTCCTCGCGATGCGCGGCAAGAAGGAAGTCGAAGAAATCCAGGGTGCGCCCAAGACCGCAGAAACACTGAAAAAAGTGCCAGATGCATTCAAGACAAGTGAGGACCAGAGATGACCAACGATCCCGAAGCAATCCGTCAGGACATTGAGGAAACACGCCGAGAGCTCGGCAACGACGTCGACGCCCTCGCTGACAAGGTCAGCCCATCGAGCATTGCCCAGCGTCAGACCGATAAGGTCAAAGGCTTCGGCCGCCGCGTCAAGGACAATGTCATGGGTGTTGCTGACAGCGCCAGCTCACACTTCAGCGACGCGGCTTCACAGGTCGGTGGCGCAGCCTCCAGCGCAGGCAACATGCCGTCCGCCGCAGTGAACAAGGCAAAGGGCAACCCTCTTGCCGTTGGTGTCATTGCCTTCGGTGCCGGGCTGCTCATCGCTTCGCTGATTCCGGCGTCGAGCGCGGAGAAGCAGCTTGCCCAGACCGCCAAGGACAAGGCCGGGCCGCTCGTTGATGACCTCAAGGAGACCGCAAAGGGCGTCGCCGAGGACCTCAAGGAACCCGCAATGGATGCTGCCCAGTCGGTCAAGGGAGCGGCCACAGACGCTGTTTCCAACGTCAAGGGCGATGCGCAGTCGCAGACCGACGACATCCGTGGCGGTTCTGACGACTCGTCAACCGACGCACAGTCGGACACGGCCACGTACTCCACTGAGGGTTACGTGTCGCCGGACGGTGGCGGAGTGCCCCCGACGACCGACTACTCGCGCGATGACACGCTGCGGTAGATCCGTCTAACAACGAAGCGGTGGCTGGGACTTACGGTCCCAGCCACCGCTTTCGTTTGTCGTGGCATCCGTTCACACGGCTGGCGACGACAGCTATCCGGTGCAGTAGGTGAGCTCGATGGTCGACTGCTGGGGTACATCGCCTGGGGCGAGTGACTGGCTCGTGACCGGGTTGCCGGGCTCCGCAGGACAGGTGGAGTCAGGCTGAGGTTCCACGGTAAGGCCGACCGCCGGATCCTCCATCAGATCGGTTGCAACACTCAGGCTCTGTCCCCGAACGTCCTGAATGGTCACCATGCCGCTCGATACGATCAGGTTCACTGTCGAGCCGGGGGCGACCTGGGTGCCCGAGGCAGGGTCGGTGCTGATGACGGTGCCCGCCGATAAGTCAGGGGAGTTTTCACGGCTGATGGCACCCGTGGTGAGGCCGGCGGCAACCAGGTCTGCCTCGGCCTGCTCGGTTGTCTTATTGGTGACTTCCGGCACCCCGATCGTGGGAGCACCGGTCGAAACAACAACGCGGACGACGGTTTTCGGCGGAACCCGGCTGTCTGTCCCCGGATCCGTTCGGATGACGGTTCCCGCTTCGACCTCGGAGTTCAGTTCGTTGACGACGCTCGCGACGAGGTCGAGTTCGGTGAGCGTGTTGACCGCGCTCTGCTCGCTGACGCCGACGAGGTCGGGCACAGTACGGGATGCCGCTGGCGGCGGTTCGACGCTGCTCAACGTCATTACCCAGATCATGACCGCCGCGAGGACCACGACGATGGACGCGATTCCGGCCCAGATCCACACGACGGGCGGACGGCGCTGGGTGCGGGTTACAGAGTCATCGCTCGTGAGCTGGCGGAGCGCCTGCTCCGTGCTCGAGGGGACGTGGGGTGACTGTCCGAAGAGCGCAGTTGCAACGTCCTCATTGTCTCGCTGGGTGGGGATCTTGCCCCGGCCGGCGAGCTCGACGTCATCACGGAACTCGGCAGCCGTCTGGTACCGCTCGAAACGATCCTTCTTCAGCGCCCGCATGACGACGTAGTCGAGCGCGGGTGAGACCTTCGGGTTGACGCTGGACGGCTTGACCGGGGTCTCGCTTACGTGCTGGTACGCAACCGCAACCGCGGTGTCTCCCCGGAACGGCGCGCGCCCCGTGAGCATTTCAAAGAGCACGACGCCGGTTGAGTACAGGTCGGTGCGAGCGTCGACAGTTTCGCCCTTCGCCTGCTCTGGCGAGAAGTACGAGGCGGTGCCGAGGATCGCCGTGGTCTGCGCGACGGTGGAGGAGGAGTCGCTGACGGCCCTGGCGATTCCGAAGTCCATCACCTTGACCTTGCCCTCTGGCGTGATCATGATGTTGCCCGGTTTGATGTCGCGGTGGACGACACCTGCCCGGTGGGAGTATTCGAGAGCTGTGAGGATGCCCTCAGCGATCGCTACCGCGCGCGTGGAGTCGAGGGGCCCGTCGGCGATCACGGTCTTGAGCGTCTCGCCCTGGACGTACTCCATGACGATGAACGGCTCGCGCGTGATGCGGCCGTCATGTCTCACGGTTTCTTCACCGGCGTCGAACACCCGGACGATCGTCGGGTGGGCCATGCGTGACGCGGCCTGGGCTTCCTGTCGGAAGCGGGTTCTGAACGCGGGATCAGTGGCGAGATCGGCCTTGAGTATCTTGATCGCGACGGTACGTCCGAGCTTGGTGTCGGTGCCGCGATAAACGTTGGCCATTCCACCGCGGCCGATAAGGTCACCGACGAGATAGCGCCCCGCAAGCAGGCGTTGTTCGTCAGCCACTCATTAGCTCCTTCAGCAATCGCAAGTCAGTCGGGTACATCCTAGCCGTTGGCCGATGTTCAACCGCCGGGAGTGTTCTCGCCCTCAGTTGGCTCCTGAATCGTCGCGGTCGCCGTCGGAGACTGGCCGGTCTCCTGCTGCCCGCAGTGTGCGCTGTAGCTCACGCTGAACGTACCGGGCGCGGAGCCGACGGTCACTCGCGCTGTGTTCGACGAAACCTCGCCTCCGGCGGCCTGGGACGTGCCACCCGCCACCGTGATGCGGTAGCCGAGAAGCGACGAACCAGCCGGGCACCGGGTGAACGCGGCCCAGTTGACCGTGACCTCTGCTCCCGCCGTGAGCGCTGTGCAGCTTGTATCGACGCAGGCGGCACCGGACAGCGTCGGCGTTGCGGTCGGCGTCGGGATCTCCGCCATCGGGCTGTACACGGTGACCTTGACGACGCGGCCCTTTTCGAGGTTGCCTTCGGGGTTGATCGCGTAGACAGTGCCGACTTCGTCCTGCGAGCTCGCGGCATTGCCGTCAACGCGCTCGGACGCCAGTCCGAGCGACCTGAGCTTCGTCGCGGCCTGGTCATAGGTCAGGCCGATGAAGTCTGACTGGCTCACGGCGATGAGGCTTTGCGTGGGTTCCGGCGTCGGCGTTTCCTCGGGCGGTTCCGTGGTCTCAACCGGTGCGCTCGTCGTCGTCTCAACCGGCGGCGGTGTCTCCTCCTGGTTGACCAGGGCGATGACCGTTCCGGTGAGGACAACGGCGAGAATCGCGATCAGGGCGATGAGCGGCCAGGTCCACGGGCTGCGCTTCTTCTTCTTTTCCGAGGTGGGCACCTCGGCCGTTGTGGTGGGGAGGTCGGTCGCGCCGGCCGCCGCCGTTCCGAGAAGAGCGGTTTCGGCATCCGAACCAAGGAGCATCGTCGCTGCTGTCGGCGTCGAGTCCCCTGCGATGGCAGGAACCGCGACGGTCGCAGCTGACACGTTGCCCTGGCGCAGAGCCTGCGCCGCGCGAGCCACGTGCGCAGCGGATGCCGGACGGTCTGCCGGGTTCTTGGCGATCATCGACAGCACGAAATTGCGAACCGGTTCCGAGACGGTCACGGGGAGTGGTGGTGGTGTCTCGTTGATCTGCGCCATGGCGATCGCCACCTGCGACTCACCGGTGAACGGACGCTTTCCGGCGAGGCACTCGTAGGCGACGATGCCGAGCGAGTAGATGTCGGTTGTCGGCGACGCGGCGTGGCCTGACGCCTGTTCCGGCGACAGGTACTGGACGGTGCCCATCACCTGTCCGGTAGCGGTCAGCGGTACCTGATCGGCGATGCGCGCGATGCCGAAGTCGGTGATCTTGACCCGACCATCCGGTGTGATCAGGAGGTTTCCCGGTTTGATGTCACGGTGAACGAGCCCGGCGGCGTGAGCGGCCTGAAGTGCCGCCGCTGTCTGCGCGACGATGTCGAGGACCTTGTCGGTCGACAACACGTGTTCCCGCTCGAGCATCGTCGAGAGCGCCTCGCCCGGAACGAGTTCCATCACCAGGAAGGCACTGCCGTCCTCCTCGCCGTAGTCAAAGACATTGGCGATGCCCTCGTGGTTCACGAGTGCTGCGTGGCGTGCCTCCGTGCGGAAACGCTCGAGGAAGTTGGGATCGCCGAGGTACTCATCCTTGAGGATCTTGATGGCGACGCTTCGGCCGATGACCAGGTCCGTGGCGTTCCACACTTCACCCATACCGCCGATGGCAATGCGGGATTCGAGCTCGTAGCGCCCCCCGAAGGTGACCCCTGCTGTGGGTCTCATTTGTTCAGCACCGCCTCTATGACTTTCTTGGCTATGGGAGCGGCCACGATGTTGCCGGAGCTGTGATGCCCCAGGTTGCCGTCATTCTCGACAACGACCGCGACTGCTACTTCCGGGTTTTCCGCTGGCGCGAAGCCGGTGAACCAGAGTGAATATGGTTCGCCTGTGCCGTTCTGCGCTGTTCCAGTCTTCCCAGCCACATCGACCCCCTCTATTCTTGCACCGTTGGATTGGCCCTCTGAGACGGCGCTGATCATCATGTCCGTCAGCTGGACGCAACTCTCCTCGTCGAGAGTTTCGCTCATGAGCTCAGGTTCGAAGCTTTGCAGAACTTCAAGGTTTCTCCCGGTAACCCGGTCAATCAGGTTCGGCGCCATCAGGTCGCCGTCATTCCCGATGGCAGCGGATGTCATCGCCATCTGCAGTGGGGTCGCCCGAACTTCGTACTGCCCAAATCCCGTCAAACCGGTCTGGGCATCGTCGAGGTTCGTGGGGTAGAAGCTCTTGCCAGATGGGAATGGCAGGAGGATTTCAGAGTTGAACCCGAACTTTTCGGCCTGCTCGCGAATCGCGTCGTCTCCGAGTTCGATGGCGAGTTCTGCCATCGGGACGTTGCAGCTCTGGCGGAGCGCTTCCTTGAGGGTGACCGTTTCGCCAGGTCCACACGCGGCGCGCGTCCAGTTGAAGACCTCGGACGTGCTGCCGGGCAGCTGGAAGCTCACCGGGTTGGGGAATGTGCTCTCCGGAGTGTACTTACCGCTCTCGAGCGCGGCTGCGGCAACGATGATCTTGAACGACGAGCCGGGAGGGTTCATGTCACCGCTCGTTGCACGGTTCGTGAGGGGCTTGAGCGGGTCGTCTTCCAGCGCGGCGTATGCCGCGACAACGGCCTTCGAGTCATGGCTCGCGAGGACGTTAGGGTCATACGTCGGCGAGGAGACCATGGCGAGGATGCGACCGGTCGCTGGTTCGATCGCGACAACGCCGCCCTGTCTGTCACCGAGCGCGTCGAACGCGGCCTGCTGGACGACGGGGTCGATGGTCACCTCGACGGCGGCGCCCTTGGGCGCCTGACCCGCCACGATCCTGTTAATGGTGTCGAGGAACTGCGTGTTCGATGTTCCCGAGAGGTAATCGTTCATGTACTGCTCGATGCCGGCTGACCCCTGGGTCGGGTTGTAATAGCCGGTCACCGGTGCATAAAGCTCACCCTGTGGGTACTCACGCTGGAACGCGTACTGATCACCGGTCGGCACCGACTGGGCGATGACGGTTCCTCCGGCGAGGATCGGTCCGCGTTCGGTGTCGTAGCTGTCGTAGAGGGCGCGCGTGTTCCTCGGGTCCAGGCGGAGCGCATCCGCCTGCACGACCTGGATGAAGGTTGTGGAGACAAAGAGTGCGGCGAACATCGCGAGCACCACGAAGCTCACTCGTTTGAGTTCTCGATTCATGCTGACACCTCCGATGCCGGTCCGGTTCGAACGCTGTCACTCACCCTGAGCAGCAGCGCGACGATGATCCAGTTCGCCACGAGTGACGAGCCACCCGCCGCGAGGAAGGGGGTGGTGAGGCCGGTGAGCGGGATGACGCGGGTGACGCCGCCGACCATGATGAACACCTGAAGGGCCACGGTGAACGCGAGGCCGATGGCGAGCAGCTTGCCGAAGTCGTCCTGGCCGGCGAATCCGATCCGGATGCCGCGTGACACGAACAGGAGGTAGAGGCCGAGGATCGCGAACAGTCCGGCGAGGCCGAGTTCTTCGCCGAGGCTCGCGATGATGTAGTCGCTCTGCGACAGCGGCGTGAGTTGTGGTCGGCCCTGGCCGAGTCCCGTACCGATGAGACCACCGTGGGCGAGACCGAAGATGCCCTGCACCAGCTGGTAGCTGCCGCCGGTGGCGTCGTAGACCTGCGGGCTGAAGGCATCCAGCCAGTTCTGGAATCGGCCCTGGACGTAGGTCAGCGTCTGCGACGCGAAGAAAGCGCCTCCACCGAACAGGCCGATGCCGATAAGGATCCAGCTGAGCCGGCCCGTGGAGATGTAGAGCATCACGGTGAACAGGCCGAAGTACAGGAGCGCGGTCCCCATGTCGTGCTGGAACACGATGATGAGCATCGACAGGGCCCAGACGACGAGAATCGGCCCGAGGTCGCGGAGGCGGGGGAATCGGATGCCGAGGATTTTCTTGCCCACCATCGAGAGGCTGTCGCGCGTGCGCACCAGATACCCGGCGAAGAAGATGGCAAGTGCGATCTTCGCGATCTCACCGGGCTGGAAGCTGCCGAAGCCGCCGAGGCTGATCCAGACCCTCGCACCGCTGACCTCGCGACCCAGACCCGGAACCAGGGGGAGGAGCAGGAGGACGAAGGCGAGAGCGCCGAACAGGTAGGTGTAACGGAACAGCACCCGGTAATTGCGGATCACAAGGGTGACCACGATGGCAGCGATGATCGCGACGGCCGACCAGGTGATCTGCCGCGTCGACGCAGCCTCCCACCCGGAGAGATTCTTGGCGAGGTCGATCCGGTAAATCATGGCGATGCCGAGGCCATTGAGCACGGTGACGATCGGCAGGAGAAGCGGGTCAGCCTTGGGTGCCACGTAGCGGAGGCAGATGTGCAGGCCGATGACAAGCACGGAGAGCCCCGCACCGAGGTAGAGGAGCTCGAGGTCGATCACTCCGGTTGCGCCAAGCTGCACGAGCAGGATCGCGACGGAGTTGATGACGCACGCGAAGAGCAGAAGGGCGAGCTCGCGGTTACGGAGTTTCTGGGGCAGGTGGAGCTTGCGCATGGTGCGCAACACACTGGTGTCCGGCCGCAGCGCGGAACCGTCTGCCGGTTTCGTCAGATTCGAGGCGTTTGCCATCAGCCACCGTCCTCGTCCTGGGACGTCGTCGTCCTCAGTCGCGACACGATCTCTTCCGCTTCCTCGAGCGACGCGGCGCTCAGGGTCTGTTCCACTTGCTGGCGGTCATACGTCGAGAGAAGGGACAGCGGGATCCCGGTGTCCTTGTGCTCGTGCGAGAGGCTGAACGGGCCGATGTCCTGCTGGATCCCCTGATAGATGACGACCGTGTTGTCGTCGGCGCCCACGAAGTAGCGCGACTGGGTCCACGCGTAACCGAGGAGGGCGGCGAGCACGATGGCAAGTCCGAGGGCAATGGTTCCGACGAGCCAGGTGAGGCGCCGCCGCCTGGCCCGGCGGGCGTCCTCCTCGATGAGCTCATCGAGGTAATCCTCCGACGCTGGTTCGAAGTGGCTCGATGCAAGGGGGTTGGCGCGTGCCGCGTGAAGCCGCAGCGATGGGAGCAGGCCGGCTCGCTTCGGCGCTTCGTTCTGGAAAGCGAGGGGCCGGGAAGCCGACCCGACGATGACCGGTGTCTGGGCGTTCGCGGATCGTTCGACGCCGACGTCGTAGATGACCACAGTGACGTTGTCTGGCGCCCCGCCATCGAGAGCCTTGCGGACCAGCTGTTCGCCGACCTGTCGCGCGGGCAGCTCCTGGGCGAGGGTCGCCTCGATCGCGTCCTTGTCCACGACGCCGGAGAGGCCATCGGAACAGAGCATCCAGCGGTCGCCAGGGTGGGTGCCCATGATCATCGTGTCGATTTCGGGGTTGGAGTCGACGTCGCCGAGCACCCGCATGAGCACGGAGCGGCGCGGATGCACCATGGCTTCTTCCTCGGTGATGCGCCCGGAATCCACGAGGCGCTGCACAAAGGTGTGGTCTGTGGTGATCTGGCTCAGTTCACCGTCACGGAGGAGGTAGATGCGGGAGTCACCGATGTGGGCAATTGCGATCTCGTCGCCGACAGCGGCAATGGCGTCGACAGTTGTGCCCATGCCGGCCAGTTCGGGGTGCTCGAACACGGCGTCGGCGAGCTCGTTGTTCGCCGAGATGATGGCCGACTGGAGTGCCGCTTCGGCGTCCTGCGCGCTGGTGTAATCGGCATCCGCTTCGATGATGCGTTGAAGCGCGATCGCGGATGCCACGTCACCGCCCGCGTGACCGCCCATGCCGTCGGCGACAACAAACAGGTGCTTCCCGGCGTAGCCGGAGTCCTGGTTGTTCGACCTGATCTTCCCGACGTGGGAGATGGCCGCGGAGTCGCCCGCTTTTGTCATCGTCTACCGCCGCAGTTCGAAACTGGTCGCGCCGACCTTGATCGGGGTGCCGAGTGTGATCTGCGTCGGTGCACTGATGCGCTTGCCGCCGAGGAATGTGCCGTTGGTTGAGTCCAGGTCCTGGATCATCCAGTCTTCATTCCACAGCAGGAGTTTGGCGTGGTGGGTTGAGGTGTAGTCGTCGCGGATCACGAGGCCGGAGTCCGGCGCACGACCGATGGTGAGCGGGTCGCGGCCGAGGGAGACTTCGAGACCCTCCTTGGGGCCGGCGGTGATGACCAGCCGACTGACGTTGTGGATTGTCGCTTTTTCGTTCTTGCGCGGCTGGGGAGGCAGCGAGGGTGGCGCCGCGGCCGCCCGTGGCGGAACAACGGGAGCCCGAGGAGCAGGGTTCTGCACGGGAGCGGGTGACGCGGCGGCGGCTGCCGCGGGCGTCTTGCGGGGGGTCTGCCCAAAGAGATCGGAGCGCAGTGCGTAGACGATGGCGAAGACGAACAGCCAAAGCAGCACAAGGAAGCCGATCCGAAGGACCAGCAGAGTGAGTTCACTCACCGCGCAGGCCCCCAAAATCCGTCGCCGGCGTCGTAAGCCCGCGTTGAATCTTCGGGTTCCATCGCTGAGTTTCGGGTCGTAGCCTGTGCCAACACTCGGAACACAATACGCGTTCGGCCGATCTGTACGACCGAGTCTGGTTCGAGCACGGCCTGGCTGAAGGCCTGACCGTTGAGGGTCGAACCGTTCGTCGAGCCGAGGTCACGGGCCTGCGCGCGCTCACCGTCCCAGAGGATTTCGACGTGTTTGCGGCTCGTCCCCGAATCATCGACGGTGATGTCGGCGTCGCTTCCGCGCCCAATGATTGTGCGGCTTTTCTCGATCGGGTACCGCTTGCCACCGATGTCGAGGACCGGTGTCCACGACACCTGGCCTTTGACGTTGACCGAGTCGACCTGGAGCATCCCGTCGCTGAGTGATGAATCGGCTGTCAAACGGATGCTGACACCACCGGCAAATTGATAGCCCTGGTTTTTCGCGTGCTTCTGGACGAGGCTCGTGAGTTCGTCGATGAGAGCCGGCCCGATTCCGGTCATCCGCTCGTAGTCGGATGGCGACATGCTCACGACGAACTGGTTGGGCGCGAGGATGCGCTCGCGGCTCACGACGGCAGCCTTGGTGTCGAGTTCCCGCTTGAGAGCGGACGTGATCTCGACCGGCTGAAGCCCCGAACGGAAGGTCTTGGCGAACGCACCGTTTACGGCGCGTTCGAGACCTTTCTCGAAGTTGTCCAGAATGCCCACAGGTCTCCCGATCGCGTGAAATAGCTATGCACATGTTAGTGGTCGGGGCTGAGAGTGGCACCGGAACGGGCGTCATGCCAGCATTCGCTGGCGCATTCGCGCCGATTACAGTACGGTTCGCTCGTCCTGGCCCTGGCCTCGAATGGAGTTCGAGCGCGTGCCATGCTAATCTCGCTGAGTTGACATGCGTGCATGTCGCAACACTGCGCGAGTGGCGGAATTGGCAGACGCGCTGGCTTCAGGTGCCAGTGCTCGAAAGGGCGTGGGGGTTCAAGTCCCCCCTCGCGCACAGTGAGTTTGATCGGCAAAAGGCCACCGGATCCCGGTGGCCTTTGTCGTTCCGGCCCGGGTCAGCGCACCGACTTCCGCTCGTAGATCGCCATCGACCAGACGTACCCGACGACCGCGATGACAACGCACCACCCGATCGCCAGTGCCGGGTTCCAGCCGAGCGGAGTGCCGAGCAGCAGGCCTCGCACCGTCTCAATGAACGGCGTGAACGGCTGGTACTCGGCAAACCACCGCAGCCCGGCCGGCATTGAGTCCGTCGGGACAAAGCCGCTTCCGAGCAGCGGCAGGATGGTCAGGATGAGTGGCAGGTTGCTCGCGGTCTCGACCGACTTCGCCTGCATCCCCATCGCAACCCCGAGCCAGCAGAGTGCATAGGAGATGAGGGCGATCAGGCCAGCGGCTGCCAGCCATTCGATTGGCCCCGCCGTCGGCCGGAACCCGATCAGCACGCCGACCCCGAGCACGAGCGCAACGGCAATGATCGCCTGGATGGTGTTGCCGAGCACATGCCCGGCGAGGACCGCCGCCCGCGAGATCGCCATGGTGCGGAAGCGCGCTGTGATTCCCTCGATCATGTCCATCGAGACGGTGATGGCGGCTCCCGTTATCGCTCCGCTGATCGTGATCAGCAGGATGCCCGGCATGACGTAGGCGGTGTATGCCTCGCGAGCCGTAGCGGGGTCAGCTCCGGGCAGGCCGGCTCCGAGCGTGCCGCCGAAGACGAACACGACGAGCAGCAGGGCAATGACCGGCCCGAGGATGGTGAACAGCGACAGGCCCGGGTAGCGAACCATGTGCAGCAGGTTGCGCCGCAGCATCGTCACCGAATCGGCGATGATGTGCGATTGGCGGCGGATGCCCGTGGCTGGGCCGGTGGCCGGGCGCGGTGCGGTGACTGTGGTCATGAGACTGTTCCTTTCGACGTGGCCCGGCTGGCCTGTTCCCTCTTCCCTGTCAGGGCAAAGAACACGTCATCGAGGTCGGGGGTAGTGATACTGAGGTCGTCGACGTCGACGTGAGCCGCATCGAGGCGGTCCAGGATGGTTCGCAGCGTTCGTATTCCGCCGGCACTTGGCACACTCAGCGCCAGGGCGGCATCATCGCGTTCCGCTCCCGCCAATATGCCGGAAGCGGCATCCAGTGCAGCGGCATCCGCGAATCGAAGCTGGACGCGTCCGCCGGGGACGAGGCGCTTGAGCTCCTCCGGGGTTCCATCGGCGACGATCCGGCCATCGTCGAGTACTGCGATTCTGTGTGCCAGCTCGTCGGCCTCATCGAGGTACTGGGTGGTGAGCAGTACTGTCGTGCCCTCCGCCACCAGCGCTCTGACAATGTCCCACATGGTGTGGCGACTCCGGGGGTCGAGGCCGGTCGTTGGCTCGTCGAGGAAGATCACGCTCGGGGTCGAGACCAGGGTCATGGCGAGGTCAAGCCGCCGCCGCATCCCTCCCGAGTAGGTGGCGAGAGGCTTGCGTGCCGCGTCGACCAGATCGAACTGCTCGAGCAGCTCGGCCACCCGGGCCTTCGAGCGTGTCGGGCCGAGGTGGCGGAGGCGGGCCATCAGCAGCAGGTTTTCCTCGCCGGTGAGCAGCCCATCGACGGCGGAGAACTGCCCGGTCAGGCCGATCGATGCACGGACGCCATCCTGCTGACGAAGGATGTCGAATCCGTTGACGGATGCCGAGCCGCCATCCGGACGGATGAGTGTCGACAGGATGTGTATCGCCGTTGTCTTGCCCGCCCCGTTGGGACCAAGGAGCGCGGTGACGGTACCCGCCTGGACGGAGAGGCTGACGTCGTCGAGGACGACCTTGTCGCCGTAGGACTTTCGGAGTCCGGTGACGTGGATAGCTGGCGTGTTTCCTGCGGTGTTCCCTGCGGTGCTCATTGGGGTGTTCCCTTCGAATCAGCCCGGCTTCATCGGGCGCGTTGAATGGTGATGTTGCCGAACTGGGTCCGCGCACGCACCGCGACGGTTTGTTCGGATGTGTCGGGTGCGGCGCCACCCTCGAGGTCGTTGCGCACGCGTCCGTCCCTGGATGACGCATCAAGCCAGGCGGGGATGCCGTCACGGACGCCGATGGAGATCTGGCCGAATCCGCTCTCGACCTGGATCGAGCCACTCGAGACCTCGCGCAATTCGATAGCGCCGTACGCAGTCTTCGCGGTCACCGACCCGAGTGCCCTCTCGATCTCGAGGTCACCGTACGAGAGCTTCGCCTCGAGTTCACCGCCGGATTCAGCGACCCTGATGTTGCCGTGGGACGACTTGAGCAACGCGTCGCCGGTCACGGTGCCGACGCGGATCTGGCCGTGATCCGCGGTGATCTCGGCACCGCCGTTCGCGGTTCCCACTGTTGTATTGCCGTGACCGGCGCGCAGCCACAGGTCGCCCGTCTGCTCCAGGTCAACGGCACCTGTCGATGCTTTGATCCGGGTGGCGCCGAGGCGGCCCCGTGAATTCAGGTTCCCGACCGAGATGTCGGCGGTGAGCCGTGACCCCGTCGGCAGTTCGACGGTCAGGTCGACAGACTCGGACGGCCCGATGAAGCTGAGTCTGGGCTTCGGACCGGTCACCGTCAGGCGTTGCCCGTCGAAATCGATCTTTGTCTCCTCGGCGCCCCGGCGGTCAACGGCCTTGGCGGGGTTGGTCGGTGACGCCGTCACGACGGTGTCTTCGCGGTCGCTCGCGACGACGGTGATTTCCCCGACCGGCAGCTTGATGGCGAGGTCTATGGGGTGTGGTGTGGTGAATCTGGGCATGCGTGCGCCTCCCTTTCTCTGGGCGTGCTTGACCGACCCCGTGGTGTCACGGGGCTCGTAATGTGGTGAGCCGGGCTTTTACCGCGCCCAGCCGGCGAAGTTGTCGCCGGTGCGCAGCGTTCGCTGTGCGTTTCGTCGTTGCTTGGGGGCGAGGGCGGCGGCAACCGCTCGGACCAGCCAGGTGTTGACCGACAGGCCGTCGGCGGCTGCCGCCTCGTCTACCCGCGCCTTGAGAGCGTCTGGCAGGCGAAGAGTGGTGCGTGAGGTGCTTGTGTCATCGAGATCGACCGCCGCGAGTGCGCGATCGTCGGTGTCGAGCTCCGGCGTGGGCTGCGTGACGACGAATTCAACGTCGCGCCCGCGCAGGCGCAAGTCAACCGATCCGGGGGCGAGATCGCGGGTGATTTCACCGACGGCGGCGGACAGCGCCTCGAGGAGCACGAGTCGCGTCGCGGAGTCCAGACCGGCTGCGAGCCGCTCGGCCACGGCGCGGGTGTCTTCCGCGCCGTTCGCGGCGGCATCCACCAGCTGGCGTTGGAGGTCAGTGACGTACGGCCCAAGTTCCATGACATCAGTGTGACACCACGATGGTGTCAGGTCAAGAGAAAAGTGGTGTCACCTCACACACCGCAAACACCACAGGAGATCACCGCGTGATTCGCGGGTGATCTCCTGTGGTGCGTCGGTGCTGTGGAGTTAGCCCCGTGGGTGGGTTTCGAGGTTGGTCCAGCGCGCGCGGAGGGCGTGTGCCGCTGCCTTCGGTTTACGGTCCCGAGTGAACACACCCTTCTTGTTGCCGTCCACGCGGATGATGCCAGCCGCGGTTTGGAAGTCAGCGAAGTTCCACACTTGCTCACCGACGAAAGACTCGATGCGGTCGAACACTCGGTGGTTCATCTCGAGGTAGGCGGCCTGGTATTCCTCGGTCCATGGCTGATCAAATACCGAGTGCAGTCCTGTCACGGTGTCGGCACCGTATTCGGTCATGATCATGGGCTTGCCGTACTTCTCTTCCCAGCCTCGCAACTCGCCCTCGAGGTGCTTCTCGGCCGAGGCGAGGTCGGCGTGGTCGATGTACCAGCCGTAATAGCGGTTGAGGCAGAGCACGTCGAAGAGGTCGGCGATGCGGTCCTGCTCGAAGGTGGCGAGCATCACGTTGACGAAGGTGATCGGGCGGGTCGGATCGAGCTCCCGGGTGAGCGTTGCGAGTGGCTCAAAGTACTCGCGGGCGCCATCAGAGCCGGAGTCAGGCTCGTTGGCGATCGACCACATCACGACGCTCGGGTGGTTCTTGTCGCGCGCGATGAGTTCGCGCAGTGCCTGGGCGTGTGCCTCCCGAGTCTCGTCGTTGACGGTATCTGGCCCGAAGGTGGGCACAACGGGGCCGCCCAGGAAGCCGCCGATCACGGAAAAATTCAGTCCGACGGCCGCGGTCTCGTCGATGACGACGATGCCGTGCCTGTCGGCGTATTCGAGAACCTCTTCGGCGTATGGGTAGTGCGACGTGCGGAACGAGTTCGCCCCGATCCACGTCATCAGCTCGAAGTCGTGCACGAGGTAGGCGTCGTCGTGGCCTTTGCCGCGGACCGCTGTGTCCTCGTGCTTGCCGAAGCCGGTGAAGTAGAACGGCTCACCGTTGATGAGGAACTGGTTGCCACGCACCTCGACCGTGCGAACGCCGATCGCGAGGGGATAGCTGTCGACGACCTCACCGTCCTGGAGCACCTCGGCGACGAAGTCATAGAGGTAGGCAGCGCCGGGTTGCCAGAGTTGGACGTTCGAGATGTGAACAGTGCCGGTCGCGCCGTCCGCCTCGCCAACGATGGTGCCGGAGGCATCCGTGATCCGCACGCGTACATCGGCGTCGGATGTCGTGACGACGTCGTAGGTGACGAGGCCGTCGGCGCCCTCAAGCCGAGTGTCGATTGTGACGTCGTCGACCCGGACCGCTGGGGCGCTGTACAACCACACCGAGCGGGCAAGGCCGGCGTAGTTGTAGAAGTCATGCAGGTAGGTTTGGCGTTTGCGGCCGTCGTCGCCGACCGTGACGTTGCCCGGCGGGATCGTGACGTTGGAGAGCATGTTGCTCACTCCGACGGTGAGGCGAAACTCGCCGCCGGGGGTCACCTGGTCGGTGATGTCGGCTTCGAACGGGGTGTAGCCGCCGATGTGCTCGACGACGAGGTCGTCGTTCACGTAGACCCGGCCCTCGTGCGTCGCTGCGTCGAAACGAACGAAGATGCGCTCGCCGGCCCAGCCCCGCGGCACGCGGACTGTGCGCTGGTACCAGACCCACCCGACGTGGTCGCGGATGTTTGCATCAACGAAAAGGTCGTTGTAGCTCGCGGGAACGGGAGCCTCGCGCGGCGTATCGAGTGTGGTCGACCACGGCGCGTCACCCGCTGTCGTGTCCAGGGCGAACCGCCACAGGCCGTCGAGGCGGACGAGTTCGCGAGTGGCGGTGGAGCGGGGCTTCAGCATGGGGGAAATCTCCTTGAGCGACATTGCTGGGCGAGCGGGACTGTGTCCCGTTGTGATCATCAAAGCAGAAGAGGACGGATGCTGGCAAGCGGTTGCCAGCATCCGTCCTCTTCCAGGGTCAGGCGCGGTCTGCTGCGGGTGCGAGCTCGGCCTCCTCACGGGCAGCCTGCCGAGCGGCGTCCTTCGGGTAAATGCGGTACATCAGGGTCCACAGCACCGCGTTGATCAGGTACGGCACCGAGATGAGCCAGAACATCAACGTCTCCAGCCCGAGCGCGTCGGCGAGGAAACCGAACGCGAGGCTGAACAGTGCAGCGAACAGGCCCTGGACGAAGGAGAAGATGAGCGCGTATGCGGTGGCAACGACCTTCTTCGACACGACCGAGCCCACGATGGGAAGCACGGCACCCGGGTGGCCGATCGAACTGACCAGGCCGGTGAGGAAGATCACGATGTAGATCGCGACACCCGTGCCCCAGTCGATCTGGAACAGCAGAGCGGTCGAGACTGCGAAGAGGACGAGGTATCCCTGCATCATCATGACCCGGCCTCGCGGGCCGAAGCGTCGTTCGAACCAGTCGCCGAGGAACCCACCGGCCAGGCCGCTGATGACAGCGCCGAGCATGTATACCGACATGAGGATCGCGGCGTCCGCCGTGCTCCAGCCGCGTTCGTCGACGAAGTAGGTGATGAAGAATGCGAACAGGACGAGGCTCGTGGTCAGGATAACCTGCACGGCCATGAAGAGGATCGTCTTCGTGCGCAGCAGGTCCCTCGCGGCGCGGAAGTTGAACTTCATGGCATCCGGATCGATCGCACCGACAGGGGTGTGCTTCAGCGGTTCGTGGACGAAGAGCAGAATGAAGACACCGGAGAGGACGCTGATTCCGCCCGTCACGAACATTCCGTAGCGCCAGCCGTCGTCGATGTTGGCAAACTGCCCGATGATCGGTGTTGCAATGACCGAGGCGAGGGTTGCGATCGTGCGCAGCATGCCGAACGCCTTGCCCCGCTCCCTGGATGAGTACATGTCGACGACGAGGCCGTTGACGATGGGCTCTGACGCCACCGTGCCCAGGACGCCGATCGTGTACAGGACGAAGAGTTGCGTGGAGTCCTGCGCGAAGCCGGCGGCGATCGTCCACAAGCCCCACAGTCCGGTCGCGATGAAGAGGATCTTCTTCCGGCCGTAGCGGTCGGCGAGGGAGGCCCAGATCGGGCCAAACAGCATCCGCGCGAACCGGCTGATCGCCGTGAGGATACCCAGCGCGCTGGTCTGCAGGCCCAGGGCGTCGCGGATGACGGGGAAGAGCGTGTTGACGAGTCCGCCCTCGAACCCGTCGACGATGCTGGCAAAGCCAAGAGCGAGCAGGCCGCGACCTCGTCCCTTGGGCTTCTTCGGGACCGGCATGGCGGCCGTATTCGTCCCGTGCGTGGCCTGGGCCTGCGTAGCGTCGAGGGGCTTGTCCACCGACTTGTCGAGAGGCGTGCTCACCGCAGCACCTCCGCGCCAGGGAACTGTAACTGCAAGGCACGCATCCGAACTCCTTTGTCTGAAGATGCAATCGATGGGCGTCCGTCATCGGTGACGGCACCGGGGTAGTGCTTGGCGACCATTCAACGCCGGGCTGGGCCTTTTGTCAACCGATTGCCAAAATATTCCTCCAGAGCCAGATTTACTGCGCCAGCATGCGAAACAAGCGGGTGCCAAATCACTGCTGCCGAGGCGCGTTATCGTGCGGACCGCACGTCGTACGGTGATGGGAGGTCGAAGCGCTGTGCTGTGACGGGGGAAACCGGTGCAGGCTGGGCGCGCAAGCTGCACGCGATGGAGTCCGGCCCGGGCGCGGGCACAGGGATAATGGCCCCATGCCCAAGATCACGGCCCCGACCGTTGCGGAACACCGCATTCTTCAGCGTCGTGCGCTCCTCGACGCCGCGGAGTCGATCATCGCTGACCAGGGGGTCGCCAGCGTTACCCCGCGATCGGTCGGAGAACGCGCCGGGTTGTCCCGCTCGAGTTTCTACGAGTACTTCCCCTCGAAAGACGACCTCCTCGCCGCGATTGCCATTCAGGCGTTCGAGGAGTGGGTCGCGGAGCTCGAGACCGCGACCGCAGCGGTGTCTCCCGGACCTGACCGCCTCCACGCCTATGTCGATGCGACGATGCGCATGACGGCGGACGGCAAGCACTCCCTGGCAACCGGACTTCGCGACGCCGATCTCTCACCGAAGAGCCGGGACGCCATCATTGCGATGCACGACATGCTGCTGGCGCCGCTCAGGACCCTGCTCGAGGAGATGCAGATTCCGGATGCCGCGACGGCGGCCATGCTCGTCCAGGGCATGATCAACTCGGGCGTTCAGCTGGTCGGCCACGGCGTCCCGGCCGAGGAGGTCACCACCTCCATCAACGCGATGCTCGATTCCGGTATTCACGCCTGACGACGGCATCCGTCACAGTTGGCTGAGGTCCGCGCTCGCCGGATTCGTGTTATCGACACACTGTCGATAACATCGGGACCATGGAGATTCTGAAGAACGTCATACTCGCATTCCACATCATCGGCATAGCCAGTCTGCTCGGTGGTGTCCTGGTGCAGATCTCTCAGATCAAGCTCGGAAAGACGCGTATCGTCCCCGCCATCATGCACGGTGCCTGGCTGCTCCTCATCACCGGTGTTCTCCTCGTCGGACTCCAGTACCCGCTCGGACACGAGGTCAACAACCTCAAAATCACCGTCAAGCTCGTCGTGCTCATCGCCATCTTCGTGATCGCTTTCATGAATAAGAAGCGCGATGTGCTCGCCAGCTGGGTCATCCCCGCACTCGGCGGCCTGGCCGTCGCCAACATCCTCATCGCAACGGTCTGGAAGCAGTACAACTAGGACTACACGCGAACGAAGCGCCGGTCGGGTCAACACCCGCCCGGCGCTTCGTGCATTCCCGGATGCCGGTCAGGCGAGCGTCAGAAAGAGCTTCTCCAGCTCATCGACCGTCATCGGGTCGCTCTTCTCGCCCGTGCCACTGACGCAATCCTTCATCGCCGATGACACGATGGTGAAGCCCGCACGGTCGAGAGCTTTTGAGACGGCGGCGAGCTGGATGACGACGTCACGGCACTCGGCCCCGGACTCGACGGCAGCGATGACCGATGACAGCTGTCCCTGCGCGCGCTTCAGCCGATTCAGTACCTTTTTCTGGTTGTCGTCGGGAGTTTCGGCGGCAGGTTCAGCGGGAACGGGTGCGGTGGGTGTCGACATGGGCGTCCTTACGCGAGTGAGGTAGCGGGAGGTGTGCGGTGGGCGCCGGTCTTCGGCGACGTGGCTGCCGTTCCGGCGAGCCAGGTGCGGTAGCCACCATCGAGGTTGCGTACGTCGTGCCCAAGCTGGGCGAGGAGCCGCGAGGCGGTGTGCCCGCGCTGCCCGACCTGGCAGTGGACGATGAGCGGAGCGTCCGGCAGTTCAGCGTCGCGTTCACGGATCTCGTCGAGAGGCAGGTTGATCGCCCCCGGGATCGTGCCCCTGTCGAATTCACCCGCGGAACGAACGTCGATCAGGATCGCCCCGGCCGAAATCGCGTCATCGAGTTCGTGCCACTGGACGCTGCGGCTTGCCCCCGTTGCGAGGTTGTCGGCGACGTAGCCCGCCATGTTGACGGCATCCTTCGCCGAGCCGAACTGGGGCGCATACGCGAGCTCCAGTCGCGACAGCTGGGATGCTGTCAGACCGCCGGCCATCGCCGTGGCGATGACGTCGATTCGCTTGTCGACGCCGGACCCGCCGACGATCTGGGCGCCGAGGATGGCATCCGTTTCAGTGTCGACGAGGAGCTTCATCGACATTTGTTCGGCGCCGGGATAGTAACCGGCGTGCGATGACGGATGCGTGTGGATGACGCGGTGTGGCCGGCCAGCGGCGAGCAGCCGGGCCTCGCTCCAACCGATCATCGCGATGGCAAGGCCGAAGAGTCCGACGATCGATGCGCCGAACGCGGGCACGCTCGGCTCAGCGATGCCGACGATGGCATCTGCGGCTGTCCTGCCGTGGCGGTTGGCGAGGCCGGCCATTGTCACGAGCGTCGCGCCATGGTCGATGGCGTCAGTTTTCTCAACCGCGTCGCCGACCGCGTAAATCGAGGGGTCACTCGTGCGCTGGAATTCATCGACGACGATGCCGCCGCTGGCCCCGATGGCAAGGCCAGCGTCGCGAGCGAGGGAGGAGTCGGGTCGCACGCCGCGTGCGTCGATGATGAGGTCGGCGGCGACGACGGTTCCGTCGTCGAGGTGCACTTTGCCGGCGCGGATATCGGTGACCGTGGTGTGAACGCGAAGGTCGACACCGTGGTCGAGGAGCGCGTCGATGACCGGGGCAGCCATCTCGGGATCCAGGGGGGACAGCGGACGGGGTCCGCGCTGGACGAGCGTCACGGCGAGTCCCCTGGCGACGAGGTTCTCGACCGCTTCGAGCCCGATGAATCCGGCTCCCATGACGACAGCGCGCGCGCTGTCGCCGACCTTATCGAGAACCGTGGCGATGGCATCCACGTCGTCGACGGTTCGCAGGGTGTGGATCGGGACGCCATTTCCGGGGAGAGTGCCGGTTACCGTTGCTCCAGCGGCCAGGATCAGGACGTCGTACGGCTCCGTGTGCGTGATGCCGTCGCGGACGCCGGTGACCTCTACCGTTCTGGATTCGCGGTTGATGTGGGTGACCTCCTGGAGTACCCGCGCATCGAGGCGAAAACGTGCGGCGAGTGAGGCGGGAGTCTGGAGGAGGAGGCTCTCCCGATCCTCGATGATTCCACCGACGTAATACGGCAGGCCGCAGTTCGCGAACGAGACATATGGCCCGCGCTCGAACACGACGATCTCCGCGCTCTCGTCGAGACGGCGCAGGCGGGTTGCCGCGGACATCCCGCCCGCGACACCTCCGATGATGACAATCTTCACAACGGTCCCGTTCCGCTTAGCGGCCGAATAGACGCGAGAAGAACCCGCCTGAGCTTGGCGTGTTCTCGTGACCCTGGCATCGGTCAGCGCGCGACACGCCCACCATGACCGCATCGACGTGCTGCCCGCAGCCCACCCATGTCGTTTTTCCACAGGTCCTGCAGGTCACAGCTCGGCACATCGTTTGAATTCTCCCTCGGTATTCGGGCGCCCGACGGGGTACCCGAAGCCAACGGTAAGATACCCCAGGGGGTATACAAAATCCACGCGGGAACTGTGATTACTTTGACAGGGAACCTTTGTTGCGCGGGGTCTTCGGTGGCGCCGTCGATGTCCGAACGACGAGTTCCGGAAAGAGCGGTTCGATGGCAACCGGCGCGCGTTTCTCGATCATGTCGATGACACGTGTTGCCGTTGCCCGACCGACTTTCTCGAACGGCTGCCGAACAGTGGTGAGCGCGGGTGCAGCGTATGCCGCGAGGGCTATGTCGTCGACGCTGACCACGGAGATCTCGTCAGGCACCGTACGACCCGCTTCGTGCAGGGCCCGAATTACACCGAAGGCCATCTCATCGCTGGAGACGAAGACAGCAGACGCGTCGGGGATCGCCGCGAGGGTCCGTCCTGCGCGATAGCCGGACTCAGGCGACCAGTCGGCCGGAATGACCGGCGGTGGGGTTATGCCGTGCTCTTCGAGCACTGCCTCCCACTCTTCGCGTCGGGCCTTTGACTCCTGCCAGAACTCAGCTCCGGAGACGTGCCACACCGAGCGGTGACCAAGCTCGAGCAGGTGCTCGGTTGCCAGGCGCGCGATGGCGCGTTGATCGACGAGCGCGTCGATCCCTGTGCTGTCGAACTGGCGGTGTCCGACGGTGGGCGTTCGCTCGGTGCGGGTACCAAGGGCTTCCGCGAGGTAACCGACCGGCGCGAGAATAACGATCCCTTCAGAGCCCTGGCGCTCCAACCGTTCGAACGCCTCAACGAACGCAGCAGGCGCAGAGTGTTGTGGAACGCTTGCGGTGGTAACCGTGTACCCCGATTCTGCCGCGACAGCTTCGACGCCGAGCAGAATGGCGCTTGTCGAATAGCGTCCGGACGAGACGAGGATGACCCCGAGGGTACGGGTCCGGCCAGACGCGAGCGACGCGGCCGCCGCGTGGAGGCGATAACCGACGGCGTCGACGGCGGTCATTACCCGACGCGCGGTTTCAGGTCGCACGTTCGAATGACCGGAAATCACCCGTGACACCGTCTGGGCGGAGACCCCGGCCGCGCGCGCGACATCGACCTGACTTGGCGACCGATCCTCGGGTGAACGACGTGGCATGCCCACCATCGTAGTGAGCGTTCACTCCGCCGACGTCGCTCAACCGGGGAGCTGAGCAACCACGGTAATGTTAACGCAAACATTTCCTGAGGGCGATCCTGCCCGCGATCGGAGGACCGACGTACATGAGTGCGAACACCACCCGGGATGTCACTGTCTCGACAGCTGCCCTCACGTACAACGACAACGTCCTTTTACGGGGAGGTCGGCCACACCGGATGCTCTCCGGCTCGGTCCACTACTTCCGGGTGCACCCGGCCCAGTGGGAGGACCGGCTGCGGCGCCTGGCCGCCATGGGCGCGAATACGGTCGACACCTACATTCCATGGAACTTCCACGAGCAAGTGGAGGGCGAGCCCGATTTCGACGGCTGGCGCGACGTCGAGAGCTACATCCGGCTCGCGGCCGAGGTCGGCCTCGACGTCTACGTGCGCCCGAGCCCGTACATCTGTGCCGAATGGTCGAACGGTGGGCTGCCGACGTGGCTCACGGCTCGCACGCGTGCCCTCCGAACGAGCGACCCTGAATTTCTGCGAGCGGTCGACGCCTGGTATGACGAACTTCTGCCTCGCCTTGCGCCGCTGCAGGCGGTGCACGGCGGACCCATCGTCGCCATTCAGGTGGAGAACGAATACGGTTCGTACGGCTCCGATCGCGGCTATCTCGAACATCTTCGCGATGTGATTCGCGATCACGGCATCGTCGAACTGCTCACGACGGCCGATGGAACCACATCCGACATGGTGCGTAATGGCTCGATTGACGGAGCCATGCCAACGTTCACCTTCGGCACCGGCGTCGCGGCCGCCCGGGAGCTCCTTCCCGCAGCAACACCTCTCCTGTGCAGCGAGCTCTGGGGTGGATGGTTCGACCACTGGGGCGAGAAGCACCACGTACGGAAGGCCTCGAGCACGGCGGGAACCGTCGAAGAGCTTCTCGCAGCCGGCGGGTCGGTCAGCCTGTACATGGCTCACGGTGGCACGAACTTCGGGCTGTGGAGCGGAGCAAACTGGGATGGGGTGCTCCAGCCGACGATCACGAGCTACGACTCCGACGCACCCATTGCGGAGGACGGCCGCCTGACCGCCAAGTTTGACGCGCTCCGGGCGTTGTTCGCACCGTTCCACGACGGCCCGCTCCCTGAGCCGCCCGCCGAACCGCGTTTCCAGCCCGCGGCATCCGCACCGCTGGTGCCGGAAGCATCCCTCCTGGCTGTCGTGCGCTCGGTGGCGGCCGGTCCGGTGACCCCGCGGCCGCTGACCTTTGAGGAGCTCAGCGTCGCCGATGGGCTTGTGGCCTACGAAAGCGCGGTGGATCTGCCTGGCGAGACGATCCTCGCGATCGACGGCCTGCACGATCGGGCTGTCGTCTTCCTCGACGGTGAGCGTATCGCCGTTCTCGAGCGCGACGGTCAAACGAGCGTGGCTCTCGAGGGGCCAGCACGGTCAGCGGTGCTCACCATCGTCGTTGAGAGCCTGGGTCGCATCAACTACGGCGCGAAGCTTGGTGAACGCAAGGGCATCCTGGGTGGAGTCCTCGTCGGTCGACGGCTGGTACACGGGTGGACCCACCGTGTGCTTCCGCTTGACGGCAGCGCCGTCGGAGGCGTGTCAGGTGCTGACGGATTCGCCAGCGCCCAGTTCGACCTCGACGAGGCCGCAGACGCCTGGCTTGCCTTCCCCGGCGGCGTCCGGGGCATGGTCTGGGTGAATGGCTTCCTCATCGGGCGCTACTCTGCGATCGGGCCACAGGAGACGCTCTACGCACCGGCACCGCTGTGGCGCGAAGGACGCAACGAAGTGCGCGTCCTCGATCTCGACCAGCTCGGCACCGCGGTCGAGATCCGTGACCGTGCTTCGCTGGGTGAGGTCGAGGAGTTCATCGGATCCTGATGATCATTCCTGGTGGCAACCACCTCTGACAGACAAAACGAGAGAGGCCCCGCGGCGTAGCGCCGCGGGGCCTCTCTCGTTGATTGGGTCAGCCCTTCACCGCTCCGGCGGCGAGTCCCGACTGGAAGAACCGCTGCAGGCTGAAGAAGAGCAGGATGAGCGGGACGACCCCGAGCAGGGCGCCGAGCATGACCGCGCCCTTGTCCGGAGCAAAATAGCTGACCATGCCGAACAGCCCCAGGGTCACGGGCTTGAGCTCCTGCGATGACACCATCAACAGCGGAAGCAGGAAGTTGTTCCACGTGGCGACGAAGACGAACAGGAAGATCGTCACCATTGCCGGTCCGAGGAGCCGCAGGACGATGGTGAAGAAGATACGCGCTTCACCTGCCCCGTCGATGCGAGCGGCCTCAAGCAGCTCTGAGGGCACGGAGGACTCCGCGTAGACCATCGCCAGGAAGACTCCGAACGGTGAGACCGCTGACGGGATGATGATCGCCCAGGCCGTATCGACGAGGCCCAGCGCCTGGAACTCGAGATACAGGGGCACCGTCAACAGCGCGACGGGGAGGAGCAGCCCGCCCATGATGAAACCGACCGCCACCCGCTTGCCAGGGAAATCGAACTTGGCGATGGCGTATCCAGCCATGACAGCGAACAGGGTTCCGATCAGGCCGGCAGACAACGAGTAGAAGACGGAGTTGCCCACCCACTGCCAGAACATGCCCTGGGTCCAGCTCATCAGACTCTCGTAGTTGGTGACGAGGTTCCAGTCGGCGAACCAGAAGCCGAACGTCGACGACAGGTCTCGGTTGTTCTTCGTCGCGGCGAACATCACCCACACCACAGGGGCGACGAAGTACAGCGTTGCGACGACAAGGGCGCTGATACCGGCTATCCGTGCGACCGGGCCAGGGAGCACGGACTTCGGGGGGAGATCGACGACGGGTGCCTTTCGGCGGGGTTTCCGGGTGGTGACGAGGGCGCTCACGCGCTTGCTCCCTTCCGGCGCTGCAGCAGCGCGTAGACGATGGCGAGGGCTCCTGCGATAGCGGCCATGAGCAGCGAGTATGCCGAGGCTGGACCAGTGCCCGATGGGGAGATCGCACCCATCATCGAGTTGTACGTCAGCATCATCGGCGTGTACGCCTTACCCATCCATGGGTTGGCGGCTTCCATGACGACCGGCTCGTTGAACAACTGCACGGTGCCGATGATCGAGAGAAGCACGGCGAGGAGCGCCGCCGAGCGGACGAGCGGAACCTTGATCCTCATAGCGATCTGCCATCCGCTCGCACCGTCGAGGCGGGCTGCTTCGTACAGCTCGCGTGGAACCGTCTGCAGCGCGGCGAGGAAGATGAGCATGTTGTAGCCCGTGTACGTCCAGGTGGTCATGTTCGACATCGAGAGCAGAACAGTGCCTGGACCCATGAGGTCGGTGCCTTCGGGCAGCAACTGCATGAAGGGGGAAACCTCAGGGGTGTAGAGGTAGAGCCACATCATGGCGGCGATGACGCCGGGGATCGCGTACGGCAAAAAGAAGGCCAGACGGAACACCGTGGGCCGGCGAACGATGAAGGAGTCGAGGAGGAGCGCGAGGGCAAGCGCAGCCACGATCATCACCGGAATTTGGAAGAGTGCGTAGAGCGTCACCCTCCCCATTCCCAGCCAGAAGACCTCGCTCCCCAGTGCGAGGGCGAAGTTATCGAATCCGACGAACGTGTCGACGACTTCACCACCGCCGTACAGGCCGTCCCCGCCTGGCTTCTGCGAGAAAAGCGCCGATCGGATCGACACTCCGATCGGAACGAGGAAGACGACGACGAACAGAACAGCGAATGGCGCCATGAACAGCCAGCCGGTTGTCGCCTGGGAGCCGAGACGGCGCTTGCGTTTCACCGCGGTCGGCCGCGGGGCCCTGGCAGCGGGTTCGGGTGGAGAGCTGTCCGGTACGGTGCGGGTGGTCATGGTCATCAGCTGTGGTCTCCTTCAACCAGGAACGGCCGGCGGACCACATCGATGTGTGGCCCGCCGGCGCGGTGTTCATACTGTCGTTTGCGTCACTTGGCGGTCGGAAGCCCGAGGTCTTCGAGAGTCTCGAGTGCCGTGGTCTTCGCTGTCGTAAAGATGTCAGCGACCGTCGCCGATCCACTCGCGACGTTCGAGGCTGTCTCGTTCATCTTGGTCAGCGAGGCGAAGCCCGGTGCGTAGACGAATTCGGGGTTCAGGTTCGCGGAGGCCGTTGCCAGCTCCGCGAGAACATCCTGCCCACCGAACTGGCGGAGCATCTTCTCGCTCGTCTCGGGTGTGCCGTTGGCGGCGATGACGAGACCCTGCGAAGCGAGGTCGTCAGTCTGGGTGTTGAACCAGGCGTTGAAAGCCATCGCTTCCTGCGGGTGCTCGCAGCCCTTCATGACGGCGACGCCCGAGCCGCCGTCGGGGCCGGTGACCTCTCCTGCGCCGAAGTCCGGGAGCTGCGCAACGCGCCACTGGCCCTCAGCGGGTGTTCCGTCGAGCGAGTCGAGCAGGAAGCCTGCCTCCCACGCTGCTCCGACGTGACCGATGAGGGATCCATCGTTCATTGCCTGGGTGAACCCTTCGCCCCAGCGCTCGGTCACGAGGGCCTGGTCGTTGTCGATGAGACCCTGCCAGAATGCGGCAACCTTCTGGCTTCCCGGACCCTCCGAGTCGACGGTCCAGCCCTCATCCGTCGAACCGAACCAAACGTCGCCGGCAGCAGCAGACTGGGCGGACAGCCAGGAGAGCGCTTCGTCAGGCGTGAACGCTGCAGCGAACTTCCCTGCACCCGCCGCGGTTGCAGCCTGGGCGCCGAGCTCGTCGAGCGTCGCGGGCACGGTGAGTCCGAGCTCGGTGAATACCGTTTCGTTGTAGTAGTAAACGAGGGGGCCGGTGTCCTGCGGGAGTCCGACTACCGCGTCACCGACGGTCATCATCGCGTATGCGCCGGCGGAGAAGTCGTCGGCGTACTTGTCAGCTTCCTCCGCGACGTCTTCGACGAGGCCCTTGACGAACATCTGCGGTACTTCGGAGTAGCCCACCTGGGCGAGGCAGCTCGCGTTGCCGGCTTTGACGTCGGTCTCGAGCTTGAGGATCATGTCGGTGGCTGCGCCGTCAAACTTCGTCGCCTTCACCTGGATGTCGGGGTTCTCTTCGTTCCACCTGTCGACGATCTCATTGACCGGGGTCATCCCTTCGCCATCGGGCAGGCGGTGAAGGTATTCGATCTCGACGGGCCCGTTAGAGCCTGCCGATGTGCTCGAACCCTCGGTGCTGCAGGCCGCAAGCCCGAAGGCGGAAATCGCCGCCACAGCCGTGACGGCTGTGAAACGCGCGAAGCGAGTCCTGGGTGTCATCTGTCGCTCCTCTTTGAGTGATACCGCCCCGGCTGGCGAGACGGATCGAATGCCGGCCCCAAGCGCTTCGTGCTTCGCCTCGCTGCCGAGCTATTGAATGTTTGCGCTAACACTACCGCGAAGGTGCACATAATCAAAGAAAAGAGACTGAAGTATCCTCAGGAAAGATAGCGCAACCACCACCGGGCCCCGGCCCGGTTCCAGTCAGGCTGGCGCCACCGCCTGGCGAGACGCCACGCAAAAACGGACCGGACGTGCCGCTGGTCGACCCGGCGCGCGGGCTCAGCGCTCCTGTTGACCCGGCTCTGTTTGCCCGCGCTCGGCGGGGTTGTTCGCAAAACGGGTACCGATGAGGGCGAGGAAAGCACCGCCGACGATGATCCCGACAGTCAGCGCAACCGGGACGAAGAGGTCGTACGTCGCAGCCCACCATGCGAGCCACACGCCGACCAGCAGGTTGATCGAGGCCCAGAGCACGTTCTCGGCTGCCGATGCCGGCACTCGCCAGGGGACGCGGTGCAGGTACCCGGCGCTGCCCCGCGTGAGGTGCGGAACGGCGTTCGCGAGGAAGATGCTCGACAGTGCGGCGATGGCATAACCGATGACACTCATGACTGTTCCCTCCGTTGGGCGACGACAGCGGTGCAGACGAACTCTATCGCCGCCGCTCGGGCATGTTGCGGCGAGTGGTCAGTGCCAGTTGATGTTCGACAGGGTGCGGGTGACGACGATCGGTTCGCCATTCATCTTCTGCGACAGGGCCTTGGCGGTTTCGATGGCAGAGCCGAGCGGATGTCCAAGGCCCACATGCAATCGGGAGGCCCCGACGCCGGCCATGATGGCGTCGAACGAGTCGACCCGGAATTCGTCTGTGGCCCCATACCGCCGGGGCCACAGACGGACGAGAGCGCCGTCAGCGACGACAGCGCGCTTCTCGAGCAGCATCAGGGTGGTGTAACCCATCGGAATCGTC
Organism: Mycetocola sp. Y791; assembly: GCF_059445325.1. Taxonomy (NCBI): domain Bacteria; kingdom Bacillati; phylum Actinomycetota; class Actinomycetes; order Micrococcales; family Microbacteriaceae; genus Mycetocola; species Mycetocola sp. Y791. Next base: position 137,531 of record NZ_JCAIUC010000002.1, on the reverse strand, counting down.
TCCCAGGGTTTCTCCGGGTCGATGTCACCGAGAATGCTGGGCGTCACCCCTCGGTTCGTCGCGTACAGGCGAGCGGTCTCGTCGTGTTCGACGTCGAATACCGACGGGGCATCCGCGAGCCAGTCGCTTCGCTCGATGCAGTTCCGCACGGTGACTGTGATCGGCGGGTGTGACTCTGCTCTCCACGCGGTGGTGTCCCTGATGACTGAGACCTCTCGATGTGGTGTCATGCCTCCAGTCAACAGCACACCGGCTGTTCGAACGGTTCAGCCGCCGACGTAGGTCGCGAGGTGCTCGCCCGTGAGGGTCGACCGGTGAGCGACGAGGTCAGCTGGCGTGCCCTCGAACACGATCCGCCCGCCGTCGTGACCCGCGCCGGGGCCGAGATCGATGATCCAGTCGGCGTGCGCCATCACCGCCTGGTGGTGTTCCACGACGATGACGCTCTTGCCCGAGTCGACGAGCCGGTCGAGCAGGCCGAGCAGATTCTCGACATCGGCGAGGTGCAACCCGGTCGTCGGCTCGTCGAGCACGTAGATCCCACCCTTCTCGCCCATCTGGGTGGCGAGCTTGATTCGCTGCCGTTCTCCACCCGACAGCGTCGTCAGTGGCTGGCCCAGACTGAGGTACCCCAGACCCACGTCGGACAACCGCTCGAGGATCACGTGTGCCGCCGGTGTCTTCGCATCACCCGAGCCGAAGAACTCCTCGGCCTCGAGCACACTCATCGCGAGCACCTCGCTGATGTCACGCCCGCCGAGTGTGTATTCGAGAACGGATGCCATGAACCGTTTCCCCTCGCACACTTCGCAGGGCGATTCGACGGTCGCCATCATGCCGAGGTCGGTATAGATCACACCGGCACCATTGCAGTTCGGGCACGCGCCCTCCGAGTTCGAACTGAACAGGGCGGGCTTCACTCCGTTGGCCTTCGCGAATGCCTTGCGGATCGGGTCGAGCATCCCGGTATAGGTTGCCGGGTTACTGCGGCGTGAACCCCTGATGGCACCCTGGTCGATTGCCACCACACCGGCGCCGGGCGGAATCGAGCCGTGCACGAGCGAACTCTTGCCCGAACCGGCAACCCCGGTCATCACGACCAGCACGCCGAGGGGAATGTCGACGTCGACGTTCCTGAGGTTGTGCCTGGTCGCCCCTCTGATCTCCAGTGCGCCCGTCGGGCTTCGCACCTCGTCCTTGAGCGCGACCCGGTCGGAGAGGTGACGGCCGGTGAGGGTGTCGCTCGCGCGCAACTCAGCGAGAGTGCCCTCGAAGCAGACGGTTCCGCCCGCGGTCCCTGCTCCAGGGCCGAGATCGACGATGTGATCGGCGATCGCGATCATCTCGGGTTTGTGCTCGACCACGAGCACCGTGTTGCCCTTGTCGCGGAGCCGCAGCAACAACTCATTCATTCGCTGGATGTCGTGGGGGTGCAACCCGATGGTCGGCTCGTCGAAGACATAGGTGACGTCGGTGAGCGACGAACCCAGGTGGCGAATCATCTTGGTGCGCTGCGCCTCACCGCCCGAGAGCGTGCCAGCAGGACGATCGAGCGACAGATAGCCGAGGCCGATCTCCACGAAGGAGTCGAAGATGTGCTGGAGAGCGCCGAGCAACGGGGCCACGGACGGCTCGTCGAGTGACCGCACCCAGCCGGCGAGGTCACTGATCTGCATCGCACACGCCTCGGCGATGTTGACGCCGTCGATGCGCGACGACCGTGCGCCCTCGTTGAGCCGTGTGCCTCCACAATCGGGGCAGGTGGTGAACGTGACGGCCCTGTCGACAAACGCACGGATGTGGGGCTGCATCGCCTCCCGGTCCTTCGAAAGGAGTGACTTCTTGATCTTCGGGATCAGACCCTCGTAGGTCATGTTCATCGACTGGAGCGAGATCTTCGTCTGCTCCTTGTACAGAAAGTTGTCGCGCTCCTTCGCGGTGTAATCACGGATTGGCTTGTTGGGATCGACGAATCCCGACTCTGAGTAGATTCGCACCATCCAGCCGTCTGCCGTGTATCCGGGAATGGTCAGCGCGCCATCGGCCAGCGATTTGGAGTCGTCGAACAGCTGGGTCAGGTCGATGTCGTTGACCGTGCCCATGCCCTCACAGCGCGGGCACATGCCGCCGGTGATGGCGAAGTCACGGCGTTCCTTAATGGTCTTGCCGCCGCGCTCGAGCGTCACAGCGCCCGCGCCCGAAATCGAGGCGACGTTGAAGGAGAACGCCTGAGGTGGGCCGACATGCGGTTGGCCCACCTTGCTGAACAGAATCCGCAGCAGGGCGTTCGCGTCCGTCGCCGTGCCGACCGTGGAGCGGACGTTCGCGCCCATTCGTTCCTGGTCGACGATGATCGCGGTCGTGAGTCCCTCGAGCACGTCGACGTCCGGCCGGGCGAGGTTTGGCATGAAGCCCTGGAGAAAGGCGCTGTAGGTTTCGTTGATCATCCGCTGCGACTCCGCGGCGATGGTGCTGAAGACCAGCGAACTCTTTCCGGAGCCGGAGACCCCGGTGAACACCGTGAGCCGACGTTTCGGCAGGTCGAGACTGATGTCCCTGAGGTTGTTCTCGCGGGCTCCCTGCACCCGGATTCTGGTGTGCCCGTCGGCGAGGTGTTGATCCTCGGCCACTAGCGAAGCTCCTGCAGGCGAATCAGGTTACCCGCCGGGTCACGGAATGCGCAGTCACGGATGCCGTATGGCTGGTCGGTCGGTTCCTGGACGATTTCGGCGCCGCGAGCCTCGAGAGCCGCGAAGGCGTCATCCAGGTCGGTGGTGGCGAGGTTCACGCCGAAGTAGCTGCCCTTGGCAATGAGATCGAGGATCATCCGGCGTTCGTCTCCGGTGAAGTCAGGAGATGCGATCGGCGGCATCAGGACGATCGAGGTATCCGGCTGGTTCGGCGGTCCGACAGTGATCCAGCGCATATCCCCATAGCCGACATCGTTGCGAACCTCGAAGCCGAGGACGTCACGATAGAAGGCGAGCGAGGCGTCAGGGTCGGTCTGGGGAAGAAACGATTGGTGGATTGTGATGTTCATGATCGTCACGCTAGCTCCGGCTGTCGTGCTCGTGCTTCTCGATTCCTGACCGGTCTCGTCACCTGTTTTGCCACACACGGTGCCAGGCCCGTCGATGGGTGGATGGGCTCTCGCCGGTAGACACTCGGAGGAACCCCCACCAGTTCGGTGAACCGGGTGCTGAAGGTGCCCAGCGAGGAGCAACCGACGCTGAAGCACACCTCGGTGACGCTCAGGTCGCTGTTGCGCAGCAGCGCCATCGCCCGTTCGATGCGACGGGTCATGAGGTAGGAGTACGGGGAGACGCCATAGGCGAGGCGGAATTGGCGGCTCAGATGCCCGGCCGAGAGGTGCGCACCCCTCGCGAGCCCCTCGACATCGAGCGGCTTCGCGTACTCACGATCGATCCGGTCCCGCACGCGACGCAGAATTGCGAGGTCGGCGATGCGCTGCTTCTCGGCGGCACTGCTGGTCACACGCCCGATCGTGCCACGTCCGATTCGGCTTGTCCACCGCCCCTCGTGCGACCGGAGCGGTGGGTAGCTCTGCGCGGAACTAGCCGGAGCCCCGCATTCCGGGCTCGAGCGCCCGCGCCTTTCCGGCCGCGCGATACCACTGCAGACACAGGATCACGATGAGTGCGGCATCCGCCACATCACCGCCGTAATACATCAGCACGCTGCCCGACTGGGCTTCGGCGGCGGAAACCCCGGCCGGCGGATGCGCGTACAGATACTTGGAGAGGATGCCGTGACCGGCGAGGGCGGCCACCAGGACCACGGCTCGTAACGGGTAGCTCGCCCGGTGGGGGTTCGGGTCGACGCCGATGAGTGACGCGACCAGGAGATAACCGGCGATGACGAAGTGCGCCGTGACCAGGAGGTGGAAGAACGAGCTCGATTGCATCAGCTCGTACAGCTGTGTTGTGTAAAGCAGCCAGAGGCTGCCCACATTGATCACCGCTGCCGTCACCGGGTGCACTAGGAACCTGGCCGGGCGGCTCCGGAGCAGCCGCGACAGGCGGCGCGCCTGTCGAACATCGAGAGCTCGCAGCGCGAGGGTCACCGGGGCGGCAACGACGAGAAAAAGCGGTGCGACCATGCCGGCGAGGAGGTGGCCAAGCATGTGGGCGGTGAAGCTCTCGTGTCCGGCGGTCGCGAGCGGTCCGATCAGGGAGGCCGTGACAACGAGAAGTCCCGCGACCCAGCAGATCGTGCGCCAGAGCGACCAGCTCCGGCCCTGACGCCGTGCAGCACGGATGCCGCCGAGATACAGTCCCGCCGCGGCCGTTATGACGAGGGCAACGGCGAGATCGAGAGCCGCGATGCCTGGTTCGCCGTGGCCGTGCACTGTCACGTCGAGCGAGCTGTCCCGCGCCGGGTCATCACGAGAAGCACGATTCCGGCGACGAGCATCAGGATTGCGGTGACGTTCCAGACCAGGTCATAGATGAAGACGTCGGGGACGTACCGGATCTGGTGGATACCGAACAGCTTGTGCTGGACCGTGCCGTCGTACAACTGGAATGCACCGGCACCGACGAGGATGCCACCCAACCACCGCCGTGGCCAGAGCGCATTCCGGCGCCTGAGGTCGGCGAAGAGGAAGAGTCCGGCGATCGTGGCGAACCAGCTGATGGCGTGGAAGATGCCGTCGGAGACGAGGCCGACGTCCGGTGTGCCGAGATCGTAAAAATGGTGCCAGTGAAGCAACTGGTGGAACACCGCTTCGTCGATGAAGGCAACGATCCCCACGCCGAACAGAACCCCGGACCAGGCGTTCTGGGCCGAGCGGGCCGCACGGGCCTCACGGGCGTCAGGCTTGTTCGCTGTCAGGGGGGCGGATGCCATGGGAAATCCTTCGGGTCACGTGGGGAGCTTCCACCCTCGCTCGCTGCCGACGGAAAAGAAAGGCGTTCCCATCCGGCCGGGCATCTGTTAGCGCGTGCGAAGTACCCGGGAGCGTTCGAGCCGGGTGTCGCTCAGTAGACGAATCTGAGGGCGAGTGCACAGGCGATGGACTGCGACTCGATCTCGGCGTAGTCCAGCACCTCGCCGGTCGACACTTCCTCGCGGGCACCGAACAGTTCGGCGGCACGGTGGGCAACCAGCGCCGCGTCGACGTCACCGGTGATGTCCACAGCGTTGATGCTGAGGTTCATGCCGTACTCGTTGGTGGCCTGGCGACTGGTCCTGGTGATCACCGACACGACCTCGCGATCGAGGCTCGCCTTGAGCGAGACGTCGGAACCACGCGCGAGCACGAGTACCTGCGCGGGCTGCGCGAGGAGAGGAAGGAGGGTGTGGAGGGTCGCTGAGAGTGTCGCCGCGAATTCCTTGCGGGCCCGGCGATCGGCGAGTCCCGCCGTATCGACGGTGAGAACCACTCCCGTTGCCTCGTTCTCATGGAGCGACGCGGCGCAGGCAGAGATCTCTCGGGCGCGGATGGTGTCGACGCCGTGGTCAGAGAGTTCAGACACGATGGCCTCGAACGCGCCGCCCTCGTCACCGAGCACCATGACGCGAGGCGTTGCCTCGGCGTACGACGAGCCGGGCCTGGCGCGAGCGGGAGCTTCGATGTTCACGCGGAACGCTTCCCAGTCGACAGCCGGTGAATCGGAGTCGACTCCGCCTGACCCGTCGCGAGCGATGGTTGCTGACCTGACTTTCCCGAACACGAGGGTCGAGCTTACACACAGAGCGCCAGAATCCATACGCGGCTCCCATCGAAACCTCAGGAACAGCATCGGCCCGCGGTTTCCCGCGGGCCGATGCTCACATCACGCTGTGCTTACGCGGCGGACCAGCCACCGTCGCTCGCGAGGATGACACCGTTGACATTCACGCCGTCATCACTGAGGAGGAAGGTGATCGACGCCGCGAGAGCGTCGCTCTCGACAGCATCCGGCATGACCGCCATTCCTGCGCGAACCCGCTGCGCGCCGAGTTCTGACGCGAACGTGGCCTCGATGTTCGTGATCGTCGGTCCTGGTGCAACAGCGTTGACGCGCAGGCCGCTCGGCCCGTACATGAACGCGCTGCTCTTGGTCAGGCCGACGACGGCGTGCTTCGACGCCGTGTACGCCGCGCCCGCAGCCGAGCCGCGAAGGCCGGCCTCCGACGCAACGTTGACGATCGAGCCGAACTCGCGAGCGAGCATGAACGGTGCAACGGCCCGCATGAGCTTCATTGTTCCGTCGACGTTGATCGCGAAAACGCGCTTCCAGACCGAATCGGAGATCTCGTGCACGGGCGTCATGTCGTCCATGATTCCCGCAACGTTGGCGAGGGCGTCGATGGTTCCGCCGGCCGCCTCGATGATCGAGGCGATCGCGGCATCGTCGGTGATGTCGGCAACGACGGGCACGACCTCGGCATCGGGCAGTTCAGCGACGAGCTCGTCCAGGCGCTCGCTGGAGATATCGACGGCGATAACCCGTCCGCCCTCGCGGGCAACGCGCGACGCGGTTGCGCGACCGATGCCGGAACCAGCGCCGGTCACGATGACGGTCTTTCCGGTGAAGCGACCAGTGCTGATGCGTTCGACCCACTGCGGGCGCTCAACCGGTGGTGCGGCCGGCGCGGCTGACCCGGCCGCTGCCGGTGCGGCATCCGTTCCCGGTGCGGACTGGGATACGTCACCAGCGGCGGCGCGCTCGACGAGGTCATCGAGCATCTCCTGGGTGAATGAGCCCTTGCTGAGCTTGACGAGGCGCTTGATGGCGAGGCGACGGACGGGGCGCATGACCTCGGGGGTCTGTCCGCCCTGGGCGAGCATGTCGCGGAGGATGGCGCCGCCGACGGGGTGGTCGATCCAGGTGCCGATCGCGGAGTCGGCGGTAAGGGGAGTGGCCGTGTTTGTCATGTGCTTCTTCCTGTCGGAGGTACATACCGGACAACTGTGTCCGGTTGTAGGCTACACCCGTGCCACCGACAGCAAAAGCGAACCGCGGACCAAGCGCAGGACCCGAGAATCGTCGGGCCCTCATCGCTGCGGCGCGCGAGGTTTTCGCGACCGACGGGCTCTCGGCGCCACTCAGCGCCGTCGCCCGCAGGGCCGGCGTCGGCCAGGGCAGCCTGTACCGGCACTTCCCGGAGCGGATGGACCTCGCCGTTGCCGTCTTCGACGAGAACCTCACCGAGCTCGAGGCGTTTGTCGACAACCCGGGTTCGACGCTCGGTGCCCTGCTCACCCTGGTCATCGAGCAGGCCGTCGTGTCGACGGCGTTCATCGACCTGATCTGGGCGAACTCACACGACGCGCGGGTGCTTCACCTGGGCGATCGGCTTCGGAGCATGGTGGACCGTGAGCTCACCCGCGAGAAGGAGGCGGGGAGGATCGGAGCACACGTCGATCCCGAGGACGTGCTGCTGGCTGTGTCGATGCTCGCCGGGGTTCTCGCCCGAACGGATGCCGATGATCGGCCAGCCGCCGGGCGCCGAGCCGTGAGCCTGTTTACGCTGGCGTTTTCCCCGCGCTGACCCCGCGTGCCGAGCGCTCGCGCGCGACCTGCTCGCGGACGCCCGCTGCCACCTCGGCGAAGACTTCGATGGTGTACGCGTCGTCCGTGACGAGAATGAAGCCCGAGGTCCCGTACTCAAGCGCGATGCCGGCGAGCTGATCGATCCACTGGTTGGGCGGTCCGACGAGCAGACCCTGTCCCGCGGCGGTGAACCGGCCCGCGACGTTGAGCAGGCGGCGAATGGCTCTCGGATCCCGCCCGGCACGGGTCGCACCGTCGTCGATGTGTGCGTTCATCGCTGTGAGATCGCGCGGCCCGCCTGGGAGGTAAGCGAGAGAGGGCAGCCAGCCGTCGGCGGCGCGGCCCGTCATGCGGAGGATTCTCGGCTTGAGCGCTCCGACCCAGATGCCGATGTCGTGAGCGGGCTTCGGGCCACGTTTGGCGCCGTCGACGCGATGGAAGGAACCGTCGACGACCAGCCGGCCCGGAGCATCCGTCGCCCAGATTCCCCGGATGATCTCGATCGCCTCTTCGAGGGCCTCGATCGACTCACCCGGGGTGAGCCTGGTTCCACCCATCGCGACGATGGGGTCCCAGAAGCCACCGGCGCCGATGCCGAGCTCGACCCGGCCGCCGCTGAGCAGGTCGAGACTCGCGGCGCTCCTCGCGAGCACCGCCGGCTGGCGAAGCGGCAGGTTGAGCACGTTGGCGCTCAGGGAAATGTTCTCGGTCCTGGCCGCTGCGTATGACATGAGGGTCCAGGTGTCGTGGAAACCCGGCTGATACGGGTGGTCCTGGAAGGTCGCCAGGTCGAGTCCGGCTCGATCGGATACCACCGCCATCTCCACGGCGTGCATCGGCGGGTTGTTCGTGGGTGTGATGAACGTGCCAAAGAGCAGGTCGTGTCCGTAGTCGGTCATGAGGTCGCCTCCGTGAGAGTCGCGTTGCTGTGGGTCGGCGAGGTCGCCGCGGTGATCGGGAAGTTGTCCCGGAAGACGTGGTCAGGGTCGAAGCGTGCCTTGAGCTCACGAAGCCGGGCGAGCGTCTTCGGCGGGAATGCGTCGGCCAGGCGTTCGGGCCTCGTGTCGGTCTCGAAGCTCAGGTAGATGCCGTCAAAGAACGGGTACAGGGCCTCCCAGGCGGAGTCGAGCCGTTGCCGGTTCGAGCCGAGCGCGACAACCGAGAAGTTGGCGTTCCGATGTGCGTACGCTGTGGCATCCGGATGGATGTCGGAAATCGCTCCGCCAACCGCCCGGATCTGGAAGAAGTACACGATTCCGCTGGAGATGAGCCGTGCTGCCGCCGCGGCGAATTCCGGGGTGATGTGTTCCAGAAGGCCGGTGCGTGCCACGGGCTGGCCCTGGCCGCCGTTGGATTCACCCTGGGCGTTGGCCATCACCGCCGCGTATGGCGTCAGCTGAACGGACTGGCTGTAGAGCGGGGAGATGTTCGCGAAGGGCTGGAGCCGCTCGACGATGGTGTCTGGGTCACTGGAGTCGACCATCGCCATGATCTGGGCGACGGCGGGCTGGCCGGAGCGGGGAGGGCCCATGATCAGGAAGCTCGTGGTGTCGCGGGGGGCGGTCTCGCTCAGGTGGCCCCAGGTCTCGAGGAAGCCGGCGGTGTCTGTCGCGTCGAGCCCGAGTTGCGCCCAGCCGACGTCTCCGACCTCGTCCACCTCGAACTCGAAGGCGGTTACGATGCCGAAGTTCGCCCCGGCACCGCGGACGGCCCAGAACAGGTCGGGGTTTTCGGTGTCGCTCGCGCGGACGAGCGAGCCGTCCGCGAGCACCATCTCCACTGAGCGGAGGTGGTCGATGGTGAGCCCGTGTTCGCGTCCGAGGAAGCCGACACCGCCCGCGGTGGCCAGCCCGCCGACACCGACGCCGCCGTAGTCACCCGAGCTCAGCGCCCAGCCGTGCGGCGCCAGCGCAGCGGCGACATCCATCCAGCGCGCACCCGGCTCGATGCGGACCCGCCGCGTCTTCTCATCGAGGACGTCGATGCGGTTCATTCCCGAGAGGTTGATGACGATGCCGCCGTCGTTGGTCGACCTGCCGCTGATGCCGTGCCCACCGCTCCGGATCGACAGCGGGAGTTCGGGGTGTTCGCGCGCGAACTCGAGGGCCGCGGCGATCTCAGCCGGGGTGTGAACCGGCAGGACGAGTCCGGGGGACCCGCCGCGCAGGTAGGTCGACTTCACCCGGGCATAGGCGAAGTCACCCGGCTCGATGGCGGCGTCGGCGAGGATCCGTGGGACAGCGTCATAACGGATGCCCTCACGCCGTTTCGCGATCGCCGCCGACCCGCGGACGCGGGCGGTACTGGCGGGCCGGGGCAGCGCCGAGGTCACGGCCTCGCGCAGGGCGGGGACGACCTCGCTCGCGAATCGCTGCAGCACGGCGTCGTCGTTCGACGCCAGGAGAATGGCGCTCGCGCCCTGGTCGACCACCAGGGGAAGCAGGTCGTTCACCCAGTCCGAGGCGGTTCCGGAGAGGAAGCCGTCGTTGGTGTTTCCGAATGTTCCGCGGATCGTCACGAGCCTGCGCACCTCCCGCGGATCGCGACCAGCAGCGCTCGCCGTCTCGTCGAGGAGCCGGTTGCGTGCCGCAAAGCCGTCGAGGCCCGAGCCGTCGACCTCGGAAAGCCAGCCGTCGGCTCTCTCTGCCGCGAGTCGTACCAGCTGCGGGGTCCCGCCGCGGATCAGGATCGGTACGTCGTGCGCTGGCGCGGGGCCGGGCTGTGCTCCGTCGACCCGGAAGACGTCCCCCGTGTACCGAACAGTGCCGCGCTCGCCGACGGCCCACATGCGCCGGATGATGTCCAGTGTCTCCCCGGCGACCTCTGCGCTCTCTGCCGATTCGGCGGCATCCGCTGTGTTCTCGTCGCCGAGAGCCACCGTGACTCTGCCGCTGGACAGGAGGTCGAGGCTTGCGGCAGCCCGCGCGGCAACCGCCGGAAAGCCGGAAGGGTCGACCTCGAGCTGCGCGAGCAGGCCGATCCGGTCTGTGGTTCCAGCGATCCAGGCCAGGAGCGTCGCTCGATCGAGACCGGCGGTCCTGGGTGACGAATCGTCGGCCGCGGGAGCGTCGGGCACCGAATCGTCGAGTGCAAGGAGGTCGAATCCGAGGCGCTCCGCGAGCCGGGCACGGTCGACCAGCGAGTCGGGGCCGTCGCTCTCGGTTGCGAGGGCGACGCCGAAGATAAGGGGGTGGCCGTAATTCATGGTCATACTCTGACGGACCATGGACATCGCCACCAACAGCAGGTAAGCTACTTACCTCAAGTAAGTGGGGATCATGCGAGCAATGAATATTGAACACATCAATGACGACGAGTGCCGACAGTTTCAGGATGCCGTCGAACTCGCCGGACGCAAATGGAACGCAGCGATCCTGCTCGCGGGTGCGCGCGGAGCGCGGCGCTTCTCGGAGTACCGCGAGAGTATCGATGGCATCTCAGACCGGCTGCTCTCGGCGCGCCTTCGCGAGCTCGAACTCGAGGGCCTGATCGAGCGGGACGTCACTCCGACTACGCCAGTGATGATCAGTTACACCCCGACAGAGGATGGTCGAAGGCTCATCACCCTGATGCATCCCCTGGTGCTCTGGGGGAGAAACCGAGCGGTGAAAACCCCGAGGGCACTGAGCGCCTGATCGCGGGGCGGGTTGGTCAATTCGACAGGTCTCGTCAGGTGGGGGTGGGCCGTTCGGCGGCCCGAGTTTCGCCGGCCGGGGAATAGCGCGGGGTAGGTCGGCGTTATCGCTCTGAATGACTTCGATTACCCCACAGCCCGCTTCCTCTGACCGCACCGCCACCGAAGGACGCAGCGCGCTCGTGGTCGGCGCGACCGGGATCGGAGGATCCGCACTGGTCGATCTGCTCACGGAGCAGGGCTGGCCGGTCACGGCGCTCTCCCGGCGCCCCGGCGCTGAACGTGAGGGTGTCCGCCCGTTGTCCGCCGATCTTCGCTCGGCCGACGACCTTGCTCGCGTACTGGCCGATGAGCGGCCGACTCACGTCTTCTTCACCGCCTGGTCCCGGCAGGCGACCGAGGAAGAGAACATCGCCGTCAACGGCGGAATGGTTCGCGACCTGCTCGCGGCGCTGTCTCACGCGCCGCTCGAGCATGTCGCCCTCGTCACCGGACTCAAGCACTACCTCGGCCCGTTCGAGGCCTACGGGCAGGGGAACATGCCCGACACTCCGTTCCACGAGGAGGAGGCGCGACTCGACGCCCCGAACTTCTACTACGCGCAGGAGGACGAACTCTTTGCCGCGGCTGAGCGAGACGACTTCACCTGGTCGGTGCACCGCTCGCACACGGTCATTGGTCACGCCGTCGGCAACGCAATGAACATGGGACTCACCCTCTCCGTCTACGCGTCAATTTGTCGCGAACTCGGCACCCCATTCGTGTTCCCCGGATCGCTCACGCAGTGGAACGGCCTCACCGACATGACGGATGCCACGGTGCTCGCCGAGCAGATGCTCTGGGCATCGACCTCGCCCGCGGGGCGCAATGAACCCTTCAACGTCGTCAACGGCGATGTCTTCCGCTGGCGCTGGATGTGGACGCGTCTCGCCGAGTACTTCGGAGTCGAGCCCGTTGGGCCCGTCGCAGAGCCCAACCCGCTCGAGCAGCAGATGGTCGACGCTCAGGACGTCTGGCAGCGGATCGTGGAGAAGAACGGGCTCGTCGAACCGGACCTCGGCCGGATCGCCTCCTGGTGGCACACCGACGCTGACCTTGGCCGCGAGATCGAGGTCGTCACCGACATCAGCAAGTCACGGCTGGCCGGGTTCGGGGTGCACCACCGCACCGTCGACTCGTTCACCGCGCTCTTCGACCGATACCGGGCCGACCGGCTCATCCCGGGGGCGTAACGCCGGGCACAACCAACTCCCGTACGCGATTGCGTACGGGAGTTTCAGCGTTTGGCGATCGCCTTGACGCCCCAGATGACAGCGCCCGCCGCGGCAATCCACGGACCGGCGACGAGGATCGGGTCGATCCACTGGTGGTTGAGGTCAACCCGTTTTTTACCGAAGCGCGATGAAATGCCGCCGCGGGTGAACTCGCTCAGCACCCCGGTCTCGGTGATCGGGTTGTCTGGATGCAGGGTCGCGAGTGAACGCAGGTGGCTCCCGACGGCATCCACCCGGTCCGCTCCGAGAAGGATCAGCCAGTGCGCGGCACGACCCTCGCTGTATTTGGCGTACGCGAACCGCCGGAGCACGCCCGACAGTCCGTGCAGCGGCGCCGACGTGCCGAAGACCGGGGTCAGGAACTTGTGCTCAATCGAGCGTTCGCGCGGCACTTTCTCCTCCTGGCGGTCGGGGAAGTCCCAGTGGGCGCCGGTCGCGCCCGGATCGAATCGCTCGCGCGGAACAGACGGGCGGTCCTTCGGGTCGAGGTCGGCACCCCAGCCGGGGATGCGGGCGCGGAGTTCGTCGCTCGATTCGGGAGGCGTGGGGTGCTCAGCTGTGTACGGCATTCTCGTTTTCCTCTCAGGCGCCAGGAACGATGACGGGCTTGATGCAGTCATCGAGTTTCGCGGAGAACATGTGGTACCCCTCGGCGATGTGCTCGAGCGGGATGCGGTGGGTGACGATGTCGTTCGGCTTGAGGTATCCGTTCTGGATGTGCTCGAACAGGCGCGGCCACTGGCGCTTCGCAGGCGCCTGGTTCATGCGGAGGGTGAGCCCCTTATTCATCGCATCGCCGAATTTGACGGCACTGAACATCGGGCCGTATGCACCCATCACCGAGACCGTCCCACCCTTGCGGACCGAGTCGATCGCCCAGTTCAGGGCGACGGGAGAGCCACCTTGCAGCTTGAGCTTCGCTGCCGTCACGTGCTGGGTGAAGTTGCCGTCGGCTTCAGCGCCGACGGCGTCGATCACGACGTCTGCGCCGAGGAAGTCTGTTGCCTTCTTCATCTCAACGACGATGTCGTCGTACTCGGCGAAGTTGCGGGTTTCGGCGTGGGCAAAGGTGCGTGCCTTCTCGAGGCGGTACTCGAGGTGGTCGATCACGATCACCCGGCCAGCGCCCATGAGCCACGCGGACTTTGCGGCGAAGAGGCCGACGGGGCCCGCTCCGAAGACCGCGACGGTGTCGCCCTCGCTGATGTCGCCGAGCTGCGCACCGAAGTAACCGGTCGCCAGTGCGTCGGTGCACATGAGGGCGTCTTCGTCCTCGAGCCAGTCAGGAATGACCGAGGGCCCGACATCCGCAAACGGGACCCGAACGTATTCGGACTGCCCGCCGTCGTACCCGCCGCAGGTGTGAGAGTAGCCGTAGATGCCGCCGACGGCCGTGGCGTTGGGGTTCACGTTGTGGCAGTTCGAGTAGAGGCCGCGCACGCAGAAGTAACAGGAGCCGCAGTAGACATTGAACGGCACCATGACCCGGTCGCCGACCTTGAGGTTCTGCACGGATGATCCGACCTGCTCGACGACGCCGATGAACTCGTGCCCGAAGGTCATCCCGACCCGGGTGTCGGGCATCATGCCGTGATACAGGTGCAGGTCGGAGCCGCAGATGGCCGCGAGAGTCACACGGATGATGGCGTCATTCGGATGCTCGATCGGCGGCATCGCTTTTTCCTCGACTCGAACCTTGTATGGTCCGCGGTACACCATCGCCCTCATCAGATCTCCCGTCGTTGTCTATGACAGCTAGGTTCACATCAGTGCGGCCCGGCTGACAGGGGGTTGTCTCGTCGGCGGTGGGACGTTATAGGCGGGTACTCGGGCCGCCGCGCGCCTCGGTCGGCGGACGGCGGCATCGTGCACCGGCGCCCATGGGCGCCCGACCACACCCTCGGCACACGATGCCGTCGTCCGCCTGGTGGGCGTATGGTGCGGGCTCCCGGGCCGGCGCGGCGGAGTTCCCTGCTGGCGCCCATGGGCGCCCGGCCACACCCTCAGCAGGGAACTCCTCCGCGCGCCTCGTGCAGGAGATCGCACGGTTGTCAGGATGCTTTCGCCGATGGTGTCCTGACAAGCGCGCGATCTCCTGTTAACCGTGCGGCCCGAGTCAGGCACTGGCGCTCGCTAGGCTGAGAATCATGACCCGATTCGGTCCCCTCGAAGCCCGCGGAAGCACCCTCGTTCTCGGTGACGCAGGCGGTCACCACGCCGAACTGACGGCATCCGCTCTTGTGCTGCGCGAATTCCAGGAGGAGCCCGTCTCGATCGACTGGTCTCGCGTCGAGCGGATAACCCTTTCGGTGCCGGAGACCCGGTTTCGGCTGCCGGGTTTGGTCGGCACCGTCGGGCTTGCGGTGCTTGGCGGGGTGACCGGTGACATGGGCGTCGCGGGCGAGATCGACGACGGCACACTGCACGTGTCGGTTACGGGCGCAGACCCCGTCGAAATGCCGATCACCCGGCACCACGTCGGTGGCTACTGGGCGAAGAGCGTGCGGGCAGCGACCGCTCTCTTGAACCGGCTCGGCACTGACCCGGAGGCGCGCCAACTGCTCGCCGACCCCGAGAGGGTCGTTAAGCTCCTCGCATCAGGACGATGACGGATGCCGCCCGCTGACAACGACGCAATCGTCGCCGAGATCCGCGCGGTTCTCGACCGCGCCGTCGAGCGGTTGAGTGCTGCTGGAGCGCGGGACGAGGCGCTCGCCGAGTGGGTGCCCGAGCACCGGGTCCTGCTCATTCCGCGACCGCCGGTGCTGCGCTCGCTCGGACGCGTCTGGCGGCTCGGGGTGTTTTTGCTCGGCACCGATGGCACCCTCTACGAAAAGGGGCTGACGACGCGCGCACTCGAGCCGGGTCGCCCGGCCTACCAGTCGCAGTCGGCGGAGCAGCGCCGGGCGTACCGCGCCGCGGCATCCCGCGGTCGATTTGCCAACGGCGAGACGGTGAACTTCGACGCGGTTCCCGTCGAGCTCGATGCCGATGTGCTCGCCAGTTCTTCCGGGCGGCTGTTTCTTGAGGGAGGCCGGGCGCTGGTGCGCTGGAGCAGTACCGGTGCGGATGCCGTGGACTTCGCG
Organism: Mycetocola sp. Y791; assembly: GCF_059445325.1. NCBI lineage: Bacteria > Bacillati > Actinomycetota > Actinomycetes > Micrococcales > Microbacteriaceae > Mycetocola > Mycetocola sp. Y791. The sequence goes on along the minus strand of NZ_JCAIUC010000002.1, from coordinate 122,035 downwards.
TCATACCTCGATGATCGGGTCGAGCTGCTCGCGGAGCCGCCGTCCGGGGCGTGACGGCTGGGGAGCGAGCGCTGCGAAGTCGCCCACCCGGGCTGCGCGACAGAAGGACATCGGCCCGAGGCAAGGACGAAAACGCCGATTCCATCCTTCTCTGGGCGCTATTGCCCTGGCTCGGGTCGCACGATCATCAGGAGTTGGCACGAGTTACAGGATGCTGTGGGCGGTTGTGTCCTGATAACCGTGCGATCTCCTGTTAACGGCGCGTGCGGCATCCGCTCACTTAACCGTGCGGTCTCCTGATAAAGGTGCGTGCGGCATCCGCTCATTTAACCGTGCGCGGCCGCTCACTGGCCGCCACGCGGTACTCAGCCGATCGCGCGCGTCACGAGTTCGGCGATCCGCTTCTCATCCGCCGGCGTCAGCGATGTGATCGCGAAGGCCGACGGCCACATGGTGCCGTCGTCGAGCGCCGCACTGTCGTTGAAGCCGAGCGTGGCGTAGCGCGTGTTGAATTTGTCGGCCGGCTGGAGGAAGCAGAGCACGTTTCCGTCCCTGGCGTACGCGGGCATGCCGTACCAGGTCTTCGGCAGGAGCTCCGGCGCGTGCTCGACGATGATCGCGTGCACCCGCTCCGCAATGGCGCGATCAGCGTCTGACATTTCGGCGATTTTCGCACGCAGCTCCGCCTCGCCCTTTTCCCGAGCTTTGGCATCGCGTTCGTCCCGTCGCGCCTCGGCCTTGAGTTCGCGCGCGCGTTCCTTCATCGCCTCGCGCTCTTCGGCCGAGAATCCCTCGCCCTTCGTGCCGCCCGGTGCTGCCTTCTCTGTGTTGCTCATGTGCGGGGGTTCCTTCCCTGGTTGTGTGCCTCGCTCCATGCTAGGAACCGAGCGCGGCAATCCGCTTCTCGAATTCTGACCCATCGCGCGGTGTCGCATAGGCTGGGCAAATCGCGCGCCGCACACTGCCGTCGGCCACCCACTCCCACATACCTCGATCGGCGACGCCTGTGTCCTCACCAACGACAGCACCGACTGACAGCCCGGCCTTCCCCTGGATCGGACTACTGACCCTCGCCGGGGCGATATTCGTGTCGGTGACGAGCGAATTCCTGCCGACGGGCCTTCTGCCCGAGATGGCCAGCGACCTCAACGTCGGCCTCTCGACGGCCGGGTTCCTCGTCACGGTGTTCGCCGGAACCGTCGTGATCGCGACAACACCGCTCGCCGCACTCACGAGGAAGTACTCACGCAAAAGCCTCGTCGTCGTCGTGCTCCTCGTGCTCGCGCTCGGTAACGTGCTCGCCGCCCTCGCGCCGACCTACGAGATACTCGTCGGAGCGCGAATTCTCGGCGGTCTCGCCCACGGGTTGTTCTGGGCGGTCGTCGCCGCATACTCCGCCCATCTGGTTCCCCGGCACCAGCTCGGCAAAGCCGTCGCCATCACGGCCGGCGGCGGATCGGCCGCCTTCGTCCTCGGCGTCCCGGTCGGGACCGCGCTCGGCCACTCCCTCGGCTGGCGGATGGCGTTCGGCATCATCGCGGTGATCATCGTGATCCTCGCTCTGGCTGTCATCAAGTTCCTGCCACCGGTGAACCACCACGTCGTCGTCAAGACGGGCGAGATCCCGGTGCCGCTGCGCAAGGATCGCAGCATCCGGGGCATTGCACTGCTCTGCGCCGTCATCGTCATCATCATCACCGGGCAGAACATCTACTACACCTACATCGCGCCGTGGCTGATCGACGCTGCCGGGTTCCCGGAGACCTCGGTTGCCTTCCTGCTCTTCATCTTTGGTGGTGCGGGTGCGGTGGGGCTCGTCCTCGCTGGCTTTGCCTCTGACCGGTTCCCGAAGCGTGGCTTCGCCGTGGCGCTCATCGCGATCATGGCAGCGGTTCTCGTGCTCGCTCTGTGGTCGAACCACCCCGTCGTCGTCGTGGTTGCGTTCGTGGTCTGGGGTGTCGCTTTCGGCGGGATCCCCGCCATGCTCCAGACCCGGATGCTGCACACCGCCTCGTTCCGCACGCGCGACCTCGCAGCGGCCCTGCAGACCACAGCGTTCAACATCGGCATCGGCGGAGGGGCGCTCATCGGCGGGTTCCTGCTCGACACCAGGGGCCTGCAATCGCTTCCCATTGCCCACGTCATCTTCATCGCCGTCGGCTTCCTTCTGCTCGTGGGAAGTGACGCCATTCGCGCTGCCCGCGCGCGTCGACCGCTCACCGTCTGAACGCCGGGATTCACGTGACTCACTCGCACTCGCATTCATCCGCCGCGCCCACTTCGGACGCCATCGCGACCCGCCGCCGAGCCAATCGCCTCCTCGCCGCGATCCTGATCCCGCTCACCCTCCTGACCATCCTCGGGATGGCGCTGCTCTGGCCGAACGGCTCGAGCGACGACGTCGAGGTCGGCAACCCATACTCGGTAGCGGGAGGCACCGGTTTTTCAACGGGAACCGTGGAAAGTATGAGTGTCGCACCCTGCCTGTATCCCTCAGCGAACGCACCGGAGGGGCAGCAGTGCGTCGTCGTCAGCCTCACACCCGATGATGCGGATGCCGACCAGGGCGCTACAGCAGGGGACGGCACCGTCTCCGTCGAAGTGCCACCGGAGGTGGGCCGTGAGGTCGACCTGTCCGCCGGTGACCGCATCCGTTACCTGGATCTGGGCGAACGCGTCGACGACCCGGCCGCGCGCTACTCATTCGTCGACTTCGTGCGCAGCGTTCCGATGGCGCTTCTCGCTGCGGTCTACGCCCTCGTCGTGATCGTGGTGGCCCGGTGGCGGGGATTTCGGGCGCTGCTCGGGTTGTTCGGCGCCTACCTCGTTGTGGCGAACTTCATCCTGCCCGGACTCGTCGAGGGCAAACCACCGCTCCTGCTCGGCCTCGTCGGCTCGAGCCTCATCATGATCGCCGTGCTGTACTTCGCGCACGGGTTCTCGGCGCGGACATCGACGGCGCTCCTCGGCACGATCTTCGGGCTGGTGATCACGTCGCTCGTCGCGGCCTGGGCAACCGGCGCCGCGAACCTCACCGGGCTCAACGACGAGGCCGACTACACACTGTCGTACGCCACAGACTCGATCTCGCTGTCGGGCATCCTGTTATGCGGGCTCATCATCTCCGGCCTCGGTGTGCTCAACGACGTGACGATCACCCAGTCGTCGGCGGTCTGGGAAATGCACGAGCTGGCGCCCGAGTCGAGTGCCAGGCGCCTCTTCGCCGGTGCGATGCGGGTGGGCCGCGACCACATCGCCTCGACCGTCTACACGATCGTCTTCGCTTATGCGGGTGCTGCGCTCCCGCTGCTCATCCTGTTGTCGCTGCAGGACCGGCCGTTCCTCGAGACGATCTCGAGCGGCGAGCTCGCTGAGGAGATCGTGCGCACCCTCGTCGGCTCCATCGGGCTCGTTCTCGCCATCCCGGTCACGACGGGCATCGCGGTTCTCGTGGTCAAGGCCGTCGGTTCACAGGCGGCTCCACAGGCCGGTTCATCGGCAGCTTCACCGACCCCCTCGCCGATGCCTGTGACGACGGATGCCGCTGGCACCGCGGTATCCGAAGGTCACCAGGCGCAGGCGGCTGGCACCACCGGCAGGTCACACGTGTCGACGACGGTCTCTGTGTCACCGTTCGAATCATCGATTGTCACCGCGCCCGGTGTTGTCAGGTCGACCGGCCTTCTCGACGCGTCGGACGCGCCGCCAGCTGACGACGAACCCCTGACCAGGCGAGAGCGCCGGCTCCGCGACGAGTCGGGCGACGCCGGCGACCCGGCATCCTGAGGTTCGTCCCGCCCGAGCGGTGATGACGTGTCAGAGCGACAGGTCTGGTGGGATGTTGTGGTTTCGCCTGAACAGGTTCTCCGGATCGTACTTCCGCTTGATCGTCACGAGCCGGGCGAGGGTCTCCGGTGGGTACAGCCGAGACGGATGTTCACCCTTGGGCGCGGTCGAGAAGCCACCATACGTGCCCTGGAGGTGAGGTTCCAGCCCGCCCCAGAGCTGATGGGTGCGCTCGATGGCGTCAGCGGGCGCGTCAGGCGGCAGGAACGCCGCGGAGATGATGAGTGCCTCGCTGTCACGGAAGGCAAAGGCGGTGGCGTCGTTCGGGACCCGGTTGAAGGCGCCGGTCAGGCTCCTGACCATGAGCACCGAACCCCCGAGCTCGGTGTACACAGCGGCCAGCGGGCCGATGAACTCGTCGCTCAACTCCCGCGCGAAAGCGTTGTGGGTGACGATCGTCATTCCCTCGGGCGGGTGCGCCTCTTCGAGTACGGCGGCATAGGGCTGCGGCGCGATGTCATCGCCGTTCAGGCCGGGTAGCGCGCGGAGGGGAGCGATCGCCGCCTCGGCCTCTGGCGCATCGTCGCCTGCGTAGCAAACGAGAATCTGCACGCCGCCGGGCATTCCCGGAAAGTCCGGCATCGCGAGGAAGGTCGAGTTGAGGGCCTCCGGCGCCTCGCGCATAATGCCGCTCCACCGGGCCAGCAGTTCGGCGAGATCTCCTCCGGAGAACCGGAGCGTTCCTGCAAAGACGCGGCTGATCGGCTCGGCTGTGAAGGTAAAGCTCGTGACCACGCCGAAGTTGCCTCCTCCGCCCCGGATGGCCCAGTACAGGTCGGGGTTCTCGTCGGCGCTCGCCCGCACCTGTTCGCTTCCGGCCGTGACGACGGATGCCTCCACCAGGCTGTCCACGGTCAGGCCGACCGTGCGAACCAGCCAGCCGATTCCTCCGCCGACACCGAGGCCGCCGACTCCGACCGACACCGTGTCGCCCGAGCTGAGCGCGAGCCCCTCGGCTCCCAGCGCCGTCGCGACATCCCCCCACACGGCACCGGAACCGATTCGCACGAGCCCCCGAGAGGGGTCGAGCACCTCGATCCGGTTGAGGCGCCGAAGGTCGATGACGAGGCCACCCTCGTTCGAACTGAATCCGCTCGAGCTGTGGCCGCCGCTGCGGATCGAAAGCTCGAGTCGGTGCGACCGTGCGAATGCGACGGCCACACCGACATCATCCGCGTCAGAGACCTGCACCACGACGGCGGGCGCGCCAACCCGGCCATAAACGGTGCCGTAGGTAGCGCTTGCCGCCTCATAGTCGGGGTCGGCTGGCACAACCACCCGTCCGCCCACGGCCTGGGCGAGGTCGGCGATAGCGTCAGGGTGCAGGGAAGAAGAGTCGACCGTCGTCATGATTGCGCTCCACAGCGTCAGGATTTCGGTCGAGTTTTCTCCTCACGCCGCGAGGCGTCAAGGGCTCAGACGCTGGTTTTCGGCACGTTTCTGCCAACCTCGATGGAGCGTTCCGAACGGGAAAACGCTTAGCGCGCTGTTGCGCCAGGCCCTGCCGGAGTCTCTTTCGCGTCCTGCAGGGGGAACACGACCTTCTGCACGATGATGATGGCCGAAGCGGCGACCGGAATCGCCACGAGCGCACCGAGGATGCCGCCGATGGCCCCGCCACCCACCGCCGCGATCACGACGATCGCTCCCGGCACGGCGACGGCGCGGTTCATGATCCGCGGGCTCAGCACGTATGCCTCGATCTGCATGTAGACGAGGTAGTAGATTCCGGCGATGAGTGCCGTCAGCGGGGAGACGAAGAGGCAGATCAGCGTGTTGATGATCGACGCGGTCAGGGTCCCGACGAGTGGGATGAGCGAGCCGAGGAACGCGATGACAGCGAGCAGGAACGGCAGCGGCGCACCGATGATCGACAGGAAGATCAGGCTCAGGATGCCGTTGACGAGCGCGAGTGAGACCTGGCCGACGACGTAGCGGCCGACAGCACCGGTGATCTCCTCGGTGATCTGTGCGAAGTTCACGCGGCGGTACGCGGGCACGAACCGGTAGGTGATGCCCTTCATCGAGCGGAGCGACGCAAGGAAATACAGGGTGAGGATGAGGACGATGGTTGCGCCGGTGACGCCGCTCGCGACGCCGGCACCGACCGCGGCGATTCCGCCACCGATGGCGACGAGGTTCTTGGGGTCACTGATGAAGTCGATCGCGCCCGAGATGCCGCTCTGGATGCTGAACGTGCCGCCAAAAGTGTTCTCGAGGTCCTTGATGAGGGAACTGTTGGTCAGGTCCTTCTCGAGCTTCGGCAGGTCGTTGATCAGGTTCGTGCCCTGGTTGATGAGCACGGGGATCACCGCGAAGAGCAATCCTGCGAACACGCCGAGCACGGCGATAACAACGAGGAGGATAGCCAGGGCACGCGGAATCCGCTTTTCCAGCCAGGTCACAAGCGGGTCGAGGCCGAGCGCGAGGAACAGGGCAACACCGATGTAGATCAGGACGGTGCTGAGCTGGCTGATCACGCCACCGATGAGCAGGGCGGTGAGGACGCCGAGGCCGCCGACGAGGCCGATCCTGAACGCATTGATGCTGAAGCCGGGCGCGCCACCGCCGGTTTGAATGGCGATATCGGGTTTCAGGTCGCTCGAATCCGGGGTCTTCCGAATCGACTGCTGGCGCGTTCTACGCATGGTTCCCTGCCCCCCGCGCCACGGCACCCGGCGAGATACCGGAAAGTGGCGCTTTCTAAGTCAATCGTGCCTCACCGCACGCCAGGAACCTATCGGCTCGCCGAATACCGAGCGTCTGCCGATCAGCTCCTGCGCGTGGGTGGCTCTACGCCTGAGGAACAGCGGCCTCGGCGTGTGCGCTCGCGAGAACCTTCTCGAGGGCGGCGGATGCCTCTTCCGGGGTGAACTTCTGTGCGAGGGCGAGTTCGGACTCGAGGATCTGGCGGGCCTTCATCAGCAGTCGCTTTTCACCGGCCGAGACGCCGTGGTCCTGGTCGCGGCGCCACAGGTCACGGACGACCTCGGCGACGCGGTACACGCTGCCACTGGCCATCTTCTCCTGGTTGGCCTTGTAGCGGCGTGACCAGTTGCCCGGTTCTTCGACGAACGGCTCGCGCAGGACGTCAGAAACGGCCTGTACACCGGCGGCGTCGATGACGTCACGGACTCCAACGAGTTCGGTGTTGTCGATGGGCAGCTTGATGACGAGCTCGCTGGTGTGAGCGCTGAGGGTCATGACCTTCTTCTCAACACCCTTGATCAGCCTGGTTGAGATTTCGGTGATGGTGACCGCGCCGTGGTGAGGATAGACGAGTGTTTCTCCGACGGTGAAATTCATTTCCGGTGTACCTCTTTTTTCAATCGGTCCTTCAACGAAGGACAACGTGGATGCCGGTCGGCGCGGTGAGCGACCGGTCGGGGATTCAGCAAAACTGGGGTTCGACGAGCGTTTCCGGCAGGAGCCGCACGAGCTCATCCACCAGGTCGTCGTCGGAGATCGAGACGCGGCCTTTCATCGTCGAACCGATAAGGGTGAGCGCTCCACCCGCCACGAATGTCGCGGTGAGCTCCGGTCGTGGTCCGGTAAGGCCCCCGAGCGTGTCGATCGAGTCGAGCCAGAGGCTCGCATAACCGTTCACAACCTCGTCGTACGCCCGACGGGACAACGACAGGTCGAGGACACTCGCGTAGACCGGGTAGTGCTTGACCATGTGCGTGAGAAGCCGACGGTATCCGTCTCGTGCCGCGTCGTGCCGGCTGTCGGCATCCGTTCGGATCACATCGGTGACGGATGCCCGCACCTCCGCGAGCTGCACGTGCAGGTATTCACGGGCCAGGTCATCGAGGCCGCTGAAGTGGGCGTAGAAGGAACTGCGGCTGATGGCCGCCGCTCGGACGATGTCACTGACGGTGAGCGGTGAGGTTCTGGCGGTGGCGAGTGACTCGACGGCCGAGAAGATCGCCCGCCTCGTTTTCTCGGCGCGGGGGTCGGATTTGCTCATGCGTTCCGATTTGAGAATGCGCTCAGAATTGAGAACGCGCAGGGACTCCATCGGGGTCTCTGCGCGCAACATCAGACCAGTCTACCACTTCTCGGACACGTGTCCGACATTGTGCCACCGCATCCGTGGTAGTGGGGTTTCGCGCGCGGTGTGCGCCGGATGGGGCGGCGCTTGCCGTGTCAGCTGGTCGACGGCGCCTCGTCGACAATGCCGATGAATCCGCTGCCGATCCCGTCGACCTCCGACCTGCTCATGCCCTGGCCCGGTTCCGGCAGTTCGTCCGGATCGTGGTGCGAACAGGTGAGGTAACTGAACGTCGGCCACCACTTCTTCGGCCGTGCCGTCTCGGTGAAGCCACACACGTCACACCTGAGTTCCACCCAAACCGCCTTCTTGCCGGTGCGGTTGGCGCGGGACTGGGCAAGCCAGGCCGGTGGGGTCGCGTCGAGCTCGTCGAGCTCCTGCTCGCTCATTCGCGAGGGGATGCCGTGGCGCACCGCCATTTCAAGCGGAATGTCCAGTCGCTGTGCGGCTTCTCTGCGTGTAACCATGTCGCTTAATGATAATCGGTGGCCGTTGTCGTCTCTCCACGGTTGCCGATTTATCCACAGTTGGGGCCGCGGCAATGAATTTCCCAGCCTGGGCCGTTAGTGTGGGTTGGACCCGTATGACGACTTCGGCCCTATCCGGTCGTCCGATCGAATCAACACTGCCCCGGCGCGCACGTTACCTCTGTGCCCGTTGTGCGGCTGGAGACTACATGAGTGACCAGAACCCCGACCTCGCCCCACAGGGCGGCACGGGTGACCCCGCTGGCTCAGCTGGCTCCTTCCCGACCAGGGCGAGCCTCCGCAAGGCAGCAGGGCTTCAAGCAGCAGCGCCCGTTTCGAGCGAACCCCGACCAGCGATGCGCGAGGTTGGCGGAAAGCCAGCACCTCGCGCAGCGACAACCGCAACGCCGGCCGCGAAGAAGCCGGCTGTGAGCGGATCACGCTGGCGCAACATCAGGTCAACCGTCATCATGGCGCTCGTCGTGCCCGGTATTTTCGGAACGATGGCACTGCCCGCATATGCGTTTGAGACGACACCGGACGCCACTGTCGCTCCGGTCCATGACACCGGCGCGCAGTCGCTCATCGTCAACGACTGGACCGCAGAGACCGTGAGCCGCGACAGCTACTCGGCGACCTCGCCTGAGGAGCTTCAGGCGACCAAGGCCGCGCTCGCCGCCGCGGCTGCCGAGGCGGCTGCAGCAGCAGCCAGGGCCGCGAACAAGACAAGCTCGAACTCGAGTTCGAACTCGAGCTCGACCAGTGTCGAGCCATACACCGGCCCGGCAGGCGCCTGGGTGCGCCCGGTCGGCGGAAAGATCTCATCGTCATACGGCCCCCGCGGACTCATCTGCAACGGTGCCGGATGCTCCAACTCGTTCCACGACGGCGTCGACTTCAGCGGTAGCTGCGGCACCCCGGTGAAGGCCGTGTCTGCGGGGCGTGTCACGTTCGTTGGTGCTGCCGGCAGCTACGGTAACCGCGTGATCGTCGACCACGGCGGCGGAGTCGAGTCGGTTTACGGCCACCTGCAGGGCGGGTCATACCGCGTGTCGGTTGGCGACATGGTCGACCCGGGAACGGTTGTTGCCGGGATCGGTGCCACCGGCGTTGTCACCGGATGCCACCTTGACCTCAAGATCCGTGTCAACGGCAGCTTCACGAACCCCGTACCCTTCCTCGCGAACCGGGGCCTTCAGCTCTAGTTGGATGTCGTGAGTGGCTCGATATCGTGAGCTGCTCATGAGCGCGAGCCTCTCGATATCGTGAGCCCGCTGGCCTAGCCTGAGCACATGCCATGGTCAGCCGCAATCGCCGGACCTCCGTCGGGCGTGCGCGCCTGGCGTCTGCCGCTCGCCGTGCTGACCGCCACCCTTTCCGCGGCCGTGTTGTTGCCCTCGGATGCTGCGAGTGCAACGGCGGACGTTCTGCCGGCGACCAGCGCCACCACGTCGGTTCCGGCCGCTCCCGCGACGGGAACGGTTATCGCCACCCTGCGCATTCCGCGGTTCGGTGCGGACTATGCCGAACCGATCGGCGAAGGCGTCAGCGAGTCCAGGGTGCTCAACTCGATGATCGGACATTTCCCGGAGACCGCTCTGCCCGGCGAGCCGGGTAACTTCGCTCTCGCCGGGCATCGCGTCACCCACGGCAAGCCGTTTCATCTGATCGGGAGCCTCGTGATCGGGGATCCGATCGTGGTCGAGACCGCCGACGGCCAGTACCTCTACCGATTCCGATCGTCCGAATATGTGCCGCCGTCCGCGATTGACGTGACGTATCCGGTCCCGCGGCAGGAGGCATCCGTCGACCAGGAAAAGGTCATCACCTTCGTCGCGTGCAACCCGTTATTCTCCACGGCGGAGCGCATCATCGCGTACGGCGTTTTCGAATCGTTCACGCCAGTGGGTCAGCAGCCGGCCCCGGCTGGTTAGGTCCGATGCGCGAGGTACCTGCGGCACCGGTCTCCTCAGAACCCGAGGCTGATCAGCGCTTGAGCGGGGCTGTGCGCGGTCCTGCGTCGTAACGGGCGAGGGCGTCGGCATCCTGGGCCAGGCGGGAGGCCCTGCGCGCGGTGTCGAGCGCTTCGACCGGATCGTCGGCGGCCTCGGCCAGCGCGAGTTGCCGTTGCGCCTCGGCCAGTCGGGTCCGAGCATCCGCCCCGACCCGTCCGCGATTGTCTTCGATGAAGCCGGCCGCCACATCGAGGTGGCTCCTGGCCGAAAAGAGCGCACCGCGCAGGGCTTCCCTGGCGTTCTCGATGCGTTGCTCTCTGCTGCGAGCTGAGGCGAGTGCGGCGTCGAGGCGCGAGACGGCGTCGCGGAGTTCGTCGAGGCGGGCGAGCGGGTCAGGCAACTGCCTGCGGTCGGTGACGAGCGCGATCGTCGCCGTCACGACATCCAGCGCGCGCGAGATCTCATCGGCGGATTCCGGAAGCGGCGCTTGATCGCGCCTGGCCGTCGCCTCGCTCACCGCCCGGCGGGTCTTCGCAACGGCGGTCGCGAGTTCGGCGCTCGCTGCATCCAGACCTGATGCCGTTCTGGCCACCGATTCGAGGGCGTGCCTCGCCGTGAGAAGGTGTCCCGATGCGCGTTCGATGTCAGCCGTGGCCGGCTCGTTTGCCGCGACCCGGGCGCGGGCCGTCTCGAGCGACGTTCTCGCTTCGGCAAGAGATCCACTGGCGCTATCGACGGCGCCCTCGACGCCCGCATACGTTCCGGGAGCATAGGTCTCGCTGAGCCTGTCGAGTGTGGCCTCGGCCTCCGGTACCTGTGCTTCTGCGGCGGCAACCGCGACCTCGAGTTCGGCCAACTGCTCAGGAGCGGAACGCTCGAGGGCCCGCATGCCGTCGAGAGTCGCCGTCTGCCCGCCGACGGACTCGGTGATGAGTCCGCACAATTCAATGATGCGCTGGGACCACCGGCGCCGCTGGGACTCGCTGTCGGGAATAGCGTCGTGAAGTTGCTGGTGGAGCTCGAATGCTTCGCGGAGCTGTGCCCGGCCACTCGTCACCGCTCGCTGAAGCTCGGCAGCGGCACTGTCACCGAACTGGGCTCGTGCAAACTCGGCCTCATCCTCGGCCTCTCGCAGGAGATCATCCGCTTGAACGAGTTCGACCGCCGCCGATTGTTCGATCGCCCGAAGGGTGGAGACCGGATCGATACCGCGCTTGCGTTGCCGCGCACGCATCACCCGAGCCGCGAGAATCACTGCGATCGCGGCGGTGCCGAAGACAATGAGCGACGGGAGCCACCAGAGTCCGTTGAGCATGTCCCGAGTGTAGTTGCGGCCGGTGGGAGCCAGCCGAGAACCGGCGCGCTCCGGTGCTAGCCGATGAGGAGCTTGGCGAGCTGGTCCGTCGAATGTACAACGGCAAGCGCGTGCTCAGCCTCGGCCGGCGAGCCGTAACCCCACTCCACGAGGATCGTGGGGATCCCGTGAGCGGCCGCCCCTTCGACGTCGTGGTGGCGGTCACCGACGAGGACGACCTTCGAGAGGTCGACATCCTTCGCCGTCAGCCTCTTGAGTGCCTCCTCGATGACGTCAGCCTTTGAACTGCGAACCTCGTCTTCGGAAGCACCGCACAGCACGGTGAAGTACCGGCTGAGCGCGAAGTGGTCGAGGACCGCCTGGACCTGCGACTCCGGCTTGCTGCTCGTGATGGCGAGAGGAATGCCCTGGGCAGAGAGAGCCTTGATGATCCCGGCAATCCCCGGGTACACCGCAGAACCGGTCCACGGCCCCTCGACCGCTGAAATCGCGCGGTAGACCATGAGGGCGTTCTGTGCCTCGTCAGGGGTCATCCCCGCGCGTTGTTCGAGTGACTCGAGCATGGGTGGGCCCACCCACCCGAGCAGCTCCGCTTCCGATGGCACCGGCCGACCAAGCTCTTCGAAGGTCTTGACCAGTCGCGCAACGATTCCGGGGGCGGAATCGGTGATCGTTCCGTCGAGGTCGAAGAGCACGCACGACCAGTTGCGGGTGATGACCGAGCCTGTGCTCGTCAGTTCGGGTGAGGTAATAGACATAGGGACTCCATGATAGGCACTCTGTCGATCATCACAACAATTGCCTGATTCCCAGCTGGAAGAGCTAGAACAGTCGGCCGTCGGCGTTGTCGAGTCCGCGCATCGCGTCGTAGTCGAGGACGAGGCAGCGGATGCCGCGGTCTTCGGCGAGCGTGCGGGCCTGCGGCTTGATCTCCTGCGCGGCAAAGACGCCCGAAACCGGGGCGAGGCGCGGGTCGCGGTTCATCAGTTCGAGGTAGCGGGTGAGTTGTTCAACACCGTCGATGTCACCGCGGCGTTTGAGCTCGACAGCAACCGATGCGCCCTTCTCGTCGCGCGCGAGGATGTCCACGGGGCCGATGGCTGTCATGTACTCGCGGCGGACGAGGGTGTGTCCGTCGCCGAGGAGCTCAATCTGCTCGGCCAGGAGCTTTTGCAGGTGTGCTTCGACGCCGTCCTTCTGCAGGCCGGGGTCGATGCCGAGTTCGTGCGCCGAATCGTGCAGCACCTCGTAAATCGAGACGATGAGCATGTCGCCGGTCTTCGCGTGGGTGACCTTCCAGGTCTCTGTCACGCCGGCATCCGCCTGGTCAGAATCGGGCTCGCCGATGGCGAGCGTGCACGGCGGACTCATCCAGTTGAGCGGCTTGTAGCTGCCGCCGTCCGAGTGGACGAGGAGGCTGCCGTCGCTCTTCACCATGAGCAGGCGGGTGGCGAGCGGAAGGTGCGCCGAGAGTCGTCCGGCATAGTCAACGGAACACTTCGCAATCACCAAACGCACTCGAGAAGTGTAGCCCGGGCCGGAGGTCGGTTTGCGCGCTCGACCGCCGCGAGTGTCGGGGCTGGGCAGAAAACCCGGCGCAGGCGAAGCCGATTCTCAGGCGGAGTGCACCGGCGCCGCCGGCACCGCGTGGCGCTCGCGGGCTGCGGGCGATGCAAGGCCGGAGAGCACGACGAGCACAAGCACGACGAAGAGCGCGTTGAGCAGACCGACCTGATCGCCGAGCAGGCCGATGAGCGGCGGTCCGACGAGGAATGCGAGGTATCCGATCATGGCGACGGCGCTGACCCGCGCCGCGGCGTTTGCGCCCTCCGCTGCCGCTGACATCCCGAGCGGGAAGCCAAGGGCGCTGCCGAGGCCCCAGAGGATGGTGCCACCGATGACGATCCACAGGTCAGCACCGAGGATGAAGGCGAGCAGGCCGACCACCGCAGAGACCGCGGAGACCTGCAGCACGCGCACGCGACCAAAGCGATCGATGAGCGGGCCTCCCGCCACCCGGCCGACGGTCATCGCCGACACGAAGACGCCGAAGACGAGCGCTCCCGTGGGCTCCGTCAGACCGTGACCCTCCACGCTCGCCAGGGCGAGCCAGTCGTTCGCGCTGCCCTCCGCGAACGCCATGCCCAGCATGATGACGCCGATGAGGATGAGCCGCAGGTCGGCCCAGACCGCGAGGCTCGACCGCAGCCTGGCCTTCCAGTCCTGCTTGTGTGCGTGTGCCTGGGTGGAGTCGCCGAGGTCCTCACGAACGGGCACGTACCTCACAGCGACCACAACGGCCAGAGCGATGATCGCCGCCATGGCGATGGCGTGCCAGACCAGCCCGATTTCCAGGGCGGATGCCGCTGCGCCGATTCCCGCGCCGAGAACGGTTCCGACGCTGAAGAACGCGTGCATGAGCGGCAGCACTGTCTTGCCGAGTTCGGTTTCGGCCGCTGCGCCCTCGACGTTCATCATCACGTCGACGCTGCCGTTGCCGAACCCGAACAGCGCCAGCCCCACGAAGACCAGCACCGGTGAGAACACCACTCCAGCGCCGACGCCGATGACCGCGAGTCCGACCGCGACGCAGCCGAGCGAGAACACCATTCCCGTGCGGGCGCCGAAGCGGGCCATCAGCCACGCTGAGGCCATGAGCCCGAGGATCGATCCGGCACTCATCCCGAGGATCAGGATGCCGATCGACCCGGTTGTGACGTCGAGGTTCTGCTTGATCTCAGGCAGCCGGGCCGCCCAGGTGGCGATACTGAGCCCGGAGAGCGTGAAGATCACGAAGATCGCGTTGCGCCAGGCAACGAGCTCAGAGCGCGGGCGGAGGGCGGGTGCGTGGGGCGACATGCAGATCCAGTGGGGTGTGTGCGGGTGAGGAAGCGGGAGAACCGGTGAATGGAATCGAATCGATTCGACCATCCGCTTCGCCTAAGCTAACCCCAGACAACACCGCCCGGTCAAGGCCGCAGTGCCCACACCGTTCGGCCCGGCGATCGCGAGGACGAATGACCAACCAGCCAGCGGCATCCGCTTCGGTTTCACACGGAGGGCGCCCGACGCTCGCCGCGGTCGCGGCACGTGCCGGCGTGTCGCCCTCGACGGCGTCACTCGCTTTCAGCGGTCAGGGGCCGGTGTCGGATGCCACGCGGGAGAAGGTGCTGACGGCCGCCCGGGAGCTGCACTACGGCGGGCCTGATCCGCTCGCCCAGTCGCTGCGCCGCGGCAGGAGCGGCATCGTTGGCGCCCTCATCCCCGCGCGAATCGGTGTCTCCTTCCGTGACCCGGTTCTGATCCAGACGCTTGACGGCCTCGCCGAGGAAATTTCGAGCATCGGTGCCGGTCTCCTCCTGATGCCGGACCTCGGTGATGGGGTGGTCAGCGTCACCACGGCACCGGTCGACGCGGTGGTTCTCGTCGGGTGCAACGCGGATGCCGTCGAAACGCTCGATGTGCTTCGTCGCCGCAACATCCCGATCGTTCAAATCGAGGGCCCGGGTGACAGTGGCGTCCTCACCGTGAGCGTCGACAACCGGGGCGGGTCGCGGCAGCTGGCACAGCACCTCAAGGACCTCGGCCATTCGCGAGTCGCGCTGGTCACCCTCGGGCTTGACCGGGATTCCACGCCGGCACCGCTGACACCCGAGCGTGAGGCTCGCGCCACGGTCACGACGACCGTCGACAGGATCGCAGGTGTCCGCGACGTGTATCCGGAGGTCTCCGGCATGACCGCCGGCGGCAGTCGCAGCGACGCCGGGCGTGAAGCGGCTCTCGCCCTGCTGGATGTCGACCCGGGGAAACGGCCAACCGCGATCATCGCCCAGAGCGACGTGCTCGCCGCAGGGGTGATCGCAGCGGCAGAGGAACTCGGTCTTCGCGTGCCAGACGATCTCAGCGTTGTCGGCTTTGACGGCATCCGGGTTGACGGACTCGAACGACGGCTCACAACGATCTGGCAGCCCTCCCAGGGCAAGGGCGCGGCCGCGGGGAGGGCAGTCGTCGAGATGCTCGCGGGTCGGTCGGCGGACCCCGTTGCGTTCGACGTGCGATTCCAGCCGGGCGACACGACGGGACCAGCGCCGCACTGACCGCGTGGTCTAGGCCCGCTCGCCGTCCTGCACCATCACCGCGAGGATCCGGTTGAGGTCCATCGCCACAGCGGCAACGGGCGTGAGCGCCGATGGTGCGCTGTTGGTCTGCTGGTCGATGCGATCGGTGAGCGCGTCGACCGCCGCGCGCGCCGCCTCGACGGCATCCGCCACATCACGGTCGGAGTTCCGTTTCTTGAGGGGGTCGGCGACGGCGTGGAGCGCCTTGGACAACGGCTCGCGCAGCGGTTCAGGGACCTCGGAGTGGAACGGAGCATCCCAGATCGCGGCGGCGAGCACCTCGGTCAGGTCGCGCACGTGGAAGGTGATGCGCTCGAGATCGGCGAGGTCTCGGTAGTCGTCGTCGAGGTTCCGTTTGTGGCGGCGCGCGCGGGGATTGCCCTTCCTGCTCTCGTCGGCCTCGCCGACGGCCACCCGAACGGCGGTTGCCGTCTCGGCGAGTGTGTTGCTGCGGCTCGCCCACCCCTCGTGCTCTGGCGGCCAGTTCTCGACGAGGGCATCACCGACCTCCTCGAGGTGCTTCGCGAGCAGGCTGCGGAACTGGGCGAGCTTGACGACGGCACCGTTGAAGTTGAGCGGTGGCAGGATGAGGAAGTTGACGAGGAGACCGACGGCAACGCCGACACTCATCTGGACGATATAGCCGATCGAGTACGAATCAGCGTTCGGGCCACCGACGATGAGCACGAACAGCGCGGCAACGGGAACGTAATCGCCGCCGGTCGTGAGCCACTTGCTGCCGGCGATGAGCACGCCGACGCCGATCACGAGCGAGATCGTGACGACATTCGGCGCCGCGACAATGAGCACTATGGCGGCGAGCAGGATGCCGATGGCGAGCGAGGCGAGCGTCTCGACGCTGGTTCGCAGTGAGCTCATGAGCGTGGGATACATGCTGATGAGCGCGCCGAGCGGTGCGTAGTACGGGTACTCTTCCGCGACCCCCGGCACCAGGGGAGCGATCAGCCAGGCGATGGCGACAGCGATCGATGTCTTCACAGCGAGCAGGAACCTGGGGTGTCTGAGCCAGGCTCTCAGGCGCGCACCGGTTGTCTGCACCGCGGTGCGTGTTGCTGACGTCATTGGTTCATCATCACAAACCCCGCTGGGAAGGCGGCGGGGTGCTCTGCCGCCTTCGAGTTGTACCAGCCGGGACGGCTCCGGTTGGCGCGCGGCTCAGCGGGTCTGGGCTGCCCATTCCCGGTCGAGCACGGCGTAGACGCCCGTGTCGCCCCACTCGCCCTTGACCCAGATGTCCTCCAGGTAGTGCGCCTCCTTGCGCATGCCGAGTCGGCGGCACAGGCGCACCGAGGCGTCGTTGGCGGGGTCGAGCTTCGCGATCACCCGGTGGGCGCCCATCCTGCGGAAGGCGAAGTCGACAGCGGCGGTCGCGGCCTCCGTCGCGTAGCCCTGGCCCGAGTAGTCGGGGTGCAGGATCCAGCCGACCTCGACACTCTGGTTCTCGGCGTCGTCGATGTTCAGGTAGATCAGGCCGATGACCTGCTGGTCGTCCCGTCGCTCCATGGTGGGCTGAATCCAGTCGCCCGAATTCTCCAGTCGCAATTTCGTCGACGCTTCGGCGATCTTCTCCTCGATGGTGGCTCGGTCGCGCGGCTCGTAGAGGAGATAGGTGCAGACATCCTCACGGGACTGGAACGCATGGATCGGGTCGACGTCGTCCATGATGGGCAGCCGCAGGGTGAGCCGCTCGGTCTGGATAGGGCGGGTGAACTCGGTCGCGCGCATGCCTCATGCTAACCAGCACCGGTTCGGTCGGCCAGTGCCGGGTTCTCAGCATCCGCGCTCAGAGCGGGCCGTGCTCAGAGCAGCCCGAGCTCCAGGGCGAGTGTGACGGCGCGGGTGCGGTCAGAAACCCCCAGCTTCTCGAAGACATGGATGAGGTGCGTTTTCACCGTTGCCTCACTGATGAACAGCTGTTTCGCGATCGACGGGTTGCTGTGCCCGGCCGCAACGAGCCTGAGCACATCGAGCTCTCTCGGGCTGAGCCTGGGTCCGGCGGGTGCGGCGCCCTGCCGCATCCTGTCCACGAGCTTGGCCGCGATGGCGGGCGCGAGCACGGTCTGGCCGCCGACCACCGAGCGCACCCCGGCAATGATCTCGCCCTCCGGCGCCGCCTTGAGCAGGTAACCGCTCGCGCCGGCCTCGATCGCGCCGAGGATGTGGTCGTCCGACTCGTAAGTGGTGAGAATGAGCACCCGTGTGCCCGGCAGCGTCGCCACGATCTGCGCGGTCGCCGCCGCACCGTCCACCTCCGGACCGCTCGCGACGGGCATCCGCAGGTCCATCAATACGAGGTCGGGTTCGAGCTCCAGCGCCAGCGCTACGGCTTCGGCACCGCTCGCGGCTTCACCGACGACCTCGATATCGTCGGCGAGAGAGAGCAGCGAAGAGATCCCCGATCGCACGATGGGGTGGTCGTCGGCAACGACGACCCTGATCGGAGCATCGGTCATGCGGTTCTCTCCTTCGCGAGGGGGATGGTGACGGTGAGCTCCGTGCCCGTCGCTGTCCCGGCATCCGTCACGACGAGCGACCCGCCGACGAGCCCGACCCGGTCGCGCATGCCGCTGAGACCAAAGCCGCGTTCATCGTCCGGCTGGTAACCGTCGAGGCCCCGCCCGTCGTCGCTGACCCGCAGGCTGACGCCGTCGTCATCCTGGATCACGGTGACGGATGCTGCGCGCGCGTGTGCGTGCTTCCGCACGTTGGCGAGGCCTTCCTGTGCGCACCGCAGCAGCACCACCTCGATGTCACGGGGGAGTTCGCCGAGGGTGACGTTGGTGGTGACAGCGACACCGGTCTCACGCGAGAAGCGCTCGCCGAGGCGGGCGAGGGTGACGGCGAGTGAGGCGTCGCTCGCGGGAAGGCCGGCGTTGGCCGTCACGAGCGCTCGCGCCTCGCTGAGTGCGTCGCGTGCGGTGGACTCGATGAGCTCGAGGGTCGACTCCCGGGCGGGCTGCTCGCGGCGCGCCCGCTGGGCGAGCATGACGATGCTCGTGAGGCTCTGCGCGATGGTGTCGTGGATGTCGCGAGCGATGCGTTCGCGCTCGGCCGTGCCCCCGGCATCCCGGTGGAGCAGTTCGAGTTCGCCCTGTGCCGACTGGAGTTCCGCGAGCAGTCGCTGGCGTTCGTCGCCGTAACTCGCGATGCTCGTGATCCAGAGGCCGAGTGCGAGGCTGAACGCGAGCGAGAGACCGCCGACGAAGAGTGTCTGGATCACTCCATCCACCCCACCGCCGAGGCCGAGACCGAAGCCGAACGCCATCACGGCGGCGGCACCGACGTTGGCGAGAACGGCCTGCGTCGTGGTCAGCGACACCACCCAGATCAGCGGAAACGCGATGGTTTGCGCGGTGATGACGTTGGGTTCGAATGCGGCACCGACCCCGACGATGACGGCGAGCAGCGCCTGAAAAGCGAGGCTCGGCGCCAGTGTCGGTGTCGGCCGTCCGCGATGGCCGGCGCCAACGAGCCGACGGCCGAACAGGTAATACGCGGCGCACAGCAGTGCGAGCGAGACCAGGGCGGCCCACCCGTGGAAGCCGTCGGAGGTGTACACGACGGTGATCCCCACGACCACCGCGGTGGCGGCAACCGCGATGTCCCACCACTTCGGATTGTTCACTGGACTACTCTCTCGCATCGCGACCGGGGTCGCTGACAGTGGTTTGGGGAGGAAAAACATGGGGTCCGTTGCCACCAGGGCGACGACCCGCACGATTTTCCTCCCGTCGCACGACGGTTCGGGTTCAGCTGTCCTTGCGGATCCAGCGGAAGGTGAACCGGCAGAGCAGCAGCCCGACGACGCACCAGATCAGCATGATGATGGCAACCCAGTCGAGTTCCCAGCCGCCGTTCTGTTCGAGGCTGGCGAAGTTCTCGGGCAGGAACACCGAGCGCATGCCCTGGGCCAGCCACTTGAGCGGGAACACGCTCGCGATGTTCTGCAACCACTCGGGCAGCATCGTGAACATGAGGTAGACGCCGGAGATGAACTGAAGGACGAGCACGATGGGGATGACGACGGCCGTCGCACTCTTGCCGGTTCGTGGCACCGCGGAGAGCGCAATGCCGAGGACGGCCGACGTGATGATGCCGAGCAGGTACAGCCACGCGAAGCGGGCCCAGAGTTCCGGCTCCGTGGGCAGCTCGATCGAGAAAACGACGCGAGCGACGACGAGAAGCAGTGCGATCTGTGCGAGTGACGTGACGAAGACCTGGCCGATTTTGCCGATGAAGTAGCTGATCACCGGCAGCGGCGAGCCGCCGAGCCGCTTGAGCGTTCCGTCGCTTTTCTCCGTCGCGATGTCGGTCGCGAGGTTCTGCACTCCCGAGAGCAGGATGCCCGCCGCGATCATGCCCGGCAGGTAATACGCGCCCTGGGTGATGCCGCCGCTACCGTCGGGGTTCGTCCCGATGTTCCCCGACGTGCTGAAGGCTGTTGCGAAGATCGCCAGCATCACCACGGGGAACAGGAAGGTGAAGAACACCTGGTCGCCGACCCGGAAGTAGGTCTTGACCTCGTATCCGATGCGCTTGATTCCCAGGCGGATGCCGCGCCCCGCCGGGAGCGCCGGGACCGGGTTCGCGACCGTCGGCCTCGTGAGGGTTGATTCAGACATGCGCTGCTCCTGTCGGTTCGGCCTGTTCCGTCGCCTCGGCATTGGCCGTTGCGACGAGGCCGAGATAGATGTCTTCGAGGCTCGGCCGGATGACCTCGAGGCCCTGGGGCTCGCCGCCCGTGCGTTGTGTCAGCGCCGTGACAAATGCGGCGGGCTCGGTGGTTCGCTCCTCGTGGAGCCCGGCCCCGTCGCGCCAGCGGACGACCGGTATTCGGGCGTCGGCGCCGCCGATCGAGCCGACCGGGCCGATCTCGACGAGCCGTCCTGCGGCGATCACGGCCACGCGATCGGCGAGCTGGGCTGCCTCGTCCAGGTAGTGGGTGGTGAGGAGGATCGTGGTGCCCTCGGCCTTGAGCGACCGGATCAGGTCCCAGAAGTGGCGGCGCGCTTCGGGGTCGAAACCCGTCGTTGGCTCGTCCAGGAAGAGCAGCTGAGGGCGCCCGATGACGCCGAGCGCGACGTCGACCCGGCGGCGCTGGCCGCCGGAGAGTTTGCCGATGCGGGTCTTCGCCTTGTCGGTGAGACCCACGGCGGCGATGACCTCGTCGACGTCCCGTGGCGACGGGTAGTACGCCGCGAACTGTTCCACCTGTTCACGCACGGTGACGTGTGCGGCCTCCGCACTCGACTGCAGGACGATGCCCAGCTGGGCCTTCCACGCCAGGTCGCCCTTGTGCGGGTCGACGCCGAGCACGCGCACCTCGCCGCTGGTTCGGTCGCGGTATCCCTCGAGGATCTCGATCGTGGTCGACTTGCCCGCGCCGTTCGGTCCGAGCAGGGCAAAGGTCTCTCCGCGCTGAATGTCGAAGCTGACGCCGTTGACGGCGGTGTGTGCGGGGTAGCGCTTGATGAGGTCACGAACCTCGACGACGGGCGGGCCCGACGGTTCTGCGGATGCCGGTGGCGGGCTCGTCGAAAATGTCATGACTACAGGATCGCGCCGTAATCATCCCCGCAACAGAGGTGGTTCGGCTGATTCACAGGTCAACCGACCGGTTGATGCGAGCGAACGTCAGCCGTCGAGTTCGCTGATCAGGATGGCCGTATAGATGAGCGACAGGTGGCTGAGTCCCTGTGGCAGGTTGCCCGCAAAGTCCAGGGTGTCGGCCTCGATCATTTCGGAGTACATTCCGACGTCGTTCGACAGCTCAACGAGCTCGTCCATGAGAGCTTTCGCCTCGTCCATCCTGCCGACGCACGCCAGCGCCCCGGCACGCCAGAAGGCACACGCGACAAAGGTGGCCTCCTCTTCCCGCATGCCCGAGTACCGGTAAACGAGCGGACCGCTGCCCAGCTCGGCCGTGATTGCATCGATGGTCCGTGACATCCGTTCGCCCCGATCGAATCCGCTCGGTGCGTGGAGCAGGATCGACGCGTCCAGCTCGTCCGAGCCGGGATACATCGTGTACGCCTGCCGGTCGTCCGACCAGCAGTTCTCGTTCACCCACTCGGCGATCCTGTCGCGTTCTGCCTCCCAGCGCGCCGAATCGCCCGGGATCTGCCCGAGGCCAGCCAGGTGAACGGCGCTCGAGAGCGCCTGCCAGCAGCCGAGCTTCGAGGTTGTGTAGTGGCGCGCTCCCTCGAGTTCCCAGATGCCGGAATCGGGCTTCTGCCAGTCGTCGCAGGCCTGGTCGGCAACCGCCGCGAGCGACCGCCCGGTCTCTGCGTCGAGGATGTTGCCCGCGTCGACGTAGCTGCGCATGACGTCGAAGAGGTCACCGTACGGTCCGAGTTGCAACTGGTGTTTGGCATCGTTGCCGCAGACGACCGGGCCCAGTTCGCGCCAGCCCGGCGCCTGGGTATGGACGATGTCATCGGGAATCCGGCCATCGAGGGTATAGAAGATCTCGAGCTCGGGGCCGTGCCTGCGGATGGTGGTGAGCATCCACGACACGGCCGCCTGGCTCTCCTCACGGAGGCCGAAGCGGATCATGGCCTGCAGCGTGTAGGCCACGTCGCGAACCCAGGCGAACCGATAGTCCCAGTTCTTGCCGCCGTTGATCGTCTCGGGAAGGCTCGTTGTCGCCGCGGCGGCGATGGCACCGGTCGGGCTGTGAATGAGGAGCTTGAGCGCGAGAGCGCTGCGCTCGACGGCATCCGACCACGGTCCCTCCCAGGAGAACTCGCGGGACCACGCCCGCCAGTTCTCCACAGTGCGGTCGATGCCCCGGTCGACGTTCCTCGGGTTGGGCGGGTGCACCGGTTCGCGTGACGTGCCGGAGACCGCGAAGAGGTGGCGGGAGTCCGGGCTGGTGGTGAACGCTCCGTCGAGGCTGTGGGTGCCGGGCTCGTTCGGCCCGTGCTCGAAGCCCGTGACCGACAGCATCACTCCGTCGATCCTGATCACCGGGCCGTGCACGGTCTGGTCTACCCACGGCATCGCGGTCCGGAGAGCACGACCGGGTTCGACCGACCAGGTCATGGCGACCGTTCCCCGAACGCCGTCGATCCGCCTGGCCAGTTCGGTCCACGGCAGCCGCCCAGCCACACCGGTGACGAGCGCGTCTGTGACGCGGACGACACCGGATGCTGTCTCGAACGTCGTCTGCAGCACGTTGGTTCCCGAGACGTAGGAGCGCGTTGTCGTGAACGGCTCGACGGGCGAGAGCCTGATCCGTCCACCGTCTTCGGCGTCGAGCAGCGCGGCGAACACCGGGACCGAGTCGAGCGCCGGGATGGGCAGCCAGTCGACGTCGCCGTCGCGGGCGATGAGCGCGACGGTGCGGCCGTCACCAATGCCCGCGTAGCCGCGGAGGTCGGCGTAGCCGTTCTGGCGATCGAGCGCGCCGGCGCGGTTGGCATTCGCTCCCCGCCCGGTGGACTGCTGTTCTCGCACTGTCTCTCCGATTCCCCTGCCGCTCCCGAAATCGAACGCCTGCCTCACACAGAGGTGCCGCCCACCGGTTGGTGGGCGGCACGTGGGTTACGGCGTCGGCATCCCGCCATTGACGTGGAGGGTTTCACCAGACACGTAGCTGGACTCGCCCGATGCCAGGAACACGAAGGCCGGTGCGAGTTCGGCCGGCTGGCCTGGGCGACCGAGCGGCGTATCAGTACCGAAGTCGGGCAGTGCCTCTGTCGGCTGGCCGCCGGCGGTCTGGAGCGGGGTCCAGATCGGGCCTGGCGCGACGACATTGACCCGGATGCCCTTGGGCGCGAGCTGCTGGGCGAGCGCCTTCGAGAACGTGTTGATCGCTGCCTTCGTTGTCGCGTAGTCGACGAGGTTCTCCGACGGCTGGTAGGCCTGGATCGACGAGGTGTTGATAATCGTCGAACCCGGGCCCATGTGCTTGAGCGCGGCCTTGGTGACCCAGAACGTCGCGTAGACGTTGGTCTTGAAGGTCTCGTCGAACTGCTCGTCGGTGAGGTCGAGGAGGTCCTCGACGTGCTGCTGCTTCGCCGCGTTGTTCACGAGGATGTCGAGGCCGCCGAGTTCGGTGACCGCGCGCTCGACGAGCTCACGGCAGTAGTTGACGTCGGTCAGGTCGCCGGGGATGGCAACCGCGGTGCGACCGGCCTCCTCGATGAGTGCGACGACACCCTGGGCATCCTCTTCTTCCTCCGGGAGGTAGGCGATGGCGACGTCGGCGCCCTCGCGGGCGAAGGCGATGGCGACCGCTGCACCGATTCCGGAGTCAGCGCCGGTGATGAGCGCCTTCCGGCCCTCGAGTCGGCCCGAACCCTTGTAGCTCTTCTCGCCGCGGTCGGCCTTCTGGACGAGGTCCGCGTCGAGGCCCGGCCCGTCCTGCGACTGTGCCTTGGTGTCGATGTCTGCGTACTTCTTGCTTGGATCTTCGAACGAGTGCTGGTCGGGCGACATGGTGACCTCTCCTGCTTGATCGTGGAACGGCGCGAGAATTCAGCGCCGTCCCTCGATGGTGTCAGGGCTCGCGGGAATGCATCATCCCGTTGACCACGGGAAGCAGTTCGGGTATGGAGAAGCAGCCTAAACGGTCGACGAAGTGACCCGCGCCGGGGACGATGGTGAGCGGTGCGTCGAGCTCGCGGGCCAGTTCGGCGGTGAACTCCGGAGCGACTGTCGTGTCATTGTCCGAGCCGAACACGTGGCGGTGCTCGATGGTTCCGGCGAGGGATGGCACGTCGATGGGAGGGGCGGTGAACCCGTCGAGCTGCGGCAGGTTCGGTAGGGGTGACACGAACCCGGCGACCAGGATGAGGCCGCCGAGCCGCCACGGCCGCGGCATCCGTTCGAGGTAACGCAGCGTCGTGATGCAGCCGAGGCTGTGACCGATGAGGATCGTCTCGTCGTCGACCCCGCCGACCGTCACCGCGAGGGCGTCGAGCCAGGCTTCGGGTTCAGGCTCCGTGGGGTTTGGCAGTGCGGCAACGCTCACAACGCCGGGGTCAAACTGGTCGACCAGCCACGGGAACCAGTGCCGGTCGGGGGCAGCGTTGTATCCATGAGCGACGACGATGCGGGGTGCCATGCGACGATTCTGGCATTCCGGCTGGTGCCGCCGGCTGGGGTGGCGCACTTTGTCGCGCCAGACGTGTACGAGGGACGATTCGTGTCCAGTCTCCGACTGCGGCGAACTCAGACCCCGGTGCGCATCCAGGCCGTCGTTCGTGCCCGCAGCCCCAGGGTGAGTGCGCGCGCCGCGAGGTAACCGAGCGTGAACGCGGCGGTCAGGAATGCCAGGCCAGCGGCATCCGTCGGCGCCGAGAGCTGAACCCAGAGTGCCAGCGGAACGAAACAGGCGAGGTTCAGGATGCCGGTGAGCGCGAGATAGCGCGCGTCGCCGGCGCCGATCAGCACGCCGTCGAGCACGAAGACGAATCCGGCGAGCGGGGCGCTGATGCCGAGCACGATGAGGCTCGGCACGAGCAGGGCCGCGAGGTCGGGGTCGCTCGTGAAGAGCAGGCCGGTGACGCCGGACGTGGCGACGATGACGAGTCCGAGCACGACGCCGGAGCCGACGCCCCAGGTGAGGCAGCGGGTGAGAACGGCGCGCACTCCCGCTGTGTCCGCCGCGCCAAGTCCTTTACCGATGAGGGCCTGGGCGGCGATCGCGAGGGCGTCGAGCACAAACGCGGTGAGGGTGAACATCGTCATGACCACCTGGAACCCCGCGAGTTCCTTCGTGCCGAGTCCCGTCGCGACGAAGGTCGCCAGCAGGATCGCCGCGCGGAGGCTCGCGGTGCGCACGAACAGCCAGCCGCCCGACATCGCCGAGCCCGAGATGCCCTCGCGGTGCGGCCGGATGCTGGCGCCGGTGCGGCGGGCGTGGCTCAGCACAACGACGAGGTAGACGGCCGCCATGCCCCACTGCGCCACGACGGTGCCGATCGCCGAGCCGGCGATGCCGAGGCCGAGCAGGTAGATGAAGACGAAGTTGAGCGCGATGTTCGCCGCGAACCCGATGCCGGCGACGAAGAGCGGGGTCTTCGTGTCCTGCAGGCCGCGGAGCAGCCCTGTTGCGGCGAAGACGAGGAGCATGGCGGGGATGCCGGCCATCGAAATCGAGAGATAGACGGATGCCTGCTGCGTGACATCCGCCGAAGCACCGAACCAGGAGAGCAGGAGGGGTGTCGCGACCACTCCGGCGAGACCGAGCACCGCGCCGAGGCCGAGTGAGAGCCACAGCCCGTCGATGCCGACGGACACCGCGCCGCGCTCGTCGCCCGCGCCGAGACGGCGGGCAACGGCGGGGGTCGTCGCGTAGGCGAGGAAGACCATGAGGCCGATGATGGTCTGCAGTACGGCGCCGGCGAGGCCGAGGCCGGCGAGCGGGGTCACGCCGAGGTGGCCGATCATGGCGGAGTCGGCGAGGAGGAAGAGCGGTTCGGCGACGAGGGCGCCGAGCGCGGGGACGGCGAGGCGCAGGATGTCGCGGTCAACCGTTTTCACTTCTCGAGCCTAAGGGAGGCCGAGCAGGGCAGGGCAACGGGAGGGCTTTCGATGCCGGGCCCCTCGTCGTATCCTCGCCGACATGATCGGAGAATTTCGAAGCGTCGTGCTCGACTGCCCCGACGCACGCTCCCTGGCGTCCTTCTACGAGGAGCTGCTCGGTATGGAGCGCATCATCGACCGTGACGACTGGGTTGCCCTGCAGAAACGCGAGGGCGGCCCGCGGGTGTCGTTCCAGCAGATCGAGGACTACAACCCGCCGAAGTGGCCCGGCCAGCTCGTTCCGCAGCAGTTGCACATCGATGTGACCGTCGACGACATGGACACCGCCGAGCAGCGCGTGCTCGCGATCGGGGCCACCGACGCCGGCTACCGCGAAGACGACTTCCGCGTCTTCCTCGACCCGGCAGGCCACCCGTTCTGCCTCGTCGTGGACAGCTGACGCCCAGCGCGAATCAGCGTCGATGGACACCACCCGACCTCGGGTATGCCCGCGGTCGGGTCATAACGTTGCTCGAACAACTACCATTGAGTGACGATGGTGAAGGGGTGTTTCATGAGCAATGCGGACGATGCTGCGGGCACGGTTGCCGGGCAGGGCCCGGTGAGCCACGCGATCTTTCGGGTTGCTCGACTGCACAAGACGATGGCGGGGCAATTGCTCCGGGAGACCGGTCTCTATCCCAACCAGGAACTCCTGATGATGCGACTCTGGGACGAGGGGCCGCAGCGGCAGGTGGATCTGGTTCGCCATCTGGAGACCGACGCTCCGACCGTTGCGCGCACCGTTCGACGGTTGGAGCGAGCAGGGTTCGTCCGGATCAGCGTCAGCCCGACGGACAAGAGGGCGACCGTGGTCGAGGCCACGCGCGCGAGTATGCCGCTGAGAAAAGCTGTGCACCGAATCTGGTCGGAGCTGGAGGCGGCGACGGTCGGTTCGCTCTCGGAAGACGAGCGGGCACAGGTCCTTGCCTCGTTGACGTCGCTGGAGCAGAACCTGACCGCCGCCGCGCAATCAGCTCGGGGGTAGGTTCTCGATCGCGTAGCGGGGACCGAGCTCGATAGCCTTGCCGATGGCATCCTGCGCCTCGTCATCGGAGAGTTCGAGCCGGGCAGTCCGCGTCGGGAGCGGCTTTCCCCACAGCGTGAAGTACTCTTCGAGCCCTGGCGGCGAAATCATGCAGAGCATTCGTGCGTCGCTGCCAGAGGCGTTATGGAATCGGTGGGGTGCCCCAGCGGGGATATTGACCGTTTCCCCCGCCCGGACCCGTGTCGTTTGTCCGCGGAACGTGATCTCCACTTCGCCCTCGAGCACGTGGAACATCTCCTCGAAATTGTGTCGGTGCGGGGGCGGCCCGCCGCCGGGTGGCACATGCATGTCGATGAGCCCGTACCTGCCGTCGGTGTCCGCGCCCGTGAGCAGGATTGTGTAGTTGTCACCCACGACTCCGTAGTGGGGCAGAGTTTCGTCCGTGTCCGGCCGCCGGATCCTCAGCGACCTGCTGAGGTCATCCGGTGGCACAGCGTTGGCGGTGGATGGATCTGTCATGGTGTCTCCTTGATTATCGGAAGGTGGATCGTGCCTGGCCACGCGTTTCATCGCGGGGTGAAGCGGAATACGGGGAGCAGGCGTGCCGTGCGCTGTTGATAGGCCGCGAACGATGGCGCTCGCTCGGTAAAGCGCGCGAATGCCGCCTGGCGCTCTGGTCCGTCGAGTTCCTCCGCCGTTACGGGGATCGTCCTGACATCGCCTGCAACGGACGCTTCGATCTCGACCTCGGGCTCCGCCCTGAGGTTCACGGCCCAGGCGGGGTCTCGTGCTGCCCCCATCGCGGATGCCACAACGAGCCACGTGCCTGGGTCGCGGAGTGACAGGGCGGGGTTGACCCGGGGCTCCCGTGTCCTGGCGCCGACGCTATGAATCAGGAGGAGGCTCGATCCGAACCCCGCAGAGGCGACGACTCCGTTGTTTGTTCTGAATTCGGAGATGATCCGGTCGTTGAATGACATTGTGGTGCACTCCTTTCGGGTGAGCGCCGGCTTGCCGCCTGTGCAGCGGTTGATGCGCAATACTATGCCGAACAACTATTCTGGGTCCAGATATTCCTCACCGGATGTTTCCCGACACCAGGCGAGCAACGGGAGGGCTTTCGCTGCCCGAACTCTCGTCGTATCCTCACGGACATGATTGGTGAACTTCGAAGCGTTGTGCTCGACTGCCCTGACCCCGACTCCCTTGCCTCGTTCTATGAGCAGCTCCTTGGCATGGAGCGCATCATCAACGAGGACGACTGGGTAGCCCTGCAGAAGCCCGGCGGCGGAATCAGGGTCGCCTTCCAGCAGGTCGACGATTACACGCCCCCGCAGTGGCCGGGCCAGGTGGTCCCGCAGCAGTCACACTTCGACATTCGAGTCGACGACCTTGACGCAGGGGAGGCAAAAGTACTCGCGATCGGGGCGCGTGACGCCGGGAGCCGGGAGGACGATTTCCGGGTGTACCTCGACCCGGCCGGTCACCCGTTCTGTCTCGTGAGTTAAGCACGGCCCAGCGCTGGGCTGTCCTGGTGTCGCTGACCCATCACGCTGTCCGCCACGTCGGGAGGGACCCGACCCGGTCTCAGTCCTTGCTCGTGCGACGCCGTCCGAAGAGAAGGAGCGCGCCACCCACGGCGGCAGCAGTCGCAATGCCGGTGAGTGTCGCTGCGAGGGAAACGTCCCCTCCCGTGCCCGGCAAACGGTCCCGGTCATCTCCCCACGATGTCCCCGTCTGAGAATCCGGTGTCGGATCCGAGCCGGGACCTGGCGCGGGTGCGGTTGGGGTATCCGTCGGAGTGGGAGTCGGGTCCGGCGTAACGGTTGGCGTTGGCGTTGGCGTGTCCGTTGGTGTGGGCGTTGGCGTGTCCGTTGGCGTCGGCGTTGGCGTCGACCCGTCCTCGTAGGTGCACGTGAGTTCGGTATTGAACGGGAAGCTGTGCACTTCCCTCGGTGCCCCGCCCGGAATGGCTGGCGTGCCGTGCGTGAACTGCGCCGCGATCACGTTTCCTTCGATGTTCTGCGTGACTTGCCAGCTCAGGTTGGCGTTTGGGGCGTAAATCGTGCCTTCGAGGCTGTCACCGCCGGCGACGGTCACAGATGTCGCCTCTGGGAAGTTCCACAGGATGTACGGTGCCTGGGCCGAAGTCGCACCCGGCAGATTCGGAATGGAGCCGTTGAACGTTTGCCCGCTGATGTTCACGAGCACGGGAGTGTCTTCGGCGGGCTGTGAGTCGACAACGAGTTCGCTCAGCGCTTCGAGGTCGGATGCCGGGATGTTCAGTACGTTCGTCACGCCGGGAGTAAGCGAGAGGTGACCCCGGGTCCCCGGAGCGACGGGCGAGGTGAGGGGCGTGCCCGCATCGTCGGTCAGTGTGGCGTTCGGGGTGCATTGGGCGAGTTGAGTGGTGAGCCCGCGATATGCGGTGAACGCTCCCGGAATGTCGATCAGGTCGGCGCTAACCGGCGCGGAGACCTGGGCGGGTGTCTCAATAACCGTTCCCTCGATTCGGGGAACGGAACCGTATGCTGCTCCGGGCTCGACAATGTTGTAGTTGACCGTCGCGTTGTTGTTGTCGCGGTCCAGGGCCAAATATGTCGATGCGTCGGCGATCTTCGTGAAGCCGTTGTTGAGCACCCTGAGCACGTTGGAGCCACTCGCTGCGAAGTCGACCCCTCCTCCGACATAGAGGTACGTCGGTTGAGCGTCACCGGGTGCTGTGAAGGTGTTGGGATATATCCCGGCACCGGCGATTGAATAACTAGCGCCGAAGCTCAGATCACCACCCGCGGCGACTGTCCCTTCGGTCTCGTCGGCGTTCAAAGCAACGTCGCCTTCAACAAACACGGTGAAACCGCTATTCGCCGGATGCCCGCTCACCGCCACGGTGACAGGGTTGACGGGTCCGACCGTGATGGTCGCTCCCTCAGCGGGCAGAGACCCCGCAGCAAGAACTGTCGCGGCCGCCAGAACGCCAACCGTTCCGGCCACAATTGCCATTCCTGCAAGTCGCTTCGTCGTGTATCGCCTCATCGGGATAGGTATAGCAAGGAGGGGAGACCGTGGGTAGAGACTTCCCTTGTCTTCGTCGCGCTGAGATTGCGCTCGCGTCTGGTCAACGCGCCCCGCGAAGCGTAGCCTCCGCAGTATGAGCACCGTGATTCAGGCTCGTGATCTCCGCAAACAGTTTGGCCAGGTGCACGCACTCGATGGCCTCGACCTCGATGTCGAAGCCGGCGAGATCCATGGTTTCCTCGGGCCAAATGGGGCGGGAAAGTCGACGACGATCCGCATCCTGCTCGGCCTCGCGCGGCAGACCGGCGGCACCGCGACGGTGTTCGGACGGGATCCCCGGGCGGATGCCGTCGCGATCCACCGGCGGCTGGCATACGTTCCCGGCGACGTGAGCCTGTGGCCCAACCTCACCGGCGGCGAGGCGATCGATCTGCTCAGCCGGCTCCGCGGCATCCGTGACCGCACCGAGTACGAGCGGAGTAGAAAGCGTCTCCTCGATGTTTTCGAGCTGGATCCCACGAAGAAGGGGCGCACCTACTCCAAGGGGAACCGACAGAAAGTGGCGCTGGTCGCCGCCTTCGCCGTGCCCGCCGAGTTGTACCTGCTCGATGAGCCGACGTCCGGGCTCGATCCCCTCATGGAGGCCGTGTTCCGGGCGGAGCTCACCGACCGGGTCGCCGACGGTGCCACAGTGCTGTTGTCGAGTCATATCCTGAGCGAAGTCGAAGAGCTCTGCACCCGCGTCAGCATCATCCGCTCGGGTCGGCGGGTCGAAGAGGGAACGCTCAGCGATCTCCGGCGCCTCACCCGCACCGAGATCAGCTTCGCTGCGTCCGGCCTCAGCGACGCTGATCTCCCGGCCCTTCCCGGCGTCGAAGACCTTCGGATCGAGCACGGCAGGGTCGCGTTCACCGCGGAGACCGCCTCGGTCACGGATCTCCTGCCCGCGTTGGCGGCGCTCGGGGTGACGGGGCTGACGATTACGCCACCCTCCCTCGAAGAGCTCTTCCTCCGGCACTACGGCGATGGGGCAGGCGCCGAGGCAGCGTCGGCGCTTGCGTCACCCCCTCGGCCGGGGCGTGACGCGGCCACCCCTGGACCGCCGCGGAAGGCCGCCGTCGCCCGAGGCGCGGTCCCCGCAGACCCGGCCGTGGTTCACCCGCCGGCCCGCCACGCCCGAGACCGACGATGACCGAGTTTGTCGCGCTGCTCGGGCAGCGGGCGAGGCGGGATCGGGTCCAGACGCTGAGCTGGCTCGCCGCGATCGGTGCACTGGTCTTCTTCACGGCGGCGGCGCTCGGCGACAATTTCGGCGACGAGACGCAGCGGGCCGCGCTGCTGAGGCTGGCGACGGCGAACCCGGCCATCCTTATCCTGCGCGGGCCACCGCAGGGCGCTGCGGTCGACGCCCTCTTCATCTTCACGATCTTCGCCTTCCTCGGCCTGCTCGTCGGCCTCGTCAACACCTTCCTCGCCGTCCGTCACTCCCGCGCCGAGGAGGAGACCGGCCGGGCCGAGCTGGTGGCGGCGACCCCGATTCCGCGCTTGCTTCCGCTCAGCGCCACACTTGCCTGGGGAGTGATCGTCAATCTTCTGCTCGTCATCGTGGTGAGCGGATGCCTGCTGGCCGCAGGCCTGGACGCGGCAGGTTCCTGGCTCACCGGTCTGTCGCTCGCGGCCGTTGGCGTCAGCTTCCTGGCCGTCGGTCTGGTCGCCTCGGAACTCATGCTCACCTCTCGGGCGGCGAACGGCACGGCGGCCGGTCTCGTGCTCCTCGCTTATCTCGCTCGCGGAATCGGCGATGCGTTCGGGGCGGTCTCCGAGGACGGACTCAGGGTCGACAGTGCGTGGCCGAGCTGGCTGTCGCCGATCGGCTGGGGGCTGGCGACACACCCGTTCACGGCGGATGACGCAACCCCGTTGCTGCTGAACGTCGCCCTCGCGGCCGTGCTGACGGCATCCGCCTGCCTGCTGCAGGTGGCGAGGGACAGCGGCGCAAGCGTGTTCGGGGCAGGCGTGGGGCGGCCGCGGGCGCGGGCAACACTGGCGGGTTCGCTCGGCCTGGCCTGGCGGCTGCACTGGCCGTCGGTGATCGGCTGGGCGGCCGGCGGGGTTCTGCTCGGCGTATTCGGGGGCGCGCTTGGCAGTATCGCCGGAAACAATGACGTCGCGAGCAACCCGGTCGCTGAGCAGTTGCGCCGGCTGTCGGGCGAGGGGGAATCGCTCAGCCAGGCGTTTCTGTCGGTGATCTTCACCGTCGTCGGGATTCTCGCCGCGGGCTGTGCTGTTCAGGCGATCGTCCGTGCTCGGCAGGAAGAGGCGCTCACGACCGCCGAACTCGTCCTCGCGACCCCGGTGCACCGCGTGAAATGGCTCGCTGACTATCTTCTCGTTGGCACTGTCGCCGTTGTGCTCGTGCTCGCCGCCTCGGTGGTGGCGGCCGCGCTCTCCGCTGCCCTGGCCGGAGCGGAGGAAGTCACGACGGCTGACACGCTCGCCGCTGGTGCTGCCCAGCTTCCCGCCGCACTGCTCTATCTGGGCGTCGTCGCCCTCGTGTTCGTGCTCCTGCCCCGGTTCACCGGCCCGATCGGCTGGGCGCTTCTCGTGGCCGGCGCGTTCCTCGGGCTCTTCGGCAAGCTCGTTGGCCTGCCCGAGTGGGCCGAGAACCTCTCACCGTTTTCTCACACCCCGATCGCCCTCGGGAGCGAGACGGACTGGAGCGGTGGATTCGGGATGCTCGCGCTCGCGTTCGCAGCGGGGATCGCGGCATCCATCGTTCTGAACCGGCGAGACCTGGCAGCGGCGTGACCTGCGGTTGCTCCCAGCGGGGTCGGACGACTCTGGTCGGCACCCGTCTGCCCGGCTTAACCTCGCCATAATCAACCCGGTGCCAGCCCGCGCACTGGCCATTGGAGGGGTGTCATGATCAACCAGACTCACAACAGCAGGGGCATCTCTGCGATCGTCGGGGTCTTTGCGCTCGCGCTCGCATTGACGGGGTGCGGAGGGGGCCCGGACAACGGAGCACCGCCGCGCGACGGCGGTGCCGGCGGCGGCACTCGGGATACCGGGAGCCCGAAGGACAGCGGTCGCATACCCACCCTCACCGAAGAATTTGTTGTCGGTACGTGGGGCGACCCTGACGACGCCGACGACCCGTACCTCGAATTTGCCCAGGACGGAACCGTGACCGGCAGCGACGGATGCAACGACCTCGCCGGGACCTGGACGATCGAAGAAGAGGCGATCGTGTTCTCCGAACTGGCCACGACCCTGGTTCAGTGCGCAGGCGTCAACACCTGGCTGAGCACAGCAGCTACAGCCGTCGTTGAGCCGGACGATGACGACGAACTGGCCTTCCTCAACGGTGAGGGTGTGCCGATCGGCACGCTGGATCGCGACGGTCCTGACTACGACGACCCCGACGGCGACGACTAATCGCGCCGACAAAATCGAGACGACGGCACAGAAAAGCGGGAGGGGCGAACCCCTCCCGCTTTTCTCGTGGGCGCGTCCTGGCCGCAGCCACAGCCACTTAGCCCACGTGGAGTGCGTTCTCCGCCTTGTCGCCCATCGGCATGAGGTCTTCCTTCGACCCGCGGATGAACGTGGCGGCGATGATCGAGCCGATCACGAGCGCAACCGCTGTGCCGATGAATACCGCGGAGTATCCCGAGACAAAGGCCTCGAAGCCCGTGCCAGTCGCACTGCCCGCCGTGTACAGCGCCGTGTAGATGCCGAGTCCGATCGATCCGCCAATCTGCATCGCGGCAGTGTTGGCCGCGCTCGCCGCACCGGCATCGTGGGGTTCGACGCCGAGCAGGGCAAGGTTCTGCATCGGCACGAAGAGCATGGCCATTCCGACGCCGAGCAGAACAACCCCTGGCACGATCTCGGTCCAGTAGTTACCCGTCACGGAGAGTCGGCTCAGCCAGAGCATTCCCGCGGCGGCGATGAGTGGTCCGACAACCATGAGGGGCTTGGGGCCGATCCTCGGCAGCAGCTTGGTGGCGATCGGGGCGACGATGCTGATCACGATGGTCATCGGCAGCGACGCGAGCCCGGCGAGAAGCGGTGAGAACCCGAGCACGATCTGGAGGTGGAATGTCAGGTAGAGCATCATGCCGATCATGACGCTGCCCGACACCATCTGAAGCAGCAGAGAACCCCCACGGACCCGGTTCGCGATGACGCGGAGCGGGAGCAACGGCTGCGCGACCCTCGACTGAGAGTAGAAGAACAGCGCCATCAGCACGACGCCCGCAGCAAGGCACGCCCAGGCCCCGAGTGAATCCCAGCCCTGTTCGGCGAGTGTGAAGCCGTAGACGAGCGAGCCAAGACCCAGTGCGACGAGCACGGTGCCGAGGAAGTCGTATTTGTTGTCGCCGTCGGCCTTGCTCTCGCGGAGGAGGTAGATCGCCGCGACGATCGCGATGAGAACCACCGGGACGTTGACGAGCAGGCACCAGCGCCAGCTGAAGAACTCGGTGAGCACTCCGCCGAGAACGAGGCCGACGGCAGCTCCCGCGCCACCGATCGAGCCGAAGACGGCGAACGCCGTGTTGCGCTCGCGGCCGGACGGGAAGGTTGTGGTGAGGATGGCGAGTGCGGCCGGCGCCATGAGGGCCGCGAACGCGCCCTGCAGCCCACGCGCGACGATCAGCTCGATTCCCGTGCCGATCAGCCCGCCGTATGCGCTGGCGATGCCGAACCCGATCATGCCGACGATGAACGAGCGCTTGCGTCCCCAGTAGTCGGCAATGCGGCCGCCCAGAAGGAGCAGGGCGCCGAACGCGAGGGCGTAGGCGGTGACGACCCACTGGCGTTCGACGTCGGTGAGGCCAAGGTCGGCCTGCGCTTCTGGGAGGGCGATGTTGACGATGGTTCCGTCGAGGACGACCACCAGCTGGGTGAGCGCAACGATGGCGAGCACCCACCAGCGGCGTTTGTTGGAGAGCGGGGCTTCGGACGGAAGTGTCACAGGGATAACCTTTTCCAAATAAGTATTTGCTTTTAGCTCTATTATGATGGCATGACCGTGGCATCCGTTCGCACCAAAGCTGTCATTCTCGACGCCGCGCGGAGTGAGTTTGCGGCACACGGCCTCGCTGGCGCGCGGGTCGACCGCATTGCGAAACTGGCGGGCGCGAATGTGCAGCGCATCTACGCGTATTACACGGACAAGCAGGGCCTGTTCGATGCTGTCGTTGAGGATGCCGCAGACGACCTCGTCACTGCGATCGGTTCACCCGCCGACCTGACCGCATTCGCGACAGCGGTGTTTGACTACGTCACGCAGAACCCCGACAGCACCCGCACGATGATCTGGGCGCGGCTCGAACGTGAGGACGAGTTCTTCCGCCTGATGGGAACCCGCGCGAATGGCCGTACTCCGATTTCGGTGGTGGCCGGCCTGCAGGACGCCGGCCGGGTGACGACGCGGTGGGATGCCACGACGATCGTTGAGGCGATCATCGCACTCTGCGAACGGTGGCACTCGAGCGCGCAGGAGAACGACCGCGACCACGAGCTCACCTACCGGGAACTCGTCGTCGGATTCGCCCGCACGTTCGCGGTGGAGACTGCCGCATCCTGAACCGGTGGGAATGCGCAGCGCCGGCCGACGGCATCCGCAGTCGCGAGAGCACCCATTCCTGTCTGAACGGCGGGCAGCGGAACTAGGGTGGAACCATGACTGACGCAGCGCTCCACTCCGGCATCGCACTCGACGAACTCGACCCGGAGGTGCGTCCGCAGGACGACCTCTACCGCCACGTCAACGGCAAGTGGCTCGACCGCACCGAGATTCCGGCGGACAAGGCCCGCTGGGGGTCATTCCACCAGCTCGCCGAAGAGGCCGAGAAAGCGGTGAAGGACATCATCCTCGAGGCGCAGGGCGCCACCGAGACGACGGGCGAGACGGCCGTCGAGCAGCGCAAGGTTGGCGACCTCTACGCGAGCTTCATGGACGACGAACTCATCGAGGCGCTCGGTGCAGCGCCGATCGCCCAGCAGCTCGCCTCGATCGACTCCATCGAGACGATCGAGGAGTTCGTGTCGGCTGTTGCCGCATTTGAACGCGTTGGTGTCAGTGGCTTCTTCCAGCTCTACGTCGACAACGACCCGGGCAACCCCGAGCGTTACCTCGTGCTCATCGAGCAGGGCGGCATCTCGCTGCCAGACGAGAGCTATTACCGCGAGGACTCCTTCGCCTCGGTGCGCGAGGCCTACCTCGCCCACGTCCAGCGCATGTTCCAGCTCGCCGCTGACGGCATCGCCGATGGTGACGAGTTCACCGCAGCCGACGTGCGTGCGCAGCGGGTCTTCGAGCTTGAGACCGCCATCGCGGCCGCGCACTGGGACAACGTGCGCACCCGCGACAGCGAGGCGACCTACAACCTGTATTCGTGGGCGGATGCCGCTGCCCTGTTCGCGGGGGTCGCCGTCGACGTCAGCGACGAACGTGACGTCGCACGCTCGGCCGCCGGCATCCTCGAGATTTGGCGCACCGCGCTCGGCGCTCCCGAGCACGCGCTCGACGAGGTCGTGGTTCGCGAACCCAGCTTCTTCGAGGAGCTCGCGCCGCTCCTGGTTCCCTCGCGCCTCGAGGCGTGGAAGGACTGGCTCGCCTGGAAGGTCGTCCATGGCGCGGCGCCGTACCTGTCCGGCGAGTTCGTCGACGAGAACTTCGACTTCTACGGCCGTACCCTCTCCGGCACGCCCGAGCTTCGCGAACGCTGGAAGCGCGGCGTCTCGCTGGTCGAGGGCGTCATGGGTGAGGCGGTCGGCAAGATCTACGTCGAGCGATTCTTCCCGCCGCAGGCCAAGGAGCAGATGGACGTGCTCGTCGACTACCTCGTCGAGGCGTACCGCGAGTCGATCTCGACCCTCGACTGGATGAGCGAGGCCACCCGTGCCCGTGCACTCGAGAAGCTCGACAAGTTCACTCCGAAGATCGGGTTCCCGGTGAAGTGGCGCGACTACTCCACACTCACCGTCGACAAGCGCGACCTGCTCGGCAACGTGCGCAGGGCGAGCGAGTTCGAGTTCAACCGCGAACTCGGCAAGATCGGCAAGCCGCTCGACCGCGACGAGTGGTTCATGACCCCGCAGACGATCAACGCGTACTACAACCCGGGTTTCAACGAGATCGTGTTCCCCGCGGCCATCCTGCAGTACCCGTTCTTCGACGAGAAGCGGGATGCCGCGGCCAACTACGGCGCGATCGGTGCGGTTATCGGCCACGAGATCGGGCACGGCTTCGACGACCAGGGCTCGAAGTACGACGGTGACGGCCGGCTCACCGACTGGTGGACCGAGGAGGATCGATCCGCGTTCGAATCGCGGACGGCATCCCTCATCGAGCAGTTCAATGCGCTCGCGCCCGCGCAGATTCCCGACCACCACGTCAACGGTGCGCTCACCATCGGTGAGAACATCGGCGACCTCGGTGGCCTGTCGATCGCGTGGAAGGCGTACCTGCTCTCGCTCGGCGGCCAGGAGCCCCCGGTGATCGATGGGCTGACCGGTGCTGAGCGGTTCTTCCTCTCCTGGGCGCAGGCCTGGCAGCAGAAGAGCCGCGACGCTGAGGCGATCCGCCTGCTCGCCATCGACCCGCACTCCCCGAACGAGTTCCGCTGCAACCAGATCGTGCGCAACATCGACGAGTTCTACGAGACGTTCGGTGTGACGCCGTCTGACGCGCTGTGGCTCGACGAGGGTGACCGCGTCACGATCTGGTAGCTGCGCGCCCAGCACGCCCGCCAGCCCACGGCATCCGTCACCGAAACCATCAGTTCCGGTCGAGCACATCAGTTCCGCGCGATGTTCTCGACCGGAAGTGGTGCTCTCGCGGTGGGTTGGCCTGACGGGAGAGGGTCAGTTTTTCCGTCACCGACGATGCAATTGAGGTACCGTTGAAGCGGTCGAGCCGCCCGTCAGGCGGGTTGCATTGCAGTACTCGACCGATATCGACGTCGATGCACTGTCCGCGGCCCAGGGAGAGAGTGGTCACGGATGCGTCGACCCTTGTGATGGAGAACCGTGGTACCGCCGACCCCCCAAGCGCCGAAGTCTCATGACAGGCTGCGCGCGCGGGATCGTCGGCGGGCGAAGCACAGCTCGGCAGAGCCGAGCGACACGTTCACGCGCAGCTTCAAGGCGCTCGGTTACCTCGCCAGGAACGGTGTCCAGGTATCGGCTCGGGTCACAGACCTCGCGAGCGGTGC
Organism: Mycetocola sp. Y791; assembly: GCF_059445325.1. Lineage (NCBI taxonomy): Bacteria > Bacillati > Actinomycetota > Actinomycetes > Micrococcales > Microbacteriaceae > Mycetocola > Mycetocola sp. Y791. The sequence goes on along the minus strand of NZ_JCAIUC010000002.1, from coordinate 83,492 downwards.
TGAGCTCCTGAGCGTCGACGACTATGTCGTCATGCCGACCGCATCGATCGGCAAAGTCCTGCTGCTCATCGATGTCGCGGCCAGGCTCTCCGACGACGATTTCGCAGCGCTGACCATTCTCGACCGTGAATCAGACGACTCGGTCGGAGACTCGGGCCTGTGGCAGCACCTCCAGGCGCCGTCATTCCCGGTCGCCGACCTCGCTGCACTCGTCGCCGCGACGAGCGACAACCTCGCCACGAACGTGCTCCTTCGCCTCGTCGGCCTCGACGCTGTGCGACACCGAGCCGAGTCGATCGGCCTCAAGCGACTCGCCCTCCTCGACAAGGTGCGCGACAGCCGCGGACCTGACGACGCGCCCCACCTCTCCGTTGGCTCCATGAAGGAGCTCACCTGGTTGTTCTCCGCGCTTGCCCGCGGCGAGGTCGTCGACCAGGCGACGAGCCAGCGGGTGGCCAGCTGGCTCTCGCTCAACACCGACCTCTCGATGGTCGCGTCGGCGTTCGGCCTCGACCCGCTGGCCCATCGTGGCGGCGATCACGGCATTCACATCTTCAACAAGACGGGCACGGATGTCGGTGTGCGCACCGACGTCGGAGCCGTGCGCGGCCCGCGGGCTGGTGTCGCTTACGCGGTGTCAGCGTCGTTCACCGACTCTGGCCTCCCGCCGCGGCTCGCCGTGCTCGATGCGATGCACACCATCGGGCTCGACCTCGTGGAGTACGTGCACTAGTTCGAGTGCGGATGAATCGAGCGTCATCTACCCTCGACATATGCCTCGACCGTCGCGACCATCACCGAGAGAACTGGCCGAGGGGTGGCCCGATTCGCGATCCGCTGATCCGGTCGGCGAGGTCGCACGACAGTTCGCCCTGAACCTTCGCGCAGCCATCGGCAATCGGAGTCTCCGCGCGGCCGCAGAGGTTGCCGGGGTGGACCACAGCACGATCCAGGCGATCCTGCAGGGGCGGACGTGGCCCGATCTGTACACGGTGGCCAGGCTTGAGCAGGGCCTCGAGGCCGACCTGTGGCCGGGCCGTAGCTCCGATCAGCGGTAGCGACCGGCGGGAAGAGTGCGCCCCGCCCCGCGGTTACACCCTGCACGACACCGGAGGAGACACCATGGGCAAAGTCCTGCAGATGAGACTCGTCGTCGAAGCCGAGGACTTCGACGCGGCCGTTGCGTTCTACCGGGACGCACTCGGCCTCCCGGAGGAGGCAGCATTCGAGGGCGACGGCGACGCGAGGGTGATGATCCTTGACGCCGGTCGCGCCACCCTCGAACTCGCGAACCCCGCCCAGAAGCGCATGATCGACGAGGTTGAAGTCGGCAGGCAGGTCGCGCCGCGGCTGCGTGTTGCCTTCGAGGTGACGGATGCCGACGAGCAGACAGCGTACCTCACCGAGCACGGCGCTGAGCTGGTGGCGCCGCCGACGGTGACGCCGTGGAACTCCCTCAACTCGCGCCTCGATGCGCCTGCGGGGCTGCAGGTCACGCTCTTCGAGGAGCTGGGCGACGCCGCGCGAACCCGGCCCGGCCCGGCCAGCTAGTCGAGTCGAGCCGTGCCAAAGGTCCCGCGTACAGGACCTTTGGCACTCATTGCCGTTTCTATTCCCGGTCTAGCCTCGCCTCACTGATCCAACCTCGCGCCACCAAGCGGGTTGGACATCGTCGTAACGGAGGCAAGTCGTATGTGCACGGGAGCGAACTACACCACGCGGGATCACTACTTCGGTCGCAATCTTGACCTGGAGTTCTCCTACAACGAGACGGTGACCGTCACGCCGAGGAACTTTGCGTTCGAGTTTCGCAAGGAGGACACCCTCCAGACCCACCACGCCATTATCGGGATGGCAACCATCGCCGACGGATATCCCCTGTACTACGACGCGACCAACGAAAAAGGGCTCAGCATGGCCGGGCTCAACTTCCCGGAGAACGCCGACTACAAGCCGGAGGCTGAAGGCAAGACGAACATCACGCCGTTTGAATTCATCCCGTGGGTGCTGGGACAGTTCGAGACCGTCGCCGAGGTGAGGACCGCTCTCGAAACGCTGAACCTCGTGAAGATCAACTTCAGTGAGTCATTCCCGCTGTCGCCGTTGCACTGGATCATCTCGGACAGAGAGACCTCCATCACCGTGGAGAGCGTGCGCGAGGGACTCAAGGTCTACGACAACCCGGTCGGGGTCCTCACCAACAACCCCACTTTCGATATCCAGTCCTTCAACCTCAACAACTTCATGCACCTGTCGAAGAATCCGCCGACACCGCTCTTCTCGGATGAACTCGAGTTCGACGTCTACAGCCGCGGAATGGGCGCCATCGGCCTTCCCGGAGATCTGTCATCCGCTTCACGCTTTGTGAAGGCCGTGTTCACGAAGATGAACTCGGTTTCCGGGGACTCCGAGTCGGAATCGATCAGCCAGTTCTTCCAGATCCTCGGCTCCGTCGCGCAGCAAAGAGGATGTGTCGAGGTGTCCCCTGGGAAGTTCGAGATCACGATCTATTCCTCGTGCTGCAACACCGACAAGGGGATCTACTACTACACGACCTACGAGAACAGCCAGGTCACCGCGGTCGACATGCACAACGAAGACCTCGATTCAGACGAGCTCGCCGATTACCCGCTGGTCAAGGAACAGCAGATTCAGATGGTGAACAACCGCGCCACGGTTGAGAGCCGCTAGTCGATCAGGTCGAGTGCGGCGAGCTGCTTGAGCACTTCGGTGCCGGCCGGCGGGCAGCGGTATGCGTCTGCCGTTGTCACCCAGTGCACCTCGCTGACCTCGGCACTCGGTCGCGGTTCGGCGTCAGGCTCACCCGAAAACACGACCATGCGCACCTGCCTGCCGTCGGGTTCGCCGTGCGCCTGGGTCACAACAGTGAAGAGCTGGTGCACGGTGCCGGGAACCAGGCCGACCGCGACCTCTTCGCGCGCTTCGCGCACCGCAGCATCCATGGCGGTCTCGCCATCGTCGATCTTTCCGCCGGGCATGTACAGCACATCACGGCCGCGTGCGCGCACCATGAGCACGCGGCGGTCGCGCACGAGAGCGACAGCTGACACGAGAATGTCGGGGTGCTCCTGAGCGAGGGGCGGTGCGCCGGCGTGGGCATTGGTCGGTGTCGAGACGGAGGCCGGAGCTGCGTCGGAGGAAGGGCTGTCGTCGATAACGGTTGTGCGGTCATCGAAACCGGACGCGTCATCGGCGCTCGCAACCGGATCATCGCCGTGGCCCGGCGGTCGGCTTGCCAGCAACCCCACGGCATCCGCTGCCGCATCGATGGTGTCCGGCGCGTGCAGGATGCGGAAGTGGCCGCTCACCGGGACCTGAACGTTGGTCGCACCGACGAGCACACTGCCGTCGGGCACGTGCGGGTCGAACGGGCCGAAGATGGAGACGATCTCGGAGTTGACGCTCGAGTCACGGCCGAGCAGCACGATCGTGTCGTCGGTCGGGGAGAACGCGCGCAGGGTCTGGCCGAGCACGTATTTGGCATAACGCGAGCCGGCGAACGGGGTGCAAACGGCGACCAGCCCACGGATACCGAGGCTCTCGCGGTGGGTCAGCATGAGGTGCTTGCCGACGAGTCCGCCCTTGCTGTGCGCGACGATGATGCGTCCCGCCGGGTTTGCCCGTACCCGCGAGAGCGCGGCGGCCAGCCGGTCGGAGGTGTCGATGATCGGCCGGAGGTTGTAGCCGAGTCCGTGCACGATACTGATCGGGTAGCCGTCTTCCCACAGGCGATCGGCGATGGGCTTGAGGAAGTTCCAGCGCTCGTAGACACCGGGGATGAGCACGACGGTCGGTTTGCCCGGCTCACCGTGCGCGTAGTGTTCCGGCACACGCCAGCCCCCTGCAATGGCACGCATGTGCAGTTGAGCGGCGTCGACATAGTCGACAGCCCAGATCCCAGCCTTCTCGAGAAGATTCACACTCGCCCTTCCGCGTGACGGACGATGAGCGCGCCGACGGTTTTGCCGTTCGTCATCATCACCTCGTGTCCTGTTCCCGGCACCTCCACGTAGCGCGAGCGCGGGATGGCCGCCACGATGCGGTCAACCCAGCTGCGGGGGCACAACCTGTCGTCGCTGCCGCGGACAATCAGCGTGTTCGCGCGGATCTGCGGCATGATCTTCTCGACCTCGTGCCGCATCATCATCCGGAGCGTCCTGGTGTACCAGCGCGGCCCGGCCTTGAGGTAATACACCACCCCGAACCCGAGCACCCGCCGCTTTGCACCCCACAGGTCCTGCGCGAGTCGCCTGGCCTGGGTCGAGACCCGACGTTCATCGGGGTTCACCGTCGGGCTGATGAGCACGAGCGATTCGAAGAGATCCGGATGCCGCGCGGCAGCTTCGGCGGCGACCTGCGAACCCATGGAGTGGCCGACGAGCACGACCCGCTCGAGCCGCATGCGTTCGACGAGTTCGGCGATGAGGTCGCCCGATTGCGCCATGGTGAGCGGGGCTTCCGGTTCGGGTGCATCGCCGAATCCCGGGAGGTCGAGTGCGTACACCCGGCCATGGGCGCCGAGCGTGTCGGTGAGGGTGCCCCAGTATCGCCTGCCCATGCCGATCCCGTGCAGCAGGATGAACGACGGTCCGGTGTGGAGGCCGCTCTCGGCGACCACCGTCACTCGCTCGCGCGTTCGAAACTCCTGGGCGCGGGGTGTGGGCATGCGGCAAGTCTACGGACGCCGCCTGTGCGCTCGGGCGGGCTTCCGACTCTGGTCCGTCATCCGTCGCGGATGCCTGGTGTGTGCGACGTTTCTTGGCATTTGCGCCGGGTGAACGGAGGTTCGCAGCCGGTTCGCGCCGTCATCCGTCGCACGTGTCGGGTTTTCGTCGCGTTTGTCGGCATTTGCGCCGGATGAACGGAGGTCCGCACGCGGTTCGCACCGTCATCCGTCGCACGTGTCGGGTTTCCGTCGCGGTTGTTGGCATTTGTGCCGGGTGAACGGATGCTGCGCGATCCTGCGACGGTGACGTTGCACGGACGTGCGCTCTGGCCGGGGGCCCAGACAGGCGCGGCTAAGCTTGAATGGTCCGTGCAGCCGGCACGGTACCCCTTTCGCATCAGGAGCCACAGTGGCCGCATCCAGCCGTCTCGACTCAGTCATCGCCCTCGCCCGCCACCGCGGATTCGTCTTCCAGGCCGGTGAGATCTACGGAGGATCGCGATCCGCCTGGGACTACGGGCCCCTCGGCGTCGAGCTCAAAGAGAACATCAAGCGCCAGTGGTGGAAGTACATGGTCACCCGTCGAGACGACGTTGTCGGCCTCGACTCCAGCGTCATCCTCCCCAAGAAGGTCTGGGAAGCATCCGGCCACGTCGGCGTCTTCACCGACCCGCTCGTCGAGTGCCTGCACTGCCACAAGCGGTTCCGTGAAGACCACCTCCTCGAGGCATTCGAGGAGAAGAAGGGCCGTGCGCCCGAGACCGGCATGCTCGAGATCGCGTGCCCGAACTGTGGCACCCGCGGTGAGTGGACCCCGCCACGCGACTTCAACATGATGCTCAAGACGTACCTCGGCCCGGTCGAGGATGAGTCAGGGATGCACTACCTGCGCCCAGAGACGGCCCAGGGCATCTTCGTCAACTTTGCCAACGTCCTCCAGGCCGCGCGCGTCAAGCCGCCGTTCGGTGTCGGCCAGATCGGCAAGAGCTTCCGCAACGAGATCACTCCGGGAAACTTCATCTTCCGTACCCGCGAGTTCGAGCAGATGGAACTCGAGTTCTTCGTCGAGCCGGGCACGGACGAAGAGTGGCACCAGTACTGGATCGACTACCGCTTCAACTGGTACACGGACCTCGGCATCAACCCCGACAACCTGCGCCTGTTCGAGCACCCGGCGGAGAAGCTCTCGCACTACTCGAAGCGCACCGTCGACATCGAGTACAAGTTCGGCTTCACCGGCGGCGACTGGGGCGAGCTCGAGGGCGTTGCGAACCGCACCGACTTCGACCTCACCACCCATGCCGAGCACTCGGGCAAGGACCTCTCGTTCTTCGACCAGGGTAAGAACGAGCGCTGGGTGCCGTACGTCATCGAGCCAGCGGCGGGGCTTACCCGCTCGCTCATGGCGTTCCTCGTCGACGCGTACCACGAGGAGGAAGTGCCTAACGCGAAGGGCGGCACCGACAAGCGCACAGTGCTCAAGCTCGACCCGCGCCTCGCGCCGGTGAAGGTGGCCGTGCTTCCGCTCAGCCGCAACGAGGCCCTCTCGCCGCTCGCGCGCAAGGTCGCGGCAGACCTCCGCGAATCGTGGAACATCGACTTCGACGACGCCGGCGCCATTGGCCGCCGCTACCGCCGCCAGGACGAGATCGGAACCCCGTTCTGCATCACCGTCGACTTCGACTCGCTCGAGGACAACGCGGTGACGGTTCGCGATCGCGACACGATGGCCCAGGAGCGCGTGCCGATCGACGAGCTCTACATCTACCTCGCGGAGCGGCTCAAGGGCGCCTGACCCCTGTCGTTCCCGTCGTGACAAACGGCCGCCTCTGCTGCAGTGGCGGCCGTTGTCGTACTCTCCGAAGTGCCGCGAAAGGGGGGACTTCTCCCCATAGGGCGAGCGGCGCGTGTAATTGACTCTCATTCAGCAGGCTGCCAGTCTGTAATCCGGCTTACGAAGGAGCACCATGTCGAACGACAATTACAGCAACACCCCGCCAGTGCCCAACGCTGGCTCCAATCAGCCTTACGGCCAGCAGGCGCCGCAGTACTCAGCCCCGCAGGCCCAGTACGGAGCTCCGCAGGGCCAGTACGGAGCTCCGCAGGGCCAGTCGGCGAAGTGGAATGTTCTGTCGATCATCACCCTGGTGAGCTCGGTTCTCGGGTTCTCGATCATCTCGATCGTTCTCGGATTCATCTCGCTCAACCAGATCAAGAAGACCGGCGAGCAGGGCAAGGTCCTCGCCATCGTCGGAATCGTGATCGGCGCACTCGCCACTATCGGCTACATCATCGCGATCATCACGTTCATCGCGCTGCTGAACAGCGACCCGTACATGTATGGCTAGCACGTCCTGATCCGGCATCCGCCGGAGATGAGAGAAGCCCGCTCCACGAATTCGTGGGGCGGGCTTCTTCGTGCAAGCGGGCTTCTTCGCGCAGGGGATGCCCGCGGCCTGCTGGTCTAGGAGGCTTCTGCGTCCAGCTCGAGGTCGTCGTCGAGGTGGGGTGCAGCCCCGCGCGCCCGGGTAATATCCGCGGTTTCGGCGGTCGGCGCGGGAAGATCCGGGGCGGATGCCGCTTCCTCGTCGAGCGTGATGCCGAACAGGGTGTCGAGCGCGTCGACGTAACGGTCGTGGTCGCCGGCCCTGGCGTGGTCCCGCGCTCGTACCGTCGGCGTGTGCAGGAGCCGGCCCATCATGTGGCGGAGCGCGCGTTCCACGCTCCCGTCGGAATCGCGGGGAGCTGCCCGGGCGATCTCCTGCTCGAGCACTTCAGATGCGCGAGACCGGAGAGCAACGACAGCGGGCGCAAGGCTCTGCTCGTCGGTTACGGAGGCGAACTTGCGCGCTGCCTTGTTGACGATCTGCCGTGCGTGATCTGTGGCCTGAAGTTCTTCGAGTGGGGCGTGGATGCGGATGGTCTCAAGGTCGAGCAGGTCGACACCGGCGAGGGTAGCGACGTCAGGGTCCACATTGCGCGGCAGGCCGAGGTCGATGACGAGCTGGCCGGCAGAGTGGTCGACGGGGCAGCCGGGCGTGCCGTCGAACGGGAAGGCGGGCAGTGCCGCCTCGAGGTCGCGACGCCCTGCCGCAATGACCTCGGCATCGACCACAAAGCCGGATGCCGTTGTGCACGTCACGATGATGGTCGCCTCTGCGGCCTCCCGCGGGAACATATCAGCGTCGACGGCCCGGATGTCATGGCCGGCGGCGAACTTCGCCGCGCGACCTGACGGCGAGTACACGGCGACGTCGGTGACGCCGCGGTCGCGCAGTGCGGCGAGGCTGGCGCCAGCGTATGCGCCGGTTCCGATGAGCAGAACCCTGACCGCTGACCAGTCGGTGATGCGGCTCTCGGCGAGATCGAGGCCGAGCCGCACGATCGAGCGACCTGCGCGGCCGAGCGGTGTGTTGTTCTTGACGCCGCGTGAGGTTTGGGAGGCGCGCTGAAAGAGCCGTTCAAGGTCGCTCGTGGTCGTCCCTGATTCGCGGGCGAGCTGCAGCGACCGGCGCACCTGACCGGCGATCTCACCCTCGCCGACAACGACGGATTCGAGCCCGGCAGAAACGGCGAACAGGTGGCGGGCAGCTTCTTCGTCCGTGTGCGTTTGCCAGGTCTGGTGCAGCGTGTCCGTGGGGATTCCTGTGGCCGCACTGACGGCATCCGTCGCAGCCTGAAGTGCGACCTGGGCACCGGCGGTGACCGGCTCATCGAGATCGATGTACGCCTCGAACCGGTTGCAGGTGGCGATGACAATGGCGCCGGCGACGCACTCCGAGTGTTCGGTGATGCGTCGGCCGACGCTCTCGGAACCCGTTGAGAGTCGCTCGAGCAGATCGAAGGAGGCGTTTTTGTGACTCGCCGTCAGACACATGAGCACCGCTTAAGAGTACCGCTGGATTCTGGGTGTTGAATCCGTACGGTTGTTGTGCAAGCCGCTCCAGTGGAACGAGTTCGGGATCACCACGGCGATGAAGGCCAGGGTCAGAGGACACTATTGGCGATGACAACCGCGGCAACGTAGGCGGCGACGAAAATACCGGTCAGGATTGCGCCGTTGCCGGCGACCATTTTCAGTCGACGGCCGCGTGGAGCCACTGGTTTTCCGCCCGGCAGCATCGTCGCTCGCGCGTCGCCCCGGGGGAGAGGTCCCGCTGACAGCCGGTCGTCGCGCCACTGTGCCCAGCGGTCGATCTTCGCGGTGATGGCGGCCGTCGCGGTGACGACGGTGTGCCACGTCCCGGGATCCAGGGTGACCACGTCGCGGCTCGACTCGAGGAAGAGCCAGTCGTCGATGATCTCAACGTCGAAGCTGTTCACCCGGTCGATCAGTTCGGCCATGACGTCGGGGGTGAACAGGTAGAGGGCGTCCTGCTCATAGCCCTGTGGGCAGTACAGCGTGAAGTGATCGTCGAAATTGCCCTCGAGTGAGAGCACCTGCGCCCGTGCGGGTACCGCGTAAGGCAGGACGCGGCGGTCATTCTTCGCCACCAGCAGGATGTGGGGAAGGCTGTTCGGAAGCTTCAGTGAGACGATGCCGCCGAAGCCGGAGTTGCGGCTGCCGCTGGTCTCCGTGGTGAGGACGTAGTTCGCGAACTCGACCGCTCGCGGAGAGACCGGTCGCATCACGCGCGTGAGCATGAGCTGCCCCCGCTCTTTCCACGGCGTCAGGTGAGTGCCGGGAAGAGGGCCGGGGAGGTAGGCCATTCCGTTCTCGAACCCGAACTGCGCGAGGCGGTAGTGCCGCTCGGGGCTTCCGCGCTGCGCCCGGTGCCGAAAACTTGCCCAGCAGAGCAGTACCCCGGCATAAAGAAACAACCCGAGGATGGCGAACTGCGCGACGAGCTCACTCACCATGTCGGGATTGGCCTCCTCGATCTCCTCGCCGATCCCGAAGGACAGGGCGAGCAGCCCGATCGGAATGGAGAGGGCGCCGAGCGGCAGCATGATGCGCCGTGCGGCCTCGACGGGGTTGCGGACTGACGGATGCTGTACGGCAAACGCCCGATAGAACGCGCGGATTTCTCGTCGCTTCACTCGAGCCGTGAGTGCATGCGTCCGCAGGCCAGTCCTGCGTTCCTCGACTGTCTCCACCCCGCGGTACCCGTCTCTCTGTCTCGTCTGCTGGATCTGTGCTGGAGCTGCTCCGTGTCGAGGGTAGTGGTGCGGCCGTGAGCATTTGTGCAAAAGTCTCGAACGAGCGCTTCATTTGAGAGGATTGTCTGGTGCAGCTTTCTCAGAACCACCCGCTTGAAGCAGGACTGACCCCCTCGTCACGGTTGATCACCGCCTACCGGGGTGAGCGCCCCGAGACCACACCCGTCTGGTTCATGCGGCAGGCAGGCCGGTCGCTGCCCGAGTACCGCGACCTGCGCGTCGGGACCGCAATGCTCGACGCGTGCCTCAACCCCGAACTCGCGAGCGAGATCACCCTGCAGCCCGTGCGCCGCCACGGTGTCGACGCCGGCATCTTCTTCAGCGACATCGTCGTCCCGCTCAAGCAGGTCGGTGTCGAGGTCGACATCGTTCCCGGCAAGGGACCTGTGCTCGGCAAGGCCGTCCGCACCGCCGCCGATGTCGACGAACTCATCGCGCACGATCCGTCTGTGCTCGACGAGACACTCGCGCCGGTCCGTGATGCTGTTGCGCTCACCGTCGCCCAGCTCGGAGAAACCCCGCTGATCGGCTTCGCAGGAGCACCGTTCACGCTCGCGGCCTACCTCGTCGAGGGTGGCCCGTCGAAGGACCATATCCACGCCCGCACACTGATGCACGCGGAACCCGAAGCATGGGCACGCCTGATGGAGTGGGTTGCCGAGGTCACCGGCCGTTTCCTCCGTGCCCAGGTGCTCGCGGGCGCGTCGGCAGCGCAACTGTTCGATTCGTGGGCCGGTGCGCTCTCGCTCGATGATTACGTGCGTTACGTTGCGCCGGCATCCGCTCGCGCTCTCGAACACGTGCGTGACCTCAGCTATACGGTCGCCGGCGAGGCGGATTCCCGCGACGTTCGCACGGTGCCGATCGTCCATTTCGGTGTTGGGACCGGCGAACTGCTCAAGGCCATGCACGACATCGGCGCTGACGTGGTCGGCGTTGACTACCGCGTCCCGCTCGATGAGGCGTCGCGCCGACTCGGCGGGCTCGTTCCCGTTCAGGGCAACATCGACCCTGCGCTCCTCGCGGCACCGTGGCCGGTGCTCGAGGCGCACGTGCTCGACGTCCTCGATCGCGGCAAGACGGCGCCATCCCACGTCCTGAACCTCGGTCACGGCGTGCCGCCGGAGACCGACCCCGCCGTGCTCACCCGGCTCGTCGAATTCGTGCACGCACAGTGATCGAGCCGCGCCACGTTCTCGTCATCGGCGGTGGCATCGCCGGGCTCGTCGCGGCGCTCGACTGCGCTCGCGTAGGCATCCGTGTCACGCTCGTTGAGGCCGCCGAACGGGCCGGTGGTTCCGTCGCGACCGAAACCGTCGCCGGCATCCGTGTCGACACAGGCGCGGAGAGCTACGCAACACGGCAAGGCACGGTGCGGAAGCTCGTCGACGAGCTCGGCCTCGCTGACGCGGTTGTCACCCCGGCTTCGGCCGGTGCCTGGGTGCGGCTGCCGAACGGCGTCAGCGCGCCCCTCCCGAAGGCCGGCCTTCTCGGCATCCCGTCGAACCCGCTCGCCGATGACGTGCGCCGGGTCATCGGGTGGAGCGGAGCGATCCGCGCCTACCTCGACCGGATCCGCCCTGTGCTCACGATCGGCCGCGAGCACAACCTCGGCGACCTGGTCGAGCGGCGCATGGGTAAGGCCGTTCTCGACTCACTCGTCGCTCCGGTGACCCGGGGCGTGTACTCGGCAGATCCGGCCGACCTCGACGTGACGCGTGCCGCGCCCGGCCTCAATAAGGCGCTGACCACGGCCGGCTCGCTCTCGGGCGCTGTCGCACTGCTCAGGGCCGCGGCCCCGGCCGGATCAAACGTCGAAGGCCTCGCCGGCGGCATGTACACGCTGGTTGAGGCGATGCTCGCCGAACTCACGCGCCGCGAGGCGACGGTGCTCCTCGGCAGGACAGTCACCGAGCTGCAGCGACCGGACGCGTCGGTCGACGGTGCCGAGGCAGCGGCCAGCGCGCAGCCGACAACCTGGCGAGCCATCCTCGATGACGAGACCACCATCGAGGCCGACTACGTCATCGTCGCAACACCGGAAGCCGAAGCGCTCCGGCTGCTCGCACCGCTCTCGGCGGAACTCGCCGCAGAGCAGCCGATCCAGACGCCGACCGTCGAACTCGCGACGCTCGTTGTCGATGCCGCATCCCTCGACGTCAAGCCCCGTGGTACCGGCGTGCTCATTGCCGACCGAGAAGAAGGCTCGAAGCCAGCCGGACGTCCGATCACGGCCAAGGCTTTGACGCACTCGACGGCCAAGTGGCAGTGGCTCGACGACGAGGCAAGTCGTGAGCATCCGCACCGTCACGTCGTCCGGCTTTCCTACGGAAGGCTTGGCCAGGCCAACCCGACGCTGGGGCTCGATGACGATGAGCTTCTCGCACTCGCCGTCGCTGACGCGTCCGAGATTCTCGGCGTGCCCCTCGACGCCTCGCAGGTGGTCGGATTCACCCGAACCGCGTGGGTCGGGACCCTACCAGGAGCGGCCATCGGACAGCGGGAACGCGCCGAACGGCTCCGCGACGCCGCTGTGGCGATCGGGGATCTCGATGTGACGGGCGGCTGGCTCTCGGGAACGGGGCTTGCCTCCGTAATCCCGGATGCGCTTGCGGCCTCAGCGCGGATTCGTCACCTCGTCGCCGCAAGCTATCTCGCGGACGGTGTTGTGGTCGATCCGCATACCAGAACAGGCATAAACGACACCAGCCCGGACGAGAACCCGTCATAGGTACTACGCTTGAGCCACTGACGGCCGATCGAACGGAGTTACCCATGAGGGGCAAGCTGGTTTTTGTGGCAGGAATTGCCACTGGATACGTGCTCGGATCCCGTGCGGGCCGCGAGCGGTACAACCAGATCAAGAAGAACTGGCTGAAGGTCTGGAACACCGACGTGGTTCAGGACAAGGTCGAGGTTGTGCAGGGTTTCGCGAAGGCACGCCTGAGCGAGGTCCCCGGAGCAGTGTTCGCCGGAGTCAAGAAGGTATCCACCGCTGTCGGCGGTGAAGGCACCCCCGGCCAGAAGCTCGATCGCACAATCGCGAAGACCAAGGACGCTGTCGACGATGTCGCTGAGCGGGTCCTCCCGCACGACGAGCCGTCGAACCCGTCAACCGGAACACCCTCGAAGTAGCACCTGGAGCGTCTGACCATGACGGACCGAAATCTCAGCGATAAGAGCCGCGAATCGCTCTTTGAGTTGCTCGCTGACCTCCCCAACCTGATCACTAACCTGATCCAGGCGGAGATCGAGCAGGTCAAGACCAAGGCCAAGCACCTCGGAAGCTATGCGGGTAAGGGCGCCATTTTCATGGTGCTCGCGCTGATCTTCCTGTTCTTCGCCATCGGCACAGCTGTCGCCGTTGCCATTCTGGCGCTCGCGCTGGTTCTTCCGGCATGGCTGAGTGCGCTCATCGTGTTTGTCGTGTTCGTGCTGATCGCCGTGATTCTGGCGTTGATCGGGCTCAAGTACTTCAAGAAGCTCGGCGATGACCCGAACCCGGTCGAGAGCGTCAAGAAAGACATCCGTGCGGTAAAGGGGGAGGGCGAATATGACCGTTACTAACCCAGGAGCGAACCCAGGATCGCCGGCAGCAGCACGGGCTGAGCTCGTAGCGACTCTCAACGCGATCGAAGACAAGCTCAATGTTCCCCGCAAGTTCAATCGCCTCGTTGTGCAGGGGAAGAAGCAGGTCGCGACGCTTCAGCGCGAGAACCCCACGGCGATCTATGCCGGAATCGCTGCAGTGGCATCCATGGCGGGCCTTGCCGCATGGGCCATCGTCCGCGGCATCGCGAACCGCTAGCGGATTCGATCACGTATATCCCCTGCTGCGCCGGAATCGGTCGCGGAGGGAAGAGCGTTGAGCCAATGCACAGCGGAACTCACGCTCATTTGGCGCGGAGAGATTAAGGGGTGATGATGTTAGGTATGACTCACCCGGCCTCTGCCGAGGCATCCCTGCCCCACAACATTTCCGAACCCGAAGAGAACCCGACAGGATTTGCGCTCTGGGCGGTTCTGCGTCGACCCCAGGCGCCGATCGCACTCAGCGACCACGCTGTCTTCGAGTTGGACTCCGCTGTGAAGCGGGTCGAGAGCGACGGCGTGACCGTCCGCGGCTTCTATGACGTCTCCGGCCTCAAGGCCGACGCTGACATCATGATCTGGCTGCACGGTGACACGGCCGATGCGCTCCAGCGGGCGCTGCGCGAACTGCGCCGCACCAGCATCCTCCGCGGCCTTCTTCCGACGTGGAACGCGATGGGCGTCCACCGTGAGGCTGAGTTCAACAAGCGCCACGTGCCCGGATTCCTCCGTGGCATCGAGGCGAAGAACTGGCTCACGGTCTACCCGTTCGTGCGCAGCTTCGAGTGGTACCTGCTGCCGGACGCCGAGCGCAGCAAGATGCTCGCCGACCACGGACGCAAGGGCGCGGCGTTCCGCGGAGCCATCGCAAACACGGTGTCCGCATTTGCCCTCGGCGACTACGAGTGGATTCTTCCGATCGAATCGGACGACCTCACCGAACTCGTCGACCTCATGCGTGACCTTCGTGCCACTGATGCCCGTCGCCACGTCCGTGAGGAAGTTCCGTTCTACACAGGCCGTCGCATCTCGACGGCAGAAATCCCCGAGGTAATCCAGTGACCGATCTCGTTCTCGGCGCAACGCCGGCCGCAGCATCCGGCGAGCCGCACATCACCGAGCCCGTCGCGTATGACGCGATTCTGCTCGCCGGTTTCGGCGGCCCTGAGGGACAGGACGACGTCATCCCGTTCCTGCGCAATGTCACCCGTGGCAGGGGCATCCCTGAGGAACGGCTCGAAGAGGTCGCGCACCACTACCGTCACTTTGGCGGCGTCAGCCCGATCAATGACCAGAACCGACAGCTGAAGGCAGCACTCGAGGCCGAGCTGGCATCCCGAGGCATCGACCTTCCCGTCCTCTGGGGCAACCGCAACTGGGACCCGTACCTGCGCGACGCGCTGGTTGAGGCGAACGACCGCGGCTTTACCAAGCTCATCGCTATCGCGACAAGCGCGTACTCCTCGTACTCGAGCTGCAGGCAATACCGCGAGGACTTCGCCATCGCGCTCGACGAGACCAGCCTGTTCGGGCACATCGCCATCGATAAGGTGCGCCAGTTCTTCGACCACCCCGGATTTGTTACGCCGTTCATCGACGGAGTGCGCGACGGTCTCGTGCAGATCCAGAACGATAACCCTGGCATCGACCTCGCCACAGAGGTTGAGATCCTCTTCTCCACGCACTCGATTCCTTCGACGGATGCCGCCAGGTCCGGTCCTGCCGAACGCGGCTTCGGCGAGGGCGGCGCCTATGCGGCCCAGCACAACGCGGTCGCCGAGGTGGTTATCGAATCGGTCAAGCGGGAACTCGGCCTCGAGGCCGAACTCGCCTGGCAGCTGGTGTACCAGTCCCGGTCCGGCCCGCCGAGCATGCCGTGGCTCGAGCCCGACATCAACGACACCATCGCTGAACTGCCGGCGAGGGGCATCCGCGCGGTGATCATCGTTCCACTCGGTTTTGTCAGCGACCACATGGAGGTCCTCTGGGACCTCGACAACGAGGCCACGGAATCCGCGCAGGAAGCCGGGCTGTACTCGGTGCGGGTTCCGACCCCTGGCACCCACAAGGCGTACGTCACCGGCCTCGTTGACCTCGTGCTCGAGCGCCGCGACGGCGTGCCGGTTGCCGAGCGGCCGGCGATGACCGACCTTGGCCCCTGGTACGACGTGTGTCGTCCCGGTTGCTGCGAAAATGCGAGGCTCGGTTTCAAGCCGGCGGTTGCGGGCCTCAAGCCGTGACACTTCGCATTGGGACGCGCGGCAGCGCTCTCGCGCTTGCGCAGGCGGGAGACATCGCGCGGGAAATCACCGAGCGCACGGGAGTCGCGACCGAGCTCGTGCCCGTGACGACGCACGGCGACGTGTCGCGGGAGTCTCTCTCGAGCCTCGGCGGCACCGGGGTATTTGCGTCTGCGCTGCGCGAGTTCCTGCTCGCGGGTAAGTGCGACCTGGTCGTGCACTCGATGAAGGACCTGCCCACCCAGAAGTACGACGGGCTCAGGATCGGTGCCGTACCGCCCCGCGCCGATGCCAGGGACACCCTGTGTGCCCGTGACGGACTCACCCTCGACACCCTGCCGGAGGGTGCTCGGGTCGGAACCGGTTCGCCGCGACGTGCCGCGCAGCTCGCCGCCCGCCGTCCAGACCTCGCGATCATCGATATCCGGGGCAACGTCGACACACGACTCGGTTTCGTCGCCTCCGGCGAGCTCGACGCCGTGGTTCTCGCCGCGGCCGGCCTCGGCCGACTTGGCAGGACCGAGAAGGTGACCGAGTACTTCGATCTCGAGTCGTGGCCGACGGCCCCTGCGCAGGGCGCGCTTGCGATCGAGGTTCGCGACGAAGAACACGACGACGACCTTCTCCGGGCGCTCGAGGCCATTCACGACACGTCGGCCCAGGCTGCGGCCGTCGCCGAGCGCAGCATCCTGTTCCGGCTCGAAGCCGGTTGTGCGGCACCGATCGGTGCGCACGCGACGGTGAGCGAGAGCGCCATCACCCTGCTCGGTGCCGTCTATGCACCCGACGGTTCTGGCCAGCTTGTTCTGACCGGTTCGGGAAACCTCGACGCCAGACACCCGGCGGCTGGCGACGCGGACGATTTCTCCGGTCCCGCCCAATCGAGCATCATAGAGACTGCCGAGTTCGTCGGCAGCACTCTTGCCGACGAGTTGCTGGCAGGGGGAGCAGCTCAACTTGCCCCCCTGACGCAAGACTGAGGACGCGATGAAGCCTGCAGTACAGACACCCAAGCCCCTGAAAGGGTGGCGCATTCTCGTCCCGCGCGGAGGCCCGTGGGGTGACAGTGTTGCAGCCGACCTGCGCGCCCGTGGTGCAACGCCGGTTGTCGCACCGATGATCAATTTTGCCCCGACCGAGGATCCTGAGAACCTCACACGGGCGCTCGCGGCTCTCGCGAACGGCGAATTTGACTGGCTCACCGTGACGAGCGCAACGACAGTTGACGTGATGTACTCGCAGGGCGTGAAGATCCCCGAACGCACCCGCGTCGCCGCTGTCGGTGAGACAACCGCTGCGGCGCTTCAGGCCGTCGGGTATCGCGTCGACCTCGTTCCGGCCAGGGACAACTCCGCGCGCGGAATGGTCACAGAGCTCATGCAGCTCGAACCGAAACCCAAGCGCTTCCTCACCCTTCGATCGGAGATCGCGAAACCGCTGCTCAGCGAGGGGCTCGCCGCCGCCGGGCACGACGTGCAATCCGTCGTCGCGTACCGCACCATCGGTGAACCGGTCGCCGAGAACGTGATCGCCGACGTCAGGTCCGGCCGCATCAACGCGATCCTCGTCACGAGTGGTTCGGTGGCCGAGCAGGTCGTTCAGCAGTTCGGCGAGCTGCCCGATGCGACGCTCGTCGCCGCGATCGGCCCGCGAACGGCGAAGGATGCCACGAGCTACGGCCTGACCGTCGACATCGTCTCCGGGCACCAGACGGTGTCCGCTCTCCTCGACTCGATTGTCGCCACGGTCGAGGCAGCGCAGCCGCAGGACACCGACTACTAGCAGCGCGTTTCTCTCGCGGGAGCGCGCCTGCACCCGGCGAGGTCCCAGCCTCGAAAGCGTAGGCTGAACTGTGTGAATGCTCCCGTAATCCGCCCCCGCAGACTTCGTTCATCCCCGGCAATGCGCCGCCTCGTCTCCGAGACGCGGGTGCATCCAGCCGAACTGATTCTTCCGCTGTTCGTCCGTGAGGGCGCGACAGCGCCAACGCCCATCGGCTCGATGCCCGGCGTCATGCACCACACTCTCGACTCGCTGAAGCGGGCCGCAACCGAGGCCGCCGAGGCTGGCGTCGGCGGGGTCATGCTCTTCGGGGTTCCGCTCAGGCGCGACGCGACGGGCTCACAGGCATCCGCTCCCGACGGCATCCTCAATGTCGCGACCGAGGCACTCGTCGCTGAGGTGGGTGACGCGCTTGTCGTGCAGACCGACCTCTGCCTCGACGAATTCACCGACCACGGCCACTGCGGCGTGCTCGACTCCCGTGGTGCGGTCGACAACGACGCGACCCTCGAGCGGTACGTCGACATGGCACTGTCGCAGGCGAACGCCGGTTCGGCCATGCTCGGTCTGTCCGGAATGATGGACGGCCAGGTCGACGCCGTCCGCGCCGCCCTCGACGAGGAAGGTTTCACCGAGACCGCGATCCTCGCCTACTCGGCGAAGTACGCCTCCGCGTTCTACGGACCGTTTCGCGAGGCCGTGGACTCGCAGCTCACCGGTGACCGCCGCAGCTACCAGCTTGACCCAGGCAACCGTCGCGAGGGCATGCGCGAAGCGACCCTCGACATGTCTGAGGGTGCAGACGTCGTGATGGTGAAGCCGGCGATGAGCTACCTCGATGTGCTCGCGGACGTCGCCGCGATGAGCGATATCCCGGTCTGGGCGTACCAGGTCTCCGGTGAATACGCGATGATCGAGGCCGCCGCCGCAAACGGATGGATCGACCGCCGCCGGGCGATCGAGGAATCGCTCGTCAGCATCCGCCGTGCCGGTGCCGACGCCGTTCTCACCTACTGGGCAACCGAGGCTGCAGGGTGGCTCAAGTGAACAACGACGAACTCTTCGCCCGCGCGAAAGCGTCCATTCCCGGCGGCGTGAACTCGCCGGTTCGCGCCTTCGGGTCGGTCGGTGGAACACCGCGGTTCCTGGTGAAGGCGTCAGGCGCATACGTGACGGATGCCGATGGCACCGAATACGTGGACCTCGTCGGTTCGTGGGGTCCCGCCATCCTCGGTCACGCCCAGCCTGATGTCGTGCGTGCGGTGCAGGATGCCGCGGCGCTCGGACTCTCCTTCGGTGCGTCGACTCCGGCCGAGACCGAGCTTGCCGAGCTCGTGAAGTCGCGGGTCATCGCTGGCGGAATGGCACCGATCGAGAAGCTCCGACTCGTGTCGACGGGCACCGAGGCCACCATGACGGCCATCCGACTCGCCCGCGGGTACACCGGTCGTGACCTGCTCGTGAAGTTCGCTGGTCACTACCACGGTCACTCCGACGGCCTGCTTGCCCAGGCAGGGTCCGGCCTCGCAACGCTCGCGCTCCCGGGCTCGGCCGGCGTCACCGAGGCGACCGCCGGGCAGACCCTCGTGCTGCCGTACAACGACCTCGACGCGCTCAGGGTCGTGTTCGAGGAGCGCGGCGACCAGATCGCCGCTGTCATCACAGAATCGGCCGCGGCCAACATGGGAGTGCTCGCTCCGCTTCCCGGTTTCAACGCCGCCCTCGTTGACCTCGCGCACGAGCACGGCGCCCTCGTCATTCTCGATGAGGTGCTCACCGGGTTCCGCGTGAGCGCCGCCGGCTACTGGGGTCTCTCGGTGACCGACGGTCCCGCGTACCAGCCCGACCTCTTCACCTTCGGCAAGGTCATCGGCGGTGGCATGCCGCTCGCCGCGCTCGGCGGACGTGCCGAGATTATGGACTACCTCGCGCCGGCAGGCCCGGTCTACCAGGCTGGCACGCTGTCGGGGAACCCTGTCGCTGTCGCCGCGGGAATCGCGACCCTCGAACGCGCGACACCCGACGTGTATGCGCGCCTGGACGCGGCATCCGTCACCCTCTCGAACGCTGTCTCCGATGCGTTCACACGGGAGGGTGTCGCCCACGTTGTGCAGCGCGCCGGCAACCTGTTCAGCTTCGTCTTTGCCGCCGACGCACCGCGCAACTACGTCGACGTTCAGGCGCAGGAGACCTGGCGCTACGCGCCGTTCTTCCACGCCATGCTGGACGGCGGGGTGTCGTTGCCGCCGAGCGTTTTCGAGGCGTGGTTCGTCTCAGCCGTGCACGACGACGCGGTGCTTGGGCGCATCATCGAGGCACTTCCCGCGGCAGCGCGGGCTGCCGCAGCCGCGAAACCGAACTAACCGGTTACCGCGCCGGCGCGGCAGCATCCGTTCGCCGACCGCTGCACATCCATGCTCGCGCTGCAGAAGTATCTGCAGCGCGAGCATGGATCTGGCGCGCTCGCGGCTCCGCGCCCGCAAAACAACGCCGCTGTTACCTCTTTGTGAGGTTTCACCACCCGAATTCGCCACCCCTACCGGCAGACTGGACACATGGCTCGTCTTCACCTTCACCCTGACCGACTTGAGATCGCACTGTCGACGGCTGAGAAGACGCTCGCACTACGCAAAGACAACATCGTCATCCCGCGCTCGGCCATTCGCTCGGCGACGCTGACCGACGATCCATGGATCTGGGTCCGCGGCATCCGTGCTCCAGGAGCCGCCATTCCGCTCACTCTTGCCGTCGGGCAGTGGAAGTTCCACGGCGGTAAGGACTTTCTCGTACTCAAGGGCACGAAGCCCTCTGTCGTGATCGACATTGCCGACGAGGAATTCTCACGCGTCATCATCACGACGAAGCACGGGCTCGAGCTCGTGGCCAAGCTCCAGGTCGACGTGAAGCCGGCCAAGAAGCAGCCGAGGGCTCGCAAGACGACGCCGCAGGTGACGCCGAAGCCGAAGCGGGCTGCGAAGCTGGCGACGGATGCTCCGGCGCCGGGGAGTGAGGGCGTCTCACCGGCAGAGACGGCAGCGTCCGCTGTCGACGCGTCGGGTGCCGAGGCATCCGTCACTCCCGCAAAGGCCGCTGCAGCCAGGAAGCCGGCCGCGTCGGCCCGCAAGGCCCCGGCCGCACCCCGGAAAACGACCAGCCGCAGCAAGACCGCGGCGGCAGTGACCCCCGCGAAAGCA
This sequence comes from Mycetocola sp. Y791, assembly GCF_059445325.1. Taxonomy (NCBI): domain Bacteria; kingdom Bacillati; phylum Actinomycetota; class Actinomycetes; order Micrococcales; family Microbacteriaceae; genus Mycetocola; species Mycetocola sp. Y791. The sequence continues at coordinate 62,838 of NZ_JCAIUC010000002.1, read as the reverse complement.
GCGGCTGAGGCGACTGAGGCAGCTGAGCTGTCGGAAGCGACCGAACAGCCAGAGTCGTTCGAACCGCCCACCGAAGCGGCCGCAACCAACTGACGCGTGGGGCCCCGCCGAGGGCAGTCGACCCATTCTGACTGAGCCCGCGAATAAAGCCGTTCGAACCGACTAACCCCGCACGTTGACGACGGTACGCCCGGACAGCTGGCCGTCGAGGATCGAGGAGGCGGCAGCCTGCGCTTCCGTGAGCGAGATCTCGGTGGTCAGCCCGTCGAGAAGTTCCGTGTCGAGGTCGGTGGCGAGTCGCGACCACGCTTCCTCCCGCAGCGCGAGCGGCGCGTCGACCGAGTTGATGCCGGCGAGCGTTACCCCGCGCAGGATGAACGGCATCACCGTCCCGGGCAGGTCAGTGCCCTGCGCCATGCCGCTCGCCGCCGCGATACCGCCGTAGTTGAGTTGCGCGATCGCGTTGACCAGGGTGGTGCTTCCGACGGGGTCGACGATAGCCGCGTACTTCTGCGACTGCAGCGGTTTGCCCGGCTCGCTCAACTCTGCACGGTCGATCACCGTAGCTGCACCAAGGCGACGGAGGAAGTCGCCCTTGCTGTCGACCCGCCCTGTCGAGGCGACGACGTCGAAGCCGAGCCGTGCCAGCAGGGTGACGGCGATCGACCCGACTCCTCCGGCCGCCCCGGTGACGAGCACCGGCCCTTCTGATGGAGTCACCCCGTGCCGTTCGACCGCGAGGACCGAGAGCATCGCCGTGAACCCCGCTGTGCCGATCGCTGCGGCCCGTCGGGCCCCGAGAGAACCGGGAACGCGAACCAAAGACGCGCTGTCGACCCTCGCCCGTTCTGCGAGACCGCCGTGGTGAGTCTCGCCGAGTCCGGCACCGTTGAGCAGCACCTCATCGCCCACCGAGAACCGGCCGGTCTCACTCGCGGTCACCGTTCCCACAGCGTCGATCCCGGCAACGAGCGGCCAGGTCCGAACCACTCCCGGCCTGCCAAGCAGCGCGAGGCCGTCCTTGTAGTTGATGCTGGACCACGACACGTCGAGGGTGACGTCGCCCGGCATCAGGTCATCGTCGGTGAGATCTGAAACGGATGCTGTCTGCGAAGCGGTGCCGGAGGCATCCGTCTGCTTCTCGACCAGCCAGGCGCGGAACGTCGTTGTCATGCGACCAAGCCTAGAGTGCGCCCGGTTCCGGTGGTTTTGCGATGACCGGTAGAAGATGCCCGTCGTGCAGAATGGGACGATGACCCGATCGGCGACGCTCAACAGGCCACTCGCCCTTCTCGTCGCCGCGACATACTTCATGGAAAACCTCGACGGCACAATCATTCAGACCGCCGCGCCGGCCATGGCTATCGATCTCGGTGTCCGCGCCGTCGACATCAACATCGCCATGACGGCGTACCTGCTGACCCTCGCCGTCGGCATTCCGGTGAGCGGCTGGCTGGCCGATCGATTCGGGACGCGACGCATCTTCCTGCTCGCGATCGTCATTTTTACTCTCGCGTCGGTGCTGTGTGCACTGAGCACGACGCTGCCCATGCTCGTCGCCATGCGGGTGCTGCAGGCCGTCGGCGGCGCGATGATGGTGCCGGTCGGACGCCTCGCCGTGCTGCGCAGTATTGAGAAGCGAGACCTCCTGGATGCCATGGCGTACCTCACCTGGCCGGCGCTGCTTGCGCCGGTGCTCGCGCCCGTCATCGGTGGGGTTCTGTCCGACACGGTCGGGTGGCACTGGATCTTCCTGATCAATGTTCCGATCGGCATTGTCGCGTTTGTGACGGCGCTGAAGCTCGTGCCCCTCACCGAACCGACCGCACGGAATCCGCTGGACTGGGCCGGGTTTGCCCTCGTCGGTGTGGCGCTTGCCGCGCTCGTTCTCGGTATGGAGCAGCTCGGGGCGAGCCAGACCGAGTGGCTCTGGGCGGCGGGGCTGCTCGTTCTCGCTGTCGTCGCCGGAATCACCGCCCTCGTGCGGCTTCGGCGGGCGGCGCACCCGCTGCTCGACCTGTCGGCGCTTCGAATCGCGACCTTCCGGGTCGGTAACGTCGGTGGCAACCTCTACCGGCTGCTCATCGGCGCCGCACCGTTCCTCTTCGTGCTGCTCTTTCAGTCGGGGTTCGGCTGGAGCGCCTCCCAAGCCGGTCTTCTGGTGATGGCCGTATTCGTGGGCAACGTCGTGATCAAGCCGGCGACGAGTCCGCTCATTCGCCGGTTCGGGTTCCGAACGGTGATCATCGGGAGCAACCTGTGTGGCGCCGTCGTCTTCGGACTGTGCGCGTTTATCCAGCCGTCGACGCCGGTCGTTCTCATTGCCGCATTGCTCTTTGCGAGCGGGGTGTTCCGGTCGATCGGGTTCAGCGGTTACAACTCGGTGCAGTTCGCCGACGTGCCCGCTGCGCTCACCTCGGGGGCGAACACGCTCGCGTCAACGCTGCAGCAGGTGGCCGTCGGGCTCGGGATCGCGGTCGCAGCACTCGTTGTGCGCGCGGCGACCGCCGGCGCTGCACTCGTCGACGCTGGTGCTGTCGGGCTGGGGTATCGGTGGGCGTTTGCCGTGCTGGCCGTGCTGCTGCTCGTTCCGGCCGTCGAGGCGTGGCGGATGTCCGCCTCTGCCGGCGCCGAGGTCGCTGCGCGGCGGTAACGCCCACCGGTGGTCGGATGCCCGGACGCCCGGCCGCTCGGATGACAGTTGGTGTGGGTCTTCGGGCGCCGCACCCACGTTAGGTGTCACTTGAGCTGCGCGGTGCCCGTTGCGGGACCAGGCCACGGACGCTCGAGTGACAGTTGTTGTGGGTGTCCGGGTGCCGCACTCACGTCAGGTGTCACTTGAGCCGCGGAGTGCCCGCTGCGGGACCAGCCGCCGGATGCACCAGCGACAGCAGAACGGCGGTTGTGAGGTTTACCGCTCGCGAGCACAATAGGGGCCCATGTCGGATTCGCGGTTGTTCCGGAGCCGGGACTTCCGGTTGCTTCTGATCGGCCAGACGACGAGTCAGCTGGGCTCCCAGGTCAGCGGCGTCGCCATCCCTCTGCTGGCCGTTCTCACGCTCGACGCTTCGCCGATCGAGCTGGGCTTCGTCACCGCGTCGTCGACGTTTGCCTTCGCGCTCATCGGTCTGCCAGCGGGAGCGTGGCTGGATCGCTGGGTCAAACTCCCCGTGCTCGTGGCGAGCGACATCGCGCGGGCGCTCCTGCTCGCGACCATTCCTCTCGCCGCGCTTGCCGGCATCCTGACCATCACCCACCTCGTGGTCGTCTCCGTGCTCACGGGATTTGCCCGGGTGTTCTTCGACGTCGGTTACCAGAGCTACCTTCCGGTCGTGCTCGGCAAAGACCGCATTCTCGCCGGGAACTCGTCGATGGAGGCCATTCGGGCGTCCGGGCAGGTGATCGGTCCCGGGCTGGGGGGTGGGCTTGTCGGACTGATCGGCGCGGCGAACGTCGTGCTCACCCAGGCGGTCACATTCGCGATCTCTGCCGTCTGCCTACTCGCCATCCGCACGCGGGAGACACCGATTCCGGTTCGAGGTGACCGCCCCAGGCTCGGCGCGCAAATCCGCGAGGGGCTCGTCTTCGTCGCACGCAACCGCATACTCAGGGCGACGGCGCTCGCGAGTGCCGCGGGGAACTTCTCGTTCGCCATCGCATCGGCGGTGACATTTATCTTCGCGTCCCGCACGCTCCAGCTCTCGCCGCTTGCCATCGGGGTGATCGTGTCGGCGGGGTCGGTCCTGGCGATGATCGGCGCAGCGTTCACGCCGCGGCTCTCCCGCCGGGTGGGGAGCGTCCGTATCATCTGGCTCTCGCTCGTGGTCACCGGTCCGTTCGCGCTTCTGACGCCGCTTTCTCAGCCGGGGTGGTTGGTGTTGTTCGCCGTGGTCGGGATGTCGGTGGGAGAACTGGGACAGATCATCTACGCGGTGACGAACGTCAGCCTGAGGCAGCGGCTCTGTCCGGACGCGATGCTGAGTCGGGTCAATGCGACGATGCGAGTGCTCATCATGGGGTTGTTTCCTCTCGGCGCTGTGGTCGGGGGAGTGCTCGGGGAGCTGATCGGCCTGCGCGGCACGCTCTTTGTCGCCGGCGGACTGATGGTGCTGTCGCCGATTCCCTTGATGGCTGCGTTTGGCCGCATCAGGGACATCGAACAACTGGAGAGCTGGCACCGCTCAGGCTAGGCGCGGCCCCCGTGGCCCGTGGCCCGTGTGCCGTGGCCCCGTGGCCTGTGGCCCGTGGCCGCCGCCCGGAGTCGGTGCTGCGCTGGCCCCTGTCGTACTCGGGCCGTACTCGCAAGGCCCTTGCTGCGTTATACGGCTCCGGCATACGGTCGGTGTAACGCAACACGAAGGAGATACGCATGACTGACGCAGAATCGCCGAAGAACGCCCTTCCCGATGGCCTGGCCGCGACCCCCGAGGTCGTTGACGCTCAGTTCGTCGAACAGGGATACAGCGAGGATATTGTCTCCTCGCCCGAGATCCGTGCGCAGGACTACGAGGGTGACAACCCGGTCCTCAAGGAGCACTACAACAACTCGGATGCCGATCCTGAGGCTGCCGACGAGATCCTCGATGAGCAGATCGACGGACGCACCGACGGTTAATAATCCCGCTGAGCCGCCCCGATTATTCGTTCAGGTTGCTCACGCCATTCGCCGCCGTGGCACGCCCCTCACCGGGCGGCCACGGCGGCGTTGTGCGTTACCCGGCGGGTGAACGCGCGCCGGCTTGATGCGGGCCTCTGGGCACGAACCCCGTCGAAACTACGCGCTGACGCCGTTCGCGGCGGCGTGCTCCTCGCAGAGCGGGGCAGCCGCAGCGTGCTCATCGCACAGCACCATCTGTACGCGGCAGGAGGCATCCGCACAGTTCTGCATTCGCTTGCTCGGCGTGCCGCACACGGCACACTCGCCGACGACGACGGCCGAGTCCGTAAAGTCGATCGACAGCCGGTTATCGAACACGTAGAGCGAGCCCTCCCAGAGCCCTTCATCGCCGAACGTTTCGCCGTAGCGAACGATGCCACCGTCGAGCTGGTAGACCTCGCCGAAGCCACGGCTCTTCATCAGGCCGGAGAGAACTTCACAACGGATGCCGCCGGTGCAGTAGGTCACAACCGGTTTGTCCTTGAGGTGGTCGTATTTGCCGCTCTCCAGTTCGGCGACGAATTCGCGGGTGTTTGACACATCAGGAACGACAGCGTTCTTGAAGTGACCGATCTCCGCTTCGAAGGCGTTGCGCCCGTCGAAGAAGACGACGTCATCGCCCCGCTCGGCGACGAGTTCGTGGAGCTCGGCCGGCTGAAGCTTCGTCCCGCCGCCAACCACGCCGTTCTCATCCACTTCGAGTTCACCGGGAGCGCCGAACGACACAATCTCCTCGCGCACCTTCACGACGAGGCGCGGGAAGTCCATGCTCGCGCCGGTGTCGTCGAGACCGGTTCCCTCCGACCACTTGATGTCGAGGTTCTTGAACGCCGGGTACTCGCGGGTCTTCCGCAGGTACTTCTTGACCGCGTTGAGGTCGCCGCCGACCGTGCCGTTGAGGCCATCCTTCGAGATGAGGATGCGGCCACGCAGGTTCAGCGATTCGCAGAGGTCCCGCTGCCAGAGGCGGATCGCGTCGGGGTCGGCCAGGGGAGTGAAGACGTAGTAAAGGAGGATCTTCGAAATGGCCATCCGCCGATTTTACCCGCAGCTCGCTGGGGCGCGGCCGTGCGTGGGCTCAGGCCGCAAAGCCCAGTCGGGAAGAGAACTGCGCGGCGCCGGCACGGACGAGGTCGACCCAGTGACTTTCGGGATGCTGCTCCCACCGCGTTGTCGGAACCGAGACGCTGATCGCAGCGACAACGGCTCCTGTGCCATCGCGCACGGGAGCGGCGGCACAGCGAATGTTGGGCGTCGACTCCTGGTTCTCGAAGGCCACACCCGTCTGGCGAACCTGTGCCAGTTGATCCTCGAGCTCGGACAACGTGCCGATACTGTGCTCCGTCATCCTGGGGAGGTTCTCCGGGTCTTCGAACCGGCTGGCGAGGGATGCCGGCGACGCGTAGGCGAGGAGCGCTTTGCCCAGCCCGGTCACGTTCGCGGGCAGCCTCTGTCCGATGCTCGACGGCAGCCGGAGGTTGTCGCGGCTCTCGATCTTGGCCAGGTAGAACACGTCGCCGCCCTCGAGGAGTGCAACGCTGACGGTCTCACCGCTTTCGGCAGCCACCTGCCTGGCCACATCGTTGGCGGCGCTCAGCATGTCGAACCGCGCTGAATAGGCGTTGCCGAGCTGAAGCAGTCGAACGCCCAGCCGGAATGTCCCGGTTGCCTCGTCTTTCTGCAGGTATTCGCGCGCCACGAGGGTCGCGAGAAGCTCGTGCACCGACGTGCGGGGAAGGCCCGTCCGCTTCACGACATCCGGCGCGGTGAGCGGCGCGTCATCCTCGAGGAACAGCTCGAGGATATCGAGGGTTCGCAGAACGGCCGGGGTGAGTCGGGGCATGCCTTATGAATACCCGTGAAACCTGAGGGGCGCAAATTGCGAAACCCGGCCGGTTGACAAACTCCCCCTCAGTGTGTTCGATATCTAGAACAAGTGTCGAAGTTTCGAACAGCGAAACGGAGGCGCTCCACAGCGCAGTGAAAGGAGCGGACAATGCCACAGGGCGTTCCCGCAGCCATCATCGGGTCAGGCAACATCGGCACCGACCTCATGATCAAGATCCTCCGGGGAAGCGGCATCCTCTCCGTTTCGGCGATGGTGGGAATCGATCCGGAATCCGACGGGCTCGCGCGCGCCGCCCGCCTCGGGGTCACCGCGATCTCGACCGGGGTGGACGGACTCATCGCGTCGGCCGAGTTCACCGACATCGAGATCGTGTTCGACGCGACCTCAGCCGGTGCCCACCGGCACAACGCCGAGAAGCTGCGTGCCGCCAAGCCGGGTATCCGGCTCATCGACCTCACTCCAGCGGCGATCGGGCCGTATTGTGTCCCCGTCGTGAACCTCGAGCAGCACCTCGATGCACCCAACGTCAACATGGTGACCTGCGGCGGGCAGGCGACCATTCCGATCGTCGCGGCGGTGTCAGCGGTCACGCCGGTGCACTACGCCGAGATCGTCGCCTCTATCTCGAGCCGTTCGGCAGGGCCAGGTACCCGCGCGAACATCGACGAGTTCACCGAGACCACCGCCCAGGCCCTGCAGACCGTCGGCGGCGCCACATCCAGCAAAGCCCTCATCATCCTGAACCCGGCCGAGCCTCCGCTGATGATGCGCGATACCGTGTACGTCCTGACGGATGCCGCCGACCGCGACGCGATCGAAGCATCCGTCATCGAAATGGTGGAGAAGGTCAACGCCTACGTCCCCGGGTACCGGCTCAAGCAGCGGGTCCAGTTCGATGACATCACCGAGCCAGTGAACGTGCCGGGTGTCGGTGAGTTCACCGGCCTCAAGACAAGCGTTTTCCTCGAGGTGGAGGGCGCAGCGCACTACCTGCCCTCCTACGCGGGCAACCTCGACATCATGACCTCGGCCGCGCTTCGCACCGCCGAGACAATCGCAACGCACGCGCTCGCACTGGAGGTGGCATAAGCCATGACCGATTCACTCGTCCCGGACAAGCTCTTCATCTCAGACGTCACCCTTCGTGACGGCAGCCACGCGGTCCGCCACCAGTACACGGTGCAGAACGTCCGCGATATCGTCTCGGCACTGGATGCCGCTGGCGTCGACAGCGTCGAAGTTGCTCACGGCGACGGCCTCAACGGGTCGAGCGTTGCCTTCGGGTTCTCGCGCCACTCCGATGTCGAACTGATCGAAGCGGCGGCAGAGACGGCATCCAATATCGCCATCGCCACGCTCCTGCTTCCGGGTGTCGGCACCATCTCCGACCTGAAGCGAGCGGCATCCGCTGGCGTCAGCTACGTGCGCGTTGCCACCCACTGCACTGAGGCGGATACTTCGGCGCAGCACATCGGCACGGCTCGCGAGCTTGGCCTTAACACGACGGGCTTTCTCATGATGAGCGCGCTGACAACGCCGTCAGAGCTCGGCGCGCAGGCGAAGCTCATGGAGAGCTATGGTGCCCAGTGCATCTATGTCGTCGATTCTTCCGGCGCCCAGACGATGGACGACGTGACCGACCGTGTGAACGCCCTCCGCGACGTCCTGGAGCCGGACACCGAGATCGGTATCCACGCTCACCACAACCTGTCGCTCGGCGTCGCCAACTCGATTGCCGCGGTCAAGGCCGGAGCAAACCGGGTCGACGCGAGCCTCACCGGAATGGGCGCTGGTGCGGGAAACGCACCGCTCGAGGTCTTCATCGCCGTCGCTGACAAGCTCGGCTGGAACCACGGTACCGATGTCATGGCGCTGATGAACGCCGCAGACGACATCGTCCGGCCCCTCCAGGTCCGCCCGGTGCAGGTGGACCGTGAGACTCTGGGGCTCGGGTACGCGAACGTTTATTCCTCCTTCCTGCTGCACGCCGAGACGGCATCGGCCAAGTACGGTATCCCCACCATCGAAATCCTGCTCGAACTCGGCCGCCGCAAGATGGTCGGCGGGCAGGAAGACATGATCGTCGACGTCGCCCTCGACCTGCTCAAGCAGAAGGCCGCCTAGCCATGTCATACGGCTCGCCGCCTCAGACATCGGGGGGTGGTTCCGGGACGCTTCGCGCGCGACTCAGGGAGACGAGCGTCGTCGGCACCTTTCAGGTCATCGCGAGCGCAACGGTCACCGAGGTCCTCGCGGCGACGGGTGCCGGTGTCATTGTCGCTGACGCCGAGCATGCCGCACTGAACCCGTCTGGCCTGGAGGAGCTCGTCCGCGCGGGCGATGCGCATGGAACCCCCGTTCTCATCCGCGTACCAGGAGTCGGCGCTGACCACAGCCGCGCGCTCGACACGGGTGCAGCGGGAATTGTCGTTCCCCGGGTCGAGAGCGCGGATGACGCCCGTGCGATCGTTCGTGCCACCCGGTTTCCGCCGCTTGGCGCGCGGGGGCTCGGCCCAGCCCGGGCCACAATGTTCGGTCTCGACCTCGTCACCCACCGCGACCGCGCGAACGACGACCTCCTCGTCGTTGTGATGATCGAAACACGTGCCGGGCTCGCCGCGCTCGACGAGATCGTGTCGGTCGACGGTATCGACGTGATCATGGTCGGCCCGGCCGACCTCGCGTCGAGCCTGGGCGCGCCGATCGGCAGCGAGGAGCACTCGGATGCCGTCTCGCGGATCCTGCAGGCAGCCCTTTCCGCTGGGCGCCAGACCGCCATCCACTGTGCGGATGCCGACGAAGCCGCGCGATTCCGGGACCGCGGAGTGCGCCTGCTGCTCATCGGCACAGATGTTTCCTTCCTCGCCGGCAACGCGTCGGCGACTTTTCACGCAGTACCCTTCAACGATGAAAGGCCAGAACTATGACGACCATTGCGGAGAACCCGGCCCCGCTTGACAGATCCGAGTTGATCGACGGACCGACCAGGAGGCGCGCGCTCTTCGGCAGCGCGGTCGGCAGCGCCGTCGAGTGGTACGACTACTTCCTCTACGGCACCATGTCCGCACTCGTCTTCGGGCCTCTCTTTTTCCCGTCGGATGACCCAGTGGCGAGCCAGATGCTCGCTCTCGCGTCTTTCGCGCTTGCGTTTCTGATCCGCCCGATCGGCGGCATCCTGTTCAGCCACATCGGCGACCGGATCGGCCGGAAGAAGACGCTGGTCATCACGCTGACCATCATGGGTGTTGCCACAGTCGCCATCGGCCTCATGCCGACGTTCGACATGATCGGAATGTGGGCACCGATTCTGCTCACGGTGCTCCGGCTGCTGCAGGGCCTCGCCCTCGGCGGTGAGTGGGGTGGCGGACTCCTCATGGCGGTCGAGTACGCCCCACGAAACAAGCGCGGACTCTACGGCGCAGTGCCGCAGACCGGTGCACTGTTCGGTCTGGCGCTCGGAAACCTCGCGGCATCCGCAACCAGTTCGATCTTCAGTAACGAAGATTTCCTCGCTTTCGGCTGGCGCATTCCGTTCCTGTTCTCGATTGTTCTCGTCGCCATTGGACTCTGGATCCGTCACAGCGTCGCCGAGACGCCGTCGTTCAAGAACGTGGTCGCGACCAACACAACGGCTAAGGTGCCACTGCTCACGACGCTGCGTCACCACTGGCGGGCCGTGCTCATCACGATCGGTGCGAAGTTCATCGAGACCTCGACGTTCTTCATCTTTGCGACGTTCACCGTGTCGTATGCCGTTGGCCTCGGCTATGAGCGCAGTGAAGCGCTCAACGCCGTTCTGATTGCGGCCGTCGTCGCCATCCCGGTGATGCTCGGCGTCGGCAGCCTGTCAGACCGTCTTGGCCGCAAGAAGATGTTCATCATCGGCTCGGTTCTCGTGATGATCTACATCGTCCCGTACTTCTGGCTGGTCAACCAGGGCTCGTTCCTCCTTCTCACCCTCGCGGTGGTTGTCGGTTTCAGCTTCATCTGGTCGATGTACGGCGCGGTGCTCGGCACCTTCTTCGCCGAGAGCTACACGGCCGATGTGCGCTACACGGGTGTCTCACTGGGCTACCAGATCGGTGCGGCGCTCGTCGGCGGACCTGCGCCCCTCATCGCGACGGCCCTGCTCGCAGGCTTCGGCGGGAGTTACGTCCCGATCGGCATGTTCATCATGGCGTGCGCCGTGGTTTCGATCATCGCCGTCGGAGTGTCGAAGGACCGCTCCGGGCAGCCGCTCGACTGAGTCCGCTTGTGCAGTGAGGTGCCCCTGCCCGCGCATGTGCGGGCAGGGGCCTTTGCATGCGACCGCACCCGCACCCTCACTCGCCGCGCGCCAGAGATCAGGCAGACCCTATGATCGTGCGATCGGTGTTGAAAGTCAGTGGTGTAGCGAAAAGGACAACCATGTCGAAGTCGAAAAAGTCGGGTGCCATCAAACGCGTCTCCAAGCCGCTTTACGAGCAAGAACTTGAGCGGTTGCAAGCCGAACTGGTGAGCATGCAGCAATGGATCATCGAGACCGGGGCTCGTGTCCTGGTCATCTTCGAGGGCCGGGACGCCGCCGGTAAAGGTGGCGCGATCAAACGAATCGTTCAGTACCTCAATCCCCGCTCGGCACGGGTCGTCGCGCTTCCGACGCCGAGTGAACGCGAGAAGGGGCAATGGTACTTTCAGCGGTACATCGAGCACCTGCCGACCACCGGGGAAATCGTCCTGATGGATCGCTCCTGGTACAACCGCGCCGGGGTTGAACGGGTCATGGGGTACTGCACCGAGGAGCAGTACCACCGCTTTCTCGAGCAGGTCCCCCAGGTGGAAAAGATGCTGATTGACGACGGAATCATTCTCGTGAAGTACTGGTTTTCCGTCTCGGACACCATTCAGGAAGAACGGTTTCGCTCGCGTCTGGAAGATCCGATGCGCCGGTGGAAGCTCTCCGACACTGACCTCTTTTCGATCACCCGGTGGGAAGACTACTCGCGAGCCAAGGACGATATGTTCGCGGCGACTGACCACTACTCCGCGCCGTGGTGGACCATTGAGAGCGACGACAAGCGCGCTGCACGCCTCAACTCCATCAAACATCTCCTGGATCAAATCCCGTACGAACGTCGTGAGCCGGAGAAGGTGACCATCCCCGAGCGCCCGGTCGCTGCCTCGTACGAACGACCCTCCCGCGATCAAACCAACTTCGTCACTGACCACGCGAAAAGCCTGAAGCAGAAGAAAAGCCTCAAATAGAACAGGTAGTTCGCGTTCGGTCAGGCACGGCGGGCAGGCGACACCGCATCTCCAACGACTGGCGCGAACGAGCTCTCACCGCGCTTACTCTCGAGAAGCCGGGCCCTCGTGCGGTGGTCCGGCAGGAGGCATCCGTCGTACGCTCGAAGGGCACGTTCGCCGATCGGAGAAGATCCCCATGTCACGAGCAGTTCTTGTCGATGTTGTTCGCACCGCGTCCGGGCGCGGGAAGCACGGGGGAGGCCTTAGCGGAATCCACCCGGTCGATCTGCTTGCCCAGACACTGCAGCGCCTCGTCGAGCGTGTCGACCTCGACCCGGCGCTCATCGACGACGTCATCGCAGGCTGTGTGACCCAGGCCGGTCGGCAGTCAACGAACGTCGCCAGGAACGCTGTGCTCGCCGCGGGATTCCCCGAGACGGTACCGGGCACCACCGTCGACAGGCAATGTGGCTCGAGCCAGCAGGCCGCCCAGTTCGCGGCGCAGGCGGTTATCGCCGGAACAAGCGACATCGTCATCGCGTGCGGTGTCGAGCAGATGAGCCAGCAGCCGATCGGCTACTCGACCCTGGGCGAGGACTACCTCGGACCCATGGTCGCCCACCGCTACCCGGAGGGCCTGGTGTCGCAGGGCATCGCCGCCGAACTCATCGCCGCCCGCTGGAACATCAGCCGCGCCGAACTCGACGCGTTCGCCGCGCGGTCCCACGACCGCGCGACGGCCGCCCTCGATCGGGGCCTGTTCAGCTCCGAGGTCGTCCCGATCACCCTCGTGGCGCTCGACGGATCCACAACGACCTTCGGCGTCGACGAAACGGTCCGCCGCAGTACGACGGCGGATGCCCTGGCGCAGCTCCCGCCCGCATTCCACACGGATGCCGTTGCCGAACGATTCCCGGAGATCGGCTGGAGCATCACGGCGGGCAACTCGTCGCCGCTTACCGATGGAGCATCCGCGGCACTGATCATGAGCGAGGAGAAGGCCGAACAGCTCGGGCTCACTCCCCGCGCACGGTTCGTCGGGTTCACGGCGGTCGGCAGTGATCCGCTCGAGATGCTCACCGGAATCATCCCAGCGACCCGTCGCATCCTCGACCGCACAGGGATCGCCCTCGATGACATCGACGTGTTCGAGGTCAACGAGGCGTTCGCGTCCGTGCCGATCGCCTGGCAGCGCGAGTTCGACGTCGACGAGTCGAAGCTCAACCCCTGGGGCGGAGCGATCGCACTCGGCCACCCGCTCGGCGCGTCAGGCACCCGGATCCTCGCGACCCTCGTCAACGCGCTGCAGACCGGCGACGGCCGATACGGGCTTCAGGTGATGTGCGAGGGCGGCGGCATGGCGAACGCCACGATCATCGAGCGGTTGTAGCCGCGGCGAGAGTTGTGGACTCAGCACAACGGCGTCGCTCCTGCGCCCGGCGACAGCCACCTGCCACGACAAGCCAGCCACCGCGGTTGACGGCGCACCCCTAGGCTGCACGTGACTCGTTCTCTGGAGGATCAAGCAATGAAGCTCGACGGAATTTCCGCACTCATCACCGGTGGTGCATCAGGTCTCGGCAACGCAACAGCGACCAGGCTCGCGGCGCTCGGCGTTGCCGTCGTCATCGTTGATTTGCCCGGTTCGAACGGTGCGGATGCCGCGTCGCGGCTGGGCGAGAATGCCCGGTTCGTCGCCGCCGACGTGACGAACGAAGACCAGGTGCAGGCGGCCGTTGATGCAGCCACCGCCCTCGCCCCGCTCGGCATCGTCGTGAACTGCGCGGGGGTCGCTACCCCCGGCAAGGTGCTCGGTCGCGACGGGACTCTCCCCCTCGCGACCTTCAACACGGTGATCCAGATCAACCTCGTCGGTACGTTCAACGTCGTTCGGCTCGCCGCTGCTGCGATGTCTCAGAACGCACCGGACGAGAGCAGAGGCCGCGGACTCATCGTGAACACGGCATCCGTCGCTGCCTTCGACGGGCAGATCGGCCAGCCGGCCTACGCCGCGTCGAAGGGGGCTGTGCACGCGATGACGCTGCCGCTTGCCAGGGAACTGGCGAGGTACGGCATCCGTGTGAACACGATCGCGCCAGGAATCATGGAGACGCCGATGCTGATGGGCCTGCCGCAGGAAGCCCAGGACTCGCTCGGCACCCAGGTCCCGTTCCCGTCGCGCCTCGGCCGCCCCGACGAGTACGCCGCGCTCGTTCAGCACCTCGCCGAAAACGACTACCTCAACGGCGAGACCATCCGGCTCGACGGAGCGATCCGGATGGCGCCGAAGTAGGCGCACCCCGCCGGACCCCGCCGAGAACACTACTTCCGGTCGAGAACATCCCGCGCAACTGATGTTCTCGACCGCAACGGATGATCTCGCCCAGACACATCTCTCCCAGGCACACCTCGCCCCAGACACCGACAGACCTCACAACGAAAGTGATCGCATGACAGACAGCATCCTTCTCACCGTCGACGACGGGCTCGCCCACGTCACGCTCAACCGTCCGGCCCGGCTCAACGCCGTCAACGAGGACGCTGCGCGCGCCTGGCGTGACATCGCCCAGCAGGTCGCTGACCGCGACGACATCGGCGCAGTGCTCCTCGACGCCGCAGGACCCGCGTTCTGCGCCGGCGGCGACGTTGCGGAGATGAGCGCGCTCGGTGGCGACACCGGCTCAACCATCGGCAGCATCGCCGACATCATCCACGAGGGGCACCGGATCTTCACCACGACACCGAAGCCGATGGTCGCGGCAGTTCACGGCGCCGTCGCCGGTGGGGGCCTCGGTTTCATGCTCGTCGCCGACTACATTGTCGCCGCGGAGTCGTCGAAGTTCGTCTCGAAATACGCCGATATCGGCCTCACCCCAGATTGCGGCGTCTCCACGCTCCTGCCAGAGGCAATCGGCGTGCGCCGTGCCCTCCAGCTCGCCCTCAGCAGCAAACTGCTGACCGCGGCCGAAGCCCTCGACTGGGGACTCGTCGCCGAAGTGGTTGCCGACGGCGAGACGGATGCCCGTGCGCGCGAAGTCGCAAGCGTCTGGCTTTCGGGCGCTACCGCGGCGTTCGGGCAGGCAAAGCGCCTGCTGCGCGACGGTGCCTTCCGCGACTTCCAGTCCAACCTCGACGACGAGTCACGCACCATCAACGCTGCGGCAGCCACCGACGAGGCCCGTGCGCGGATCGCCGCGTTCGCTGCCCGCTCGGCCCGCCGATAGCATCCGCCCGCCCGCGCGCCGTCGGCGCGCGCGCTCGTGTCCCGCCCGGCGAAAGCATCAGTTCCGGTCGAGAACATCCCGCGCAACTGATGCTCTCGACCGGAATTGATGCGCTCGGCACGACAGGCCCCGCCACCCCGCGACCCAGCCAAACGGCATCCACCCCGTCTCCCCTCAGAACGAAAGTGACCCCATGACCGCACCACTCGCCGGAAAGACCCTCCTCATGTCGGGCGGAAGCCGCGGCATCGGCCTCGCCATCGCCCTCCGCGCTGCTCGCGACGGCGCCAACATCACGCTGCTCGCCAAGACCGACACTCCAGACCCGCGCCTCGAGGGCACCATCCACACTGCGGCGGATGCCATCCGCGAGGCCGGTGGGCGAGCGCTCGCCGTCGTCGGCGACGTGCGCGACGATGCCTCGATCGCCGATGCTGTCGCGCAAACGGTCGATACCTTCGGTGGCATCGACATCGTCGTCAACAACGCGAGCGTGATCAGCCTGGCCCGCACGCTCGAGCTCGAGCCCAAGCGCTTCGACCTCATGCAGGACGTCAACATGCGCGGCACTTTCATGCTCTCCCGCGCGGCGATCCCGTACCTCAAGGACGCACCGAACGCCCACATCCTGTCGCTCAGCCCGCCGATCAACCTCGACCCGAAGTGGCTCGGCGCGCACACCGGATACACCCTCGCGAAGTACGGCATGTCGATGGCGACCCTCGGTTTCGCAGCCGAATTCGCCGGCGACGGCATCGCCGCCAACACGCTCTGGCCGCGCACGACGATCAAGACGGCCGCGGTCGGCAACATCCTCGGTGGTGAGGCGCTCCTCGCGAAGAGCCGCACCCCGGAGATCTACGCGGATGCCGCGTACGAGGTGCTGACGAAGCCGTCACGTGAGTACACCGGCCAGTCCCTGATCGTGGAGGACGTGCTGATCGCCGCCGGTGTCACCGACTTCGCGCAGTACTCGCCGGGAGTCGACGAGAAAGACCTGTTCCCCGACATCTTCCTGTAGGGCGCGGCTCGACCCCGGCGAGAGCATCACTTCCGGTCGAGAACATCGCGCGGAACCGATGTTCTCGACCGGAACTGATGCGTTCGGGCACCACCGCCCCCGCACCGCGTGTACTCGGGCCCGAGCGCCATACCCTTGATCGACGGAAGGAGCCAGCATTGGACGACCTCGACACGCGCGTGGCCAACGGCATCGGCCGCATCACCCTCAACCGGCCTCAGGTGCTCAACGCCCTGACCCACGAGATGATTCGCGGTATCGCCGACGCGCTCGAACGCTGGCGGTCCGATCCCGAGGTCGCGATGGTGCTCATCGATGGCGCTGGCGACCGCGGCCTCTGCGCCGGCGGCGACATCCGCGGCCTTCGCCAGCACGCCCTCGACGGACGCAACGACCTCTCCCGCCGGTTCTGGCGCGACGAGTACGAGCTCTGCGCCACGATCGACGAGTATCCCAAGCCATACATCGCCCTCATGACCGGCATCACCATGGGCGGGGGCGTCGGCGTCTCCGCGCACGGCAGCATCCGGATCGTCACCGAATCCAGCCGCGTGGCCATGCCCGAAACGCGCATCGGCTTCAGCCCGGACGTCGGCGGCACCTGGCTGCTCGCGCACGCCCCGGGTGAACTCGGCACCTACCTCGGCCTCAACGGCCAGACGATGAGTGGTGCGGATGCTATCGCTTGCGGGTTCGCGGACTATTACGTGCCATCCGACCGGCTGCCCCGGCTCATAGAGGCCCTCGGTGACCAGGCGGGCTCCGGCTCGCCCTCCGACGTGGCTCTCCGCTTCTCGGAGGAACCGCCGACGTCGACGCTTGAGGCCGAGCGCGAGTGGATCGACCGGTGTTATTCGGCGGACTCGGTTGCCGAGATCCTCGATCGGTTGCGCGCGGAACCCGGGCCTGAAGCCGCTGATGCGGCCGGTGAGCTGGACGCGCTCTCGCCGATGGCACTCACCGTCGCACTCGCCGCTCTCCGCCGGGCTCGTGAACTCGGCTCCCTTCGGGAGGCTCTCGCGCAGGAATACCGCACCTCGGCGTGGCTCGCTGAGCAGCCGGACCTCGCGGAAGGCATCCGGGCACAGGTGGTCGACAAGGATCGCTCACCGAAGTGGCTGCCATCCAGGCTGGCCGCTGTTCCGCCATCCCTCGCGGCTACGGCGCTCGGGCACCGTCCCCCTCGGCATTGAGCCATTTCCTCATCGGTATACCGAAGGGCGTAAAGCAACCGCCAACCGGGCGAAATCTCCCCCTTCTGTATACCCGCAGCGCGGCATCCGCGTATACTGGGCCTGTGCGAGCGAGCGATAAGGCCTACGACGTCCTCAAGGAGGACATCCTGTCGTGGAAGCTCCGCCCTGGCACTGTCCTCGGTGAGACCGAGCAATCCGAGCGATTGGGCATCTCCAGGACTCCGCTGCGCGAGGCGATCACCCGGCTCGCCGCCGAGGGGCTCGTCGACACCCAGCGTGGCCGCGCCGGCGTCGTCACCGATGTCTCAGCAGCCAACCTCGCCGAACTCTTCGAGCTTCGAGAGGCGCTCGAAACCCAGGCAGCCCGACTCGCTGCCCGCCGCCGCAGCGCGACGGTCTTTGAAGCACTTCGCGTCGATTTCGAGAACGCGCGCGCCACAGTCGCTGAGGACACGGCGGGCTACTACGCCGTCGTGGCGCGGCTCGACACGGCCATCGACGACGCTATGGCGAACCGGTTTCTCCTGTCATCGCTCAGGGGCCTTCGCGGTCACCTCGCCCGCGCCCGCCGGCTCGCGCAGGACAACCCCGACAGGCTCACCGAGAGCATCGGCGAACACCTGCTCATCGTGCAGGCCATCCTCGACCGCGACGAAATCCTTGCCGCGCAGGCCACAGCCGTGCACCTGCGCAAGAGCCTCACCAACCTGCTTGACACCGCCGCGCTGAATGCCGGCGCCCCCGAGTCTTCGATGAAAGGAACACTATGAAGACCCACCACCTGCGCGTCCACACGAGCGAAGAGAACCTCTCCCGCGAGGGCCAGCTCGCCTGGGCTCTCGCCGAGCTTGCCGCCGACCCGGTCGAGGTCACCGAAGAGGTCACCGACATGATCATCAACCGGATGATCGACAACGCCGCTGTCGCCGCGGCGTCGCTCACCCGCGGCCCCGTCGTCGCCGCCAGGTCACAGGCGCTCGCGCACCCCGTCACCACGGGAGGAAACGGGTCGACGGTGTTCGGTCCGGATGCCGCGCGTCGCGTCAGCCCGGAATGGGCGGCGTGGGCAAACGGCGTCGCCGTGCGCGAACTCGACTACCACGACACGTTCCTCGCTGCCGAGTACTCGCACCCCGGTGACAACATCCCACCGCTCGTCGCCGTCGCCCAGCACGTCGGCGCGACCGGCCACGACCTCGTCCGAGGAATCGCGACCGGCTACGAGATCCAGATCGATCTCGTCAAGGCGATCAGCCTGCACGCCCACAAGATCGACCACGTCGCTCACCTCGGCCCATCGGCAGCCGCTGGCATCGGCACGATGCTCGGACTCGACGTCGAAACCATCTTCCAGGCCATCGGCCAGGCGCTGCACACCACAACGGCAACCCGCCAGTCCCGCAAGGGCCAGATCTCCACCTGGAAAGCGCACGCTCCGGCGTTCGCGGGAAAGATGGCCGTCGAAGCCGTTGACCGTGCGATGCGCGGCCAGACCTCGCCCGAACCCATCTACGAGGGCGAAGACGGTGTCGTCGCGTGGATGCTCGACGGACCGAACGCGTCATACGATGTACCGCTCCCCGAGGCAGGCGAAGCCAAGCGCGCCATCCTCGACAGCTACACGAAGGAGCACTCCGCCGAGTACCAGGCCCAGGCCTGGATCGACCTCGCGCGGAAACTGCACAACGAGCACCCTGAACTGCTCGTTCCCGGCGCCATCGACCGCGTCGTCCTCCATACCTCGCACCACACGCACTACGTCATCGGCTCAGGCGCGAACGACCCGCAGAAGTACGACCCGACGGCGTCGCGTGAGACCCTCGACCACTCCATCCCGTATATCTTCACCGTCGCGCTGCAGGACGGCCGCTGGCACCACGTCGACTCCTACTCTCCCGAGCGGGCAGCACGACCGGACACCGTTGAGCTGTGGAATCGGGTGAGCACGGAGGAAGACGCCGAGTGGACGCGCCGCTACCACTCCATCGACCCCGCTGAGAAGGCCTTCGGCGGGCGCGTCGAGATCACCCTCACCGATGGAACCACGATCGTCGACGAGATCGCCGTCGCCGATGCGCACCCGCTCGGCGCCCGGCCGTTCGTGCGCGAGGACTACATCGCCAAGTTCCGCATGCTGGCGGAGCCTGTGCTCGAGCCCGAAGAGATCGAGCGCTTCCTCACCACAGTTCAGCGCCTGCCTGAACTCAGCGCTGACGAACTCGGCGGGTTGACCATCCAGGCGGCATCCGGTGTTCTCGCCGGAGTTGAATCACCGAAGGGACTGTTCTAAATGCTGTACGCCAAGACCACACCGGAGGAAAAGCGCCGGATCTTCCGTGACCGCCTCGCCACCGGTGAACTGCTCCGTTTCCCCGGGGCGTTCAACCCGCTCTCCGCGCGGCTGATCGAGCAGAAGGGCTTCGACGGCGTCTACATCTCCGGCGCTGTCCTGAGCGCTGACCTCGGCCTGCCCGACATCGGCCTGACCACCCTCACCGAGGTGGCCGGCCGTGCGAAGCAGATCGCCCGGATGACCGAACTGCCCGCACTCGTCGACGCCGACACCGGCTTCGGCGAGCCGATGAACGTCGCCCGCACCATCCAGGAACTCGAGGATGCCGGCCTGGCCGGCATGCACATCGAGGACCAGGTCAACCCGAAGCGCTGCGGTCACCTCGATGGCAAGCAGGTCGTCGATGAGTCGACAGCGCTCAAGCGGATTCGCTCGGCCGCCGATGCACGTCGTGACGACAACTTCCTCATCATGGCGCGCACCGACATCCGTGCCGTTGATGGACTGGATGCCGCGATCGACCGGGCGAAGAAACTCGTCGACGCCGGCGCGGACGCCATCTTCCCCGAGGCCATGCGTGACCTCACTGAGTTCGAGGCGGTCCGCAAAGCCGTCGATGTGCCGATCCTTGCCAACATGACCGAGTTCGGCAAGAGCGAGCTCTTCACGAGCGCGCAGCTCGCCGATGTTGGAATCAACATCGTGATCTGGCCCGTGTCGCTCCTCCGCACCGCGATGGGCGCAGCGGGCCGCGCGCTCGACACGCTCAACAACGAGGGCAGCCTCAGCTCGAAGCTCGGCGAGATGCAGCACCGCGCCGATCTCTACGAACTCGTCGACTACGAGGGCTACAACCAGTTCGACACCTCGGTGTTCAACTTCACCGTTGAACGGTAGGGTTCCTCGGACCAGCGGTGCGGCATCCCCGACCGCTGGTCCGCCCAGACTTTCGCACCACCCCACGCAAAGGAGCACGGCATGACAGACACCGACATCAAGAAGGGCCTCGCCGGAGTCGTTGTCGACTACACGGCTGTGTCCAAGGTCAACCCTGAGACCAACTCGTTGCTGTACCGCGGCTACCCGGTGCAGGAACTTGCCGCGAACTGCAGCTTCGAGCAGGTTGCCTACTTGCTCTGGCACGGTGAGCTGCCGACGGATGCCGAACTCAAGGAATTCGAGGATGTCGAGCGTGGGCAGCGTGCTCTCGACGACAGCGTGAAGGCCGTCGTCGACCTGCTGCCGATGACAGCTCACCCGATGGACGTGCTGCGTACCGCGGTTTCGGCCATCGGAGCCACTGACCCGGATGCCGACGTCGCCACCGAGGAATCCAGCCTCAACAAGGCGGCCCGGCTGTACGCGCAGGTCCCGGCCATCGTGGCGTATGACCAGCGTCGCCGCCGCGGTGAAGACCTCATCCCGCCGCGCGACGACCTCGGCTACTCGGCGAACTTCCTCTACATGACGTTCGGCGAGGTGCCGGCGGATGCCGTTGTCGACGCGTTCAACGTGTCGATGATCCTCTACGCCGAGCACTCGTTCAACGCCTCGACGTTCACCGCGCGCGTGATCACGTCGACCCTGGGTGACCTGTACTCCGCGGTCGTCGGCGGCATCGGCGCGCTCAAGGGCGCACTGCACGGCGGCGCAAACGAAGCAGTGATGCACACCTTCGACGAGATCGGCACCGCAGATCAGGCCGAGGCGTGGCTCGAAGAGGCGCTCGCCTCCAAGCGCAAGATTATGGGCTTCGGCCACCGCGTGTACAAGAACGGTGACTCACGGGTGCCGACGATGAAGGCCGCGCTCGACACGCTTGCCGAGTACTACGACCGCCACGACATGGTCGAGTTGTACGACGCGCTCAACGACGCAATGACGAGCCGCAAGAACATCAAGCCGAACCTCGACTATCCGTCCGGTCCTGCTTACCACCTGATGGGCTTCGACACTCTGACCTTCACTCCGCTGTTCGTGGCGGCGCGCGTTGTGGGCTGGACGGCACACATCATGGAGCAGGCGGCGTCGAACGCGTTGATCCGGCCGCTGTCGGAGTACAACGGCCCCGACGAGCGCCACCTGTAGGCGGACCACGCGAGTTGCTGGGTTTGCACGGGTTGAGCGCGCCCTAACCCGTGCAAAACCAGCAACTCGAGGTGCGCGGTCAGGCCTGCGGCACCGGCTCCACCGGCCCAAAGGCGAACAGGCCATCGGGGTCGTAGGTCTTCCGAGCCCGGGCCAGCCGCTCGAACGTCTCGGGCGGCCACGCCTGGGCGAAGTGCTCAGGGGTCTCGACGTACGGCGAGAAGTTGATGTTCGTCTCCGGTGAGATCCACCGCGCCGCACGCTCGAGGAACGCGTTCGCAACCACGGGCATCCGTTCGAAGAGTGGCGGCACGACACCGATCAGTGTCAAGGTAAACGCACTGTTGCGACCACCGACCGCCGAACCGCCCTCAACGTCGTTCTGGGTCGCTGCGCCCAGCTGGCGGATCTCAACCGAGACGAAGGGCGAGTCGGCGTCCGGTCCGAAGCTCGCGAGGAGTTCGGTCACGAAGTCCTGGTCGATGGGCTTCAGCAGGACACCGAGGTCCCACAGGGGACTCGGGTCATCGGGGTCGGCGTGGATGGCGCCCATCGCCGTCGTGGGAATCTCGGCGACGCCGTCGACGTAGACCGGTGCCGCCTGACGGAGTGGCTGCAGGAGCTGGGCCCCGACCTCGGCGTCGCCCGGGTAGGCGAATCGCAAAGCCAGAACGAACCGGCCGCGGAAGGGTTCGGGGATTTCCTCGATCGGCGGCATCGACAACAGTGCGACCGAACTCGTCACGTCATCGGGAGCGGTCGCGGTCCAGTCCACCCACGCCCGGAGAGCAGTCTCGGCGTCGGGCGTGTCAAAGAAGAGGCTGCCGGCGTAGAGACTCACGAGCGGCACGAGTTCGAGCCGCATCTCGGTGACGACGCCGAGGCCGCCCTTGCCGCCGCGTAATGCCCAGAACAGCTCGGGGTTTTCCGCGGTTGTCGCGACCGCCACTGTGCCGTCCGCGACGACCACCCGGAACCCGCGGACCCAGTCCGCACTGAACCCGTGGCTTCGGGCGAGTGGACCGAGTCCTCCGCCGAGGGTGTACCCGACGGCGCCGACGTGTGGTGACGAGCCGGTGACCGGGGCGAGTCCGTACGGCGCGGCCGCGTCGATGACGGCACTCCACCTCGCCCCCGCCCCGATCGTCGCGATGCGTTCGTCCGAGTCGATCGACACCGCGTCGAGGCGGGAGGTGAGAATCAACAGACCCGACGTGATCGGCTTCCACGCGCCGTGACCCGTCGACTGCACGCTGACCGGGAGGTTGTGCTCGGCGGCGAACCGCACGGCGGTGGAAACGTCGGCCTCATCGGCCACGAGTACGGCGAGCTCTGGCTCGTGCACGATAAGGGTGTTCTGGGCGGCTACGTGTTCGGCCATCCCGGCGTCGCCGCGCTCGAAGACCTCACCGGTCACGGCAGCGCGGAGGGCCGAGACGTCGCTTGTCGAAAATGTCATGCGCGAACTCTACGCAGGCGTCCCGGTGTGCCGCCAGCCCGAAATCAGCCACAGTCCGGCCGCCACAGGACAAACCAGAACAAGCACCGGGCCGGGCCAGGCGGGGCTCGGAATGCCGGCGTGTCGGTGCCCGTCACGTATCGTGGTGCGCATGGACACCCTCGCGGCCAGCGACACCGTGCTGCGTTCGCGTTACCGCCCACGGCATCCGCTCTCGATCTCCGCAACACTCGGCCCGCTCTCGCGTGGCGTCGACGGCCCGTGCTTCCGGCGAACGGCGAACGGCTCGTGGTTGACGCTCCGCACCCCGACCGGTCCAGCAACCCTTCACCTGGTCCAGCGGACGGATGAGGTCGACGTCTCTGCGTGGGGAGACGGTGCCGAGTGGGCGATGGATGGTGTTCCTGAGCTGCTCGGCAGCCGCGACGACTGGGACGACCTCGACCTCAGCCGAAGTCCACTGCTGACCGAGGTCCGCCGCCGCAATCCCGGCCTGCGGCTCAGTCGCAACCGGCTCGTTTTCGAGATGCTCGTGCCTGCGGTTCTCGAGCAGAAGGTCACCGTTGTCGAGGCGTGGCGCGCGTGGCGCCGGCTCGTGCGACGACACGGTGAGTCAGCACCCGGTCCGGCGCCCGAGGGCATGACCGTCGCGCCAGCACCTGACACCTGGCGCCTCATCCCCAGTTGGGAGTGGCACGAGGCCGGCGTCGGCCCGCAACGGTCAGACACTGCGGTCCGCGCGAGCCGGGTCGCCGACGCTCTCGAACGCACCCTCTCGACGGGGGAGGATCTCCTTCAGGAGTCCGCGACGGCATCCACTCGACTGCGCAGCCTGCCCGGAATTGGCGTCTGGACGGCCGCTGAGGTCACCGCGAGGGCGCACGGAAACCCGGATGCCGTCAGTGTCGGCGACTACCACCTCGCGTCGACGGTCGGGATGGCGCTCACCGGGGCGCCGGTCGACGACGACGGCATGCTCGAGCTGCTCGCGCCGTGGGAGGGTCAGCGGCAGCGGGTTGTGAGGCTCATTCTCGCGAGCGGGATTGCGAAGCCACGGCGCGGCCCGAGGATCACGATCCAGGATCACCGCCGACACTGAGTGCGGTGTGGCCGGGTTCGCCCCTGCCGGGTACTCCTACTCGGACTCGAGCAGGGCCATCGCGGCGTTGTGTCCGCCGAGACCCGATACCGCTCCGCCCCGGCGCGCTCCCGAACCGCACACCAGAACGCGAGGGTGCTCCGTCGCGACGCCCCAGCGCGCGGCCGGGGTGTCGAGCGGAGCGTCATCCTCGGCGAACGGCCAGTCCAGCCCACCGTGGAAGATGTTGCCGAGCGGCATCCCCACGGCCCGCTCGATATCCAGGGTCGTTTTGGTTTCGATGCAGGGCCGGCCGACGGCATCCGTCATGATGAGGTCTTCGATCGGCTCGGCGAGCACCGAATTGAGCGACGCCAGGACCGCGGCCTGCAGCCTGTCGCGCATCTCGTCGTTGTTCTCGCCGGTGACGAGTCGCGCCGGCGTATGCAACCCGAACACGGTGAGCGTGTGCGCCCCGGCCTCGCGCAGTTCGGGCGAGAGGATCGTCGGATCGGTGAGGGAATGGCAGTAGATCTCGCAGGGCAGCGGGGTCGGGATGCCGCCCTCGGCGGCGGTGAGGTACGCATCGTCGAGTTGCGACCACGACTCGTTAATGTGGAAGGTGCCGCCGAACGCGGCTTCACCGGTCACGGCCTGATCCCGCAACACCGGCAGACGCGAGAGCAGCAGGTTCACCTTCACCTGGGCGCCCTCGCGGGACGTGTTCGGGTTCGCCTGAGCGGCGGAACCCACCCCGAATGGGCGTGACTCGAAGACGCCGACCGACGGTTCACCGGCCGCGAGTTGCTCGCGCCCGTAGCTGACACTCGTTCCGGCAACGAGCAGCTTGTCGAGCACGGCGGGGGCGACATTCGAGAGGATCCACTCGGCGTGCACCTCGAGTTCGGCGCCGTCCCGCTGATATCGCACGACGCCGGCCGGGTCGACGGCCGTCACGTCTGCTCCGGTAAGAAGAGTCGCGCCGGCATCCCGGGCGGCTCGCGCGAGCTCAGCGGTAACAGCGCCCATTCCGCCGACGGGAACGTCCCAGTCCCCGGTCCCGCCACCGAGAAGGTGGTAGAGGAAGCAGATGTTCTGCTGCAGGTCGGCATCCGTCGCCCGCGAGAAGGTGCCGATGAGGGCGTCGGTGAGGACCACGCCACGCACGACGTCGTTCTGCAGGTGCCGCGCGATGATCTCGCCGATCGGACGCTCGACCATTGCGTCCCACACGGCCGCTCCGCCGGCATCCGTCACCAGGCGCTTCGCCTCGGAGCGCGTGAGCAGTGGCCCGGTCAGAGTCGGCCAGAGCGCCTGGGTGAGGATGCGGCAGTTCTCGTAGAACCGCTCGAAGAGATCGAATTCGCTGTCGGTGGTTCCGATCCGGAGGAACGACGCCGCGGTGGCAGCGGGATCGTCGTTGTCGACGAGCAGGCCGCGGGTGGGATCCTCGGGGTCGGGGGTGTACGACGAGAACCGTCGCCGCACGAGCGTGATGTCGAGACCGAGGTCGTCGATGATCCGCTGTGGCAGCAGGCTCACGAGGTAGGAGTAGCGTGACAGCCACGCCTCGACGCCGTCGAACGCCTGCGCCGACACCGCGGCACCGCCAACGGCATCGAGCCGCTCGAGCACCAGCACCCGCTTGCCCGCCTTGCCGAGATAGGCCGCCGCGGTGAGGCCATTGTGGCCGCCGCCGACGATGATCGCGTCGTACGTCTCGATTGTCGTCATGCCGCGAGTCTGCCACGTCGGCCACGGGTACGGGGTCAGCCCCCGTCTGAGGCGCTGTCGCTCAGCCACGGCGTCGACACCAGGCCGACGAGAAGCCTTTCAGGACTCAGCAGCCGCGCGGTCACCTGCCCCCACGGTTCGGTACGAGTTCCGTGGATCAGGGTCAGCCCCCTATCGCGAAGTTCGGACTCCGCTGCGGCAACGTCAGCGACTTCGAACTCGATCGTCGCCTGGGGTACGGGGACATCATCCGGCCAGGCCTGAGTACCGAAACAGGTCTCAGCAGCCTCGGAGAGCGGCCACAGGCCCAGGTGTTTCACCCCGGGGAGAGCATGGGTGTAGCTGTAGTCGTCCATCTTCTTTTCGAACCGGATGCCGAGTGCGTCCGCATAGAAAGACCGGGCGATGTCCGGGTCGGCAACGATGGGCGAGAAACCGGCGACAAAGAGGATGTCCATCGCTCAAGTGTGGGGTTACCGGTGCGCATTGTCACGAGGTCGGATTCACGACGGGGCCACCAGGAACCCCGTCGCCCTCGCCAGTGCCCCGCGCACAGCGGTGACGGCAGGGCGCGCTGCACTCACGCGCCGCGCCGAGGTGAACACGGTGCGCGCGGGCGTTCCGGGCAGGTCGACGAGCCGCAGCCCGGGCTCCCGGCCCGCCCACACCAGATCGGGCAGCATACCGACGGCGTTGCCCGACTCGATCAGTCGGATGTGCGCGATGAGGTCAGCCGTTTCGAACCGCACGTCCGGTTCGAAACCGGCAGCACGGCACAGCTGCGTCGACCACAGCCGCGCAACAGTTCCTTCCGGTTCCATCACGAACGGGAGGTCCGTGGCATCCGTCAGCGAGGAAACAGCGGATGCCGACGGCACAGCGAGCCGGAGGGCATCCGTCGCGAGGAACTCGCGATCCAGGTCGGGCAGATGCGGCCGGGTGTGACCGGGGTACTGCTCGGCCAGGACCAGGTCGAAGTCACGCGCCGCGAGGTCGAACAGGCCGGCCTCCGGCTCGCGTTCGACGATTTCTAGTCGGAGATCCGGGTGCTCTGAGCGGAGGATCGACAGCGCCTCAGGGATGACCGCGTGCGCGGCCGACTGGAACACGGCGACGCGAACCGTGCCGATCACCGCGTCGAGCGAGGTGACGAGTTCGGCCTCGGCGCGTTCGAGCCCGTCGAGCAGTTCAGCGGCGCGCGTGGCCAGGAGCACTCCCTGTGGCGTGAGCTGGACCCGGCGGCCGCTCTTCTGCAGCAGTTTGACGCCCGCCTCCCGCTCGAGTTGTGACAGCTGCTGCGACACGGACGACGGACTGAATGCGAGCGCTTCGGCGACGCCGGCGAGCGTGCCCCGCAACTGAACCTCGCGCAGCAGTCGAAGTCTTCTCATGTCGAGCATGGGGCCAGCCTACTCATCGGAGAAACTGATCAATATTGGTAAGAAACATTCGCTTTTCCGAATTCAGGTTCTCCCACACACTGAAGCTGAGAGTTGACGCAACCCGCGTTCCGCTCCCTTCGCACCAGGTACAGAGGGAATAGTCTCGTGATCATGCCTCACACTTCGGCCGGCGCCGAACTCAGCGCCACTCAACTCGCAGCCGACGCCGTCGTTCTCGCCCGCAAATGGGTGGACGAGAGCGCTGACGCTCCGGTGGATCCTGCCGCCCAGCGTCTCGCCGATGTGCTGAAGGATCCGAATGGTCTGGCCTTTACCGTCGGCTTCGTCGACGGTGTCATGCGACCGGAAGACCTCTTCGTCGCCGGCTATAACCTGCAGCGCGTCGCGAAGCTCGCCCCGGCGTTCCTGCCGTGGTACCTGCGCGCCGCGATCACCGCTGGTGGTGTGCTTGGCCCGGTCGTCCCTGGCGTGGTGATCCCCATCGCCCGCCGCGTGCTGCGCGACATGGTCGGTCACCTCGTGGTTGACGCAACATCGGAGAAGCTCGGACCGGCCATCGCGTCGCTCCGCGAGGGTGGCTCGAAGCTCAACCTGAACCTGCTCGGCGAAGCGGTGCTCGGCGAGAACGAGGCACACAAGCGGCTCGAGGGTACCCGCGATCTCCTCGTCCGTGACGATGTCGACTACGTCTCGATCAAGGTTTCCGCCATCGCCTCACAGCTGTCGATGTGGTCGTTCGACGAGGCTGTCGACCGCATCGTCGAGCGACTGACGCCTCTGTATGAGCTGGCGGCTGAGTCCACGACGCCCAAGTTCATCAACCTCGACATGGAGGAGTACCGCGACCTCGACCTCACCCTCGCGGTCTTTATGCGCGTGCTCGAGCGCCCGCGGCTGCGTAACCTCGAGGCCGGAATCGTGCTGCAGGCGTACCTGCCCGATGCGCTCTCCGCGATGCAAACGCTCCAGGACTGGGCGGCCACGCGCGTGGCATCCGGTGGCGCCCCGATCAAGGTGCGACTCGTCAAGGGCGCCAATCTTGCGATGGAGGGTGTCGAAGCCAAACTCCACGACTGGCCGACAGCGCCGTACGACGTGAAACAAGACACCGACGTCAATTACAAACGAGTCCTGTTGTGGTCGCTCACCCCCGAGCGCGCGAAAAACGTTCACGTTGGCGTCGCCGGTCACAACCTCTTCGACGTCGCCTTCGCCTGGCTCCTCGCCAAGGACCGCGGCGTTACCGACGCCGTCGACTTCGAAATGCTCCTCGGTATGGCCACCGGCCAGGCCGCGGCGGTCAAGCGCGACGTCGGCGATCTGCTGCTCTACACACCCGTCGTGAATCCGCGCGAGTTCGATGTGGCGATTTCGTACCTGATCCGCCGCCTCGAAGAGAACGCGTCGCAGGAGAACTTCATGTCGGCGGTCTTCGAGCTCCACGACAACGCCGCACTGTTCGAGAGGGAGAAGGGCCGTTTCCTCGCGAGCGTGACGCAACTGGATGCGACGGCGAGCGAGGTTCC
Organism: Mycetocola sp. Y791; assembly: GCF_059445325.1. Classification (NCBI taxonomy): domain Bacteria; kingdom Bacillati; phylum Actinomycetota; class Actinomycetes; order Micrococcales; family Microbacteriaceae; genus Mycetocola; species Mycetocola sp. Y791. The sequence continues at coordinate 34,084 of NZ_JCAIUC010000002.1, read as the reverse complement.
AACGCCTCGCCGCCTGCAGAACCGCGAAACCGAATGGACGCTCGCGCCCGTCGCTGAACTCGTACCGGGCAAGGCGCCGGCCGGCGATCAATCGATCACGAGACCTGTCGCGGTCGATGACGACGAGGTGAGCATGACCCAGCAGGTGCTTGGACTTGCCCGCGGATCGAAGACCGAGTCGCCGTTCGATACCGTTCGGGTGTTCGATACAACGACCCTCAACACCGTGCCAGCGACCGACATCGGCGCGCCGGGTTTCGTCAACACCCGCGACACCGACCCGGCCCTGCCGGCGAACCGCGCGTGGGCGCGCCGCATTCTCGCCAGGGTTCCCGGCAGCGACCTCGGGGCCGCGACGATCGCCGCGTGCACGGTGACGGATGCCGAAACCCTCGAATTCATCGTCGCCGGCGTCCGGGAACGCGGTACGGCCTGGGGTACAACCCCGGCGGCGGAACGCGCCGCCCTTCTCGACCGTGCCGGTTTTGCGCTCGCGGCAAACCGGGACCGCCTGATCGAGGTGATGGCATCCGAAACCGGCAAGACGATCGCCGAGGCCGACCCCGAGGTCAGCGAGGCCATCGACTTCGCCCACTACTACGCAGCAAAGGCCCGTGAACTCGACGCGATCCGGGGTGCACGGTTCGTGCCCTCCCGCCTCACCGTCGTCACACCACCGTGGAACTTCCCCGTCGCCATCCCGGCCGGTGGAGTGCTCGCAGCGCTCGCCGCGGGCTCAGCGGTCATCCTCAAGCCGGCACCGCAGGCGCGCCGCTCGGCCGCGATCCTCGCCGAAGCGCTCTGGGAAGCAGGCATCCCGCAGGAGCTTCTCACGCTCATCTCGCTCGACGAAGACGGCCTCGGCCAGCAGCTCGTCTCCCACCCGAGCGTCGACCGGGTGATCCTCACCGGCGCGTGGGAAACCGCGAAGCTCTTCCGGTCCTGGCGGCCGGAGCTGGCACTGCACGCGGAAACCAGCGGAAAAAACGCCATCATCGTCACTCCGAGCGCCGACCTCGACCTTGCGGCGGCCGACGTCGTGAAGAGCGCGTTCGGCCACGCCGGCCAGAAATGCTCGGCGGCAAGCCTCGTCATCCTCGTCGGTTCGGTCGCGAAGAGCGACCGGTTCCGTCGCCAGCTCATCGACGCGGCAACCTCGCTCCGCGTCGGCTACCCCGGGGACCCCACCAGCCAGATGGGCCCGATCATCGAGCCGGCCGACGGCAAGCTGCTGCACGCGCTCACCGAACTCGGCGTCGGTGAGAAGTGGCTCGTCAAGCCACGCCAGCTCGACGACACCGGTCGCCTCTGGTCGCCGGGGATCCGCGGCGACGTCGCCCCCGGCTCGTACTTCCACCTGACCGAGTTCTTCGGGCCTGTGCTCGGCGTCATGCACGCCTCGACGCTCGCCGAGGCGATCCGGTACACCAATGCCATCGATTACGGGCTGACGAGCGGACTGCACACCCAGGACGCCGACGACCTCGAGGAATGGCTCGCCACCGTCGAAGCGGGCAACCTGTACGTCAACCGCGGCATCACGGGCGCGATCGTGCAGCGTCAGCCGTTCGGCGGCTGGAAGCGTTCCGCCGTCGGTGCCGGAGCCAAGGCCGGTGGCCCCAACTACCTGCTGACCCTGGGCTCGTGGGTGCCTGACTCCGGTTCAAGCAGCACGACGCTCCACCTGCGCGGCCTCGACTCGCGCGTCACCCGCATCATCGAGTCGGCCCAGCCGTCGCTCGGGTACGAGGAGTTCGACGTGCTCCGCCGTTCTGCGCTCTCGGATGCCATCGCCTGGGGAAACGAGTACGGCGAGGTGAAGGATGCCTCGGCGCTCGAGGTCGAGCGCAACCTCTTCCGCTACCGCCCGGTTTCCGTCGCCGTTCGCGGCACCGCAGACGCGGACCTCGGTGAGGTGCTTCGCGTGGTGATAGCCGGTGTGCGTTCGCGGTCCCGTTTCACGCTGAGCTTGGCATCCGGGCTGCCCGCAGCCATCCGCGGTGTGCTTGCCGACCTCGGTGTTCCCGTGTCTGTCGAGACGGATGCCGAGTGGATCGAGCGGGCCGCCGCGCTCGATGCGGATGCTCACCGGGTGCGGCTCGTCGGCAGCGCTGAGGCGCGGCGCCAGTTGCACACGGCCCTGGCCGGAGCGGCAGAGGGCAACCCTGACCTCGCGATCTACGCGGGCGCTGTGACGCCGGCTGGCCGGATCGAGTTGCTGCCGTTCCTGCACGAGCAGGCTATTTCGATCACGGCGCACCGGTTCGGCAACCCTGACCCGTGGAGCGAAGCGGTCATTTAGTCGCCGTCGGTGGCTGAGGATCCACGGGCGTTCGCGTGTATCACGGCGGGCGCACGCGGTCCAGCGGTGCTCACGAATTTCGAGACTGCAGTACGGTCGAATTATGAAGCGCATCACATACTCCGGCGGATCAATCGTGACGGGCAACGCCATCACGGCGGCGCTTCTCAAGTACACAACCACTGTCGCTGACGCAGAGCACAGCGTCACCGTGGACATCCCTGTTCTCGAGGAGAACGGCGAAATCACCGTGCACGAGTTCCTCCTCAGCCCGGCCAGCCAGTTCGACGTCGCCGACGTCGGGGGCGTGAGCAGCGAAGAGGAAGCCAAGCGCTTCCAGGTCCCGGAGATGCCGCAGGTGGGCATCAAGGGCAAGGTCGAAGAAGGAACGGCAGCCGAGAAAACCGCCGAAGATTTCAACGCGGTCATGAACGACATCGACGCCGGGCTGGGGGAGTAGGTCATGGGCAAGTTCATCTATGGAACGCCGTCGATCTCCGTCGACTTCGACGACCGCGTGCTCGCGCACCTCAAGGTCGTCATTCTGTCGAAGGTTCGGCGGGGCGAGAGCTTCTCGTTCTCGTGGGAGTACACGGTCGCCTCGGGCAGCGGACACAGCTCCATCTGGATCCACCCGGCAATTCCGCTCCAGTTCGACTTCGCCGGCAGCAGGGAGCCACGCCTCAACCGCGCCTGGGTCGAGCAGCTGGTCCGGTTGGCGAACTCGCCAGCTGGTCTTCGCGTGATCCCCGAACCCTCCGAACCCGCGCCGTAACCCCTCCCGCGACGGGGTGCCCCGGCGCATACTGGGGTGCATGGCATCCGCCCCCCGCACCGAATCCGCTACCCAGCGAATCGTTTTACTCGTCGCGATCCTCGCGTCATTCGTCGCTTTCCTGGATGGCACGATCATCAACGTTGCCCTGCCGGCGATCTCGCGGGAACTCGGTGGCGGCCTGTCGGTTCAGCAATGGGTGGTCGATGCGTATCTGCTGACGCTCGGTGCATTCATCCTCCTTGCCGGTTCGCTGTCGGATGCCTTCGGTCGCGTTCGCATCCTCGCAATCGGCCTGGCCGGATTCGGAGCGACCTCCCTGCTCTGCGCGGTTGCCCCGAGCGCCGAGTTTCTCATCGTCGTGCGTGCCCTGCAGGGTGGGACGGCGGCGTTGCTCGTTCCGAGCTCGCTCGCGATCATCATCTCGACCTTCTCGGGTCAGGCCCAGGCGAAAGCCATCGGCACGTGGACGGCATGGACAGGTACCGCGATGATCGTCGGTCCACTCGTCGGCGGTCTGCTCGTCGACACGGTGAGCTGGCGGCTCGTCTTCGGCATCAACATCCTGCCGATCACGGTGACCCTCTGGCTGCTCGTGAAGATGGAGAAGCAGCTGGAGCGTTCGCGCCGGCCGCGCGTCGACCTGGTCGGCGCTGTGCTCGGCGCGATCGGACTCGGCGGTCCGGTTTTCGCGCTCATCGAACAGGGGCGGTTCGGCTGGCAGAGCCCGGTGGTGTGGCTCCCGCTGGTACTGGGGATCGCGGCGTTCGGCGCGTTCCTCTGGTGGGAGCGCCGCACAACCGACCCGATGATGCCGCTCTCGCTGTTCCGGTCACGCAACTTCTCAGCGGGCAATATCGCCACAATGTTCATCTATGGCGCGCTCGGTTTTGGCTTCTTCGTCATCGCTATCTACCTGCAGCAGGTGGCCGGCTGGCCCGCTACCCTGGCCGGCGTTGCGACGCTCCCGCCGACCCTCGTGATGCTGGCGCTCTCGAGCCGGATCGGCGCGCTCGCCGGAAAAATCGGGCCGCGGATGTTCATGACCATCGGTCCGATCGTCGGCGGGATCGGATTCCTCCTCATGCTCACGGTCAGCGCTGACGTCGACTACTGGTCTCAGCTCCTGCCAGGGCTCGTGCTCTTCGGCATCGGTCTTTCGATCACCGTCGCACCGCTGACGAGCGCGATCCTCGGTGCGATCGATGAGTCCCAGGCCGGCATCGGATCGGCCATCAACAACGCGGTCGCCCGGGTTGCCGGGCTCGTCGCCGTTGCGTGTGCCGGTCTCATCCTCGGCTCGGTGCTCGACCTCGGCGGCTTCCACCGTGCAATGGGCGTGACCGCCATCGCGCTCATCCTCGGCGGGATCGTCTCGTTCATCGGCATCCGCAATCCTGTGGTGCGCGATGGGACGTCGGCGCCCGCGTAACCTCGGGCGGGTTCAGGACGAACGGATGCCGAGTGCAGCCGTCACGATCGACAGGGCGTCATCGGGAGAGATACCGAGCGACTTCACGCGGTCTGCGTAGGCAACAGCGGCGAGCTGGGCCTGCTTGTGGGTCGGATCGCCGACCGCCGAAACAAAAGAGCCATTGCGACCGCGGGTCTCGATCACGTCGTCACGCTCGAGCTCACGGTAGGCGCGAGCGACGGTGTTGGCGGCGATACCGAGGTCTGCGGCCAGGGTCCGCACCGTCGGCAGCTTGTCGCCGGGGACGAGGGTGCCGTCGCGCACGGCGTTGATGACTTGTACCCGCAACTGTTCAAACGGCGGAACGGCCGAGCGGGCATCGATGGTGAACTTCTGGGGCACGGTGTCCTCGTCCTGAACGGTCGGCGAAGCAATGGCGGTGCGGCCCAACGTAGCAATACAAAGCTGTCTGAGCAAACGCCGAGAGGGGTGCTGCCAGCGCGACCGGCGCTTAGGCTTGAACAATGACCGAGCGAACGCACCTCACTGAGCACAGGATTTCTGACGCAGAGGCCGCACCCTATGGCGTTGCGCTCACCGACGACGGTGCCGTCTGGGCAACCCTTATCCGGGGGCAGGCGGTCGTGCGCCGCGACGCCGATGGCACACTCGACACGATCGGACTCGGTGAGGGCTCCGAGCCGTCACTCCTCGCTGCGGCAACCGAGGACTCCATCTGGGTGACGGATGCCGCACGCAACCGCATCGTCCGCATCGGCCCCGAGGGAATCCGGGCCGAGATTCCGGTGCCGAGCGTCGGTGGACGCCCGTTCGGTATCGCCGCCGCCGAATCGGGGGAGGTGTGGTTCACCGAGATGACCACCGACCTGATCGGCAAGGTCGACATTCTCGGCAAAGTGACCGAGTTCACCGCCGGTGTCGACCATGGCAACCCCTCGATGATCGCCTGCTCCGGTGAGAGCGTGTGGTTCACGCTCAACGGTGCCAACGCCATCGGTTACATTCGCGGCGGCAACTCTGCGGTCGTCGTCACTGACCTGCCCACCAGCAAGGCCGGCCCGGTCGGAATCACCGTTGCGACGGATGCCGCCGCCTGGTTCACCGAGATCGCCGCCGGACAGATCGGGCGACTCGATCGCGATGGAGTCCTCACCGAGTTCCCGCTGCCCGACCGTTCCAGCAAGCCGCACGCGATCGCCGCCGACCCGTCCGGCGGGTGCTGGTTCACGATGTGGGGCTCAAGCCAGATCGGGTTCATCGCCGCCGACGGCACAATTGCCGTGACAGACCTGCCGACACCGGACAGCGAGCCGCACGGCATTGCCGTTGCCGCAGATGGCACCGTGTGGGCAGCGCTCGAAACAGGCTTCCTGGCCGAGCTGCGACCCTAGGCGCTTCCGCGCCGGTTACCGCTGTTTCACGCGGGCGGCCGCGAGCATCCGCAGCATCGCGTCAGGAACAGCATCCCTGCCGATATCACGGGTGTCGATAACGCCGTCATCAGCGCCAGCCACACCGCGGAGTGCGACCACCTCATCGTGGAGCCGCTCCATCTTCACGTCGAGGCGGTTCGCCGTGAGCGCCGCGTCACGGAGCTCGTCGAGGAGTCGCTCAGGAACCGCGCGGTTGTATTTGTAGTAGATCTTGTGCTCGAGCGCCGCCCAGAAGTCCATGGCGATGGTGCGGATCTGGATCTCCACTTTGACCTGCTCGACGTGATCGGACATGAAGACGGGCACCTCGATGATCATGTGCAGGCTCTTGTAGCCGTTCGCCTTGGGCTGGGCGATGTAGTCGCGTACCTGCAGCACCGTGACATCCCGCTGGGCCGCGATCATGTCGAAGATCTTGTAGGTGTCGGAGATGAAGCTGCAGGTCACCCGGATCCCGGCGATGTCCTGAACGTCGGAACGGATGCCGTCGAGCGTCATTTCCGAGCCCTTGCGATCCGCCTTGGCGAGAATGCTCTCCGCCGACTTGAGCCGTGAGCTCACGTTCTCGATCGGGCTGTAGTCGTGCCGGTGACTGAACTCTTCGCGAAGGATGTTGATCTTCGTCATGACCTCGTCGATGCCGAACTTGTACGACATCATGAACCGCGTGAAATCGCCGTTCAGGGCACGAAGGCCACTGAGATCGGGGGCGTCTGGCATGACGGCTTGTTCCTTCCACTGGCGGGGTTCGTCCGCCGCCGTTCAGTCTGCCACCGGGCGCTGGTTGTCACCCGAGAGATCGGCGCGGAGATTCAGCTAGAGATTTCCCTGGTGCGAGCGTAGTGGCGCCTGGACTTCATGCGATTTCCGCACGATTCCATCGAGTGCCACTTACGCGAATTTGCCTTGCTGTGGTCGACGAGGAAGTGCTGGCACTCCGGGTTCGCACACGGTCGGATCCGTGAGCCCGTTGGGGTCTGCAGTGCGTCCCACTCCTCAAGAGCGCGGGCACCAATCGCGAGGTCATCATCGACACTCAGCGACCACACCAGACGGCCATGCTCCAGGGCAGCGGTCTTGTGCATCGCGCTCAACCAGGGCTCAAGCACCGCGACCGACGCTTCTCCGCGCAGAAACGGCACGAAAGCCGACCTCGCCCGCCTCGCGCCCTCCACCTCGGCGGGGCTTCCCGTTCCGCCGTGCTCACGAAGCCACTGCCGCGCCGCGGCCTGGTCACCAAGTTCGTCATAAACGGCGTCGGGAAGCTCGAGTCGTGAGTTCACGAGATCGAGCAGCAGGGGCGTGTTTGAGGTGCCAGTGGTTCCGTTCATCTTCTAACCATATCAAAGCGCTTGACAGGTTGGGTGGCCTGTGGTTTTCTTATCGCTATAACCTGACAAGCGCCGTAAGGCGGTTAGAGAATCGGAGATTGCAATGAGCTTCATCACGGTCGGCACAGAGAACTCCACTGACATCAACCTCTACTACGAAGACCATGGCGCGGGCCAGCCCGTCGTGCTCATCCATGGCTACCCGCTCGACGGTCACTCCTGGGAGAAGCAGTCGGCGGCTCTTCTTGACGCCGGCTATCGTGTCATCACCTATGACCGCCGGGGCTTCGGCCAGTCGAGCCAGCCAGCCGTCGGCCACGACTACGACACCTATGCCGCTGACCTCAATACGCTTCTCGACACTCTCGACCTCACCGATGTGATCCTCGTCGGGTTCTCGATGGGCACGGGGGAAGTGGGCCGCTACCTCGGCACCTACGGCTCTGAACGGGTCGCGAAGGCCGCGTTCCTCGCGTCGCTCGAGCCTTTCCTGCTGCAGACAGAGGACAACCCGGCCGGTGTGCCGCAGGATGTTTTCGACGGCATCTCCAAGGCCGCCACTGCCGACAGGTTCGCCTGGTACGACGATTTCTTTGCCAACTTCTACAACCTCGACGAGACGCTCGGATCGCGGATCAGTGAGGCCGCTGTTCGTGGCAGCTGGAACGTCGCTGCGGCGGCCTCCTGGCTCGCTGCATCCGCTGCGGTTCCCACCTGGCTGACCGACTTTCGTGCAGACATCCCCAAAATCGACGTGCCGACTCTGATTCTCCAGGGCACGGCCGACCGGATCCTTCCGATCGACTCGACCGGCCGGCCGTTCTCGAAGCTCCTTCCCGACGCCGATTACATCGAGATCGAGGGTGCCCCGCACGGTCTGCTCTGGACGCACGCCGATGAGGTGACCGAGGCGCTGCTGAACTTTGCGAAAAAGTAGCAGCGAAGAAATAGCCGCGAGCGGATGCTGCAGGTGCGACGACATCTCCGTGCCTGCGGCATCCACTCGTTTCTCCGAGCGATCTATTCGAGATTTTCCTGAATCATCCGTGGTGAAGCGTGAATGCACACCATGCGGAGCGGTCCGGTGCCCGAATTCACGAACTTGTGCGTGGTCTCGGCAGGGACGGTGAGGATGTCGCCCGCAACGGCATCCATTGACTCCGAACCCACCGTAATGCGCACCGATCCGAACCGGACCAGCCACGTTTCGGTGTAGGGATGACGGTGCAGAACCGGCCCCTGGCCCGGGTCGTTGTCGACAAGAAAGAATGAAATCCCGGCGCCGTGCGACGCTCCCTCGAATCGCCCGGTGCGCCCGGTTCCGACGATCAGGTCGGCACTTTTGACAATCGTGACCACGAGATCTCCTCTCGAAGAACACTCACCGCCGACGGTTGAGGAGTAGCGTGTACCAAAGAGTCCACTACTCCCGGAACGGGGTCGGCGGGGTTGTTTGAGGCAGAATCACAAGCAATTCCCACCGCTTTATCAGTAAGCCGGGTCCCGCGTCAAGGCCCTTCCCCCGATGCGGAAGATGGTGACGCCCGCTGTTAGCGTCGTTGCCATGAACATTCTCCTTGTAGTGGTCGCAATCATCGCCATCATTCTTCTTGTCACCGGTGGCTTCGTGCAGTCCCTCAACTTCCTGCTGTGGGTTGGCGTCGTCCTCCTGGTTCTGGCAATCATCGCCTGGCTGCTCCGTGTAGTCACAGGCAAGAAGAACATCTAACCAAAAGCAATACTCTGTCTGATTCGGCTCGCTGAGCCGAATATAACGACACAGCAAGGCCACGCCACCGCAGCAATGCGGACCCGATCACAGCATTTCGGGGGCGTGGCCTTTCTGCTGTTAACGCCCGCGGGTTAGCCACCGACGCGTGCCACAGGGCTCGACGCTAGTCGACCTCACGGGAGATCAACCGGGACAGGACTATCGCGCTCCGCGTGTGGTCGACGTGCGGGGCGTGGCGGACTCGCTCGAGTGCGGCTTCCAGGCTCGGGATGTCCCGTGAGCGCATGTGAACTATCGCATCGGCGCTCCCGGTGACAGTGCCGGCGTCGATGACCTCGGGGACATCGGCCAGGATTCGAAGGAGGTCATCGGGCGCGACGGTCCCGCGGCAGAAAATCTCGACGTATGCCTCGGTGTGCAGGCCGTCGACCGCTGGATCGACCTGGATGGTGAAACTGCGGATGACGCCGTCGGCGACGAGCCTGTCGACGCGGCGTTTGACCGCGGAAGCTGAGAGGCCGACCTCGTTTCCGATGTCGCCATACCCGGCGCGCGCGTTCTGTCTGAGCAGATCGATGATGCCGCGATCGAGGTTGTCCATTGCCGCAGTCTACGGCAGGATTTTGCGTCCAGAGCGAAACTCACGCAGCATTCGTGCGCACAACTGTCGACATCATCACGGGACTGCGTGCGACACTGGTTCTACGGCGTGCCGGTCTGATCGCCTCTCGCGAGCTGCCGGCCTCCCTGGACACCGTCCGCCGCTTCTTCGTGACGGAGATCAGCATGACGAACATCGACACCATGGCAGCAGGACAGACCGGGACCCGGGTGCCGACGACCCGCAGCTACCTCATGTGCAGACCCGAGTTCTTCACCGTGTCGTACAAGATCAACCCGTGGATGGAGCCGACGAAGCCCACCGACACCGCCAGGGCGCTCGCCCAGTGGCAGGTGCTCTACGACACGTATGTCGGTCTCGGCCACGACGTACAGCTCATCGATCCGATCGACGGGTTGCCCGACATGGTCTACTCGGCCAACGGCGGGTTCGTGATCGACAACATCGCGTACGGCGCGAGCTTCACTCACCCCGAGCGGATGCCGGAGGGCCCCGCGTACATGGAGTGGTTCCGCAGCAACGGCTTCGACGTCCGGGTCCCCCGGAACGTCAACGAGGGTGAGGGCGACTTCCTCCTGGTCGGGGAGACGATCCTCGCGGGAACCGGATTCCGAAGCGAATCACAGAGCCACAGCGAGGTTGCCGAGATCTTCGGCCGCGAGGTGGTCACACTCACACTCGTGAACCCGAACTTTTACCACCTCGACACAGCGATCGCCGTTCTCGACCCGGTCGCCGGGAAGACGCTGGCGAACATCGCCTACCTGCCAAGCGCGTTCGACGCCCGCTCACTCGAGATCCTCCGTGACCGTTACCCGGATGCCATCATCGTGAGCGAAGAGGATGCCTCGATCCTGGGGCTCAACTCGATCTCCGACGGATGCAACGTCGTGATCGCACAACGTGCTGTCGGGTTCGAACGCCAGCTGCGCGAACGCGGCTACAACCCCATCGGCGTCGACCTGTCCGAGCTGCTGCTCGGCGGCGGCGGAGTGAAGTGCTGCACACTGGAGCTGCGGAGAGCATGAGCATCGTGAACGAAGAGCTGAACGTGATGACGACCGATGCGCGACGCGCCATTGCGAGCGAAGAAGAGTACGTTGCGCACAACTATCACCCGCTCGAGGTGGTGGTGGCATCCGCCGATGGTGCCTGGGTCACCGACGTCGAGGGCAAGCGCTACCTGGACTGCCTCGCCGCGTACTCGGCAGTGAACTTCGGGCACTCGAATCCGACACTGGTCGAGGCAGCACGTGATCAGTTGCGCCGGGTGACACTGACCAGCCGTGCGTTCTACAACGACCAGCTCGGCTCCTTTGCCCAGGCGCTCGCCGAACTCAGCCGCAAAGAGATGGTGCTGCCGATGAACACGGGCGCCGAGGCCGTGGAGTCGGCGATCAAGGTGGCGCGAGCGTGGGGCTACCGCGTCAAGGGCGTCGCCGATGGTCAGGCGAACATCATCGTGATGTCCGGCAATTTCCACGGACGGACAACGACGATCATCAGTTTCTCCGACGACCCTGATGCTCGGGCCGACTTCGGCCCGTACACGCCTGGGTTCCGTACGGTGCCCTATGGCGATGCTGACGCGCTCGCGGCTGCCATCGATGAGAACACTGTCGCGGTGCTCGTCGAACCGATCCAGGGTGAGTCCGGCGTCGTCGTGCCGCCCGCGGACTACCTGCCGGCGGTGCGCACAATCTGCACCGACAACAACGTGCTCCTGATCGCCGATGAGATCCAGTCGGGGCTCGGCCGCACCGGAACCACATTCGCCTCTGACCTCGTCGGGGTCGTGCCTGACCTCTATCTGCTCGGCAAAGCGCTCGGCGGTGGCATCGTGCCTGTGTCAGCTGTCGTCGGCAATCGCGACGTGCTCGGAGTCCTCCAGCCGGGGCAGCACGGGTCGACCTTCGGCGGTAATCCACTCGCGGCGGCGGTCGGCCGCGCGGTAGTACGGATGCTCGCGAGCGGCGAGTACCAGAAGCGCGCCAGGGTGCTCGGGGCTCGACTCCACAACAGGCTCAACGGACTTGTCGGCCACGGGGTTCTCGAGGTACGCGGGGCAGGGCTCTGGGCCGGGATCGATATCGACCCAGCACTCGCTTCCGGACGTGAGGTGTGTGAACGGCTCATGGAGCGTGGGGTGCTCGCCAAAGACACCCACGGATCGACGATCCGTCTTGCGCCGCCGCTCGTTGTGGAAGAGGCCGACCTCGACTGGGCCGTCGATCAGCTCGAGGCGGTGCTCCAGGAGCTCGGGAGCGTCTAGCGCCTCCCCGCGCGGTGCGAGCGAGGGCGGAGGTTTGCCCGGGAGTTCGCAATGCCCCCGTTCGCGGGGTACCGTCGTAACTATGAGTCAGGTCACAACTCCGGCCTCGGCGCGTGAAGATCGCAGCTTTTTCGGGCAACCACGCTCGCTTGCCAACCTCTTCGGCGTCGAGATGTGGGAACGCTTCTCCTTCTACGGGATGCAGGGCATCCTCCTTATCTACCTGTACTACTCCGCAGCTGACGGTGGTCTTGGCATCCCGCAGGTCACCGCAGCCGGCATCGTCGGAGCATACGGCGGAGGGGTCTACCTCTCCACCATCCTCGGAGCGTGGATCGCTGACCGTCTCCTCGGCAGCGAGCGTGTTCTGTTCTATAGCGCCGTCGTCATCATGGTCGGCCACATCGCTCTCGCGCTTATTCCCGGCATCCCTGGCGTCGCCATCGGTCTCATCCTCGTCGCCGTCGGCTCCGGCGGTCTCAAGGCGAACGCAACGAGCGTCGTCGGAACGCTCTATTCAGAAAAGGATCCGCGCCGTGACGCCGGTTTCTCGCTCTTCTACCTCGGCATCAACCTCGGAGCGTTCTTCGGCCCGATCCTGACCGGGCTGCTCCAGCAGAGCCTCGGCTTCCACTTCGGCTTCGGTCTCGCCGCTGTCGGTATGGCCGCCGGGCTCGTCCAGTACTCGTTCGGCCGCAAGCGGCTTCCGGCAATCGCGCGGCAGGTGCCGGATCCGTTGCCGAAATCACGCTGGCTGGCCTACGGGCTCATCGCTGCGGCCGGTGTGGTCCTCATCGTGGTTCTCGTGATGGTCGGAGTCATCACCGCTCAAAACCTCGTGACGATCGTGATCCTGCTCACCGTGGTATCCGCTATCGCCTATTTTGTCGTCATCCTCACGAGCGCGCAGGTAACGGCAACCGAACGCAAGAGGGTTTACGCGTTCATTCCCCTGTTCATCGCCAGTGCGGCCTTCTGGTCGCTCTACCAGCAGCAGTTCACCGTCGTCACGATCTACTCGGACGAGCGGCTCGACCGGAGCCTCTTCGGCTGGGTGATGCCGGTGTCGTGGGTGCAGTCGATCAACCCGATCTTCATCATCATCCTCTCCGGGGTGTTTGCGGCGATCTGGACCAAGTGGGGTACGAAGCAGCCATCGACGCCGCTCAAGTTCGCCGCCGGCACCGCCATTATGGGCATTGCCTTCCTGTTCTTCCTGCCGTTCGCGGGCGGGGCAGCCAACTCGACGCCGTTGCTCGCCATGATCGGTATCCTGCTCGTCTTCACCATCGCCGAGCTGTTGTTGTCGCCCGTCGGACTCTCGGTCGCGACAAAGCTCGCGCCGGAAGCCTTCCGTACGCAGATGGTCGCGTTGTTCTTCCTGTCGGTGGCGCTCGGATCGGCGGTCTCCGGACTGCTCGCCGAGTGGTACCTCACGGTGAATGAGTCGGTCTACTTCGGGCTGCTCGGCGGCATCGCGATAGTGATCGGCGTGATTCTCGCCGTCATCGCCAGGCCGGTACTCCGGCTGATGAGCGGGGTGCGGTAGGCGGCGTGGGCGCCCGCTCTCTGGTTTAGGCTGGGAAGCCGCGCGGCGCCCGCCGCCCCGGGAGGACGCACGTGGCCGAAACGCTTGTCGTCATTCCGACATACAACGAGCGCGAGAACGTCACCGCCATCGTTGGTCGGGTCCGCACTGCGACGCCAGGGGTTGACGTGCTCGTCGTCGACGACAACTCACCCGACGGCACCGGTGATATTGCCGACGGCCTGGCGGCATCCGATGCGGCGGTGTTTGTCCTCCACCGTGCGGCGAAGAACGGTCTCGGCATGGCATACGGCGAGGCGTTTCGGTGGGCGCTCGCCCGCGGGTACCGCCGCGTCGTGGAAATGGACGCAGACGGTTCGCACGCGCCCGAGCAGCTTCCATCGTTGTTGAGTGCTGCGGATGCCGGCGCTGACGTCGTTTTGGGATCCCGCTGGGTTGCCGGTGGTGGCGTCAAGAACTGGCCGAGGTATCGCGAAGTGCTGTCGCGGGGCGGCAGCGCATACGCCCGGTTCGTGCTCGGCCTGCCGCAGCGCGATGTCACAGGGGGATACCGGGTGTTCACCGCGCGCGCGCTCAGCAGCATCCGTCTGGAGGATGTGCACAGCCAGGGCTATGGGTTCCAGGTCGACATGTTGTTCCATGCCCAGCGGGCGGGACTCGTGATCGTCGAGGTGCCGATCACCTTCGTCGAGCGGGAGTTCGGTGAATCCAAGATGACCGGGGGTATCGTCCTGGAGGCGATGTTCCGGGTCACGCTGTGGGGGATCGGCGCGCTGCCTGGTCGGATGCGGCGACGGTTCGTGCGCTGACGCACCCTGCCGTTGTGGGAGCGTTGAGCTGGTGCGTTCTTGCGGGTGGTGCTTCGGGAGGAAAATCCGGGGGCCCGTCCACGCATGGACGACGGGCCGCCGGATCTTCCTCCCGAAGGGGCCGGGTCTACCGCTGGGCAGCGGCGACGGCGTCAGCAGCGGGCGATGCGTACGGCACCAGTCGGGCCAGCTGGGTCACGTGGCGCGGCTCGAGCTCGTCGAGGCTCGCGACACCGAGCAGCTTCATGGTGCGGGTGATCTCCTCCGAGAGGATCTCGATCGTGCGGTCGACACCCTGGCGCCCGCCGGCCATGAGGCCGTAGAGGTACGCGCGTCCGATGAGCGTGAACTGGGCGCCCAGAGCAACGGATGCCACGATGTCGGCACCGTTCATGATGCCGGTGTCGAGGTGAACCTCGACCTCGGTGCCGACTTCGCGGACGACGGCGGGAAGCAGGTGGAACGGGATCGGCGCACGGTCGAGCTGGCGCCCACCGTGGTTCGACAGCACGATCGCGTCGGCACCGAGTTCAACGGCGAGCCGCGCATCGGCGACGGACTGGATGCCCTTGACGACGAGCTTGCCCTTCCACTGCTCGCGGATGAACCTGACCTCGTCGGGTCCGACCGTCGGGTCGAACATCGTGTCGATGAGCGCGGCGACGGTTCCTGACCAGCGGTCGAGGCTCGCGAAGGCGAGGGGCTCCGTGGTGAGGAAGTTGATCCACCAGGCCGGGCGAGGCAACGCGTTGATCACGGTCTTCGGGGTGAGTGCCGGCGGAATCGAGAAGCCGTTCTTCACATCGCGGAGGCGGGCGCCGCCGACGGGGGTATCGACGGTGACCATGAGGGTGTCGTACCCGGCAGCCTGGGCCCGGTCGACGAGCGCGAGCGAGCGGTCGCGGTCGGTCCACATGTAGAGCTGGAACCAGTTGCGTCCGCCCGGTGCTGCCGCGGCGACGTCCTCGATCGACGTCGTTCCCATGGTGGAGAGAGTGAACGGGATGCCTGCGGCCTCGGCCGCCGTCGCTCCGGCGCGCTCGCCCTCGGTCTGCATCATCCGGGTGAAGCCGGTCGGCGCGATACCGAACGGCATCGCGCTCGTCTTGCCGAGCACCTCGCGGGTGGTGTCGACCTGCGACACGTCACGGAGGACCGACGGGTGGAACTCGATGTCCTGGAACGCCTGACGCGCACGTGTGAGCGAGATCTCGCCCTCGGCCGCGCCGTCGGTGTAGTCGAACGGTGCCTTCGGGGTGACGCGCTTGGCGATGGTGCGCAGGTCGGCGATGCTCGTCGCCGCGGCGAGCCGACGGGTGCGCGCGTTGAACTCAGGCTTCTTGAACTGCATGAGCGGCGCGAGGTCGCGCACCTTCGGGATTCGTCTGTCGACCATGGGGTCTCCTTCTGTCGGGGTGGTGTGTTCGAGCTGCCACAAAGGGTTGTCTACGTGCCCCGCGGCGCGGCATCCGGAACCATTTCTGGCAAACCAACCGCTCGATGCGCGGGCAAGTCCGTCTCCGCGTAGTAGTTCGTGATGTGCGCGTGCACCGTCGAGCGGGCGCTCGCCGCATCACCGGTCTCGATGGCCGCGACGATGTCGCGGTGTTCGGCCTTGAGGCGCGCCGCCGTCGCGGACCACGACGGCAGGGTCGCCGCTCCGGCCCGCACATAGCTCTCGATCGAGCTGCGCAGGCCGGCCATCGTCGCCGCGATCACCTGGTTGCCGGATGCTTCGGCCAGCGACAGGTGGAACTGGGCATCGAGTGCGAGAAACTCGGCGGCGGTGAGCGTGCGCGACTCCATGACGTCGAGCAGGGCCACGGATGCCTCGAGGCTCGGCCGCGGATCCGCGCCTGCGAGGTCGGCGGCAACGGCGGTCTCGAGCACGAGTCGCGTGGCCACGATGTCGGTCACGGCGAATCCCGTTGCCGCGACCTGCAGTCGCATGAGTGCCGACATCCCGCCGCCGGGGAGGGCGACGATGATCGCGCCCGAGTTCGGACCGGATCCGGTCGCGGTGCGGATCAGCCCGAGTACCTCGAGTACCCGAAGTGCTTCGCGCACGCTCGAGCGGCCGACGCCGAGGTCAGCGGAGAGGGCGCGTTCGCCGGGGAGATGGTCGCCGGGCCGCAAGCGGCCCTCGAGCAGGTCGCGCTCGATGGACTCGAGCACCACTTGCCAGGCGCGAGGTTCGTCCGTCACGCTGCTCCCGTCATTGGTGTGGTCTGACCACAGAGCCTACACCTCACGCGCGAGTGCGACGAAAAAGATTCTCGACTTTCCATGTCGGCAACTGTAGAGTTGCCGACATGGAAAGAGACGATGCCCTCAGTCCCCTGGCCGCCCAGGAGCAGCTCGATGCGTTGACGGCCGACGGTGCAACGGTCAGCGGGCGAACCACTGCTCCGCTCTGGTATGTGATCGTGCAGTCGCTCTGTATTGGCGGATTCGTCTTCTCGTTCAGCCTCGGCCACTGGCAGTCCATGGGTTTCGTGATCGCCGCGGTGGCGATGGTGCTCCTGGGGGTGCTGCGGCCCGCCATCACCGGTACCCGCGCCGAACCGTGGGTGTATCGGCGGTCGATGACGGTTGGCACGGCCCAACTGGTCTTCGTGGTTGCCCTCGTGGTGCTCGGCCCGTTCCTGGCGACCCTCGCCGATTCCGCCGTGCTGTTCGGTGCCATCGTGGTGGTGGCCTTCGGGGGGAGCCTTGCGCTCGGGATCGCGATGGAGCGCGCGCTCGCTCGCTCCATCGCGGAGGGTGAGTAATGGCGGCAGAAGCACGCTTCGATGAAGCGGTGCATGGCGTCGTGCGACTGCGGGTCTGCGGCATCCTTGCTCGCCTGGGCAGCAGCGAGTTCGCGCTGCTTCGGGACACTCTCGGTGTGAGCGATCCGACGCTGAGCAAACACCTCAAGCACCTTGAGCAGGCGGGGTACCTGAAGCTGGTCAAGGGGCCTGGCCTCGGTGGCCGAACCCGCACGTGGGCAGAACTCACCGACGAGGGCCGGGCCGCGTTCGACGGGCACGTCGCCTTCCTCCGCGAGGTGATCGACACCGACCCGGGCGCGATCGACGGCAGGTCAGGCGCGCCAGTCGCAACCGACACCGGGTCAGGGGCGAGCGGCTCGGGCGCGACCGAAAGCGGAAGCTGACGTGGTTTTTCGGGCACGGCGCAGGGTGGGGTCTTCGATCGGGTTTGACGGGCTGGTTGTTTCCGGGCCTCACGGCGACATTCCGGTCCGCTGGTACGAGGCGGTGGCATCCGATGGGTTCTGTCCTGTGCTGGTCTGGCTTCATGGCGGTGGGTTCTTCACGGGTGGGCTTGAGCAGCCCGAGTCGCACGACGTTGCGCTCGCCCTCGCGGGCAGGGGCATCACGGTCGTGACCGTCGATTATCGGCTGGTCCCGCTTCCCGGCCTGGCGCAGCTGGGCGCGCTCGCGGGCCGCGCCGCGGTGCGACACCCGGTGCCGAGTGACGACGTTGCCGCCGTCGTGCGGTGGGCGCGCGAGCGCGCTGGCGGCCCGGTCTTCCTCGGCGGGGCGAGCGCCGGCGCATGCCTTGCAGCCACGGCCACCCTGCGGATGACGGACGAGGGCTCGCCGGTGCTCGGCACGGTGCTGGCCTACGGTTTCTTCCACGCCGCTCTCCCCGTCCCACCGGCGGAACTGCGCTCCCGTCTGACCGGCCGCCGCAGACTGACGCACGCGCCCTTTCTCCTCGACGCCGTCAACCGGAACTACGCCGGCTCAGCCACGGTGCTGTCGGAGCGACTCGCATTCCCCGGTGGGCATGATCTCGGCGGCTTCCCACCAACGCTGATGGTCGACGCCGACAGGGACGTCATGCGTTCCTCCGCCGAGCGGTTCGCCGCTGAGCTTCGTGCTGCGGGCACGGATGTCACGCGCCGTGTTCTCCCCGAGACCCACCACGCGTTCCTCAACCGTCCGGTGCTCCCGGAGTTCGCGACGGCGATCGACCTCATCGCCGAGTGGTCCGCGCGTCACGCCGACGACGGCCGGCGTTCGCGCCGGGAGAAGGAAGAAGAGGCCGGATAAGGATGAATTCCGGCTGGTGATCCTTATCTCGCGGTTGTTTCCTGAGCTCGACGCTGTCGCCCGGTAAGCGGGTCAGATGCTACGAGCGAAGCACCACGTTCTCGGGTTCTTCGCCCCGCAGCATCCGTTCGATCTGGCGTCGGGCGAGCTTCGCCATCCGCGGCATCATGGCGGTCGATGCGCCACCGACATGGGGGCTGATCAGCACGTTCTCGAGGGCGAAGAGCGGGTGCCCGTCGGGCAGCGGCTCCGGATCGGT
This sequence comes from Mycetocola sp. Y791, assembly GCF_059445325.1. NCBI lineage: Bacteria > Bacillati > Actinomycetota > Actinomycetes > Micrococcales > Microbacteriaceae > Mycetocola > Mycetocola sp. Y791. Next base: position 15,504 of record NZ_JCAIUC010000002.1, on the reverse strand, counting down.
CACGTCGAGCGCGAACCGCAGGCGGCCCGATTCAGCGTGGCGAAGGATGGCATCCGTGTCGGCCACGGCGCCGCGCGCGATGTTCACCAGCAACGCCCCATCGGGCATGGCCGAGAGGAAGTTCTCGTCGACGAGGCCGGTCGTCTCCTCGGTGAGCGGAACCCCGACAATGACGATGTCGGCGGTGGGCAGCAGCTCGGGCAACTCGTCAATGCCGTGGATCTCGCCGCGCTCATCGCTCCGCGCGTGGGTCGCAACCCGAACGACGTTGACCTCGAAGGGGAGCAGGCGGTCCTCGATCGCCTTGCCGACTCCGCCGTAGCCGAGCAGCAGAACTGTCCGGTCCGCGACGCTCGCGTGTCTGGCGGGCGCCCACTTTCCCTTCTCCGCCGCGCGGACGAAGTCCGGGATGCCGCGCTGCGCCGCGAGTACGAGCGCCAGGGTGAGCTCGGCGGTCGAGGTCTCGTGCACCGAAGAAGCATTGGCGAACACATTCCCCGGTGGCAATACCTCGTCAATACCGTCGTATCCGATCGACTGGCTCTGCACCAGTTTCGTCGTCACGCCCTGAAGCGCCTCCAGCGTCTCCGGCGATCCCATGTAGGGCAGGATGACCATGTCGAAGGAGGACTCCGGCGCCGGGCCGGACATGTCCCACTCGACAAACTTGACGCCATCGATGTCGCCGATGGCCTTACGCAGGGTCTTGCCTGGGACGCTTACGAGCAACGGTTCAGTCATGACCTGAGCCTACCGAAGGCGGTCGTGCGCACCGCGGCATCCGGAGGGAGGTAGACAGCGCGCGGTAGATTCGACTAATGGATTCACCGCTTCTCGTCGCACTCCTTCTCGCCAACGTCGTGTTCAACCTCATCGTCTGGCCGCCGCTCTACCGGCGCGTGGAGAAGGACCCGAGGGCTCGGGATGCCGCCGGCAAGGCAACGAAGTTCCTCACCGTGCACATCGTGCTGTTCGTTGTCGCCGGAGTGCTGACCCTCGCCAGCGCGATCGTCGCGATCGCGGCCCTCGTCGGCTAGCTCGCGCCCCTCGTCGAGCGCGCCACTTCCATGCCCGCGCTGCAGAAGTGTCTGCAGCGCGGGCATGGAAGTGCAGCGGCGGGCGAGGCGCGGCTTCGGGACTGCGAGCCAGAGCCCGCGTCAGCGCCGGGCGCGCGGCTCGAACCGAACGGGCTCGAACGACGCCGCCACTCGCGCGCGCAGCGACTCGAGGTCGCCGTCGATCAGCCCGACGGCCCGCGCCTGTACGAGCACGTTGCCGAGAGCCGTCGCCTCCACCGGGCCGGCGAGCACCGGCAGCCCGGCCCGATCCGCTGTCTGCTGGCACAGCAACGTGTTGAGCGAGCCGCCGCCGACGATGTGGATCACCGAAACGTGCGTGCCCGCGAGACGGGACGCCGTCTGCACGGCGTGCGCGAAGGCATCCGCGAGGCTCTCGAGGATCGACCGGGTGAACTCAGCCTGTGACTGCGGGACCGGCTGACCGGTCTCGCGCAGCAGCTCGGCGATGCGCGCGGGCATATCACCCGGCGGCATCAGCCGTGCATCGTTCGCGTCGAATACCGGCACGGGTCCGGACACCGCGGCTGCCCGGGCGAGCAGGGTCGGCAGGTCGATGGGCGCTCCGGACTCCCGCTCCCAGGTGCGCACCGACTCGCTCAGCAGCCACAGCCCCATGACGTTGTGCAGGAACCGCACCCGCCCGTCGACTCCACCCTCGTTCGTGAAGTTGGCCTCCCGGCTCGGCTCGGTGAGCACCGGTGAGTCGAGTTCGAGCCCGACAAGCCCCCAGGTGCCGCACGAAATATAGGCGGCATCGCCAGTCATCATCGGAACACCAACAACAGCGGATGCCGTGTCGTGCGATCCGACAGCGGTCACGGGCACGCTCGGTGAGAGCCCGGTCCGCTCGGCGAGCTGCGGCAGCAGCGTACCGATGCGGTCGCCGGGGAAAACGAGTGGGGCGAACAGCCGGCGCGGCAGGCCGAGCCGGCTCATCAGTGCCTCGTTCCACTCGCCGTCGACGGTGAGGAGCCCGGTCGTCGACGCGTTGGTGGACTCCGAGACGCGGGCGCCGGTGAGCCAGTGCGCGAGCAGGTCGGGGATCAGCAGCGCGGTGTCGGCGTCGTTGAGCCGATCGCCGTCGGCGGCCAACTGGTAGAGCGTGTTGAACGCGAGGAACTGCAGGCCGTTCTCGGCGTACAGTTCGCTGAACGGAACCTTCGCGTGCACCGCTTCGACGCCACGCTCGGTGCGACCGTCGCGGTAGTGGAACGGCTCGGCGAGCAGGTGCCCGCCCGAGAGCAGGCCATAGTCGACGGCCCACGAGTCGATGCCGATCGACGCCAGGTTCGGAGCGCGCGTCGCGGCCTCGGTCAGCCCGGTGAGCACCGATTCGTAGAGGCCAGTGATGTTCCAGTGCAGCCCGCCGTCGATCTCGACCGGGCCGTTCGCAAAGCGTGCCACGGGCTCGAGCCGCAGCTCGTTCGGCCCGACGTGGCCGAGCATGACCCGGCCGCTCGTCGCACCGAGGTCGACGGCCGCGACCGTGCCGACGGTGCCGACGGTGCCGACGGTGCCGACCGTGCCAGCCGGGACCGTGCCAGCCGCGACCGTGCCAGCCGGGACGGTGCCGCTCACGCGACCACCTCGGTTGCCGTGCCGCCGAACGTATCAGTTCCGGTCGAGAACACCAGTTGCGCGCGATGTTCTCGACCGGAAGTGATGTTCTCGCCGCGCCCGCGCCCGCGCCCGAGCCCGCTCATCGCAGGAATGCGGCTGCAACGCCGGCGTCGACCGGAATGTGCAGGCCCGTGGTGTGCGACAGGTCGCTCGTGCAGAGCACGAACACGGCGTTGGCGACGTTCTCCGGGACAACCTCGCGCTTGAGGATGGTGCGCTGGGCGTAGAACTTGCCGAGGTCTTCCTCTTCGATGCCGTAGGTCTTGGCGCGGTTGGCGCCCCAGCCCGAGGCGAAGATGCCCGAACCGCGCACGACGCCGTCGGGGTTGATGCCGTTCACCTTCACGCCGTACTCACCGAGTTCGGCCGCGAGCAGTCGCACCTGGTGCGCCTGGTCGGCCTTGGTCGCCGAGTACGCGATGTTGTTCGGTCCGGCGAAGACCGAGTTCTTCGACGAGATGTAGATGATGTCTCCACCGAGCTTCTGCTCGATGAGCACGCGGGCAGCGGCCTTCGACACGAGGAACGATCCCTTGGCCATCACGTTGTGCTGCAGGTCCCAGTCCGCCTCGGTGGTCTCGAGCAGCGACTTCGACAGCGACAGTCCGGCGTTGTTCACGACGAGGTCGAGTCCGCCGAACGCCAGAACAGCGGCGTCAATCGCGGCCTGGACCGCCTGCTCGTTCGAGACATCCGCCGCGATGCCGATCGCGACATCCGTGTTTCCGATTTCTGCGGCAGCGGCCTGTGCCTTCTCGAGCGACAGGTCGGCGATCACGACGCAGGCACCCTCGGCGGCGAGGCGGGTGGCGATGGCCTTGCCGATTCCGGATGCCGCGCCCGTCACGAGAGCGATGCGGGTCGCGAGCGGCTTGGGTTTCGGCATGCGCTGGAGCTTGGCCTCCTCGAGCGCCCAGTACTCGATGCGGAACTTCTCTGCCTCGTCGATCGGCGCGTAGGTCGAGAGGCCCTCTGCCCCACGCATCACGTTGATCGCGTTGAGATAGAACTCGCTCGCAACGCGTGCGGTCTGCTTGTTAGCGCCGTAGCTGAACATGCCGACACCTGGGACGAGAATGATGAGCGGGTCGGCGCCGCGGATCGCGGGGGAGTCGGCCGTCGCGTTGCGGTCGTAGTAGGCCTGGTAGTCCGCGCGGTACTCCTCGTGGAGGACCTGCAGGCGCTCGATCGTCTCTTCCACCGATGCGGATGCCGGCAGGTCGACGACAAGCGGCTTCACCTTGGTGCGGAGGAAGTGGTCAGGGCAGCTCGTTCCGAGGGCGGCGAGGCGCGGGTGCTCGGCGCTGGCGAGGAAGTCGAGGACGACAGCGTGGTCCGTGAAGTGGCCGACCTGCGGCTTGTCTGTTGACGCGAGTCCGCGGAGCGTGGGGGCAAGGGCTGCAGCCTTGGCACGACGCTCGGCGAGGGGGAGGGCTTCGTAGCCGTCGAGCTCGGGGCCGAATGGCTCGGGACGCGAGTGGGTCGCGATGTACTCAGCGGCGGTGTTGATGATCCAGAGCGAGTTCTTCTCGGACTCGTCGCTGGTGTCTCCCCACGCGGTGATGCCGTGTCCGCCGAGGATGCAGCCGATGGCATCCGGGTTTTTCGCCTTGATCTCGGCGATGTCGAGGCCGAGCTGGAAGCCGGGACGGCGCCAGGGAACCCAGACCACCTTGTCTCCGAAGATGGTCTTCGTGAGCTCTTCGCCGTCTGCGGCGGTAGCGATCGCGATGCCCGAGTCGGGGTGCAGGTGGTCGACGTGAGCAGAGTCGACGAGGCCGTGCATGGCGGTGTCGATCGACGGGGCAGCGCCGCCCTTACCGTGGAGCGTGTAGTCGAAGGCCGCAACCATCTCGTCTTCGCGCTCGACGCCGGGGTAGACGTGAGTGAGCGCCCGCATGCGGTCGAGGCGGAGCACGGCGAGGCCCGACTCGGTGAGGGTGCCGAGGTCGCCGCCGGATCCCTTGACCCAGAGCAGCTCGACGTCGTCGCCGGTGACGGGGTCGGTGTCGACGCCCTTGGCCGACGTGTTGCCGCCGGCGTAGTTCGTGTTTTTCGGGTCGGCGCCCAGCCGGTTGCTCCGGGCGATCAGTGCCGCTGCGGTCTCGTTCGTCATGCGCGTCTCCCGTTGTTCGTTCATGTTAACTCTTACAGAAAGTAACACCGGCCGTTGCGTCGGTCAAGGAGACGCTCCCGGTCAGGCGAGTTCGACGAGGTTCCTGTACGGATCGAGCCTGGCGTCGGCGGGATCGAGTTCGGTGACCATGAGGCTCACCCGCTCCCAGTCCAGGGCGCGGGCGAGGGCACGCTGGCCGAGTTTGGTGGAGTCCACGAGGAGGACTGTTTCGTCCGCCGCCGCGACGAACGCGAGCTTGACCTGCGCCTCCGCGAGGGTGACCTCACTCGTTCCGCGCTCGGGGTCGACCGCACCCGCTGAGGTAAAGAAGTGCGAGTAGTGCAGCGAGCCGGCCGCCTGGCACGCCAGCAGGCCCACGAAGCTGTCGGTGCGTTCCTCGGCCTCACCGCCGATGAGTAGCTGCATCCCCCCGAGGCGCCGCGCACTCTGGAAATTCTCGTACGAGTTCGTGGCAACGGTGAGGTCAGTGCCCGATCCCTCCATGCGCGCGAGTACGGTTCCCGCGGTGGACGACGCGTCGAATGCGACAGCCCCGGTCGCGGGCATCAGCGCAAGCGCCTTGTCGGCGATGACGCGCTTCGCCTCGGCGCCCGTCGACATCCGGTCAACAAAGGAGCGCGGTTTGAGGGAGGGTACCGCGCCGCCGCGGACCCGGCGAAGGCGGCCCTCGGTCTCGAGGTCGGCGAGGTCGCGTCGCACGGTCATCGCCGAGACGCCGAGGCTTTCCGCTGCCTCGTCGAGACGGATGATTCCGTCGGCGGTGAGGATGCCGAGCAGGCGCTCCCGGCGGGACTCCGCGTCGACGGTCGATGTTGTTGCCATGTTCCCGCTCCTCGGTCTGGACTGAAATGCTACAGCCAGGCGTTATCGCGGGGCGCGCTCCCCCTGCGAGGGCAGGACCTCAACGCAAGCGTTCCGCAACGTTTTGATTTCGTTTCTTGACGTGAACTGACGATCGGCCTATCTTTCGAGACAAAGCTGAGAGTTCGTCACTGTTGCCGAACGGAGGAGCGATGAGTCGATACGACTTCGTGCGCGAAGAGGCGATTCTCGATGACCTCCTCACCAAGGGACGCGTCACGGTCAACGATCTCGCGACGCGGCTCGGAGTCTCAGCGGTCACCGTGCGCAAAGATCTCGACCTGCTTCAACAGCGATCGCTCCTCCGTCGCGTCCGCGGGGGTGCCGTCGCAACGGTCCCACGTGAGGAAGACGCTTTCGAGAGCCGACTGCGTGCTGATGCCGCGGCCAAGCGCGCCATCGCGCGGGCGGCCGCGGCGCTGGTGCAGGATGGCGATGTCATCGTGATCGACTCGTCGTCGACGGCGTATTACCTCGCAACCGAACTGACCGGCCGCACCGGCCTGGTCGTCGTGACCAATGGCATCCGCCTCGCCAGTCTCCTGATGGAGCGTACGGACGCCACGGTCATCCTTCCAGGGGGAGTGGTGCGCCGCGCATCGCGATCGGTCGTCGGCGCGTTCTCGGATGTGCTCGAGGGGCGCGGTCGGGTGAAGACCGGGTTCTTTGGAGCATCGAGCGTGTCGCGGAGCCTGGGCCTGCTCGAGCTGTCGACGGAGGAGTGCGAGGCGAAGCGGGGGCTCGCGCGCTCGTGCGATTCGGTGGTCGGTCTGTTCACCGCGGCGAAGGCCTCCGGCTTCGGCCTGCACGCGTTTGCGGACCCGGACCACATCACGGCGCTGTACACCGACGATGCGGTGGGTCCGGAGTTCCGGGAGGCGTGGCAGGGATCCGGGGTGGACGTCACCGTGGTCGCGGTGCCGGCGCCTGGCCCCGCACGCGAAATTCCCGAGGAGGTACCGGCGTGACCGGCATTTCACACGAACCAGGAGAAACACCTCGCGGCGGCAGTGTCGCGACCGTCTGGGCGATGTCGCCCGGTTCAGAGAAGAAAGAGGCACAACTGTGTTGATGAGAAGGAAGACACTGGCGGTCGGCGCGCTCGCGTTGACCGCGGCGCTCGCCATGACCGCATGCACGAGTCGTGGCGACGCGGGTGGTGGCGACGCGGGCGGAGGCGGCGGCGACGAGCAGGTCACCGTTGCATTCGTGCCGAAGCTGCAGGGCATTCCCTACTTCGAAGCGATGAACGCCGGTGGCGAGGCGGCCGCGGAGGAGCTCGGCATCGAATGGCTCTATCAGGGACCGACAACGGCGGATGCCGCTGCGCAGGCAGACATCGTTCGCTCGTTCATCCAGCAGGGCGTCGACGCACTCATCGTCGCGCCCAACGATCCTGACTCCATGGCACCGTTGCTGCAGGAAGCCGCTGATGCCGGCATCCAGGTTGCGACGAGCGACACGGACGCACCGAGCTCGGTGCGCGAGGTGTTCGTGAACCAGGCGTCGGTCGAGGGTATCGGCGAGGGTCTCACCGATGCGCTGCTCGACGCCATGGGCGGATCGGGCAAGTACGCCATCGTGTCGTGCGGGGAGACGGCGGCGAACCTGAACGCGTGGATCGAGGTGCAGGAGGAGTACACCGCCGAAGAGTACCCTGACGCCGAAATCGTGGACATCGTCTACGCCGGTGAGGACCAGGCAATGGCGACGTCGATGGCAACCGACCTCATGAATGCTCACCCGGATCTCACCGGGCTGGTCGGCGAATGCACGTCGAGCGCCCCCGGCGTTGCCCAGGCGGTGTCGGATGCCGGCAAGGTCGGCCAGGTGTTCACGGTCGGCCTCGGAACCCCCCAGTCGATGAAACCGTACCTGGAAGACGGTTCATCGAGTGCGTCGATCCTCTGGGACGTCGAGGCACTCGGTTACCTCACCGCGTGGACCGGGTTGCAGCTCGCCGAAGGTAACGAACTCGAGGCGACGAACAACGTGAGCGACGACCTGCCAGAGGTGGAGTATGACTCCGAGTCGAAGGTTCTTCTGCTCGGGCCTCCCCTCACCATCACGACGGAGAACGTCGACGAGTTCGACTACTGACAGCAAGAAGCGGTGGTCGGGACGGCGGGACGCGAGTCGCCCGTCCCGACCGGGAGGGATCTCATGCCCGGCAATATCGATACCCCGGCGGCCGTGCTTCCACGGCTCGCCCTCTCGGGCGTCTCAAAGAGCTACGGCGGCGTTCGGGCCATCAGGAACGCCGACATCTCGGTGGCACCCGGCACGGTGCACGCCCTCGTCGGCGAGAACGGCGCGGGCAAGTCGACGCTCATCAAGATCGTGGCGGGAGCGGAACGCGCCGATGCCGGTCGACTCGAATTCGATGGTCGTCCCGTCACGATTTCATCAACGACGGATGCCATCGGGCTCGGTGTGCAGACGGTCTACCAGGAGCCGCAGCTCTTTCCGGAACTCAGCGTTGCCGAGAACGTCTTTGTGGGGCGCGAGCTCACGAAGGGGATTCGTGTCGACTGGGCCGGGCAGGCCGACCAGATGGGTCAGCTTCTCGACACAGTGGGACTCAGTGTCGGCATCGCGACCCGGCCCGTCGGCAGTCTGTCCATCGCTCAGCAGCAGCAGGTGTCGATAGCGAAGGCGCTCGCCGGAGACGCGAGGGTGCTCATCCTCGACGAGCCGTCAGCGATCCTCACCGACGCTGAGATCGACGTGCTGTTCGGCGTGATCCGCAGGCTGACCGCGACGGGGGTCGCCGTCATCTACATCTCCCATCGCCTCGACGAGCTGTTTCGCATCGCCGATGTGGTGACCATCATGCGCGACGGTGAGACGATCACAACCCGGCCGATCGCCGACCTCACGGTCCGGCAAATTGCGGAACTCATGGTCGGAGGGGTTCTCGCCGAGCCGCGTGGCGATGGTGAGGCGACTCGCGGTGCCGTCGTGCTCGAACTCGACGCACTGAGCCTGGCGAATGCGTTCGAGAACGTCAGCTTCAGTGTCCGGTCGGGTGAGATCCTCGGCCTGTACGGCCTCATTGGTTCAGGTGCCGGCGAGATCGCCAGCACGATCTACGGAATGCAGCGACCAACAGCGGGGCGGATGCTGGTGAAGGGTGAGCCGGTCGTGATCAGTCGTCCGTCCTCAGCGAGGAAGCGTGGCATCCATCTGCTCCCCGCCGATCGCTCTGCTCAGGGGGCGTTCTCTTTTCAGAGCATCGCCTTCAACATCACGATCGGAGAGCTTCGCCTGCTGTCGCGGGTGCGGGGTTGGGTCGAGCGACGTGTCGAACGTGACATCGCGCGGGACTTCATCACCAGGCTCGCGGTGAAGACGCCGAGCGAGCGTCAGCCGATCAGCGCCATGTCGGGTGGTAACGCACAGAAGGTGGTTCTCGCGCGACAACTCGTCAGCCGACCGGAGCTCCTCGTACTCGTCGAGCCGACCCAGGGCGTCGACGTCGGTGCCAAGGAAGAAATCCACCGCATCATCGACGACCTGGCCAGCGAGGGGACCGCGGTGCTCGTGGTGACGAGCGACCTGGGTGAGGTCCTGCGGATCTCCGATCGCATTCTGGTGATCCGCAGCGGCGAGATCGCCCGGGAGTTCAGCCCGGATGCCACCCAGGTCGAGATCCTGGCGGCTGCGGCCGGCGAAGCGGGCAGGGAGGAGACGTCATGACGGCGCTCGCCACCGGACCAGCGGAGAAGGCGATGGTCCGTCGCATCCTGCCGCCACCGGTCACCGGGCAGGAGTTCGTTCTCGTTGGCGTGATCGCCGTGCTGTGGGCGTTGCTCGGAGTGTTCACTCCGTCGTTCCTGAGCGCGTCGTCGATCCAGCCGCTGTTCGTGTCGGTTGCGCCGATCGCCCTGATCGGTGTCGGGATGACGTTCATCATCATTACCGCCGGCATCGATGTGTCGGTGGGAGGGGCAATTGCGCTCTGCGCCGTCGTCACCGCAAAGCTGCTCGTCGACGTGAACGTTCCGCTCGTCGTCGCTGTGCTCGTGAGCATGGTCCTCGGCACGGTACTCGGTCTTATCAACGGCACCCTGATTGCGTACGGCCGGGTGCACGCCATCATCATCACCTTCGGAACCGCGAACATTTTCCAGTTCTTCGCGCTGCGGACCTTCGGGTCATCGACGGTCAACAACATCCCGTCCACCCTCGATGTCTTCGGGCGGGGCGAGTCCGGGCGGACGCTCGGGGTGCCGCACAGCTTCGCGATCACGATTCTCATCGTGCTTGTGGCGTGGTGGTATTTGAGGAACACGGCAGGGGGCAGGCACTTCTTCGCGATCGGTGGAAATGCGAACGCGGCTCGCCTCGCCGGGGTGAAGGTGCAGCCGCGCGTCGTGCTCGCGTACGCGATCACCGGTGCCCTGGTCGGCCTCGGAGCCTGCTTCTTCATCGCAGCGGGCACGTCGACGCTCGACCAGGGCGTCGGCACCGGTCGTGAGCTCGCGGTCATCGCCGCCGTCGTGATCGGGGGAACCTCGATTCTCGGTGGCCGCGGCTCGGTGATCGGCACGCTGCTCGGCGCGATTCTTGTGCAGACGGTCAACTCGGGTGTGACCCAGCTGGGCTGGCCGTCACAGCTCGCGAACCTGTTCGTCGGGGTCTTCATCATCGTCGCCGTCGGCACGGACCTGCTGCGCGAGCGGGCACGGAGGAGGAAAGCATGAGTGTCACGACCGAGGCTCCGGTCACCAGGCCCGATGAATCCAGGCGAAGCATTGGTGCGCGTGCGCTCGAAGCGCTCCTCACCCAGCGCATTGTCCTGCTCGCTGTCCTCATCGTTGTCGTGCTCGTCGTGATGACCGTTCTCGACGGTGTCGGCCTGCTGAGCGGGTCATACAACTCGGACTACCTCGCCGCATCGCTCATCAACGCCGTTCCCCTCGCCATGCTCGGTCTCGCGCAGCTCGGGGTCATCCTCTCCGGACGCGGGGGCATCGACCTGTCCGTCGGTTCGATGGTTTCGGTGACGGGTATCGCGTTCGGGATGTCATACGGTCTCTGGGGCTGGAACCTCATCGTCGCGATGGTGTTCGCCGTCGTGCTCGGTGGCATCCTCGGTGGCATCAATGGGGCGCTGGTGTCGTATATCGGTTTTCCGCCTTTGATCGCCACGCTTGCGACGTTCTATGCCTACCGTTCGATCGCGCTCGTGTGGAGTGGCCAGAAGCCGGTGAACTCGACCGAAATCCAGACCTTCTATTCCGCAGCGAAGGCTGTCGAGCTGCCGATCATCGGGGCATCCGTGCCGTTGATTCCGCTGGGGATCTTCACCTTCCTCATTCCGGTCGTCATCGTGGTCTGGGTGCTGCTCAACAAGACGACCTTTGGGCGCCGGGTGTACGCCCTCGGCACCAACGACACGGCGGCATCGTGGGCTGGCATCAACGTCCGCCCGAACCGCTTCGCCGTGTATGTGCTCTCCGGGGTGATCTCCGGACTCGTCGGGATCGTCACTGTCGCGCAGTTCGCGTCGGCGCGTCCGGATGCCGGTACCAGCGGCAACGGCATGGCGCTGCCTGCGATCACGATCGCCGTCCTCGGCGGGGTCGCGATCACCGGCGGCATCGGACGGGTGTCCGGAGTCGTTCTCGCAACGGTCCTCATCGTGTGGCTCAACGCCGGAATCCTGCTCGCGTTCCCGGGGAACGACGGTGTGCAGGTGCAACTGCTCGCGCTCGGTCTCGTGCTCGTGTTTGCTTCTCTCCTCAACGGGCTCACCAGGCGCAGGTACGGGGGCATCTGACACTGGCGGCGGTTCGAGCAGGTTGATATCCATGACGGCACGCCAACCGCGTGCGTAACCGGACGAAAGGGTTTCTTATGGCCGAGGTTCTGCTGTTCCATCACGCGCAAGGCCTGACCCAGGGCATCCGCGAATTTGCCGAACTGCTCCGGCAGGCTGGTAATGAGGTTCACCTCCCCGATCTGTTCGACGGGCGGACGTTTGAAACCCTCGAGGAGGGCGTGAACCATGCCCGCGAGATCGGCTTCACCCAGATTCTGCGACGGGGGAGCGCGGCAGCCGCTGACCTGCCGAGCGACCTCGTCTACGCCGGTTTCTCCCTCGGGGTGATGCCGGCCCAGCTTCTCGCCCAATCGCGACCCGGCGGGCGCGGTGCACTGTTCTTCTCCGCTTGTCTGCCCGTCACCGAGTTCGGCGATGTCTGGCCGGCTGCGCTCCCCGTGCAGATCCACGCGACGGAGGGGGATCCCGAGTTCGTGGACTCCGGCGACATTGACGCGGCACGCACGCTCATCGAGCAGGCAGACGACGGTGAACTCTTTATCTATCCGGGCGACGCGCACCTCTTCGCGGACTCCAGCCTTCCGTCCTATGAACCCGATTCCGCGGAGCTTCTCAGCGGGCGCGTCCTTCAGTTTCTCGATCGGGTCGGGTAGTGAGGCCCCGTACCTGGGCCCGTCGCGAACAGGCGCCGGACGCTTACGCCCCCCAGCCCGCCTGCTGGCCACCGACACGCTCAGCGGCGATCTGCTCCTGGTAACCGGATGCCGCGTATGCGGCCATCGGGTCGGCCGGAAGACCGCGGGACTCGCGCCACGCGGCCAGGTCGCCACGAACATCCGTATAGAAGGCATCCATGAGGATGCCATTCGCGCCGAGTACGTCGCCTGCGTTCTGCGCGGCAAGCAAGGCATCGCGGTCGACGAGCAGCGCACGCACCGTCATCTCCTGAACATTGAGTACGCTGCGGATCTGGCCGGGGATCTTGTCCTCGACGTTGTGGCACTGGTCGAGCATGAACGCGACGGGTGAGTCGTCGTCGAGCCCGCCTCCGCGAACGACCTCGTAGAGGATCCGGAACAGCTGGAACGGGTCGGCCGCACCGACGATGAGGTCGTCGTCGGCGTAGAAGCGCGAGTTGAAGTCGAACGAGCCGAGTTTGCCGAGGCGAAGCAACTGGGCGACGATGAACTCGATGTTGGTGCCTGGAGCGTGGTGACCGGTGTCGAGGCAGACGAGGGCCTTGTCTCCGAGGGCGCTGACCTGGGCATAGCTCGTTCCCCAGTCGGGAACATCGGTGTGGTAGAAAGCCGGCTCGAAGAACTTGTACTCGAGCACGAGGCGCTGGTCATCGCCGAGGCGGTCGTAGATCTTCTGCAGCGATTCGGCGAGCCGGTCCTGACGACCGCGGATGTCACCCTGGCCCGGGTAGTTGGTGCCGTCGGCGAGCCAGATTTTGAGGTCCTGAGAGCCCGTCTCGCCCATGATGTCGATGCACTCGAAGTGGTGGTCGATGGCTTTCTGGCGGACAGCGGGGTCGGTGTGGGTGAGCGAGCCGAACTTGTAGATGTCGTCCTGGAAGGTGTTCGAGTTCACGGTGCCGAGCGACACGTTGAGGTTGGCCGCGTAGTCACGAAGCGCGGCGTAGTCATCGACCTTGTCCCAGGGGATGTGCAGCGCCACCGTGGGAGCGAGTCCCGTGAGCTCGTTCACCTTTGCGGCATCCGAGAGCTTCTCCTGGATCGTACGCGGGGTGCCGGGGGTGCCGAAGACCTTAAACCGGGTGCCGGAGTTGCCGAACGCCCACGAGGGGAGTTCGATGGCCTGTTTTTCCAGCGTGGCAAGTGCCGTGGAGTCGATCGTCATTGTTCTTCGTCCTTACTGAATTTCATGTGTGGAACACGTTGCTGAATCGTTTCAGCTCAGAGCACCAAGTTATCAGAGAAGGGCGGTGCCGGCATAGCCCGCTTGCCTTCCGTGTGTAGCTTCTGCGTCCACGGCGAGACGGATGCCTCGGGCTGCGCCCGCGCACTCGCCAGACGCGATGTCATGCCAGGTGGAAATACTCCTGCAGTGTTCGCATGGTCCGGTCGGGGGCGGTCTCCTCCGCGAAGTAGCCAGCCATGGTTGCCTGCCACCGTTCGTTGACCTCGGTCCTGTCCATTTCGGCTCTGGCGCGATCAAAGTTGTCGGTTTCGAGGTAACCGACGACGAGCCCATCCTCCTTGCGGAGGAACAGGGAATAGTTGCGCCAGCCGCACGCACTCAGTGCCTCGAGCATCTCTGGCCAGACCGTCTCGTGTGCCGCGAGGTAGTCATCCACCCGTTCGGGCTTGAGGTTCATGAGGAAGCAGACGCGTTCGATTTCGGTGGACACTGTGAGCTCCTTTGATCAGTGTGGTCGGTACACGCACTGGGGGTCCGGCCGCGTCGACGTGGCCTGCAACACGCGAATTGGATGAAATGATTCAACCGGATCTTTTGTATCACGCCAGCCGGACGCGCAGCGATCCACGGGTTCGCCTATACGCTGGCATCACCGGCCATGGAGGATTGCGTTATGGGAATGAGCGTTCGTGACGTAGCGAACCGTGCGGGAGTGTCTGTGGGGACTGTCTCCAACGTGCTCAACCGGCCGGACAAGGTATCGCCCCAGACTGTCGAGCGTGTACGAAAAGCCATCGACGAACTGGGGTTCGTGCGCAACGACGCGGCACGGCAACTCAGGGCTGGACGTAGTCTCAGCATCGGGCTGATTGTGCTCGATGTCTCGAACCCGTTCTTTACCGATGTCGCCCGAGGCGCCGAAGACCGTGCCGCCGAAGACGGGCTCACGGTCCTCCTCGGCAATAGCGACGAAAACGTCGAGCGTGAAGCGGCATACCTCGACCTCTTCGAGAAGCAGCGTGTCCACGGCGTCCTCATCTCGCCGGTCGGCGACAGTGTCGACAGGCTCGACCGCCTGCACACCAGGGGCATCCCGGCTGTTCTGGTCGACAGGCCGACCACCGACGAACGGTTCTCTTCGGTTGCCGTCGACGACGTCGCCGGCGGGTATCTCGCGGTGCGGCACCTCATTGATACCGGACGACGCCGGATCGCCGTCGTCGGCGGTCCTGCTCACCTGCGCCAGGTCGCCGATCGGCTCGCCGGCGCACGCAACGCCGCAGCAGAGACGGAAGGGGTCACTCTCGAGTACATCGAAACTGACGCCCTCACTGTCCTCCAGGGCAGGAGAGTCGGTGAAACTGTACGGGAGCGGTCGGTCGCTGAGCGCCCGGACGGCCTGTTTGCCGCAAACGATCTCGTGGCGATGGGCCTCCTTCAGGCGCTCAGCATGCTCGGCACACTGTCGGTACCGGACGACATCGCGATCGTCGGCTACGACGACATCGACTTCGCTGTCGCAGCGGTGGTGCCCCTCACGTCAGTGAGGCAACCGAGCGCCCTCATCGGGTCGACCGCGGTCGACCTTCTCCTGAGGGAGGCGGAGGCACCGGATGATTTCACGCGCGAGCACATCGTGTTCCAGCCCGAATTGATCGTGCGGGAATCGACGATGCCGGGCGCATCCGGCGGGGCGAACACCTCACTAGGTTCGTGATGGTTGCACGAGCACCGGAGGCGACACGCCCGGCCTGCACGTGCAATTTGCCGGAGTGACGAAAGCCAACGTAGAGTAACTACTCGTCACCCCAAAGGTGCGGCTGAGCTTAGCTCGCCGGCCTCATGCGGGACCAAATCCTCACCTCAACTCCGTCACTCTTGAGTGTCGTTGTCTTGAGGTTTAGGATATAAAACCCACCCAGGAAGAACCGAAGAAATTCGGCGACTCTTGTGACGCCCAGCCTGGCTGGATGTCACGGGGAGCGGCCGGTTTTACCGGCTGATTCATGTGGTAGGGTAGAGAAGTTGCCCTGCGGAGCAGCCCGGAAGGGTGAAAAGCGGGAGCATCCGATCCTTGAGAACTCAACAGCGTGCACAATGTCAAATGCCAAATACCCGTTGACTCGACCTTTTCT